>NZ_AP027080.1:4181666-4792500 GCF_030295405.1 Mesoterricola silvestris | reverse complement strand
TTGCACGCGAACGGTGATCCGGGAATGTCCGAATGGGGAAACCCTGTCAGGTGAAAGCCTGGCAATCCCCGAGCTGAATTCATAGGCTCGGAGAGGCGAACGTGGGGAAGTGAACCATCTCAGTACCCACAGGAAAAGAAAACAATAGTGATACCGGAAGTAGCGGCGAGCGAACCCGGTAGAGCCCAAACCTCCTACGTGTAAGCATGCGAGCGTTGCGTAGGGGGGGTCGAGGGACCCACATGTCCGTCGCGCATGACGGGTGCGGAGTTACAAAATGCACAGATAGTGGAACGGTTTGGAAAAGCCGGCCATAGAGGGTGATAGCCCCTTACGCGAAATCTGCTGCATCTCCGGTTGGTGTTCCCAAGTACAGCGGGGCACGAGAAACCTTGCTGGAATTTGCGGCGACCATGCCGTAAGGCTAAATAGGTCCATCAGACCGATAGTGAACCAGTACCGTGAGGGAAAGGCGAAAAGAACCCCGATGAGGGGAGTGAAATAGAACCTGAAACCGTCAATCTAC
Source organism: Mesoterricola silvestris (assembly GCF_030295405.1). Lineage (GTDB taxonomy): Bacteria > Acidobacteriota > Holophagae > Holophagales > Holophagaceae > Mesoterricola > Mesoterricola silvestris. The sequence goes on along the minus strand of NZ_AP027080.1, from coordinate 4,791,974 downwards.
AAGCAGTGAAACCCCTATGGTACACCAGGGGAATCGCGTGCCTTTTGCATAATGAGCCGGCTAGTTATTTTCAGTGGCGAGGCGAAGCCGATGAGGCGGTGCCGCAGGGAAACCGAGTCTGAATAGGGCGAACAGTCGCTGGGAATAGACGCGAAACGGGATGATCTATCCTTGACCAGGATGAAGTTCGGGTGACACCGAATGGAGGTCCGAACCAGTGTGGGTTGAAAACCGCTTGGATGAGTTGAGGATAGGGGTGAAAGGCCAATCAAATTCCGTGATAGCTCGTTCTCCCCGAAATAGCTTTAGGGCTAGCGTCGGATGTTTCGTCGTGCAGGTAGAGACCTGAATGGACTAGGGGGCTTACCAGCTTACTGAATCCAACCAATCTTCGAATGGCACGCCGTGAAGTCCGGCAGTCAGACTGCGGGTGATAAGATCCGTAGTCGAGAGGGAAAGAACCCAGATCGCCAGCTAAGGTCCCAAAATACATGCTAAGTGGAAAAGGATGTGGATGTGCTTAGACAGCCAGGAGGTTAGCTTAGAAGCAGCTATCCTTTAAAGAAAGCGTAATAGCTCACTGGTCAAGCGGGTCTGTGCCGACAATTCAACGGGGCTCAAGCATGTTACCGAAGCTGCGAACTATGTGGTAGGGGAGCATTCCCTACGTCTGCGAAGGTTGACCGCAAGGACAGCTGGAGACATGGGAAGAGACTCTGTCGGCATAAGTAGCGTAAAGACGGGTGAGAACCCCGTCCGCCGTAAGACTAAGGTTTCCAACGCAAGGTCAATCCGCGTTGGGTTAGTCGGTCCCTAAGCCGAGGCCGAAAGGCGTAGGCGATGGAAAGCTGGTTAATATTCCCGCACCATGTTTGGGTCGTTTGTACGATGCAGGGACGCAGGAAGGTAGGGACGCAGCGCTATGGAATGTGCTGCGAAACAGATCAAGGGTGTCCGCCAGGGAAGTCCGGTGGGCACGAGCCCGAGGCCTGTGACGAAAAGTCCTGATCCTACACTGCCGAGAAAAGCTGCTAAGGAGATCCAAGTGTGACCGTACCGCAAACCGACACAGGTAGTCGAGGAGAGAATCCTCAGGCGTTTGAGAGAACTCTGCTGAAGGAACTCGGCAAATTAACCCCGTAACTTCGGGAGAAGGGGTACCACGGTAGGGTTCATAGCCCGAGGTGGTGGCACATAAATGTTCCAGGCGACTGTTTAACAAAAACACAGGTCTCTGCAAACTCCAAAGAGGAGGTATAGGGGCTGACGCCTGCCCGGTGCCGGAAGGTCAAGAGGAGCGGTCAGCGCAAGCGAAGCTGCGAATTTAAGCCCCGGTGAACGGCGGCCGTAACTATAACGGTCCTAAGGTAGCGAAATTCCTTGTCGGGTAAGTTCCGACCTGCACGAATGGCGTAACGATCTGGAAACTGTCTCCAGCAGAGACTCAGCGAACTTGTAGCACCGGTGAAGATGCCGGTTACCCGCACTTAGACGGAAAGACCCCGTGCACCTTTACTACATCTTGACATTGAGGTTGGCATTGTGCTGTGCAGGATAGGAAGGAGACTTTGAAACTGGCTCGTCAGGGTCGGTGGAGTCGTCGTTGAGATACTTCCCTGCGCAATGCTGATCTCTAACTCGCGCCCGTAATCCGGGTGGAAGACAGTGTCAGGCGGGTAGTTTGACTGGGGCGGTCGCCTCCTAAAGAGTAACGGAGGCGTGCAAAGGTTCCCTCAGGCTGTTTGGAAATCAGCCGCAGAGCGCAATGGTATAAGGGAGCTTAACTGCGAGACACACACGTCGAGCAGATGCGAAAGCAGGTCATAGTGATCCGGTGGTTCCGCATGGAAGGGCCATCGCTCAACGGATAAAAGGTACGCCGGGGATAACAGGCTGATCTTGCCCAAGAGTTCATATCGACGGCAAGGTTTGGCACCTCGATGTCGACTCATCGCATCCTGGGGCTGAAGCAGGTCCCAAGGGTTCGGCTGTTCGCCGATCAATAGCGGTACGTGAGTTGGGTTCAGAACGTCGCGAGACAGTTCGGTCCCTATCTAGTGTGGGCGTAGGAGATTTGAGAGGACCTGTCCTTAGTACGAGAGGACCGGGATGGACTGACCTCTGGTGTTCCAGTTGTGTTTCCAAATGCAATGCTGGGTAGCTATGTCGGGAAGTGAGAAGCGCTGAAAGCATCTAAGCGCGAAACACCCCTCAAGATGAGATCTCCCCACGAGACCCGTCGTAGACCACGACGTTGATAGGTCGCATGTGTAAGCGCGGCAACGCGTTGAGCTGAGCGATACTAATTGGTCCACTGGCTTGACTTTTCATCAATCAATTGCATCCCATCAATGAGACAATGCTTGAAATGGCTCGTCTCGCCCAACCCTTCGTTTTTGCACCCTTCGTCGTGGCTTTACCCTGGAGGTCACACCCGTTCCCATCCCGAACACGGCAGTTAAGCTCCAGAGGGCCGATGATACTTCCTGGCACACAGGTGGAAAAGTAGGTCGCCGCGACGTTAAAACCCAAGCCCCCGCTCACGCGGGGGCTTTTTCGTGCCCGCTTCCAGGGCCGGCGGCCGGCCATCAGGGTTCCGTGCCCGCGCGCCAAGCCTCGAATTGGGAGGGTCGCACCTGGTCCCGCGCGAAGTTGCCTTCGTGGAGATTGGCGAGTTCGGTCTCCGCCGCCGCCCGGAAGCGGTCCCGGGCCGCCTCCGGAATAGGGGCTTGGGCATGGGCCCAGATCCGGTCGCTGGCCGCGGTCCCCTGCTCCCGGGCCAGGATCACCTCCCGGACCACGCCTTTGAGGGACGTGCGGTAGACCAGGCGGAAGGGATCGGGTTCCCCCAGGGAGGTGCGGATGGCCTTGTAGTGGGCACAGGACCGCTCGTAGGCGAAGGTGAACACGTCCCGGAGCAGGTCGATCCGGTTCAGTTCGTATACGGCCAAGACCCCGTCGGTGAAGGCGGCCGGGGCCACGTCCATGGGATCACCCAGGAGGTTTTCCATCAATTGGGCGTGCAGGTTCAGGAGGGTCCGCACATCGGGAACCAGCTCCCCGGCGGGGTCCACAAGCAGCCGTTGGAGAACCTGGCGCGCGTAGGTGCCGGCGGGTTGCCCCGGCTCGGCCCTGCCCGGAGTCGCGTGGCTGTTGGGAGCCCGCATGGTTGGGGGTGGCCTTCGTCTGTCCACTGACACGGATCCACCCTTCAGCCACCAGGCGCGCCAGCTCCCGCCGGAAGACCTGGGGCGACATGCGTTCGAACGGGATTGATTCAAAGGAATGGATTCAATCGGCCTCAAAAGTGATTGAATCAATCCAACCTAATCCGGCACCCCAAGCCAAGAAATGATTGCATCCAAAGGTTTCATTGGGCTTTGTAAGGGTGAATGAATCCCGGAACATTCGACCCATTCGATCGGATTCGAACGAAATCCTTCCCGTCTGGACATCGGGACACCTTCCGTTTTTGCAGGCCAGGGCATCTTTCCTTTCCCAGCGCCCCAGCGAGCCCCCAGCGCCCCAGCGTTTTGTCCTTCGCTCGAATCCACCGGACGCCTGTCCGAGACGCGCCGATGGAGTCCTGGAAAGAATCAAACGCTGGGGCGCTGAGGATTCGCTGGGGCGCTGGGAAGAGAAGGAATTCTTGGAAACGGGGATTTCACGCGAAAGAAAAGCATCTTGAAAATACAAGGGCGTCCCTTGTGCACCCGCACCCAAATCGCCCTTCCAGGAATACACCGAAGAAATTCACATCCGGCCCCAAAAAAGGTATTGCCATCCCCGGTTTCTCTGGTAGACTTTTATTTCTGCCGCGATTGAGGTTGCGGAGCCGGGAAGAAGGCAAGCCAGGCAGGTGAAGCCGGTTGGTCGTTCCGGGCGTCTTTGAAAGCCGGATAAAGAGAATGGAAACCTTTGAGTCTGGTTCGATCTTCGGATCGAGTCGGACAGCATACAACCAAGCGAATAACGTCACCGTCCTTCGGGATGGTGAACGAACGAGCTTTAGGTATTGAACATGAGAGTTTGATCCTGGCTCAGAATGAACGCTGGCGGCGTGCCTAACACATGCAAGTCGGATGTGCCGCAAGGTGCATGGCAGACGGGTGAGTAACGCGTGGGAAACCTACCTCTTTGTGGGGAATAACGCTCCGAAAGGAGTGGTAATACCGCATGAGACCATGGACTGGGACGTCCATGGTGAAACCTGGGGACCGCAAGGCCTGGGGCAAGGAGAGGGTCCTGCGTCTGATTAGCTAGTTGGTGGGGTAACGGCCTACCAAGGCGACGATCAGTAGCCGGCCTGAGAGGGTGATCGGCCACACTGGAACTGAGACACGGTCCAGACTCCTACGGGAGGCAGCAGTGGGGAATTTTGCGCAATGGGCGAAAGCCTGACGCAGCAACGCCGCGTGGGTGATGAAGGTCTTCGGATCGTAAAACCCTGTCGTCAGGGACGAAGGTCGGTCGTTGAACAGACGATTGGCTTGACGGTACCTGGAGAGGAAGCCCCGGCTAACTCTGTGCCAGCAGCCGCGGTAATACAGAGGGGGCAAGCGTTATTCGGAATTATTGGGCGTAAAGGGCGCGTAGGCGGTTTTTTAAGTGAGATGTGCAATCCCCGAGCTTAACTTGGGAACTGCATCTCAGACTGGAAGGCTAGAGTGCTGGAGAGGGTGGTAGAATTCCACGTGTAGCGGTGAAATGCGTAGAGATGTGGAGGAATACCAGTGGCGAAGGCGGCCACCTGGACAGTAACTGACGCTGAGGCGCGAAAGTGTGGGTAGCAAACAGGATTAGATACCCTGGTAGTCCACGCTGTAAACGATGAACACTTGGTGTGGTGGGAGTTGACCCCTGCCGTGCCGTAGCTAACGCGATAAGTGTTCCGCCTGGGGAGTACGGTCGCAAGGCTGAAACTCAAAGGAATTGACGGGGGCCCGCACAAGCGGTGGAGCATGTGGTTTAATTCGACGCAACGCGAAGAACCTTACCTGGGCTTGAACTGCAGTGGACCGCGGTGGAGACATCGCTTTTCGCAAGAACTGCTGCAGAGGTGCTGCATGGCTGTCGTCAGCTCGTGTCGTGAGATGTTGGGTTAAGTCCCGCAACGAGCGCAACCCTTACCCTTAGTTGCCAGCGCGTCAAGGCGGGAACTCTAGGGGGACCGCCCGGGTTAACCGGGAGGAAGGTGGGGATGATGTCAAGTCCTCATGGCCCTTATGTCCAGGGCTACACACGTGCTACAATGGGCGATACAAACCGTTGCAAAGCCGCGAGGTGGAGCTAATCGGAGAAAGTCGTCCTCAGTTCGGATTGCAGTCTGCAACTCGACTGCATGAAGGTGGAATCGCTAGTAATCGTGTATCAGAATGATACGGTGAATACGTTCCCGGGCCTTGTACACACCGCCCGTCACATCACGAAAGCCGGGAGCACTTGAAGAGGCTGAGATAACCGCAAGGGGTCAGGTCTCAATGGTGAACTTGGTGATTGGGGTGAAGTCGTAACAAGGTAGCTGTAGGAGAACCTGTGGCTGGATCACCTCCTTTCTAAGGAGCGGTCAACATTTGAAGCCCTGCTTCAAATGATGACAAGCTCTCTCTTGTCGAAGACAAGGGAGCGGCGAGTCAAAATGACCAATGGTCAACGTTTCCATTCGTTGCGTCGCAAGACGCTGTATTTATCCGGCTTTCCAAGCCGCCCCGGACGACGGGTTGGGCTGAAGCGAGGGGCACCGAGGTGCCGTTGGATTCAGCTCAAGGGTTGAGAAGTATCTTTGACAGTTGAAGAGCGAAAATAGAAGGGTGATCCATCCTGCTTCAGGGTAGGGTGGGCTTAAGGCGAGTAAATTGAGTTTAAACTCTCAAGCAAAGGCTTTTTGATCGATGGAATTCATTGATGAAAAGTCAAGTGATTAAGGGTTGACGGTGAATGCCTTGGCTGATGGCCGCGATGAAGGACGTGGTAAGCTGCGAAAAGTCCCGGGGAGTTGCACGCGAACGGTGATCCGGGAATGTCCGAATGGGGAAACCCTGTCAGGTGAAAGCCTGGCAATCCCCGAGCTGAATTCATAGGCTCGGAGAGGCGAACGTGGGGAAGTGAACCATCTCAGTACCCACAGGAAAAGAAAACAATAGTGATACCGGAAGTAGCGGCGAGCGAACCCGGTAGAGCCCAAACCTCCTACGTGTAAGCATGCGAGCGTTGCGTAGGGGGGGTCGAGGGACCCACATGTCCGTCGCGCATGACGGGTGCGGAGTTACAAAATGCACAGATAGTGGAACGGTTTGGAAAAGCCGGCCATAGAGGGTGATAGCCCCTTACGCGAAATCTGCTGCATCTCCGGTTGGTGTTCCCAAGTACAGCGGGGCACGAGAAACCTTGCTGGAATTTGCGGCGACCATGCCGTAAGGCTAAATAGGTCCATCAGACCGATAGTGAACCAGTACCGTGAGGGAAAGGCGAAAAGAACCCCGATGAGGGGAGTGAAATAGAACCTGAAACCGTCAATCTACAAGCAGTGAAACCCCTATGGTACACCAGGGGAATCGCGTGCCTTTTGCATAATGAGCCGGCTAGTTATTTTCAGTGGCGAGGCGAAGCCGATGAGGCGGTGCCGCAGGGAAACCGAGTCTGAATAGGGCGAACAGTCGCTGGGAATAGACGCGAAACGGGATGATCTATCCTTGACCAGGATGAAGTTCGGGTGACACCGAATGGAGGTCCGAACCAGTGTGGGTTGAAAACCGCTTGGATGAGTTGAGGATAGGGGTGAAAGGCCAATCAAATTCCGTGATAGCTCGTTCTCCCCGAAATAGCTTTAGGGCTAGCGTCGGATGTTTCGTCGTGCAGGTAGAGACCTGAATGGACTAGGGGGCTTACCAGCTTACTGAATCCAACCAATCTTCGAATGGCACGCCGTGAAGTCCGGCAGTCAGACTGCGGGTGATAAGATCCGTAGTCGAGAGGGAAAGAACCCAGATCGCCAGCTAAGGTCCCAAAATACATGCTAAGTGGAAAAGGATGTGGATGTGCTTAGACAGCCAGGAGGTTAGCTTAGAAGCAGCTATCCTTTAAAGAAAGCGTAATAGCTCACTGGTCAAGCGGGTCTGTGCCGACAATTCAACGGGGCTCAAGCATGTTACCGAAGCTGCGAACTATGTGGTAGGGGAGCATTCCCTACGTCTGCGAAGGTTGACCGCAAGGACAGCTGGAGACATGGGAAGAGACTCTGTCGGCATAAGTAGCGTAAAGACGGGTGAGAACCCCGTCCGCCGTAAGACTAAGGTTTCCAACGCAAGGTCAATCCGCGTTGGGTTAGTCGGTCCCTAAGCCGAGGCCGAAAGGCGTAGGCGATGGAAAGCTGGTTAATATTCCCGCACCATGTTTGGGTCGTTTGTACGATGCAGGGACGCAGGAAGGTAGGGACGCAGCGCTATGGAATGTGCTGCGAAACAGATCAAGGGTGTCCGCCAGGGAAGTCCGGTGGGCACGAGCCCGAGGCCTGTGACGAAAAGTCCTGATCCTACACTGCCGAGAAAAGCTGCTAAGGAGATCCAAGTGTGACCGTACCGCAAACCGACACAGGTAGTCGAGGAGAGAATCCTCAGGCGTTTGAGAGAACTCTGCTGAAGGAACTCGGCAAATTAACCCCGTAACTTCGGGAGAAGGGGTACCACGGTAGGGTTCATAGCCCGAGGTGGTGGCACATAAATGTTCCAGGCGACTGTTTAACAAAAACACAGGTCTCTGCAAACTCCAAAGAGGAGGTATAGGGGCTGACGCCTGCCCGGTGCCGGAAGGTCAAGAGGAGCGGTCAGCGCAAGCGAAGCTGCGAATTTAAGCCCCGGTGAACGGCGGCCGTAACTATAACGGTCCTAAGGTAGCGAAATTCCTTGTCGGGTAAGTTCCGACCTGCACGAATGGCGTAACGATCTGGAAACTGTCTCCAGCAGAGACTCAGCGAACTTGTAGCACCGGTGAAGATGCCGGTTACCCGCACTTAGACGGAAAGACCCCGTGCACCTTTACTACATCTTGACATTGAGGTTGGCATTGTGCTGTGCAGGATAGGAAGGAGACTTTGAAACTGGCTCGTCAGGGTCGGTGGAGTCGTCGTTGAGATACTTCCCTGCGCAATGCTGATCTCTAACTCGCGCCCGTAATCCGGGTGGAAGACAGTGTCAGGCGGGTAGTTTGACTGGGGCGGTCGCCTCCTAAAGAGTAACGGAGGCGTGCAAAGGTTCCCTCAGGCTGTTTGGAAATCAGCCGCAGAGCGCAATGGTATAAGGGAGCTTAACTGCGAGACACACACGTCGAGCAGATGCGAAAGCAGGTCATAGTGATCCGGTGGTTCCGCATGGAAGGGCCATCGCTCAACGGATAAAAGGTACGCCGGGGATAACAGGCTGATCTTGCCCAAGAGTTCATATCGACGGCAAGGTTTGGCACCTCGATGTCGACTCATCGCATCCTGGGGCTGAAGCAGGTCCCAAGGGTTCGGCTGTTCGCCGATCAATAGCGGTACGTGAGTTGGGTTCAGAACGTCGCGAGACAGTTCGGTCCCTATCTAGTGTGGGCGTAGGAGATTTGAGAGGACCTGTCCTTAGTACGAGAGGACCGGGATGGACTGACCTCTGGTGTTCCAGTTGTGTTTCCAAATGCAATGCTGGGTAGCTATGTCGGGAAGTGAGAAGCGCTGAAAGCATCTAAGCGCGAAACACCCCTCAAGATGAGATCTCCCCACGAGACCCGTCGTAGACCACGACGTTGATAGGTCGCATGTGTAAGCGCGGCAACGCGTTGAGCTGAGCGATACTAATTGGTCCACTGGCTTGACTTTTCATCAATCAATTGCATCCCATCAATGAGACAATGCTTGAAATGGCTCGTCTCGCCCAACCCTTCGTTTTTGCACCCTTCGTCGTGGCTTTACCCTGGAGGTCACACCCGTTCCCATCCCGAACACGGCAGTTAAGCTCCAGAGGGCCGATGATACTTCCTGGCACACAGGTGGAAAAGTAGGTCGCCGCGACGTTAAAACCCAAGCCCCCGCTCACGCGGGGGCTTTTTCGTGCCTGTTTTCAGGGCTTGCAGGCCAGGTACTCCACCCCGCCGGCGCAGCTGGGGTGGGCCTTCAGGAAGGCCGGGGTGAACCTCACCCTCGCGATCGTCCGGAAGCCGGTGCGGTTCCCAAGGTTCTTCCGGAGCTCGGGGACGAGGTAGGTGTCCTTCCAGAAGGCCAGGGCGCCGGCCCGGAGTTCGGGGGGCAGGCTCAGCCAGTTCATGGGCACCTGGAGCATTCCCGGCAGCCAGGTCAGGGGGTGTCCGGCCACCGACCGGATCCGTTCGCTGCGGATCATGGCCAGGTGAAGGATGCGCCCGAATCGCCGGGCGTCGAAATCCCGGTCCCCCGTGGGCCGGTCCTGGTCGAGCGGATCGTGGAGGTGGCCCGGGTTGACCCCGAAGGAGAGGCCGCCCCAGCTCTCGATGGGCAGGAACAGGGTGCCCCGGGGCGCCAGGAGGCGCTTGAGCATCTGGTAATGGATGCCGGTCCACTCGGTGAACTTCACGACGGAATGATCGAACAGGATCCCGTCGATCTGGCCGGCGAAGGCCGCGGCCAGATGGTGCAGGTGCATCGCCCGATTGAAATCCAGCTGCACGTGGGGCTCCGGCGAAGGCGCATGGGCGTCCAGGCTCGCGAAGACCCAGAGGGGCGCCACGGCGGCCTCCAGGGAGGGATCCCGGAACCGGCCGGCCTCCTGGGTGCGGGCCCCCAGGACCAGCATCACCTTTCCCCGGGGGGCCGGATGCGCCTTCCAGGCGTCCAGGGCGGCCCGGGCCTCCAGGCACTGCTGCCGGACCTGTTCGTCCGTGGGGGACGCCGGCGCGGGGGTGGGCACCAGGATGCAGCCCACCATTGCGGATTTCAGGAACGAAACCATGGGGGCTCCTCCTACGCATAAGACGTTGCCCCGAGGGCCCCAAAGGTTCCGGCGCGCAGGGCCCTTGCGGCTCCCGCCCACATGGGACGGGCGGTGGGCGCAGGTTTGGAGTAAGCTTGAGGTTTGACGTGAGGATCACCATGGCCGTTTCAGTCCGTCTTCCCGATGATTCCATCCGTGAAATGCCGGATGGGGCTACCGGCGCGGACCTGGCCCTGGCCATCAGCCCCCGCCTCCTGGACGCCGCCCTGGCGATGCGCGTGGACGGCCGGCTCATGGACCTCAGGACCCCCCTGGCGGAGGGCTCCCGGGTCGCCGTGGTCACCAGCAAGGACCCCGAATCCATCGACGTCATCCGCCACTCGGCGGCCCACCTCCTGGCCCAGGCGGTGAAGAGGCTCTTCCCCAAGGCCAAGGTCGGCATCGGTCCGGTCATCGAGGATGGCTTTTATTATGATTTCATGGTCGATCCCTTCTTCACCCCCGAGGATCTGGTCGCCATCGAGGCGGAGATGCGGCGCCTCAGCCAGGAGGCCGTGCCGGTCCTCCGGGAGGAGCTGGGCCGGGACCAGGCCGTGGCCCTGTTCCAGGGCCTGGGCGAAGGGCTCAAGGTCGAACTGGTTTCGGACATTCCGGCGGACGAACGGATTTCCGGGTACCGCCAGGGCGATTTCTATGACCTCTGCCGCGGCCCCCACGTGCCGGATACGGGCAAGCTCAAGGCCTTCAAGCTCCTGAACACGGCCGCCGCCTACTGGAAGGGGGACGAGAAGAACGCCCAGCTCTGTCGCATCTACGGCACGGCCTTCCACACGGCCAAGGAGCTGGAGGAGCACCTCCGCCTTCTGGAGGAGGCCCGCACCCGGGACCACCGCAAGCTGGGCAAGGAGCTGGGCCTCTTCTCCTTCCATCCGGAGGCCCCCGCCTCGCCCTTCTTCCACCCCAAGGGCACCATCGTCTACAACGAACTGGTCAATTACATGCGCTCCCTGTACGCCAGGCAGGGCTATTCCGAGGTGATCACCCCCCAGGCCCTGGACGTGGCCCTGTGGAAGACCAGCGGGCACTACGACCACTACGTGGACAACATGTACTTCACGACGGTGGACGAGCGGGAGTACGCCCTGAAGCCCATGAACTGCCCCAGCCACTGCCTGATCTTCGGCAACGGGCGGCACAGCTACCGGGACCTGCCCATCCGCTACGCGGACTTCGGCCGCCTCCACCGGTACGAGCGCTCGGGCGTCACCCACGGCCTCACCCGGGTGCGCACCTTCTGCCAGGACGACGCCCACATCTACTGCATGCCCGAGCAGATGAAGGAGGAAATGGCCTCCTTCCTGGATTTCATCCGCAACGTCTACCACACCTTCGGCTTCGACGAGCTGCGGGTGAACCTGTCCACCCGGCCCGAAAGCCGCCTGGGCAGCGACGAGATCTGGGACCACGCCGAGGGGGCCCTGGCCTCCGCCCTGGACGAGGCGGGCATGCCCTACAACATCAACGCGGGGGACGGGGCCTTCTACGGGCCCAAGATCGATTTCCAGGTGCTGGACGCCCTCAAGCGGCCCTGGCAGCTGGGCACCCTGCAGGTGGACTACTCCATGCCCAGCCGCTTCGGCCTCATCTACGTGAAGGCCGACGGCTCCGAGGGCCAGCCCGTGATGCTCCACCGGGCCATCCTGGGCAGTCTTGAGCGGTTCATGGGAATTCTCATCGAACACTGCGCCGGAGCCTTCCCCACCTGGCTGGCCCCCGTGCAGGTGGCCATCCTGCCCATCACGGACCGGGCCCACGACTACGCCCGGGCCATCCGGGACCGGGCCCTGGACCTGGGCGTGCGGGTGGAGCTGGATCTGCGCAACGAGAAGGTCAATGCCAAGATCCGGGACGCCCAGCTGAGCAAGGTTCCCTACATGCTCGTGCTGGGGGACCGGGAAGCCGCCGCCGGAACCGTTTCCGTCCGGCACCGCCACCGTGGCGACCTGGGGGCCCAGCCCCTGGACGGGTTCTTCGACGCCCTGGCGCAGGAGATCCGGACGAGGGCACGGTGATCTTTGCTTTATTTTTTGGGAAATGACTGATAACATCACTTTCCTTGCAATGATGGGGAGGAACGTATCCGAGCTAACGAAACGAGAATCAACGATGGCATCCGCGCCGCGGAAGTCAGAGTCATCGACGAGGACGGAACCCAGCTGGGTGTGATGACCCCGCATGAGGCCGTCCGTGTCGCTGAGGCCAAGGGCCTTGATGTGGTTGAGGTGTCCCCCACCGCCAACCCTCCGGTCTGCAGGATCATGGACTATGGCAAGTACAAGTTCATGGAGGCCAAGCGGGAGCACGCGGCCCGCGCCAAGCAGAAGAACATCGTGGTCAAGGAGGTCAAGTTCCGCCCCCGCACCGACGACCACGACTTCGATTTCAAGGTCAAGCACATCCTCCGCTTCCTCGAGGAGGGGGACAAGGTGAAGGTCGTCGTCATGTTCCGGGGCCGCGAAGTGGTCCACCGGGACATCGGCTACCGGATCATCGAAGAAGTGCTCGTCCGCATCGGCGAGCGGTGCATCGTCGAGAAGCCCGCCGGCATCGATGGCCGCGATATGCACGCCATCATCATCCCCAGGCCGGTCGAGCAGTTGGTAAAGAAGGTCAAGCCCACCAAACCCCCAGTCCCCAAAGCCGAGGAACCTGGTTCCGAGGAAGCGGGGGCGAAGGTAGCCGGATCGCTCTGATCCATTCACCCGCTAGAGGTATGTCATGCCCAAGCTCAAGACCCACAAGGGCGCCCAGAAGCGCTTCAAGAAGACCGGCAGCGGTCTCTTCAAGCGCGGCTGTTCCCACCAGCGCCACATCCTGACCAGCAAGTCCAGCAAGCGCAAGCGCCAGCTGGACATGGGCGGAATGGTGGACAAGTCCGATCTCGGACGCGTCCGCGCCATGCTCCCCTACGCCTGATCAGGAAGCCAACGACCCCGGCGGCCCCCGCCGCCCCCGCAGTGGCCTTCAAAATCCCTGAACGGGATTGCCACAAGGAAAGGAAGAACCGATGACCCGAGTCAAACGTGGATTCAAGCGAGTTCAGCGCCGCAAGCGGATGCTGAAGTTCGCCAAGGGTTTCTACGGCGCCAAGTCCCGCCTCTACCGGAGCGCGAAGGAAGCCGTCGAGAAGGCCCTGCTCTATTCCTACCGCGACCGCAAGGTGCGCAAGCGCGATTTCCGCCGCCTCTGGATCGTCCGCATCGGCGCCGCCGCCGAGCAGAACGGCCTGTCCTACTCCCGCTTCATGGGCGGCCTGAAGAAGGCCAGCATCGACCTGGACCGCAAGATCCTCGCCGACCTCGCCGTGCGCAATCCGGAGGCCTTTACCAAGCTCGTGGCCGTGGCCAAGGGCTGAGCGAAGCAATCTCCACCATCGCAACAGACCGGAAGGCCGCTCACGCGGCCTTCCTCTGTTTAGAGGAAACGCCATGGAAACCCCCCTGCTGCCACCCGAAATCCAAGAGGCCCACCGGTCCTTCCCCGGGGCCCTCGCGGCCTGCGCCGACCTGGACGCCCTCCTGCGCCTGAAGGGGGCCTTCGTGGGCCGCGAGGCCAGCCACGCCGCGCGGCTCATGGAGCTGCTCAAGGCCGCCCCCAAGGAGCACAAGCGCGAACTGGGCGCCGCCGCCAACGCCCTCAAGACCCAGTGGGAGGAGGGCCTCCGGGAGCGCCAGGCCCAGCTGGAGGAGGCCCGCAAGGCCACCGCGGCCCTGGCCAACGCCTGGGACCCGGCCCTGCCCTCGCCCCTGCCGGCCCAGGGGGCCCTGCACCCCCTGAACCGCCTCATGGACCGCCTGGTGGACGTGTTCCGCCCCCTGGGCTACCACGTGGAGGAGGGCCCCGAGGCCGAGACCGAGGAGCACAACTTCGACGGCCTCAACATCCCCGAGGACCACCCGGCCCGGGGAAGCGCGGACACCTTCTACTTCAAGGATTCCGACGGGCTCCTGCTGCGCACCCACACCAGCCCGGTGCAGGTGCGGGTCCTCAAGCGCATCGCGGAAAAGGGCCCCGACGGCCTCAGCGCCCTGGAGCGCAACGGCGGCATCCGGTTCCTGGCCCCGGGCCGGGTCTACCGCAAGGACGAGATCGATCCCACCCACAGCCCCATGTTCCACCAGGTGGAGGGCATGCTCATCGGCAAGGGCATCGGCATGCACCACCTTAAGGGGACCCTGGCCTACGCCATGAAGGCCCTCTTCGGGCCCGGGGCCGAGGTGCGGTTCCGGCCCAGCTACTTCCCGTTCGTGGAGCCGGGGGCGGAAATGGACGTGCGCTGCCCCCTGTGCGGCGGCGCGGGGTGCCGCGTGTGCAAGGGCTCGGGCTGGGTGGAGCTCCTGGGCGCGGGGCTCCTGCACCCCAACATCCTGACCTTCGCCGGCATCGACCCCACCGTGTGGAGCGGCTTCGCCTTCGGCATGGGCGTCGAGCGCACCGCGATGATGGTGAGCCAGACCCCCGACCTGAGGCTCTTCTTCGAGAACGACCAACGATTCCTCAAGACCATGGGAGGGCTGGACTGATGCTCATCGAACTCGGCGCACTGCACCAGGAGCTCCCGGCCCTCGCGGGCACCTCCACCCACGATCTCTGCGAGCTGCTGGCGGGCCTCGGCTTCCCCGTGGACGGCGTGGAGACCGTGGAGGGCGCCACGGTGCTCGACGTGGACGTCACCGCCAACCGCGGGGATGCCCAGTCCCACCGGGGCATCGCCCGGGACCTGGCCGCCAAGCTGGGCGCGGCCCTGACGCCCCTGCCCGCGGCCGGACCCGCCCAGGGCCAGCCCCTCCTCCCCATCCGCCTGGAGGCCGGCGACGCCGGCCCCTTCTACGCCACCGCCGTGCTGGATCTGGGCGCCCCGCAGGGCACCCCCGGCCCCGTGAAGGCCTTCCTGGGCGCCATGGGCGCCGGGGCCAAGGACCTGCCCGCGGTGGACGCCTCCAACGAGCTGCTCCACCGCTACGGCCACCCCTCCCACGCCTTCGACGCGGACCGCATCCAGGACTTCCTGGAGGTGCGCTGGGCCCGGGAGGGCGAGACCCTGGTGACCCTGGACGGCGTGGAGCGCAAGCTCACCCCGCGGGACCTGCTCATCGCCGACGGGGCCGGCCCCGTCGCCCTGGCCGGGGTCATGGGCGGCGAGGGCACCAAGGTCACCGCCGCCACCCGCCGCGTCCTGCTGGAGAGCGCCTGGTTCGACCCCCGCACCGTGCGCGCCATGGCCCACCGCCACGGCCTGCACACCGACGCCTCCCACCGCTTCGGCCGGGGGGCGGACCCCGCCATGGCCGAGCCGGCCCGGGATCTCCTGGCCCGGCGCCTGCAGGACTGGGCCGGGGCCACCCTGCGCTCGGCCTGGAGCGTGGGCGCGCCGCCCCCGCCCAAGGCCCCCATCGAACTGGCCTGGTCCATGGTGGACCGGGTCTCCGGGCACCCCGTGGATCCGGAGCGGGCCGGGGCCCTGCTGCGGGCCCTGGGCTGCGCCCTGGAGCCCATCCCCGGGGGCGCCCGCGTCACGCCCCCCACCTGGCGCCACGACCTGGGCCTGCCCGAGGACCTGGCCGAGGAGGTGCTCCGCCTCCTGGGCTACGACGGCATCCCCTCCGCGCTGCCCCCCCTGGAGAGCCACCCGGAGCCCCTGGCCCCCGGGTACCTCAAGCGGCGCAAGCTGGCCTCCCGGCTGGCCAACCTGGGCTTCTTCCAGACCGTGACCCTGGGGTTCGGGGACCCCCTGGAGGAGGCCCTGGGGGACGCACCCGCCCGGCGCGCCCTCGCCAATCCCCTGGGCGAGGACTACTCGCTCATGCGCGGCACCCTCCTGCGGGACCTGGACAAGGTGGCCCGCCTGAACCTGGAGAAGGGGGCCCGGGACGTGCGGTTCTTCGAGATCGCCCCGGTGTTCGAGGCCCGCCCCGGCCAGCCCCTGAAGGAGACCTGGACCCTGGGCCTGGTGTGGGGCGGCGAGATGGGGGGGGAGGACCCCCTGACGCCCACCCGGAAGCTCTCCGGCCCCGAGGGCCGCAGCCACCTCCAGGGCGTGCTCCGGGCCCTGGGCGTGGCCGCCGCGGACCTGGCGGCCTTCGGGCGGTGGGAATTCACCGAGGCCGCCACCGGCGCCGTCCTGGGCTGGCATTTCGAAGTGCCCATCGACGCCATCCCCGACGCCGGGGAGCGGGTCATCCCCCGCTTCGCGCCCTTCAGCCGCTTCCCCACCGTGGAGCGGGACCTGTCCCTCCTGGTGGGCCTGGACCAGCCCTACGCCGCCCTCAAGGCCGCCATGGAGGAAGCCCTGGCCGGGACGCCCCTGCAGGATCTCCGCTGCGTGGACGTGTTCCGCCACAAGAGCCTGCCCCAGGGACGGCAGGCCTGGCTCATGCGCCTGCGCTTCCAGGCCATGGACCGCACCCTCACCGGGGAGGAGGTGGAAACCTGGGTTCTTTCGGCCCTGGACGCCGCCCAGGCCCTCGGTGCCCAACTTCGGGGCTAGAATGAATGCCAAGAGGCCCCCATGGACGTTCTGAAACAGCTCGAAACGAAGCTCCAGGGACTGGTGCAGCAGCGCAACCAGTACCGGGACGAACTGGCCGCCCTGAAGGCGGACATGGGCACCCACGACGAGGAACTGCGGACCCTGCGCCGGCGCCTGGAGGACCTCCAGGCCGATCAGGCCGCCTGGCAGAAGGAACGCGAGGGCGTGAGGAAGCAAGTTGAATCAATTCTCAAGATGGTTGAGGGCATCGAATGACCCCAGGCGATGAGGCCCAGCTGGATGTCCTGGGCCGCTCCATCCGAATCCACTCCACGGGGGGTCCGGAGGACCTGCACCGGGCCACCTCCATTCTTGAGGACACCTTCCGCGACATGGAGCGCGCCTATGAGCTAAGATGGGGTGTTCCACCATCAGCGCTGGACACATCCACATGGCTGCTGATGGGGGCCCTGAACCTGGCGCACCGCGTGGCGCGTCTGGAACAGGACAAAAGTCGGCAGACACAGGACCTGGAACTGACCCTCTCCAAGCTACTCGACGATGTTCCGGACGAAGAGAATCCCTCGGTCGGCCCCCTTTTCCAGGGGACGGACGAGGAACGTGGAATCTGATCCCTGCGAGGCCCGTGAGACGGCCAAGCGCTTGTTCCGTATTACGCCACGGGAGACCTTCCCCCCAGCCTTGTGCGTTCCGCGCGTCGGCGCGCCTTAAACTGGGAACCTGGTAGCCCCCCTACTTGCTAGGGAACACGGCAAGCCTCCACGACCGAGCGGGGATCCTCAATCGTCCAACAGGTTCCGATGCCGACACCTCCCACCCCCTAGGAGTTGTCCCATGAATCCATTGGATTATGTCTTCCTTGCCCTCGCGGTGGCCGCCGCGGTGGGGTTCTTCTTCCAGATGAGGAAGGCCCAGGCCGCCGTCGTGGATGTGTCCAAGGCCACCGCCAAGGCCGAGGCCGAACTCAAGGCCGAGCGCGACCGGCTCCTGGCCGAAGCGGAGAAGGAGGCCGGCAAGGTCGTCAACCGGGGCCAGCGGGAAGCGGACGCCCTGCGCAAGGAGGCCGAACTCAAGGCCAAGGAGCAGGCCCTCCAGGCCCGCCAGGAGGCCGAAAAGCTCTCCAACGAGCGCATGCAGACCCTGGAAAAGCAGGAACAGCGCCTCCAGAGCAAGGAGGACAGCCTCGACAAGAAGCTCACCCAGGTGGACCAGAAGCAGAAGGACGTGGAAGCCAAGACCGAGCGCCTCAAGGAGGAGCAGGAGAAGCTCACCGCCCTCCAGGCCGAGAGCCGCCTCCTGGTGGAACAGCAGGCCAAGAAGCTGGAGGACATCGCCGGGCTCAGCCGGGAGGACGCCAAGGTCGAACTGGTGAACCAGCTGGAGTACACCGCCAAGATGGACGCCTCCAAGCTGGTGCGCCGCATCGAGGACGAAGCCCAGGAGGAGGCCCAGAAGCGGGCCCGCTGGACCATCGTCTCCGCCATCCAGCGCCTGGCCTCCGACGTGGTGTCCGAGGCCGCGGTGAGTTCCGTGCAGCTGCCCAGCGACGATCTCAAGGGCCGCATCATCGGCCGGGAGGGCCGCAATATCCGGGCCCTGGAGAAGGCCACGGGCTGCGACCTCATCGTGGACGACACCCCCGAGACCATCGTGGTGAGCAGCTTCGACCCCATCCGCCGGGAGGTGGCCCGCCAGGCCATCCTCAAGCTCCTGGCCGACGGGCGCATCCACCCCGCCCGCATCGAGGAGGTGGTGGAGAAGACCAAGATCGACATGGACCAGCACCTCAAGGAACTGGGCGAGGCCGCGGCCATCAGCCTGGGCTTCCCCGACGTGCACCCGAAACTCCACAAGCTCATCGGCCGCCTGAACTACCGCACCAGCTACGGGCAGAACGTCCTGGAGCACACCAAGGAGGTGGCCCGCATCGCCGAGTACATGGCCGCCGAACTGGGAGCCGACCAGAAGCTCGCCCGCCGTGCCGGCCTCTTCCACGACATCGGCAAGGCCATCGACCGGGAAGTGGAGGGCACCCACATCGAGATCGGCATGGAGCTCCTGAAGCGCTTCGGCGAGAAGGACCCGGTCATCCACGCCATGAGCTGCCACCACGGGGACTTCGAGCCCAAGACGGTGGAGGCGATGCTCATCACCGCCGCCGACGCCTTGAGCGCCGCCCGTCCTGGCGCCCGGCGCGAAATGCTGGAGACCTACGTCAAGCGCCTGGAGGCCCTGGAAGCCATCGCCAACAGCTACAAGGGCGTCCAGAAGAGCTTCGCCATGCAGGCGGGCCGCGAGATCCGCATCATGGTGGACGCCGGCCAGGTGAACGACGACCAGGCCTTCTGGCTGGCCAAGGACGTCACCAAGCGCATCGAGGGGGAAATGCAGTACCCCGGCCAGATCAAGGTCACCGTCATGCGCGAGACCCGGGCCGTGGAGTACGCGCGCTAAAAAGCCCGCATGAACAGGAAGATCCCCCCGTTCCACAGCCCGTGGACGAGGATGCAGGTGAGCAGGTTGCCCGTGCGCAGGAAGGCGAATCCCAGGACGATGCCCAGGGTGCCGAGGGTGGGCAGGCCCAGGGGCTGAAGGTGCATGGCGCCGAAGAGCAGGCCGCTGACGGCCACGGCCAGGACCCAGCCGCCGCGCCGGCCCAGGCGGGGCTGGAGGCGCTCGCCCAGCCACGGCAGCAGCAGGCCCCGGAACACCAGCTCCTCGAACACCGGCGCCAGCACCGCCACGGTGAGGAAGAGCAGGCCCACGGGCAGGATCCCGTGGGTGCGGGCCAGCAGGTCCATGAGGTCCCGCTGGGGGGGCTCGGAGGCGCGCAGGAGGGGGCTCAGGGCCACGGTGACGGCCACCACGGCGGCGAAGGCCAGGGCGAAGAAGCCCAGGCCCTCGGCCAGGGCCCGCCCGTGGGGGCCCGGGGCCACCCGGGCCGCCAGTTCGCGCAGGGAGATGCCCTCGGCCCGGCAGAGGTAGAGGGTGCCCAGGACGGCGTGGAGGCCGTAGGTGAGGGGAAGGGAGGCGGGTTTCAGGAAGGGCAGGAAGGCCAGGACGGTCCCCGTGACGAAGCCGGCCCCCAGGTGGGTGAGGAACCAGCCCAGGAGCACGATGAGCAGGGCCCGCCCCGGCAGCGCGAAGCGGGGCTGGGGGCGGAGGGGGGGCGGCGCCGCGGCCAGGTGGTAGAGGGCCATGGCCAGGCCCCCCAGCACCAGCAGGAAGGCTCCGAGCCCCGCCGTGGCAAGGGCCGCGAGGCGGGGCAGGGCCCAGGCCCGGGCCCGGGCCTGGGCGGGCCCGGGGTCCCCGCCGGCGCGGGCCTCGCACCGGGCCTCGAGCATGTGGGCGGCGTAGCCCTCCCCCAGGGCGCGGCGCACCGCGGCCCGGTCCCCGGGGAGCGGGGCCGGGCCCGCGCCCTGGTAGGCCCAGGTCCACACGGCGCGGAAGGCCGGGTCCGGGACGGTGCCCGCCAGGCGCGAGGCCATGGCGAGGTCGCCCCGCTCCGCGGCGTGCACCGCGAGCACGGCCCGGTCCCAGCCCGGGGGCGTCTTCCTTTCCAGGGACCCCAGGGCGTCGCCGGAGCCCAGGGCGGTGCCGGCCAGGGCGCCCAGGACCTTGGGCGCGGCCAGGGTCGCGTCCGCGACGCGGCCCTGCAGCTCGACCCGCGTGGAAGGGCGCGGGGGCCGCGCGCGGCGCGCGCCGGCGTTGAAGCTCACCGCGAGCGCCACCAGCAGCGCGAGGGTCGCGATGAAGGGATCGGCCCACGCGCGATCGGGGTTCCAGGGCTCGGGGGCGCGACTGTCCATGACCCAGGATGATACATTGTCAACAGGAGTCCCCATGGCCTTTTCCCAGTGCATCGACGTGCGTTTCGCGGACCTGGACGCGCTCGGGCACGTGAACCACGCGACCTTCGTCACCTACCTGGAGTGCGCCCGGGTGGCGTGGTGGGCCCAGCTCCTGGCGGGCCGTCCCTTCACGGAGGAGGGCTTCGTGGTGGCGAGGATCGAACTGGACTACCGCAAGCCCATCCTGCTGGGGGACGAGGTGCGGGTGGACCTGCGCTGCTCGCACCTGGGCCACACGAGCTTTTCCCTGGCCTACAAGGTGGTGCGGCCCAAGGACAACGTGGTGCTGGCCGAGGGCCAGACCGTGCAGGTCATGGTGGACTTCGCCACGGGCCGGCCCCGGCCGCTCCGCTCCGAAACCCAGGCTTGGCTGCGTTCCCAGGAGTAGGCATGAGGCTCGGCACCGCAAGCTGGGCCGAGGGCCCCACGGAACGGCGGGCCCTGGTGGCCCAGTTGCCCAGCGATCCCTCGCGGGTGGTGGATCTCAATCGCCTGGAGCGGCTGCGCCTGGCCAAGCTGGGCGAGGGCCGGGCCGAGGCCCTGGCCGCCGAACTGGTGCCCCCCAGTCTGCGCCAGCTCCTGGAGGGGGGGATCCGGGCCGTGAACCGGGCCCGGCAGGTGGTGGCCTACGCGGAGAAGTGGCAGGGCCGCCAGGGGCTCCCGGAGGCCCTGGCGCCCCGGGCCGCCGCCGTGGACCTGCTGCCCTGCCTCCCCCGGCCCGCCGCGGTGCGGCGCTGGGACGGGACCTTCCTGGACCACCTGGCGGTGCAGGGACCCGGGGGCGTCCTGGCCCAGCCCCCCGTGCCCACCCTGGCCTGGGTGGGCCTTTCCGGCGGCGCCGCGGCCGGGTGCTGCCTGGCCCTGGACAACGCCCCGGGCGTGGTGCTGGGGGCCTGGCTGGACCTGGACATGGACTGGGCGGGGGCCCTGGAGATGGGCCTGGGGACCCGGCGCCGCCGGGTGCCCCTGGACACCTGGCGGGACCTGGAGCCCCGGGAGCCGCGGCCAGCTGAAGTGATCCTGGCGCCGCCGCCCCACTTCCGGGCCGTTCCGGCCCAGCCCGGCGGCGAGGTGCGCATCGCCTCGCCCCTGGAGACCCTGGCGCTCCGCCTCGCGGAGACGCTGGTCCATCCCACGGTCCAGTAGCTACCCCAGCGCGAGCATGCGCTCCACGGGCCCCAGGGCGCGCCTGCGCAGGTCCTCGTCCAGGACGATCTCGGGCTTCAGGTCCCTCAGGGCGAGGTAGAGCTTCTCGATGCTGTTGAGCTTCATGTAGGGGCACAGGGCGCAGTTGCAGCCGCTGTCGGCGGGGATGGGGATCAGCTCGGCGCCGGGGCGGAGCCGCTTCATCTGGTGGAGGATGCCGGCCTCCGTGCCCACGATGAAGGCCTGGGCGGGGTCCTTCTCCACGAACTTCAGGAGGGCGGCGGTGCTGCCCACGAAGTCCGCCATGCGGCTCACGGTGGCGTCGCACTCGGGGTGGACGATGACCTTGGCGCCGGGGTGGCGGGCCTTGAGCTGGGCCAGGCGGTTGGCGGTGAACTGCTCGTGGACGATGCAGAAGCCGGGCCAAAGGACCATGTCCCGCCCCGTCTGGCCCATGACCCAGCGCCCCAGGTGGCGGTCCGGGGCGAAGACGATCTTCCGGTCCCGGGGGATGCTCTCCACCACCCGCACGGCGTTGGAGCTGGTGCAGATGATGTCGGAAAGGGCCTTCACCCCGGCCGAGCAGTTGATGTAGCTGACCACCACGTGGTCGGGGTAGTCCTTGAGCCAGGCCCCGAAGGCGTCGGCGGGGCAGCGGTCCGCGAGGCTGCACCCGGCGTCCAGGTCCGGGATGACGACGCGCTTGCCGGGGTTGAGGATCTTGGCGGTCTCGGCCATGAAATGCACGCCGCAGAAGGCGATGACCGACGCGTCGGTGCGGGCCGCGGCCTGGGCCAGCTGGAGGCTGTCGCCCACGAAGTCCGCCAGGTCCTGGATCTCGGGCTCCTGGTAGTAGTGGGCCAGGAGCACGGCCTTGCGCTCCTTCCGGAGCCGGGCGATTTCCGCCGGGAGGTCCAGGGCGGGATCGATGGTTTCCAGGTCGGGGACGTACGGGGCGGGCGCGCTCATGGGGTGATTCTACCGCAACGGCCTAAAACATTTTTTACAACCGTCAATCTTATTAGATAGTTGGATTTACACGAATCGCTTGAGGGGAGGGGGGGGACTCCCTATGCTGTGACTTGAGTCACACCCGCAGAAACGTCCTGGGCCCCGACCCCGGTGGCAGGGCCGTTTCCATCCAAGGAGGCAGCATGTCCAACGCCCAGCCCATCAAAGGTTCCGACATCCACAGCCTGGACGAGATGAAGGTGAGCCGGTTCTTCGGCTGCAACACGTTCAACGAGCGGACCATGCGGGAGCGGCTCCCCCGGGAGGTCTTCAAGGCCTTCCGCCACAGCCTCAAGCGGGGCGAGCCCCTGGCGCCGGAGACCGCCCACGGGGTGGCCCAGGCCATGAAGGAGTGGGCCCTGGAGCACGGCGCCACGCACTTCACCCACTGGTTCCTGCCCATGACCGGCGCCACCGCGGAGAAGCACGACGCCTTCATCGCCTGGGACGAGGCGGGGGTGGTCATCGAGAAGTTCAGCGGCAGCCAGCTCATCCAGGGCGAGCCCGACGCCAGCTCCTTCCCCTCGGGGGGCCTGCGGGCCACCTTCGAGGCCCGGGGCTACACCGTGTGGGACGCCACGAGCCCGGCCTTCCTCATCGAGAGCCCCCTGGGCACGACGCTGTGCATCCCCACCGCCTTCGTGGGGTACCACGGAGAGGCGCTGGACAACAAGCTCCCCCTGCTGCGCTCCATGGAGGCGGTGAGCGTGGCCGCCCTGCACGCCCTGGGCCACTTCGAAAGCCGGGCCAGCCAGGTGGTCCCCCAGTGCGGGCCCGAGCAGGAGTACTTCCTGGTGGACCTGGAGCTGGCCCGGCAGCGGCCCGACCTCACCTTCGCCAACCGCACCCTTCAGGGGGCCCGGCCCCCCAAGGGCCAGGAGCTGGAGGACCACTATTTCGGCAGCATCAAGGAGCGGGTGCTGGGCTTCATGCAGGACGTGGAACTGGAGTGCTTCAAGCTGGGCATCCCCGCCAAGACCCGCCACAACGAGGTGGCCCCCAACCAGTTCGAGCTGGCCCCCATCTACGAGCCCGCGAACCTGGCCTCGGACCACAACCAGCTCCTCATGGAGATCATGAAGCGCGTGGGGGAGCGCCACAACCTCGCCGTCCTCCTCCACGAGAAGCCCTTCGCCGGGGTGAACGGCTCGGGCAAGCACGTGAACTGGAGCATGGCCACGGACGAGGGCCACAACCTGCTGGATCCCGGCAAGACCCCCGAGGAGAACCTGCAGTTCCTCTACTTCCTGGGGGCCACCCTGAAGGCCATCCACCGCCACGGCGGGCTCCTGCGGGCCTCCATCGCCTTCGCGGGCAACGACCACCGCCTGGGGGCCAACGAGGCCCCGCCGGCCATCATGAGCGCCTACCTGGGCTCCCAGCTCAATCACATCCTGGAGGCCATCGAGCGCGGCGACGTGGCCGACGCCAGCGAGAAGCAGCTCCTGGACTTGAGGCTGGGGAGCCTGCCCGCCCTGGAGAAGGACGCCACGGACCGCAACCGCACCAGCCCCTTCGCCTTCACGGGCAACAAGTTCGAGTTCCGCGCCGTGGGCTCCTCCCAGGCCATCGCCTTCCCCCTCACGGTCATCAACGCCACGGTGGCCGAGGCCCTGGACGCCATGAACCTGCGGATGGACGAGGAGATCGCCTCGGGCAAGAGCACCCGCGCCGCCGCCATGGCCGTGATCCGGGAGGCCATCATCGAGACCCGGGCCATCCGGTTCGAGGGCAACGGCTATTCCGAGGAGTGGATGGCCGAGGCCGAGCGCCGGGGCCTGCCCCACGCCCGGGACACCGTCGCCGCGCTGCGCATCTGGGAGGAGGCCAAATCCAAGGAGGTCTTCAGCCGGAGCCGCATCCTCACCGCCGAGGAGTGCGAGGCCCGCCTCCACATCCGCCACGAGCAGTACCAGAAGGCCCTGTCCATCGAGGCCCAGGTCCTGCGGGAGATGGCCGAGACCCTGCTCCTGCCCGCGATCCTGGAGGATCTGGGGGCCCGGGCCGCCGCCCTGGGGAGCCTGTCCACCCTGGGCATCCCCGTGCCCGCGCCCCTCAAGGCCGCCCTGGAGACCCAGACCCGCCTCGCCGGGGTGGCCCAGGAGCGCCTGGTGGCCCTCAAGGCGGCCATGGTGGCCGCGGAGGCCCTGGAAACCCACCACGCGCGCACCGAGGCCTACGGAGGCAGCGTGCGCCACGCCCAGGACCTGCTGAGGGACGTGCTGGACCAGCTGGAAAAGGACTGCAGCGCCGCCCGGTGGCCCATCCCGGTGTACCGGGAGCTCCTGGCCCCCCTCATCTGACCCACATTTTCGATCAAGATCCGGACCCGATGATGGGAGACTCGGAGATTGGCCTCTCCCGGCCGGAAGGTCCGCCATGCCCGACGACATCACCCTGCACGTGCCGCCCCCCATCCTGGCGTCGGTGTCCCCCCGGCGCCGGCACTGGATGGAGGCCCTGCAGATCCCGTACGAAGTGTGGGCTCCCGAGGTGGACGAGACGCCCCGCCCCGGCGAGGATCCCGAATCCATGGTCATCCGCCTCGCCCAGGCCAAGGCCGAGATCGTGGGGATCGTGAACCCCGACCGCTGGATCATCGCCGCCGACACCACCGTGGCCGTGGACCACCACATCCTGGGCAAGCCCGCCTCCCAGGAGGATGCCGTGCGCATGCTCATGCTCATCCAGGGCCGCAGCCACCAGGTGCACACGGGCCTGTGCCTGCGCCGCAACTCCGAGGTCTACACCCTGGTGGACACCGCCGACGTCTACCTGCGTCCCATCCAGAAGAAGCAGGCCGAGTGGTACGCCGCCTCCGGCGAGCCCATGGACAAGGCCGGGGGCTACGCGGCCCAGGGCATCGCCGCCCTGTTCATCGAACGCATCGAAGGCAGCTTCGCCACCGTCATGGGGTTCCCGGTGGAGCGCTTCGCGGAGCTGGCGCGCCGCCTGGGGCTGCTGGGGCTCTGGATCGGGATGCCCTAGCCCAGGTCTCCGACCCACTCCAACGATCACTGCCGAAGCCAGCAGATGGATATTCACTCTGGCTCCTCGGCCGGGAACGGGCACCGTGAGACGGCTGATCCCCTTCATCCTGTTCATCCGATTTCATCCCTGTTCCCGCAGGGCCAGAGCAGGGATGGGTCGGCGCATGCAGGTCAGCGACGCGCCGGGCCACCTCATCGCTGGCCCTGCGGAAACGGGGATGAAACCGGATGAACAGGATGAAAGGGATGAAAGAGGGGATCCCCCTTGGGCCCTTCAGCGGCGATGGCGAACCGGGGCGCCCGTCCGGGACCCATCCGCTCCGTTTGTCCCGCCCCAAATTCCCCCCTTGACGGAAAGGAACAACTACACCAAATTGAGTAGACAGATTTGAGTAGTGGAGATCCCATGCCCCATCCGCCCCGCCCCACCGAAGCCGAACTCAAGATCCTGAAGATCCTCTGGGATCTGGGGCCGGTGCCCGTGAAGGACGTGCAGGCGGCGCTGGCCAGCCGGCAGGAGTACACCTACACCGGGGCCCTGCGCATGCTCCAGGTGATGCTGGAAAAGGGGCTGGTGGCGCGGGACGAATCGGCGCGATCCCATGTGTACCGCGCGGCCCATCCCCGGGCGTCCATGGAGCAGGGCCTCGTGGCGGATCTGCGGGACCGGCTCTTCGGGGGATCGGCCCTGGCCCTGGTGCAGGCGGCGCTGGGGGCGGGTTCCGTCTCGCCGGAGGAGAAGGAGCGCATCCGCGCCCTCCTGGGGAATTCCAAATGAACGGCGCCGTGCCGGCCCTGGGGTGGGCGCTGGTCCATTCGCTGTGGCAGTTGGCGGTGGTGGGGGCGGTGGCGGCCCTGCTGCTGCGGGCCGTGGGGCCCGGCCGGCCCCGGGCCCAGTACGGCATTGCCCTGGGGGCCCTGGTGCTGTGCCTGGTGCTGCCGGCCGCGGGCTTCGCCCGGGGGCTCGCGGAGAATTCCGCGGCCCTGGCTGGGGGCGCGGGGGCGGGGGCGGGCCTGGAGGCCGTCCCGGTCCCGGCGCCCGTGACGCAGGCCGGCGGGAGCCTGGCCTGGATGGCCGGGCACGTGGGCTGGATCGCGGTGGCCTGGGCCCTGGGCGCCACGGCCATGGGGATCCGCCTGGGCGGGGGCTGGCTGACCACCGTGGCCTGGCGGCGCCGGGCCACGGGGGCCCCGGAAGCCTGGGAGGGGCGCTTCGCGGCCCTGGCCCGGGACCTGGGGGTGCGGGGGCGGGTGCTCCTGCGGGCCTCGTCCCGGGTGGCGACGCCCGTGGCGGTGGGGCTCTGGCGGCCGGTGGTGCTGGTGCCCGCGGCCCTCTTCACGGCCCTTCCCGAAGCCTACCTGGAGGCCCTCCTGGCCCACGAACTGGCCCACGTGGCCCGCCTGGACTATCTGGTCAACCTTTTCCAGGGCGTCATCGAGGTGCTCTGCTTCCACCACCCTGTGGTGTGGTGGCTGTCCCGCCGGATCCGGACCGCGCGGGAACACCTCTGCGACGACCTGGCCGCCAAGGCCATCGGCGACCCGCGGCGCCTGGCCCTGGCCCTCGACGCGCTGGACGATGTCCAGCCCCACCTCACCTCATTGGCCCTCGCGGCCCGCGGAGGAATCTTGCACGAACGCATCCGACGTCTCCTGACTCCACCTGTCGTTTCCCGCCCCGGCTCCCTGGGCCCCGCCCTGGTCCTGCTGGCCCCCTTCGCCGCCCTGGCCCTGCGCGCGGGCACCCCGGCGATGCCGCCCATCCAGGCCGATGCGCGGGTGATCGCCGAACTGGATGCCCTGGCCGCCAGGGAGGGCCTGGACCCCCAGCTCCTGCGATCCATGGCCTGGGCCGAGAGCGGCCTCAACCCCAAGGCCCGGAGCCCCCTGGGGGCCCAGGGCATCCTCCAGGTCCTGCCCGCCACCGCCACCCGCTTCGGCGCGCGGAACCTGGAGGATCCCGGCGAAGTGGCCTCCGCCGGCGCCCGCTACCTGAAATTCCTCCTGGACCGGTACAAGGGCGACAAGGCCAAGGCCGTGGCCGCCTACAACTGCGGCGAGGAGGCCCTGGAGGCCGGGCGCCCCGGCGCTGAGGCCGAGGGCTACCGCGCCCTGGTGCTGGGGCTCTTGGAGGCCAGGGCCGTGCAGCCTGCGGCGCCCCTGGGCCAGGGCTGGGTGGATGGCACCCTGCGCCGCAGCGGCTCCACCTGGACCGTCTGGACCCGGGTGAGCCACCGGGGCCCGCTGAAACTCGAGGTCCTTCCGGAGGATCCCGGCGGAAAGCCCTACGGTTCGGTGGCCGCCGGCGGCGGCGAACCCGGGACCCCATGGACCGAGTCCCACCCCCGGGTGACCCTGGATTTCCGCGGCGGCGCCACGGTCCGCGTGCGGTGCACGGATCTCCTGGAGGGAACCTCCGGGGAGGCGCGGGTGCCCCTGGACGGGACCTGGAAGACCTTCGCCTTCCAAATGGGACGGCCCTAGCCCAGGTGTCCGACCCATCCCAACTTGCGCCACCGAAGCCCATATAGCCAATCCATGAAGCCTGCGGTCCGGCGTCTCAGCCGGGAACGGGCCGAGTTCGAGGGCGGATCCCCTTCATCCTGTTCATCCGATTTCATCCCTGTTCCCGCTGGGCAAGGGATGAGATGGGGCGGCGCGCGCTTGATTTGCATGCGCCGACCCATCCCAGCTATTGCCCTGCGGGAACAGGGATGAAAAGGATGCCCAGGATGCAGGGGATGGACATGGCCCCAAGGTCGGAGGCACGTGGTTGTTATGCGAATTCTGAAGGGGATTACCGATGTGTGGGCCAAAGACGGAGGGGGTCGGGACGTTGGGCTAGCTGGACGCAGGGCAGCCCACCGGCCGGCCTCCGGGAACCTCCGGCCTGGGGGCGCCATGCTTCAGGGCGTGGGAGCGGAGGACTTCCAGGCCTATGGACATTTCAAATGATCTGCTTCCAGGACGAAGGGTTTCGGCGGCGGCAGGGATGGCGCTGCTCCTGGCCTGCGGCGGGGGAGGTCCCGAACGGGGGAAGGGGACTCCGGTAGGCGTGGCGCCTCCCGCGCACGCGCCGGTCCCCGTCCCCACGCCGGTCCCGGCGCCCCAGCCGGTGCCCGCACCCACGCCTGTTCCGGCGCCTCAACCGGTGCCTGCACCTACGCCCGCACCTACGCCCGAACCGGTGCCCGTACCCACGCCCGCTCCGGCGCCCCAACCTCTGCCCGCGCCCACGCCCGCTCCGGCGCCCCAACCTCTGCCCGTACCTTCGCCCGAACCGGTCCCCGCCCCTACACCCGTTCCGGCGCTTGAACCGGTCCCGGGCCCTGCGCCCGTTCCTGTGACTGGCCCGATTCCCGTTACCACGCCTGCTCCCCCACCAATCCCGCCGGCCGGGCCAGCGCCCCTTGCCCCACCCGCACCGGCCACCGAGCCTGGCCCGGTGGCCCCCCCCGTGCCGCCCCCGGGGCCCATCACTGCCACCCTCAACAGAACCAGCGGCCCGGTGGGCTCGGCCCTTGTCTTGACCGGGGGACCGTTCCAGGGGGGCCTGACCGTCCGCTTTGGGGGAATCCCGTTGCCCGCGGGCCTGTTCACCGTCACCGGGCCGGGACGCATCGATGTGGGGGTGCCTCCGGTCGCGCCCGGGACGCGGGCGCCCTTCGAGGTGGAGACGGCGGCGGGCACCGCCACCAGCGAGGCCTTCCTGGTCACGGCGGATGTGAGGGTGGAGAGCATGACGCCGCGGACGGGACCGCCGGGAACGGTGGTGACGGTGCGCGGCCGGGACCTGGACTGGGCCGGTCCCCTGGGCAGGGACGGCGCGGTCCTGGAGGACCAGATGCTGGAGGACGGCACGACCCTGCATTTCGTCATTCCGCCAGGCCTGGCCAGCGGCGCATTCGGGTTCCATGCGGGAGGCGATGGCGCCGGGGTGGCGACCCCGGTGTTCACGGTGACTCCGCCCGAAGGGCACAGGCCCTCGTTCCTGGCCACCCCCCTGGCCCCGGTGCGGGTGGTCCCCGGGAATATGCCCCTCCTGGACCCCTGGAACCCGGGTTTCCATCTGCTGGACGTCCCCGCGGGGATGCGCACCTCCCAGTACGGGGCCCTCCACTTCCCGAAGATTCCCATTTTCCATGACTACAATCCCCTGCTGGACAACCTCCGCCCCGGGAAATCCACGGGGACCTTCTGCACTCTGGCCCTGGGGCTGCCGCGGGTCTTCCTGGAGGCCGTGCCGGCCGCCCTCCGGGACCGGGTCCGCGCCCTGGGGATCCCGGAGGACCGGGTGGACCTCTTCTGCGTGAGCCAGGACATGCCCTACCTGGACGACGCGGGCTACCTGTTCCGGCCCCACTACTGGACGGATCCGGAAGCGCCCGGCTTCGTGGCGGCACCCGCGGCCTACAACCGGGGGCGGACCGTGGAGGTGGGCCTCTTCGACGCCGGTCCCGCCTTCCATTTCCAGGGCCACGCCGCCGGGGATTTCTTCCCGGGACCCGTGCACGTGCATGATGACGGCTTCTTCGTCCTGTCCTCGCCGGGCGGGGTCATGAACCTGGTGGGCCTGGATCACGGGACCACCACCGCCTTCTGGACGCTGGTGCGCCTTGAGGACCGGGCGGCGGCGACCCTCCACCTTTTCCTCAACGACGCCGACCAGGCGCTGCTGGACGCGGTGGCGGGGGCGGGCCCGGCCACCCTGGGCCAGGTGTTCGAGGCGGCCGCGGGCCCCTGGGACAACGCCGCCGGCCGCAAGCTCAGGGCCCTGGTCCGGCCCAGGGTGGACCGGGCCTTGGTGGGACCGGCCGCCTGGGGGTTCCGCACGGTCTTCCTGGCCGGTTCGGGCTTCACGGACGCCGCGGCCGTGACCCTGGACGGGATGCCGGCCCGCGGGTTCCGGGTGGTGGCGGACCACCTCATCGTGGCCACGGTGGCGGAGGCCGGGGGCGGACCCCGGGCCTTCACGGTCGCCACCCCCCTGGGAGGGGAGGTCTCGGGGCTGATCCCGTCAGGGCATGGGATCGCCGGAGGGGGCGAAGCGGCGCTCCTGGAATAGGACCCGGCCGTCCAGGCTCCGGGCGGGCACCCTCATGCGTGTGCGCGGCCCCGACACGGCCCTCGTGCCTCCGGACGCCGCCGTAGGAACCCCATGGGAACCATGCTCTACCCAGAGACGGCTCGGAATTTCAGGGTCCGCAACTAGCGCCTGGGCTTACGGCCGATCCAGAGGTCCCCCCCCACGTGGAACCACTCCAGGGTCTGGATGCCGGGAGGGACGGTGGGTAGGCCGCGCAGGGCCAGGCGGTCCTCGGGGCGCATGGACCGGATCCAGGGTTGGATGGCGTCAGCGGGCGAAGGGCTGGCGATGGTCTGGCGGAAGACCTCCAGGTCGTGGGGGGGCATCATGGAAGGCTCGTAGCCCACCATGTACCGCCATGGAGCTCCTGGGTTCCGGAAGAAGGTCTCGAAAAAGAAATCCATGCCAGGGGCATAGAAAATTCCGCCCGGGGCGGGGAGCCAGGGGCCTATGCCGGGCACATCTGCCGTGACATAGGTCTTCCGAAGGCTGGCTGTCCAGCGGGCGTTCAGGTCGGCGCTGCCCAGGAGGAGGAAGCTCAGGCAGATGCCACCGGCCAGTTGGAGGCGCCGGAGGGGTGCCCGCTGGCCAAGGCGCAGGAGGTAGGGCTCGGCCTCGAAAGCAATCCAGAGCATGGCGCAGGGAAGTCCCCAATCCGCCCAGAACCGCCGGAATTTCAGGCCGAAAACCCAGCAAAGCACGGCCAGGACGAAGAGGGGGTCGCGCAGGAGGCGTTCGGGTTTTGGGTCCCGGAGGAGGGAGAAGGCCACGGCGCCAAGGCAGGTCAGGGCAAGAAGGCCGTTGCCTCCGGAGGGGCGCAATTCCGGCACAAGGATGCCTGGGGTGGACGTGCCCTTGAGGGCGTGGACCATGTGAATGAGCTCGCCCAGGAGGAATTCGACGGGATGGCCCGTGAGGATTCCGGCCAGCACGCTTCCTGTCGCCCACAAGACGGCCAGGGTCGCGCTGTCCTGGATACGGCCTGCCAGCAGGAAGGCCAGGGGGATGACGGCGGCAAGATACCAACTCCCGTGCATGAGCGCCGCCAGTGTGAAGAGGAGAAGCGTGCCTCCGCTACGCCAGGCGGACCTGGGCCCGGGCCGGCTCCATAAGGCCATGATGGCCACGAGGCAGGCCATATTCACAAGGAAGGGCCGGCCGAGCATCAGCCGGGCAAGGGGTGCCTCGGTGACCAGCGCGAGGGCCCATGCGCCGATCCACGCCTCCGGGGCGCGCATGCAAGCCAAGGGCGCCGCCAGCACCAGGGAGCACAGAACCACCACGGACCCCACCACCAGGGCTTCCGGCCCACAGCCCGTTGCCAGGTGGACCGATCTCAGGAGCCCGTGCCAGGCCGCGTTGGGATCCCCCATGATGCCTTCGCGCAGCACCAGGATCTGGGACCATGGCCGGCCGTCCACGGCCTTGGCCGCGTGTCGGAGCGCATCGTCCAGTGGCAGGTAGCCCGTCGCGACGATGAGCATGGGCAGCAGGAGAATGGAAAGGCCCACCAGCGCCCAGATGATGGGAGCGACCCCCAGGAGCCGCGCAGGTTGCTGGCCGGTCTCCTGCGATGGCATGGGCGTTCCTCCTGGGTGGGTGGCTCCACTGATCCTAGCGCGTTCCCAGCCGGAACTCCGGCACCTTCTGGATCAGTCTTTGACCTCCCGCCGGCCCTTCTTGGGATTGAAGTCCTCGAGCATGCGGAACTTCACCCCTTCGACGTCCTTGAACTGGCCGTCGCGGATGGCCCACAGGGCGAAGAGGACGAAGCCCGCGGCGAAGGCGAGGCCCACGGCGGTGAAGACGATGATGAGGGTCCAGTTGGGATGGTCCATGGGGTCCGCCTAATTGGCCACGAGGAACAGGTCGAACTTCCAGGCCAGCACCAGGGGCACGAAGAGCATGAGGAAGAAGAAGACAAGCATCTTCACCAGGAAGGGGTTCTCCTGGAGGATCTTCACGAGGGAGACGGGGGGCTCCTCCCCTTCGGGGCGGGGAGCTTCGTTGGGTTCGGTCATGGGCGGCTCCTCACTTCTCGGCCACTTCGCCGAAGAGGGCGACGAGGTAGAGCAATCCGAAAAAGAACAGGTAGAAGAGGAGGTAGCGGAGCATCACGACGTAGTCCTTGGTCGGATTCTCGGCCTTCTTGGCGGGGGTGGCCATGCTAGTCCTCCTGCGCGGGTGGGGCGTCCAGGCCGGCCTTGAAGGCGGCCAGGGCCTCCAGGAAGGCCACCCGGTCCTTCATGGTCACGAAGAACATGCCCACCTTGCGGCGGTCGGTGGTCTTGCGGAGCTTGGGGTTACGCTTGCCTTCCAGGCGCTCGCGGATCATGAGGTTGCCGGTGCGGTAGTGGCAGTCGCCGATGGCGCAGCCGCACACGAAGGTGGCGTCGGCGCCGTTGGCCAGGGCCGCCTCCAGGAGGGTGGGCTTGACCATCCCGGAGCAGGGCACCACGACGAACTTGGTGTCCGGGTCGTCCAGGAGGGTCTTGTGCTCGTCCAGCATGCGTTCCACCGGAAGGCTGCGCTCGCAGACGAAACCGATGACGGTGCGTTTGGGGTCGGACATTCAGGCTCCCTTCTTCACGAGGGCCAGGAGATCGGCCTCCAGGGTCTTGGAGTGCAGTTCGGGCAGCTCGATGGCCTGGAAGGGGCAGGCCCCCACGCAGATGCCGCACTCGCTGCACCGGGCCGCCTGCACGACGGCGATCTGCTTGAACTTGCTGCCCGGGGCCCGGTCCACCATGGTGATGGCCTCGAAGGGGCAATCCAGGCTGCAGAAGGTGCAGCCCGTGCATTTCGCTTCGACGACCTCGGCGATGTTGGCCCGGCGGTCCTTGGGATAGAAGGGCGCCACGCAGAGCAGGAGCGTGGAGCCGCCCAGGATCAGCCAGGTCCAGGTGGTGCCCACGTTCTGGATGAGCCAGTAGGGGAACATGTACCAGGCGTCGTAGCGGATGGTCTCCACCAGGGTGCCGATCTGGGCCGGGGCGTCGCTGGCGATGTAGGCGGCCTGGGCGGCGATGCGGGGGTCGTGGCCGTACTTGGCCAGGAGCTCGTGGGTGATGTTGATGGCGGGCAGGGTGCCCGCGGCCAGGAGGATGAAGCCCAGCAGCAGGAAGTTGGTGGCCCGGCTGGGGGTGACCACGGGCTCCTTGAGGCGGATGAAGTGCATCCACACCAGGAAGAAGATCGCCACGGCCCCGCCCACGTGGAAGAAGAGGAAGCGGGTGAGGGTGTAGTCCGTGATGCCCTCGCCGCCCACCAGGAAGCTGGAGAGGGCCGCGCCGATGACGGGCACGCCGTCGAAGAGGTGCTGGGTGGCCACCACGATGTAGTAGGCCCGGGCGTCCCACACCAGGAGGTAGCCGCTGAGGCCCACGAAGAGCACGAAGACCAGCAGGCCCACCCCCGTGACCCAGGGCAGCCAGCGCCAGGCCCGGTGGCGGTCGGTGAAGTAGACCCGGAACATGTGCAGCAGGGTGACGATCATCATGGCCGCCGCCCCCCAGCGGT
Source organism: Mesoterricola silvestris (assembly GCF_030295405.1). GTDB lineage: Bacteria > Acidobacteriota > Holophagae > Holophagales > Holophagaceae > Mesoterricola > Mesoterricola silvestris. The sequence continues at coordinate 4,757,886 of NZ_AP027080.1, read as the reverse complement.
GGATGCCCCGCACCACGGCGCCGTAGGGGATGCCCGCGGCCAGGTTGATGGGGTCGCCCGGGGTGGGCAGGGCCGAGATGTAGTTCACGCTGGACCAGGCCCGGTCCAGGGTGGGGATGTAGTACATCCACAGCAGGATGCCCGAGAAGATGAGGAACCAGAACGTGTAGAGGGGGAGGGCCCCGTGGAAGTACAGGGGGTTGTGCTCCTGGGTGGTGACGAAGTTGACCAGCTTCTCGAAGCTGACGGTGAGGCTCTTGGTGAGGCGCAGGAATTTGCGGTACATGTCGTCCCCTACTGGTCCAGGGTGGTGCGCTGCTTGGCCAGGTAGGCGGCGCCCACTTCGGCCAGGGCCGCCACCACGAAGGCCCAGCCCAGCCACTTGACCACGTCGAATTCGCGGAAGGGTTCCTTGTTGGTGGTCTCCATGCGCAGCGGCGCGGGCACCGGCACCCCGGGGGGCGGGCCCACTTCCGTGAGCACGCTGTGCAGGATGAAGTAGCCGAAGATGCCGAGGCCGGTCAGCAGGAAGATCACACCGAAGATGGGTCGCTTGCGCATGGGCTCAACCTTGGTCATGTTCGTCGCGTTTCAGGAAAAGGCGGTCGGCGATGCGATCGAGGAGGGGCCGGGGGCGGGTGATGCGCCCTTTGGCCTTCTCTTCCGCGTAGACCACCACGGCCAGGGAGGTCATGAGGAGCAGGAAGCCCGTGAGGGCCCCCAGGATGCCGGCATAGGTGCCCGGGGCCGGGGCCGCCCTGAAGGCGTTCCAGCGGCCGAAGGTGGCGCTGAGCACGCCCACGGCCAGGACCGCTCCGGTCCACTTGCAGGCCTGGATCTGCCGGAGGGAATACATGTCAGGCCCCCGCCGCCCGGGGCTTGGCCTTGGCCAGCGCCGCCAGCGCTTCGGCCTTCTTGCGGCGCCCCCACCTGCCCAGGCCGATGACGGTGCCCGAGGCGAGGATGCCCAGCCAGGCGATCACGTGCACCAGCCAGAGCTCCATGCCCGCGGGCTTGTTGGGCCCCTTGTGGCTGGTGAGCCAGAGGTTCAGGCCGGGCCGGTTCTTCTCCAGCCACTCGAAGGCCATGTCGGGGGTGGCCAGGGGGTTGGCCTTCTGGAGCCGGGCCAGGACATCGGGCATCTGGGCCCGGCCCAGCACGTTCCACTCCCGGATATCGCCGAAGTAGTGGTAGAGGGTGTTGGCGGACATGCACACGAGGATGAAGGCCACGAAGAAGAGGTGGAAGGTCTCCCACCACCGCTTCTGGTCCCGCCGCATGACGTAGGCCCAGTCCTGGATGTAGCCCGCCAGGAGGAAGCCGCCCATGGAGAAGTACCACAGCGGCGCGTCCCGGTGCAGGTCGGCGATGCCGTTGAGGATGAGGAAGCTGAAGACCACGAAGTAGATGAGGCCGCCGATGCCGATCCAGTTGAAGATCTGGCGCTTGCCCCATTCCCGCTCGGGCCGGCGGTCCAGGAACATGGACGTCAGCACCAGGAAGGGGATGGCCACGGTGAGAACTGTGGCCAGGTAGGGGTCCTGGAGCTTCAGGAAGTGATACATGGCCAGGAAGTACCAGTCCGACAGGATGGGGTTGGGGGTCACCTCGGGGTTGGCCGGGCTGCCCTGGGCCGCGGGGATCATGACGGCGATGGCCAGGATGATGGCGAACACCGCCAGCTTGGACCAGTTGCTGATGTTCATGCGCTTGAAGCCCAGGCGGTACACCCGCAGCTCGAAAAAGATCATGGGGATGAAGCTGAGCATGAAGTGGAAGGCGTAGAACCGGGTCACCGTGGCGGGCCCGATGCTGGTGCCGCCCAGGAGGATCTGCGCGGTGGTCTTGCCCTGGTTGGTCCAGTTGATGAGGTTGCCGCCGGGGAGCCAGCTGGGGTTCTGGTCCAGGTAGGTGGGGAAGGTGGCCATGACCTTGGTGGCCCACAGGGCGCGCTGGTTCCAGATGAGGAGGTAGCCCGTGAGGCCGGAATACATGCCGATGATCAGCAGCAGCAGGGCGATGATGAAGGTGAACTCGTTGCCCTGCTTGTATTCGCCCGTGAACCACATGCGGTAGACCCGCATGGTGGCCAGGATGATGAAGGCGTCGGCCCCGTACTTGTGGAGGCCGCGCACCAGGGAGCCGATGGGCACGGGGCCCCAGCGCCAGTTGTGCTGGATGCGCTCGATGGAGTGGTAGGCCTGGTCCGTGACGGGCACGTAGTAGATCATCAGCACCACGCCGCTGAAGATCACCAGCATCCAGACCCAGTACCACATGCCGCCGAGGGTGTACCAGGGGTTGGTCCGGGCCTGGTCCGTGCGGCCCTCGTCGAAGAGCTGCATCTTGGCCCACCGCTCCTGGAACCACTTCCGGAAGGTGCCGGGCGCGTGCAGGAGGCCCTGGATGAGATAGGGAATGGCCTTAACCAACGCCGCCTCCTTCCGTGCCGGTGATCAGGATCTGTCCGTCCTTGATGTCGAAGGACATGGTGCGGGGTGGACGGGGGGCCGGGCCCGACACCACCTTGCCGGGCAGGGGGCCCTGGAGGGCCACGTCGGTCTTGCGGGTGGGGTCGTACACCGACAGGTGGCAGGGACAGGCGAAGTAGGGGTGGGTGGGCGCGGGGGGCTTGTAGTTGTAGCCGCCGGCCAGCTCCTCGGGGCTCTTCACGAAATTGAAGGTGCAGCCCAGGTGGGGGCAGATGCGCTGGACCACCACGAACTTGGATTTGGGATCCTTGGGGTCCGTGAATTCGTCCGGCATGCGCACCACGAAGCCGGGGATCTTGGCGCCCTGGATCTTGCGGCTGGAATACTCCACGGATTTGCGGATGTAGATGAACTCCTTGAAGTCCCAGGGCTGGGTGAGTTCGCTCAGGGCGGCCACGACCTGGATGCTGCTGCCGGCCTCGTCGGGGGGGGCCACGAGGCCCTTGACGCCCCCGACGGTGGTGGGCTTGAAGTACCGGATCAGGGCGCTGGCGGCCAGCACGGCGCCCCCCAGGATGGGGATGCTCGTGATGGCCTTCAGGAAGAGCCGGCGCTGGTTCTCCTTCATCACACTCTCCTATTCGTGCTCATACGTGCGGCTGCGGACGCCGTCCACCAGCATCCAGCGCTGGTCCTCGGTGAGGACCCCCCGCCAGCTGGGCATGGCGGACCACTGGTGGACGAACTGCTGGAGCGATTCGGGCGTCATGGACTCCCGCACCGAGAGGGGGATGGTCTTGAACTGGCCGCCTTCCGAGATGCGCCAGAAGAGGAAGGCGTCGGTGCTCTGGGCCAGGGCCTTGCGGTTGGAGAAATCGAAGGGGGGCGGGTTCAGGGTGCGGGCCAGGGGGCCGTTGCCCTGGGCGGTGTCCCCATGGCACACCGAGCAGTTCTGGCCGTACATGTCCCACACGTCCTTGAACTGGGTGGGGCTGGCCGCGGCGATGGCGCGGCTCCACACGTAGTAGACGGCGTTCCACACGGGCACCGGATCCCCGGTGGCCACCAGCTGGTCCCCGCGCAGGTCCTTGATGGCGTGCATCCAGCCTTCGCCCGGCTTTCCCGAGGGGCCGGGGTGGGCGTAGAAGCCCTTGGCGGGATCCCCTTCCAGCCTCGGGGCCCGGCCGAAGGCGATGAGGCGGTACAGCTGGCTGGGGGTGCGCTGGAAGCGCCAGGCGCGGCTGGTGAAGTCGGGCCCGACCTTGGGGGGCATCACGGGCCAGCGCCCTTCGGCGGCCAGTTCCCGCACCTTGGCGCCGTAGTCGGCGTGGGTGGGGGGCAGGGCGGCCTGCTTCTTGATCTCGGCGGCCTCGGCGGCGGTGAGGAGGGTGCCGTGGCAGGAGGCGCAGTTGGCGGTGTACGTGGCCCGGCCCTTGAGGGCGGAGGGCAGGCCCAGGGGGTAGGGGGTCTCGGCCCCGGGCTCCAGGCCCGCGGGCGCCGCGGAGGCCGACAGGACCACCTCCCCGCCCGCGCCGCGGCGGGTGGAGAGGCCCTTGTCGGCGCAGGCCAGGAGGAGCAGGGGCAGGAGGAGGAGGGATTTGCGCATCAACCGCTCCTAGGTTCCGCTGGGCCGGATCCAGGCCAGCACGGCCCAGACCAGGATGATGAGGTACATGATCACGAGGGCGAAGGGGGCCTTGCCGTGGCCGACCTTGGTGCCGGACACCTCCTCCATGAGGTCCTCGTCTTCCTTGGTGTCCTTGGTGTCCTTGGTGGGATCGTTGGTCATGGGCACCTCACTTGGCCGGGGCGGCGGCGGGGACGGGAGCCTTCTCGTAGTTGCTCTCCGCGCCCTGGAGCTTGCCCAGGCCCTTGTTCTGGGCGACGTACTTGAGGAAGGCGGTGAGGGTGAGCCGCTGGTTCGCGTCCAGGGTGTACTCCCACCGCGGCATCTGGGTGCCGGGCACGCCGCGGCTGATGCGCCAGTACCAGGTGTCGGTGGTGTAGGTGGCGAACTTGTCCTCGTCGAAATTGGCGGGGCGCTTGGTCATGGTGAAGGCGGCCTGGCCCTTGCCGTTGCCGGCCACGCCGTGGCAGGGGGAGCACTGGTTGTTGAACAGGCCCTTGCCGTAGTTGGCCAGGAGGCGGTTCTTGTCGGTGATCTCGCCCTCCTTGAAGCTGTTCTCCTTCCAGGCCCGCACGTCGGGATCCGCGTTCCGGGCCTCCTCCAGGGCCTCCTTGTTGGGGAAGGCCGGGGTGGCCAGCCCCTGGAGGGCGCCCTTGGCGTTGGCGGCCTCGTGGCTGGAGCCGTACATCAGCTCCTCGATCTCCGCGGTGTACTTGAAGGGCACCTCCAGGTGCTCGCCGTACAGCTCCTCGTTGAGGGCCCGCTGCTGGGCCACGTCCAGCTTCCACATGGCCACCTTCTCGGTGAGCCCGTTGAGCTCGCCGCCCACCCAGGTGTAGTCGCGCACCTTGGCCCACTTCGTCTCGCCGTTGGCCGCGTACTTCGCCTTGCCGTCCTTCACGTCCAGGGCGCGGGTGCCGTAGGGGCCGAGGCTCTGGAGGAAGGCGGTGAGGTCCGTGAGCTCCTGCTCGGTGAGGTAGTCGTACCGGGGCATGATGGACCCGGGCTTCACGTAGCGCGGGTTCTTGTGGTGGAGCATGTGGTACTGGTCCGGGAACTTGCCGCCGATGTTGGCGAGGTCCGGACCGGTGCGCTCGGAGCCCAGGAGGTGGTAGGCGTCGTAGAAGTAGTCCGAGGACTTGGAGCGGCGGCCGTGGTCCCAGTCCTGGGGCCGGCTCACCATGGAGTGGCAGTACCAGCAGCCCTCGCGCTTGTAGATCTCCCGGCCCCGCAGCTCCTGGGTGGTGTAGTCCCGCAGGTCCCGGGGTTCGGGGGGCTTGAAGGTCCACCGGGGCACCAGGACCACCACGAAGATGATGGAGGCCATGATGAGGGTGAGCCCGAGGGCGGGGTAGAGGTAGTTGGCTCGCTGGGTGGTCATGGAGCTCCTCTTAGCTGCGCACGGCGGCGGACTGGGGAAGGACGGCGGCGGGTTCCTCCAGGGGCCCTTCCAGGGACGCTTCCGCGAACACCAGAGTCTTGACCACGTTGTAGAGGAAGAGCACCTGGCCCAGCACGATGAGCAGTCCGGAGAAGGCCCGCATCAGCATGAAGGGGGCCACCATGATCACGCCCCGGTAGACGGGGATCCCCTCCTCCCAGGCCGAGGCCTGGATGAGGCCGCCCACGGTCAGCGCCACGATCATGAGGACGGTGCCGATGAGCGAGAGCCAGTAGTGCGCGTTGGCCAGGCGGCGGGAGTACCACTGCCGGCCCGAGACCCGGGGCGCCACGTAGTAGATGGCGCCCCAGCCCACGAACCCGAAGGTGCCCAGCAGGGCGAAGTGGGCGTGGCCCACCACCCAGTGGGTGAAGTGCAGGTACCAGTTGATCCAGCGGGTGGCCTGGAAGGGGCCCGTGAAGCAGGTGAGGAAGTAGAAGCCCAGGGCCGTCACGAAGAACCGCAGGGGCAGGTGGGTGGTCATCATGGACCACTTGCCCTTCATGGTCAGGAAGAAGTTCACCAGCACGCTCATGACCGGCACCAGCAGCATCACGGAGGAGATGACGGCCACGGCCTTGAGCCATTCCGGCACCGGGCTCTGCAGGAGGTGGTGGGTGCCCGTGGGGGTGTAGAACATGGCGATGGTGCTGAAGCCCACGATGGACAGGAGGTGCGAGTAGAGCGGGTTCCGGGTGATCTTGGGGAGGAAGTAGTAGAGCAGCCCGATGCCGTTGGTGGTGAACCAGAGGCCCAGGATGTTGTGGCCGTAGAACCAGTTCGCGATGGCGTCGCCGATGCCGGGCACGGCGAAGAAGACGCGGTTCCCGATGAGGTAGACCACGGGGAACCACAGCGTGGTGCCGGCGATGTACCAGATGGAGACGTAGAGCTGCTTCTCCTTGCGGTTGAGGACGGTGCCCCACACCAGGACGATGTAGAGGATGAGGGCGGCCATCATGGCCAGGTCCAGGAACCAGGGCAGCTCGGCGTACTCCCGGCCCTCGGTGATGCCGTTGGTGAGGCAGAGGATCCCCAGGAGGATGACGCTGTTCCAGGCCACCATGAGCACGTTGCCCCAGCGCTCGCTGAACAGGCGCGTGCGGCACAGTTCGGGGATGACGTAGAAGATGGCGCCGACGTTGGCCATGGAGATGAAGCCGAAGGCCACGACGTTCACGTGGGTGGGGCGCAGGCGCCCGAACTGCAGCTGGGGGAGGTTGTGCACCAGGTCGGGCCAGTAGTATTCCGAGGCGGCGATCAAGCCGAACAGGGTTCCCACCAGGGCCCACACGGCGGCGCTGATGAGGAAGCGCTTGGAGGCGCTGTGCTCCTCGTCCGCCCACGCGGCGAGGCGGGTATCCCATCGGTTGGTAAGTTCAACGCTTTGTGCCATCTAGCACGCTCCGAATTGACCTTGGTTGGTACCACAACTATAGGAACTTCGTGCCACGTTGGAACCCTTCTTGTGACATCCAATGAATTTGATTCTGCGTTTCACTCGCATATCCGTCAAAGGAAAAAATGCCGCTCAAGGCTACGGCTGGCGCGGTTCTAAACACGATGGCGGCATCGTGTTTGTGGGGGGCCCGGGCCGGGGCACTGCTAGAATCCGCCCATGACCCATGCGATTCGCCCCCCCCGCGGCAGGTACCGGTGAGCCGGGGCTGGAGGCTGGGCGGGCGCTGGTACCAGGCGGTGCAGGAGCTGCCCGTGCCGGAGGGGAGCCAGGGGTGCACGTGGTGGATCGTGCGGCGGGACGGGGACGGTCCCCGGAACCTGCTCCAACTGTGGGAGCCCCTGCCCGGACCCAAGGGGCTGGACGCCATCAAGGCGGGCTTCCTGGAGCGGTTCGGCCAGGGCGAGCCGGCGGACCCGCCGGTGTGCCACCTGGGCTTCGACGACAAGGTCGCCTGGTTCCTCCAGGGCCTGGACGGGGTCCCCTTCCTGCGGCTCTGGGGCGACGAGGATCTGGCCGGCCGGGAGAGCCTCGTGTGCGCGGTGCGGGAGGCCATGGGGCGCTCGCGCTTCCCGCGGCTGCTCTCCCCGGAGGTCATCGGCGTCAAGCCGGGGCGGATCCAGGTGCCCCGGGTGCTGGGCACGGCGCCCTGGGGGCACGACGGCCTGGCCGCGCTTCCCGATGAACCGCCCCAGGGCCGGGGGAACGCCCGCCTCTGGGAGCAGGCCCCGGAGCTCATGGAGGCCCCGGGGTGCCCCATGCGCGGCCGGTCCCAGGAACGGACCTACACCAAGTCGCTGATGTTCGGCCTGGGGTCCAGCGTGCCCATGGAGCGGGTGCTGCTCCTCCTGGGCGAGGACGGCCTGGGCCACGATCGTCTCTGCGACTGGACCGCCGCCGCCGCGGAGTCCGAGGGGATGTGGGTGGTCTCCATCGAGCTGCTCCCGGGGGAGAAGGCCGGCGAGTTCCTGGGGCGCCTGCTCCAGGAGGCCATCGCCGGGCTGGAGGCGGACCTCTACGCCGCCGAGCCCGCCCTGGCCAAGGCCCTGGCCCGCCGCATGGCCACCTTCGCCTTCCTGCGCGGGGGCCGCAGGCCGGGTTTCGCGGACCGCAAGCTGGACGTGGAGGAGGTGGAGGCCGCCGTGGGCGCCCTGGACTACGCCCACGCGCGCCATCCCCGGCTCGTCCAGGTGCGGGGCCTGGAGCGGGTGACGCCCGAGATCCTGGATCTGCTGCGGAGCCTGGCGGGGCATACCCGGGTGCCCTGGCTCCTTTCCTTCCGGGGCATGGGCACCTGCCAGGGGCTGAAGTCCTACCTGGAGTCCATGCGCAACCAGGAGGCCGCGGCCACCGTCGTGCTGGACCGCCTGGAGGACGCCCGGCTCCTGGAGGTGCTGGGGGACCTGCTGGGCCCCCGCGATCTGCCCCCGGCCTTCGAGGCCGAGGCCTGCCAGGCCAGCCTGGGCAACCCCGGCCTGCTCCAGGGCATCCTGGAAATGGCCATCCTGGAGGGGCTCCTGGTCTGGGAGGGCGGGCGCTGGACCTGCCCCGGGGGGGAGGCCCCGGCCCTGGACACCCAGGAAAGCCGCAAGCAGGCCATCCTCGCGGGGCGCCTGGACCGGCTGGAACCCGCCGCCCTGGCGGCCGCGCGCCTCCTCGCCCTGGCCGGGGCGCCCCTGGCCCACGCCACCCTGGTGCGGGCCCTGGGCCTGGACGCGGACGCCGCGGAGGCGCCCCTCCAGTCCCTGGTGGGCGCGAGGCTGGCGCTCCTGGCGGAGGGGCGCCATCGCCTTCCCGATGGCCAGGTGCGGGACCTGATCCTCGGCCGCACCGCCCCGGACGCGCTGCCGGCGCTGGCCGGGGCCCTGGTGAAGGCGATGGAGGAGGAGGGCCGGAATCCCGCCTTCGCCGTGCGCCTCCAGGCCTGCGCCCAGGGCCGCGACCGGGCCCTGGCCCAGGTGGTGGCGGCCGTGGAGAGGGAGCTGCCCGGGCCCCTGGAGGCCCAGGAGGTGGTGGCCGAGGCCCTGGACCTGGGCCCGGACCCGCGCCAGCGGGCCCGGCTTTGGGAGTTCCTCGCGGACGCGTGGTCCCGGGGCCGGGTGGCCTGGGAGGTGGCCGGCGACCGTTCGCCCTACGACCTGGCCTGGGAGGCCCTGGATCAGGCCAGCCGCGCCCTGGGGGAGCCGGGGCCCGGCGCCGAGGAGGAGGAGCAGGTGGCGCGGCTGCACCGCAAGAAGGCCTTCCTGGAGATCCGCCAGCGCCGCTTCCGGGACGCGCACCAGTCCATCCGCATGGCCGCGGCCTGCCTGGCCGACCATCCCTTCCACGCCGAACAGCCCCGGCTGCGCCTGGCCCTGGGCCGGCTCCACATGGCCCAGGGCGCGGGCACCAAGGCCCTGCGGGCCCTGGAAGAGGGCCTGTCGCTCCTGGCCCAGAAGGGCGCCGGCGCCGGCCACCGGGACGAGGTGGCCCTGCTCCTGGAGCAGGGGCGGGTCCAGGGCCACCGGGCCCAGTTCCAGCGCGCCCTGGCCTCCCTGGGCGCCGCCAAGCGGTTCCTGGAGCACGAGGGGGACCGCCGGCGCCTGGCGGGCGTGGCCGAGGCCCTGGGCCAGGCGCACCTGGGCCTGGGCCAGCTGGAGGCCGCGGGCCAGTTCTTCGAGGAGGGGCTGGGCTTCGCCCGGGCCCTGGACGACGCGGGGCTCAAGGCTCAGTGCCACCTGGACCTGGGCATGCTGCGCAGCGCCCAGCAGGTGCTGGGGCCCGCCCAGGCCCACCTGGACAGCGCCCTGCGCCGCTACCAGGCCATGGGCGACCGCCCCATGGCCTCGCGGGCGCTCACCTGGAAGGCCCGCACCCTCGCGGCCATGGGGGATTTCGTCCAGGCGGAATTCCTGCTGGTGGAGGCCTCGGAGGGGTCCTCGCTGGCGGCGACGCCCCTGGACGTGGCCGAGGGGGTCTTCCTGGGCGGCGAGCTCGCCGCGTTCAAGGAATCCTGGCGGGAGGCGCGGCGCATGTACCTGGAGGCCGCCAACCGCTTCGGCGAAGCGGGGTTCCTCTGGCGGGAGGGCCTGGCGCGGCTGCGCTGCATCCAGGCCGAGACCCTGGATGCGGGCCAGGGGGCCCCGGAATCGGCCTGGGTGCACCTGGAGCGGCTCAAGGGTCCGGTGGAGGGCTCGGGTTCGCGGTGGCTGGAGCTGGAATGGCACCGCGCCCACGCCCTGCTCCTGTCCCGGTCGGGGACCTCCGAGGCCGTGGTCTCCGAGGCTCTCCTGGCCTGGGGCGACGTGGTGGCCCTGGCCCGGGAGCTGAAATTCCCCGCCCAGGTGCTGGAGGCCGAGACGCGGAGTTCGGAGCTCCTCCTGGCCCAGGGGGAGAAGCTGGGGGCCCGGAGCCGCATCCAGGACGCCCTGCCCGCCCTCCAGGAACTGTGGACGCGCCTGCCGTCCCACTTCGAGGCGAGCTTCCTGGCCAGGCCCGACATCCACGGGTTCCGCCGGGCCGTGGAGGCCGCGGGCATCCGGTTCGTCCTGCCCGCCAAATCGGATCCTCTGGCAGACTGGAGCCCCACGCAGGCGAACCTGCCTCCGGTGCCGTCCCCCAGGGTGAACCCATGAGCCATGCCCCCGTCCCCACCCGATCCGTGACCGTCCCCGACCTGCAGCGCATGCGGGACGGACGCGAGCGGATCGTCATGACCACCGCCTACGACGCCGTCACCGCGCGCATCGCCGACGCCTCGGGCGTGGACGTGGTGCTGGTGGGCGACAGCGTGGGCAACGTCTGCCTGGGCTTCGAGAACACCCTTCCGGTCACCCTGGCCATGATGGCCCACCACCTGGAGGCCGTGGCCCGCACCCGGCCCCGGGCCCTGCTGGTGGTGGACATGCCGTACCTGAGCTTCCATCTGGGGGTGGAGGACACCCTGCGCAACGCCGGGGGCTTCATCCGCAGCGGGGCCCAGGGGGTGAAGCTGGAGGGCGGGGCCCGGCGGGTGCCGGTCATCCGGGCCCTGGTGGAGGCGGAGATCCCCGTCATGGGCCACCTGGGGCTCACGCCCCAGAGCCTGAACGCCATGGGGGGCTTCAAGGTGCAGGGGCGGGAGGCCCGGGCGGCGGTGGAACTCCTGGAGGACGCCCTGCGCATCCAGGACGCCGGGTGCTTCGCCGTGGTGCTGGAGGGGATACCGGCCGAACTGGCGGAGCGCATCACCCAGGAATTGACCATTCCAACCATCGGCATCGGCGCCGGTCCCGGGTGCTCGGGCCAGGTGCTCGTCTTCCATGATATTCTCGGCCTCCTTCCCGGGCCTTCCGCGAAATTCGTCAGGACCTACATGAACGGTTTCGAGCAATTGACGGAATCCATGGTCCATTGGGCCGAGGATGTTCGCGCCGGGAGGTTCCCAGGACCCCAGGAGTCCTATATGCTTCCAGAACCCGCACGGGATCAGGTCAGGGCCTGGAAGCCCACTCGCTAGGTTCATACAATGCGCATCATCCGCACCATCTCCGAATTGAAGGTCGCCCTCAAGGCGCTCCGGGAAAGCCACAAGAGCATCGGCTTCGTCCCCACCATGGGCTACCTGCACGAGGGGCACGCCTCCCTCATCAAGCAGAGCACGGCCCGCTGCGACGCCACGGTGGTCTCGGTCTTCGTCAACCCCACCCAGTTCGGGCCCGGGGAGGACCTCTCCCGCTACCCCCGGGACCTGGAACGGGACCAGAACCTCTGCCTGCGCCTGGGCGTGGCGATCCTCTTCATGCCCGAGGCCGCCGAGGTCTACCCCACGGGCTTCTGCACCTCCATTTCCGTGGGGCCCATCGCCGACGCCCTGTGCGGCGCGTTCCGCCCCGGGCATTTCCGGGGCGTGGCCACGGTGGTGGCCAAGCTCTTCAGCATGGTGCAGCCCGACCTGGCCTTCTTCGGCCAGAAGGATCTCCAGCAGACCGCCATCATCCGCAGGGTGGTCAAGGACCTGAACCTGCCCGTGGACATCCTCGTGGCCCCCACGGTGCGGGAAGGCGACGGCCTCGCCCTCAGCTCCCGCAACGCCTACCTCACCGAGGCCGAGCGCGCCCGGGCCCTGGGCATCAGCCGGGGCCTCTTCGCCGCCACCGCCGCCTTCGAGAAGGGCGAGCGCGACGCCGAGGCCCTGGCCGCCCTGGCCCGCGCGAGCATGGAGGCCGCGGGCGAGGTGCAGTACTGCCAGGTGGTGGACCCCTCCAGCCTCGACCCCATCGTGGGCGGCATCAACCGGCCCGCGGCCCTGTGCGCCGCGGTGGTCGTGGGCGGCACCCGACTCATCGACAACGTCCTCCTCACCCCCTCGGGGGAGCCGATGCAGTTCATAAGCCACCTCGAAGCCTGAAGGGGGCGTGGTCCTGGACGAAACTCCCAATCGGGAGCAGAATCTTCAGTTGGCCGGGACCCCCCTTTCCGGGGCCTGGACCGGAGGAAGCCATGCTGAGAAATTTCCTGCTCGGGAAGGTCCACCGCTGCGTCGTCACCCGGGCCGATCTGGACTACATCGGGTCCATCACCCTCGATCCCCTCCTCATCCGGGCTGCGGGGTTCCTGGAGAACGAGAAGATCGATATCTACGACGTCACCAACGGGGCCCGGATCAGCACGTACGTCATTCCCGGGCAGGAGGGGTCCGGCGAGGTGGGGATCAACGGGGCGGCCGCCCACCATGTGCGGGCCGGGGACCTGGTGATCCTGGCCGCCTACGGCTGGATGACCGAGGAGGAGGCCGCCGCCCGCAGGCCCAAGGTGGTGTTCGTGGATGACCGGAACCGCATCACCGAGCTCGCCCACGAGGAGCGGACGCCGGTGGCCTAGCCTCCAGGTTCGCGCTGCCCGCCATCAGGAGGAGGGTGAGGCTGTTGAAGTCGTCCGTCCAGGGGCGGACCCCGCCGGCCAGGGTGTCCCCGGCCGCCACCCGCCGGAGGAACTCCGGCGAAGGGTCGACCAGGGTCCCGGGGGGCAGGGGGGGGAGGATGATGGCCCGGGCGGGCTGCACCAGGGCGGGGTCCAGGAGCATGGCGGGGTCCTTGCCCAGGAGGATGAAGCTGCTCCATTTCTGGAGCGGGCCCAGGGGAGCCGGGTTCTCCCTTCCGGGGGAGACGATGGCCAGGGCCCCCAACCCCAGGGCCTTGGCATTGGCCAACACCAGGCGGTCCACGGGGAGCCGGTTGGTGACGTTCAGGACGAGGAGGCCGCCCGGCGCAAGGTGGCGGCCATAGTCCTTCATGGCTTCCAGGGTGAGGAGGCTCGCGGGCACATTGCCGCCGCTGAAGGCGTCCAGGAACAGCAGGTCGAAGCCCTGGGGCGGCTCCAGGCCCAGGCGGTGGCGGCCGTCGCCCGGGAGAATCTCGCACCGGGCCGGGCAGGCATCCACCACGGTGAACTCCCGCCCGTGGTGGCCGGCCAGCCGAATGACCTCGGGGCTGATCTCATAGATGCGCACCTGATCGCCGGACACGGCATGGGCGAGGACGTTGCCCACGCCCAGGCCGACGACGCCGATGCGCAGGGTGGGCCGCACCCTGCGGAGCCGGGCCAGGGCCAGGGCGATGCCCGAATGGTCCTGGTAGTAGGCCACGGGCAGGAGGGGGGCGTCCATGCGCTCCAGGCCATGGACCGTGCGTCCGTGGAACATGACCTTCAGGGCGCCGCCCCCGAAGGAGGCGACCTTGATCTGGCCGTAGAAATCCCGGTAGCTCCGGTCGGGGAGCTGCGCGTTCCGCACGAGGCCCGTGAGGGTCAAAGCCAGGCAACCCGCCAACGCTACCCAGCCCGGCGCCCGGGGAGGCCGCGCCCCCAGCACGGCCACCAGGCCCACCAGGGTCACCGCCAAGGGGAATTCATGGATCCGGTTGAAAACCAGCGGGGCGAGGACGCTCACGGCGATTCCCCCCAGGACCCCGCCGAGGGCCAGGGTCAGGTAGAACGCCGAAAGCCGCGACGGGTGGGGGCGGAGGGCGTGGAGCCGGCAGTTGCAGAGCAGGCAGCCGGTGAACAGGGTCGTGAGAAGCAGGGCGGTGAGGAGCGTCAGGCCGGGTAACCGGGTGGCCGCTGGAATCAGGAGCAGCGTCAGAAGGAAAACCCCCAGGGTCAGCCCCTGGGCCCAGGGCCCCTCCAGGTCGAGCTTGCCGTCGAAGGCCAGGATGAAGGTCAGCAGGTAGATCACCAGGGGCAGGACCCAGAGGAGGGGCACGCCGGAAAGTTCGGTCGTCAGGAGGTTGGTCACGGCCATCAGGAGGACCGTCCCCGTCAGGGCGATGAATCCCCAGGCCCAGGGCGAGGCCCCGGCCTCCCCTCCATCCTCGGGCCGGGAAGGACCCAGGTCGGGCGAATCCATGGCCTTGGCCGAAAGGCGGGCCATCAAGGCCACGTAGAGGACCACCAGGGTTGCGGCGGCCCAGGCCTGGGTCTTCAAGGGCAGGAAGGGTTCCACCAGGAAGGGATAGGCGAGCAAACCGAGCAGGGAACCGGCATTGGAGAGCGCGTACAGGCGGAACGGATTCCCCCCTCCGGTGCGGAGGAACCAGGCCTGGGCCAGGGGTGAGCTGGCGGCCAAAGGCAGGGCGCAAAGCCCCACCCCCGTCACCAGGACGCGCAGGACCGCCAGGGGAGGATTGACCCCGGCGGCCCCGGAGGAGCCGGAGGCCGGGACCAGGGGGAGTCCCGAGGCGTGGAAGGTCCAGGCCAGGCTCGCCAGGGCCAGCCCCAGGACGACGCGGTGGAGGTGGCCCTGGACCCGGGGGGAGGCCCGGGTCAGCAGGAGGTGCGCATAGGCATAGCCCGCCAGGAGAACCGCCTGGAAAAAGAGCATGCAGGTCAACCAGACGTGGTTGCCGCCGCCGAACCAGGGCGCGATGACCTTCGCGATGAAAGGTTGCAGGAAGAAGAGGAGGAAGGCCCCCAGGAAGGAAATGGCACCGGCTGTCATGATCCCTGACATTACCAAGAATCCCCGCCCCGGGAGCGGATCTATTGCGGGGGGGGCGACCCCGTATTTTTCTAATCGGGCTTCCCATTATTCCTAAGAGTTGCTAAAAGTGTGTCAGCCCCCGGCCAGGCAGGACCGGGAGCCCCTGGGGAATCGCCCGACGCGCTTCCGCCGACTTCTTGAGAGGTAACAGCCATGGAAGTCCGACGGTCCCTCGTGGTCAATGCGACCCCGCTGGAGATGCGAATAGCCCTCCTGGAAAATGGCCAGCTGTGCGAGTTGTTCATCGAACGCACGACGCAGGTCAGCCAGGTGGGGGACGTGTACAAGGGCCGCGTGGCCAAGCTCCTGCAGGGCATGCAGAGCGCCTTCGTGGCCATCGGAGGCGCCAAGGACGGGTTCCTGTACCTGGACGAACCCGAAACCCACCGCCTGCCCTCGGAGGAGGTTTCCGAGGAGGACGAGGGGGGCGATTCCTCCCTGGAATTTCCCGCCCTGCCGGTGACCCTGCCGCCGGTGAAGGAGGGGGAGGAGATCCTCGTGCAGGTGGTGAAGGATCCCATCGGCAGCAAGGGACCCCGTCTCTCCCGCCACATCAGCTTCCCGGGGCGGTTCCTGGTGCTCATGCCCGGAATCGAGCACGTGGGCATCTCCCGCAAGATCACCAACCCCCAGGAGCGGGAGCGCCTGAGGAACCTCATCAAGGGCCACGCCCTTCCCGGCGAGGGCTTCATCGTGCGCACCGCCGCCATCGGCGAGAAGGACGAGGACCTGGTGAGCGACGTGGCCTACCTGCGGGAGCTGTGGGCCGATCTCCAGGCCAGCTGCCAGAACCTCCAGGCCCCGAGCCTCGTGTGGAAGGATTTCCGGCTGCTCCAGAAGGTGCTCCGGGACCTCTTCCGGGAGGAGGTCTCCAGCTTCTGGGTGGACCGGGACGACACCTACCGGGAGGTGGTGGATTTCGTGAGCCGGCTGCACCCGGAGTGGGTGGGCCGCATCAAGCACTTCACCTCGGACCTGCCCATCTTCGAGGCCTTCGCCATCGAGAAGGAGATCGACGCCGCGCGCCAGCCCAAGGTCTTCCTGCGCCACGGCGGCAGCATCGTCATCAACCAGACCGAGGCCCTGGTCAGCGTCGACGTGAACACCGGCAAGTTCGTCGGGAAGAAGGATCTGGAGGAGACGGTCTTCCTCACGAACATGGAGGCCATTCCCGAGGTGGTGCGCCAGCTGCGCCTGCGCAACCTGGGCGGCATCGTGGTCATCGACTTCATCGACATGATGGACCCCGCCCACCGGGAGGCCGTCATGAAGCGCATGCAGGAGGAGCTGGAGCGGGACCGGAATCACGCCCGGGCCGTGGAGATCAGCGACTTCGGCCTGGTGGAGATGACCCGCAAGCGCACCGGCCCCAGCCTGGAGCGGCTCCTCACCAGCGCCTGCCCCCACTGCGAGGGCTCCGGACGCAGGCCCAGCGCCGAGACCGTCGTGCTCGGCGTCTACCGCGAAATGGCGCGCCAGGGGGAACGGCTGCGGGGGGCCCAGCTCCGCCTCACCCTCCATTCCGAGCTGAAGACCGCGCTGCAGCCCGACACCCGCGAGGGCGTGAACCAGCTGGCCCGGGCCCTGGGAGCCCACATCCTCTGGCAGGAACGGAGCGACGGCCCCGTGCATCAAATCGACATCGAAGTGGTCCCTGGCCGCTAGGAGTCACGCCATGAGCCGATCCGCCCTGAAGGACGACGTCTTCCTCCGGATGGCCCTGGAGCTGAGCCGCCTCGGCACCTGCTGCCGGCTGAAGGTGGGGTGCGTACTCCTGAGGGCCGACGGGGGCCTGGCCTCCGGGGGCTACAACGGGGCCCTGCCCGGCATGGCCCACTGCACCCCCGAGACCTGCGGCCCGGGCATGCGCTGCCTGCACACCAGCCACGCCGAGGAGAACGCCCTGGGGTTCTGCGACGGGGCCGTGCACACCGCGTACGTCACCGACGAGCCCTGCCTGACCTGCACCCGCGCCCTGGTGCGCCGCGGGGTGCGCAGGGTGGTGTTCCTGCGCCCCTATGCGAGCATCGCCGAGCAGGAGCGGGCGGAGCGGGAGGGCATCCTGGCGCACTTCGGGGTGTCCTGGGAGCATCTGGACCTCCATGGCCAGCCCACCGCCTGAGGGGGTGCCCCGTCCGGCGCCCGGGGAAGCCGTGATCGGCACGGACGCGTCAGCCCGGCGCCGGTGGTTTACCGCGCTGATGTGCGCGGGCCTCCTCGCGTCGGTGTGGATCGTGTACTTCCAGGTGCGGACCTTCCAGTTCGTAAACTTCGACGACCTGGTGTACGTGACGCGAAACCCGCAGGTACTCAAGGGCCTCTCCTGGGAGACCGTGGCCTGGGCCTTCCGCACCGGGGCCGCGGCCAATTGGCACCCGGTGACCTGGCTTTCCCACCTGGCGGACGTGTCGATGTTCGGCGCCGATCCGGGCTGGCACCATCTGGTCAGCGTGGTTTTCCACACGGCCGGCACGATGCTCGTCTTCCTCGGCCTGCGGTCCATGACGGGGGACCCTTGGCCCAGTTGGTTCGTGGCGATCCTTTTCGCGGTCCATCCCGTCCATGTGGAAAGCGTGGCGTGGGTGTCCGAGCGCAAGGACGTCCTGAGCACGGTGTTCATGCTTCTCACGATCTGGGCCTACGTCCGGGGGCTGGAGAACCGGAGGATGCGGTGGGCCGCGGTGATTCTCTACGGCCTGGGCCTCATGGCCAAACCCATGCTGGTCACCCTTCCCATCCTGCTGTTGATCCTGGACCGCTGGCCATTGGGCCGGAATGGGTCCCTTCGCGCCCGGCTCCGGGAGAAGGTTCCCTACTTCGCGCTGGCCGCGGGCTCCAGTCTGGTGACCTTCGTGGTCCAGCGGTACGGCGGGGCCGTGGCCACCCTGGAGAGTGTGCCCCTGCCGGTTCGGGCAGGCAATGCCCTCATCGCCTATGTCAAGTATCTCGGGAAGATGGTCTGGCCGGTCTCCCTGGCGCCCTTCTACCCCCTCAGGGCCGTGGACATCGCCCCCTGGAAGGTCCTGGCGGCTCTGGCCCTGCTGGTGGGGATCACGGTGGCCGCCTGCCGCCTGAGGGAGCGCAGGCCCTATCTGCTGGCGGGGTGGCTCTGGTACCTGGTGGCCCTGGTCCCGGTGATCGGACTGGTGCAGGTGGGTTCCCAGAGCATGGCGGACCGCTACACCTACATCCCGCTGCTGGGGCCCTTCGTGATGGTGGTCTGGGGCCTGCGGGACGCGGCCTCCCGGGGGAGGATCCGTCCCTGGGTCGTGGCCCTGGCCGGAGGATGCGCCACGGTGATGCTCATGGGCCGGGCCCATGGCCAGGTGGGCTTCTGGCGGGACAGCCTTACGCTGTTCACCCATGCGCGGAGGGTCACGGTCGACAATGCGGTCGCTCGCACCAACCAGGGCCAGGCCCTGCTGGTGGCCGGCCGGCTCGATGAAGCCCTTCCGGAATTCCGTGCCTCCATCGCCATGGCTCCCCGGGCCCGGATTCCGCGGTTCCTTCTCTCCAGGGCCCTCGTCCAGCTCGGCCGGCGGGAGGAGGCGGCGGCCTGCCTGAAAGGCCTGTTGGAATCCACGCCCGGGGATTCCGAAGCCCTCCGGGAACTCGCCCTTCTCTTCCTGGATATGGGTCGGTTGCAGGAGGCCGCCTTCTGCTATCGGGAGTATCTTTCCAAGGAACGGCCCCGCACGGACGGGGAGCTGGACCCCTACTTCCAGGCGGACCGCGACCAGGATGCGCGCCTGCGCCTGGGTTTCCTCTACCGGCGCCTGGGACAGCATGCGGAGGCGATCACGTGCTTCCTGGCCGCGACCCAGAGCAACCCCTCGGATCCCGCCCCCCTCTTCAACCTCGGGCTCTCCCTGTCGGCCGTGGGCAGGGACACCGAGGCCCTTGCCTGCTTCAGGCGGTGCGCGGTCCTCGCGCCGCGGCAGGTGCAGGTGCGCCTGCAGCTCGCGGCGTCCCTGAAAAAGGCAGGCGCCCTGGAAGAAGCCGGGGCGGAATGCCGGAAGGTGCTGGAAATCCAACCGGGCAATGGGGAAGCCCAGCGGCTCATGGGGACGCTCCATAAGCCCTGAAGTTGAGCCGGGGGACAGGCTATTCTGAGGGTATCCGGAACGCACGTCCGGGCCCCCACACAGGAAGGCGCGATGCTGAACAACAAGAAGGTCGTGGTGGTCATGCCCGCCTACAACGCCGCCCGGACCCTCCGGCAGACCCACGGGGAAGTCATGGACCTTGGGCTGGTGGACCTGGTCATCCTGGTGGACGACTGCAGCCAGGATGAAACTGCGGCCATCGCGCGGAGCCTCCCCAACACCAAGGTCCACGTGCATGACCGGAACAAGGGCTACGGGGGCAACCAGAAGACCTGCTACCGGCTGGCGCTGGAAGAGGGGGCCGACGTAGTGGTGATGCTGCACCCCGACTATCAGTACACCCCGCTGCTCATTCCCGCCATGGCTTCGGTTATCGCCAATGGTCTCTATCCCTGCGTCCTGGGCTCCCGGATCCTCGGGGGCCGGGCCGTGGCCCAGGGCATGCCGGGGTGGAAGTACGTGGCCAACCGCTTCCTCACCCTTTTCAGCAATGTCATGTTGGGGGCCAAGCTCTCGGAATACCACACCGGATTCCGGGCGTTTTCCCGGGAGGTGCTGGAGCGCCTGGACCTCGAACCCAACAGCGACGATTTCGTCTTCGACAACCAGATGCTTGCGCAGATCATCTGGAACGGATTCACCATCGCGGAAGTCACCTGCCCCGCCAAGTACTTCGCCGAGGCCTCCTCCATCAATTTCCGCCGCAGCGTCCAATATGGCTTCGGGTGCCTCCACACGGCCCTGGCGTTCCGCCTTGCACGGTGGGGCCTGGGCGGGTCCCCGCTATTCCGTCGCCCGGGACGCGGCGACTGAGGCCGGGCCCCGGGAATCCGGCACAAGGGGCGAGGCGGCCGTCAGCAGGGCCTTCGCCCGTTCCTTGGCGGCCTTGTAGGCCTCCTCGGAGACCACCTCGTGCGACTTGAGGAGGTACCCCTCGTAGAGGTACCGGTAGGCGCCTCCCGCCTTCAACGGCTTGACCACCTCCAGATCCGCCCCCTTGCCGAAGGCCAGGGTGACCTGCTCAGCCCGCTCCTCTGCGGACTGGTCCTGGTCCGTGAACCAGATGCCATTCTTGGCGATGCCGGTCGTAAGCGCCAGCTTGGCCACGTCCATTTCCCGGAAGAGGCCCACGGCGGATTCCGAGAACAGATCCAGGGAAAGAGTCTGGTACCTCAGGGGGGCCACCGGATGGGACGTCTCGAGGGTCTGGCGGTCCAGCGGGGTGTTCCGGTCTATGGCCTTGGCCAGGGCGTCCCGCAGGGAAAGGACGCTGACGGTGGTGGCCACCGGGGCCGCTCCGGGCGGCGCCTGGAAACCGGGGCCGTCCACCTTGAAGGTGATGCGCGCCTCCCAGGGATCCAGGTCGTAGCCGTGGACGCCGCTGAGGCGGATGGTGTCCGTGACGTGGTAGAAGCGTTCGCCGTGGTCGGAGAACAGGACCCGGGTGGCCCCGGCGAACCGGGGGTCCCGGTCCAGGCCCGCCCATATGGGTTCCCAGGCCTTGAGGATGGAGCGCATGCGGAGCGAATAGGAGGTGAACGGATCACCCCGCTGATCGTACCGGGCGGCCCGGGCCGCGGTGATCTGCTGCCGGGCATAGAAGGGTTCCAGGGAGACGGGCCTCAGCGTCCACCAGGACTTGATTTCCGCCAGTTCCTCCCGTCTCAGGAAGATCGGCACATGGGCCAGGCAGGAATGGAACATCACCAGCTTGGATCCCGCGCCCAGGCGAAGGGCCTCCCGTAGCCCCGCATCCAGGGGGGCCCAGGGATTGGTGGTGGGGAAGGCCCGGCCCCAGTTCTCCCAGGCGGCGAAGAGGGGGAAGCCCGCGCTCATATTGGAGTTCACGAAGTTCTCCCAGCCCGGGGCCGGCATCAGCACGTCATCGAAATTGGAGGGGCGCCCCGCCAGACCGATGGTCCCACCATCATCGATGTAGAACCTGGGCTTCCACCCCTTTTCCTGGGCGCGGTCGATGAGGGGCAGGGGGAATTGCCCCAGGAGCTCCTCCTTGAGGGGGGGGGCGTGGCCGATGGTGTACACCATCGGGTCGCCGCCCCACAGGATGGCCCACAGGAGCCGGGTGGCGGGAATGACCGTGTAGGCGTTGAGGTAGGTGGTTCCCGTCCAGGCGGAGGTGGCGGGAACGCCCACGTCCTGCCGAAGGCCGTCCAGCCCGATGATCAACACCTGGGTTCGGTCCTGGCCTCCCTTGGCCGGGGTGAGCAACCGCGGAAGCCGCTCCGGAAGCAGGGGGACCAGGGACCAGAGCCCGAGCCACGCGGCCGCCAGCAGGGTTCCTCTCACCGGGCCGAGGCCCTCCCGCCGGATCCACCGCACCGGGAAGGCCAGGGTCAGCACCGCCAGAAGGGGAAAGATGAGCCAGAAGGGCAGGAACTTGAGCCCTGGGATCAGCCAGAGGGTGGTGGGCACCTGCCACCACAGGAGGAGGTGGGTCCACAGCAGGGCCGAGAGGGTGAACAGGAACCCGTCCAGGGGCGTCCAGCGCCTGGAATAGCCCCTGCGGGCCAGGGTGGCCGCCACCAGGGTGGCCCCCCAGAGGGCAAGGCCGGCAATCACGTAGAAGGGGATCAGCAGGGTCAGGGAAAAGCGCAGGATGAAGGCCTTCACCGGGGCCACCATCACGCCGGCGGACATGAGGGTCTGAATGCCCGCTTCCGCCGTTTTCAAACGGTAGCCCACCAGGAGGAACAGGACGACTACGAAAAGAAGGCCCCCTGCCAAAGGCGCCGCCCAGCGGCCAACAATCTTCTGCATTCCGCATCCCTCTCTGGACAAAACAGGAGGGGGACGAATCCCCCTCCCATCAGCGTAACGAAAGGCTGACTACTCGATGGCCGAAACCTTGGCGACCTTGGAGGAGCCCTGAACGAGGCCGTTGATCTTGACGGCGCCGCCGAGCCAACCGGGGGCGGCGGAAGTGGGGAACTGCATGCGGTATTCGCACAGGCCCGTCGTTCCGGCCGCACCCTTGAGGGCGGTGACGGCCGCGGACTGGGTGCTGCCCAGGTTGGCCGTGGCAACAGCCGTGTTGAAAGCGCCAGTCGCGGGATCCCAGGGGTTCTTGTCATTGCCGCCGGTCTGGGCAAGGTAGTTCGACAGGCTGGTGACGATGGAGGTAGCCTTCAGGCCCGCTTCGCGGAACTTGTCGTACTGGCCGATCAGGTCGCCCACGCGGCCTTCCATGTTGGAGATGGCCGTCTTGTCGCGGGCGCGGGCGCGCTGGCTGAGCAGGGCGGGGATGGCGATCGCGCTGATGATGCCGATGATGGCCAGCACCAGGAGCAGTTCGATGAGGGTGAAGCCGGACTGTCTCTTCATAAGGTCTCCTTCGTGAGATGGACCCCAAAGCAAGCAATTCCAATGCCATCGGGGTAAGGTTGGTTGGGTAAGGCGGCCTCTAGGATAATATCAGTTGTTCCAAGAGGGAAGGTTGGGAAAAAGGAATCTTTCGGTTGGGAATCGGCTGCTAGGGTGCCCTCCTGCGTCACCCGGGATGCCGCTAGGCGTCAGGGTGGGTCCGGTGGGGCTTTCAAGGGGGATCAGGGGTAGATTTTCCTAAGTATCGCAAAGTTCTGTAGGACTTTGAAGCCAAGCCCGGCGATTTCCAGGTTCATGACCGGGTAGTTCCTCGCCGAAACATGGGTGTGGAATTTCCGGACCCCCCGCTCCTTCAGATCGTTGATCAGGTAGTAGTCCATGATCGCCCCCAGGCCCGTGGTCTTGAGGCTTGGCAGCACGCCTCCCACGAACATGAGCACTTCGTCCGCACCCAGGTACCTGTGGGTGTTGAACCCCACGATCCGTCCGGACTCCCGGCTCACCAGCTTGAAAAGCCGCTCGTCCGGTTCCCGGTAGGACTTCTCCACGTAAAGGCGGTACCGGCGCCCCGAGACGCCGGGGTCGGTGGCGCTGAGCAGGGGATCCACCGAGAACCTGTCCGCGACGAAGGTGGTCTGGGCGATTTCCAGGATCTCCGCAAGGTCCGCCTCGCCGGTCACCGGGGAGAACGTGTAGGGGAAGGCCGACGTATCGCGGGTCCTGGGCCGTCCCACCAGCTTGAGCTGCAGTTCCAGGAACCGGAAGCCCTGGTCCTCCAGGTGGTGGATGCCTTCCAGGTCCTCGATGGGCAGCTTGCAGACGCAGTAGCGGGGGGCGTGCTGGGCCAGGTAGGCGGCCTCCAGGGCGGCGAAATCCGCATGGATGGAGGGTTCCCGCAGCTCCAGCACGGTGCGCCCCAGGGCTTCCGAATCGATGGGGATCCTCTCGGCGAACATGGGTGGCCCTCAGAGCGCGGTCATGTGGTCCGCGTGGAACGCCTCCACCAGCTGCTCGGGGTAGGGGCGTTCCAGCATGTAGTTGATGTCCTCCCGGATCCGGGAGGCATAGAGGTCGAAAGCGGCCCTCGCGCCTATGGTGGACAGGAAGCCGTCCCCGCATGGCACCTGCGGCATCAATCCCCCGGCCACGGCCTCGGCCTCGAAGGCGCCGTCGGAGGCGGGGATGACGTCCTTGTGGCGCACGTACAGGGTGTAGGTGTCGTCGTAGGCCCGGCCCGAAGCATCCGTGATGCGCCCGGTGAAGGGTCGCGGGTACCGGTAGGGCACCTGGAGCCGCTCCTCCACGAAATGCGAGAACGTGAAGCATTTGGACGGGCGCACGCCGAGGAAGAGGAACTGAGCGTCGCGCTCCCGGAGCATCAGGTCGAAGGTGCAGCCCTCCCCCACGGAGTTCCGGCCCACATCGGTGACGAGGTAGGGCCTGGCGCCCAGCAGCGCGGTGGACATGAGCGGGTCCAGGGAGCGTCGCGCCCCGGGCCGCCTTCGCACGTACTCGTTCAGGGCACCCATGTGCGAGCGGGAGGTGCGGACGTCGAAATCCTGGCCGTTGCAGAAGCTGAAGGTGAAGGTGGGAAACAGCAGGGTGCCTGCGCCCAGGTCCAGGAGGACCTCCAGGAGCGCGCCCAGGAGGCCTTCCCGGCCGAGATCCGGGTTCGGCTGGCCGAAGGAGATGTCCGTGTGCACATAGAGGATCTCGTGGCCGCCGGCGCCGGCCCGGCGCAGGCCTTCGGCCAAGGAGGCGCGGGTGACCCACTCCCCCGAGGCGGCGCGAAACAGTCTGCAGTCCTTGGCCATTCCCATCTCCTACAGCCCCTTGCAGGCGCTGAACCCCCCGTCGGCGACGATGTTCTGTCCCGTGACCCACCGTGCCTTGGGCGACAGGAGGAATTCGACGTAGTTGGCCACGTCCGCCACGCTCCCCAGGCCCAGGGGGTGGGCGTCCCTGCAGCGGTCGAGGTAGGCCTCGGGCAGGGCTTCCGTCATGGGGGTGAGGACCGCCCCCGGCAGCAGGGAATTCACCCGCACCCGGGGCGAGAGCTCCGCGGCCAGTGCCCTCACGTAGGCATCGGCGGCGCCCTTGGTGGCGCAGTAGATGCCCTGGCCCTTGGCGCCCAGGCGGCTGTAGATGCTGGAGATCAGCAGGATGTCCTGAAGGGTCCTGCCGTTGTGCGCGGCCTGGAGGAGGACCTGGATGATCTCGGCGGCGGAAAAGAAATTCACGTTCATGGCCCGCAGGCTGTCCCCGTAGACATCGAGCCGGGTGGGTCTCACGCTGACGGTACCCGCGCAGTGGACCAGGGCGGAGACCCTGGCGCCGGAGGCCCGGAGGAAGGCCTTCAGTTCTTCGGCCAGAAGGTCAGCCCTGGCGAAGTCGGCCGTCCACACCAGGTGGCCGCCGCCGGCGCAGGCTCCGCGCACCCCCTCCAGCCGCTCCCGGTCCCGCCCATGGAGGATCAGTTTGCGTTCCGGGGCCAGCGCCACCGCGACCCCACTTCCGATCCCCGAGGACGCCCCCGTGACCAGGGTGAAGGCCGGCGCGTCCATCACCTGCCCAGCTTCGCCCGGAGCAGGTCCTCGAGGTCCCCGACCCTGCGCACCGTGAGGAATTCCTCGGAGGACAGGGCGACCTTGTACTCGGAATCGATCATTGCCAGGATGGTGAGGACCCCCAGGGAATCCCAGTTCTCGAAATCGCCGATATCGGAATCCCGGCGGACGTCCTCGCATTCCAGGATCTCTCGGAGCTTCTGGTAGAAAACGTCCATGGTGACTTCTCCCGGTTCCATCAGTAATCCACAATTTCGCAGAATTCCATGTTCCCAATGGTCATGAGAATCGAACTCCACGTCAATCCGACCCCGAACCCGGCGAAACAGGCGGTGAAACGCTGGTCCTTGAGCTTGTGCCCCAGGTTGAGGCATACGTTGGTGGGTATCGTCACGCCGCTGGCGTTGCCGAACCGCTCCACCACGTTCCCGGGCATGCGCTCCGGCGGGATTTCCAGCTTCTCGGCGAGCTTCTGGATCATGAACTTGTTGGGCTGGTGGAAGAGGAACCAGTCGATGTCCGCGAGCGCGACACCGGCGGCCGTCGCGAGCGAGAGGATCATGGGGGGGACTTCGGTCATGACGAAGGTGAACACGTCCTGGCCGTTCATGACCAGGTGATCCTGGGCCCGGAGGTTGCCGGTGCCGTCATCCACCGGGACGGCCGTTGCGGGGGTGGAGGGCATCCGGAAGCCTCCGGCCGGAATGGCCAGGGCGTTCCTCCGGGTGCCGTCCATCTGGATATTGGCGTGGATCCGGGGCCCCCCGGGATCCTTCTCCACGACGGTGATGGAGGCGCCGTCCCCGATGAGCGGGAAACTGTTCCGGTCCTGCCGGGAGGTCTTCCTGCTGAGCACATCGGCGTTGAGCACCACCACCTTGCGGATCGCCGGCTGGTCCAGGAGGGCGAAGGCCTGGAGCAGGCCGATCTCGAATCCGGCGCAGCCCTGGTTGATGTCCAGACAGATCATGTCGCGCTTCAGCCCCAGCTGGCCCTGGATGATGTTGCTGGTGGGGGGCATGAACTGGTCCGGCGACTGGGTCACCAGCACCAGGGCATCGATGTCCTCCATCCGCAGCAGCCCACGGTCGAACAGATCCCGGAGGCCGAAGACGCACAGGTCCGATACGCAGACGCCGTCCTCCACGATCCGGTGCTCGCCGAACCCCATGACCGGCTTGAGCCTCAGGGTTTTTTCCCTGGGGAACGTGTAGTTGCCGGCCTCGTCGTCGAACCGGGAGACGCGGGCGGGCAGGACCGTGAGGATCCCCGAGATCTTCTTGCCTTCGTAGGTGAGGTTCATTTCCTTCGGCTCTTATCGATCAGGTGTCCGATGGTGGCGAGATTGGCAAAATTCTCGGGCACGATATCCTGGCCGTCAATGCGGATGCCGAAGGACTCCTCGAGCTCCCCGACCAGGGACAGCAGGTCGAAGGAATCCAGCATCCCGTCCGTGATGAACGACTGGCTGGTGGAAAAATCGAATTCGGGCCGGATCCCGTTCAGGATGTCCAGGACAAGCTTCATGGCTGCACCTCCCTGATCATCACCCGGTCCACGAGGCCGTCCGGAGCGTACCCGTAGTGGCCGTACTTGGCGATGGCGTCTGCGTTGGAATCAAGCACCCACAGGAGGAAGCGTGTCACGGCGGGGCTCCGGTGGAAGTAGTCTCGGATCAGTCTAGCGCCGATCCCCTGGTCCCGGTGGCCGGGGCCCACCAGCCAATAGCGGAGGGTGGAACTGGCGCCGAGCGTGTCGGAGTAAAGGAACCCGGCGATGCCGGCCCCGCCGCGGACCACCCGGACCCGGCCCGCGGCCACCGCCAGGTCCAGGTCCTCGCGGGAGGGAAGGTGCTCCTTGAGAGGATCGAAGGAAGCCTCCAGGTTCCGGAGCAGGGCGTCGACATCCGCCGCCACCGCCGGCTCTGTTTCCGCGGGAGGCGCGGGTGGGGGCGGCGCGCCCTTGGCCTGGATCCGGGCCAGCCGGGTGAGGCGGGAATAGGTCCTGAAACCGGCGGCCTGGAACCAGCGACTCATCTCCTCCACCCGGTCCGCGCGGCCCAGGAGGTCCAGAGTGAGGAGCCCCTCCCCCTCGAGGTGGCCAAGGGAGCCGGCCAGGGCCGCCTCGTCCGCGGCGCAGAAATGGAGATGCCGGAACCACCGGTCCTTGCGCAGGAAGAGGGCGCAGCCCCCGGTCCCAAGGCAGGCGAGGTCCCCGCGCGCGATCCATTCCCGGGCCTTCGCGGGGTCCAGGAAGAGGTTGGTGACATAGGCATCCGCCCCGGCCTTGACCGAATCCACCGCGGCCATGAGGGCTTCGAGGCTGGGGACCGGGGCGAAGGCGCTCATCCGAGGAATTCCTCCTGGAGCCGCTTCCGGTCGATCTTGCCATTTGGGTTGCGCACCATGGCCTCCACCTGGTGGAACGCGGTGGGCAGCATGTACTTGGGCAGGACCTGCTGGAGCCTCTTCCGGATCTCCGCGGGCGTCACCTGCCGCTGGCTCTCGAAGACGAGGATGATCTCCTTCCGTTCCCGGTCGTACAGGACGCAGGCGTTGGCGATGTCCTCCACCGAATTGACGAGGACGTGCTCGATCTCCCCAAGCTCGATGCGGTAGCCCAGGTGCTTGACCTGGAAATCCTTGCGCCCGTCGAAAAGGATCTCGCCCGCGTCGTTGACGTGGACGAGGTCCCCGGTGCGGTAGATCAGCTCGGGGTAGCGGGTGTTGAGGGGGTTCTGGACGAAGGCGCCGCGGGTCTTTTCGGGGTCGTTCCAGTAGCCCATGGCCAGGGACGTGCCGCGGACGCAGAGCTCGCCCTGGGCCCCGGGCGGGACCTGGCGCCCGTCCGCGTCCAGGATCAGGATATCGGTGTTCCGGCAGGGGAAGCCGATGGGCAGCGGCTCCTCGTCGGCGAAGTCCCGGTCCACGGCGTAGTAGGTGCAGTCCACCGTGATTTCGATGGGGCCATAGAGGTTGACGAACAGGGCCTCCGGGAAATGGCGGCGCCAGTAGTTGAAGTGCCGGGTGGGGAACACCTCCCCGGCGAACAGCACGTTGCGCAGCGCCCGAGGCTTGATTGCGGCAAAGGTGTCCTGGTTGCTGATGTTGACCATCACCGTCGGCACCCAGAAGAGGAAGGAGATGCGTTCCGAGGCGAGGAACTCCACGAGTCTCGTGGGGAAGCCGCCATGCTGCTCCGGGATGATGACGAAGGTACAGCCCTTGGCGAGGGTGTACCAGAGTTCCAGCGTGTAGATGTCGAAATGGAACGGAGAGAGGCTGCCGATGCGCTCCTCCGGCCCGAACCCGAACCTCCCGAAGAGCCAGTCCATGAAATCGATGATGCTCCGGTGGTTGAGCACGACGCTCTTGGGGGTTCCCGTGGAGCCCGAGGTGTTGATGATGCAGGCGGGGTCCGTGTCGATCACCCGCTCCAGGCGGCGAAGGATGGCCTCGGCGTCGTTCGCGGCGCCAGGGAAGTCCTCGACGAACAGGAGCCGCTCCGGCGCCACACCGAGCCCGGCCGCGGCCTCCGCCTGGTCCCGGGACGTGATCAGGAGGGCCGGCCGGACATTTTCCACCACGTTCCGGAGCCGCAGGGCAGGCGTTTTGGCATCGAGGTTCGTATAACAGTTCCCGCTGAAGAGGATGCCCAGATCGGCGGCGATCATCGCCGTCCCCCGGGGCAGCAGGACCGCGATGGCCTCGTTGAGGGACCTGGTGCGGGTCTGGATGGCGGCGGCGCACCGCAAGGCCTGGTCCCGGAGGTCCTGGAAGGAGGTGGCCGTACCGTGGTCCTCGATGGCCACCTTGGTGGGGTGGGTCCGCAGGGCCCCGGTCAAGAAATAGTCCAGCACGTTGATCTGCATGGTTCCGGCCTCTCCTCCGCTTTAATCCCTGGGGTGGTCCGAAAGGCCGATGCGGTCCCGGACGACATAGAGGGGGCGGCGCTTGGTCTCGTCAAAGGTCTTGCCGATGTAGAGTCCCAGAATTCCAAGGTTCATGAACAGCAGGCCGCTGATGAACCAGAGGGAGACCATCACGCTCGCCCAGCCTTCGATCCGGATTCCGACAAAGAAATGGCGGTAGAGGATGTATACGATGAATGCGAAGGAAACCAGGGAGATGAAAAACCCAAGCCGGATGAAAAGCCGAAGCGGCTTGTTGGACTGGGAGACGATGCTGTCGATGGCGAGCCGTATGAGGCGGCCGGAGGTGTAGGACGTGAGCCCCTCGTAGCGTGCCGCATGGTCGATGTCGATGGCGGTGGTCCGGAATCCGACCCAATTCGCGAACAGGCCGTAGGAGCGGTTGTGCTCCCGCATTTCGCCGATGCTCTGGGCGACCTGCCGGGAGATGATGCTGAAGTTGGCCACGCGGCCATCGATGGATCCATCGATCAGATATCCGTAGATTCGGTAATAGGCGGTGGACATGGCCTTCTTGAGGAAGGCGTCCTTGCGATCGTGGCGCCGGCCGAAGACGGCATCATAGCCTTCCTGGGCCTTGGCGTAGAGCTTGGCGATCTCCTCCGGCTGGTCCTGGAGATCGCAATCCATGACGACGATCCAGTCCCCTTGGGCGTGATCGAGCCCGGCGGTGATCGCGAAATGCTGTCCGAAGTTCCGGGAGAGATCGAGGCCCTTGACCCGCGGGTCGGCGGCGGCAAGGTCGCGGATGACCGCCCAATCGTTCTCGGGGCTATGGTCGTTGACCATGATGATCTCAAAATCCGGCGTGATGGCTTCCAGGGTGAGCCGGAGCCGCCGGTGGAGTTCGGGCAGGATCCGTTCGGCCTTGTAGACCGGGGTCACGACCGAAATGTGCACCATCCTCGCCTCCGGGATGTCCCGAGAATACCCCGATTGGTAGCTGGACGTCAGGCCCCCCTCCTGCGCCGTTTCCGCTGCCAGAGGAGGAAGGCCAGCCCCAGGGCCGCCGACGCCAACGAATAGCCGCGAAGCAGGAGGGCGGCGCCCTGGGCCCGTGCCGGCTCCACCCCGGCCAGGCCGAGCATGCCGGTGATGCCCAGCTCGCAGATTCCGATCCCGCCGGGAATCAGGCTGAAGATCCCCAGCAGGGCGATTCCGGACATCAACGCGGCCAGATCCGGGAGACGCAGGTGGATCTGCAGGGAGGCCAGAACCCCGTACCACCCGGCCAGGACCAGCAGCCATGCCACGGCGGTGGAGGCCAGCGCCCCCGCGAGCCGGCCCGGGGAAGCCACCAGGTCGCGAAAGCCCGCGCCCCACGCCTCGAACCAGCCTGTGCCCGGAATCCTGCCCAGCCATGGCGCGAGGAGGAGTCCGGCCAGGGCCATGGAAAGCAGGGTGGCGGTGAGCGTCCGTCCCTGGGGCGGCAGGTACCGGGGGTAGCAAAGCACGAAGAGAAACAGGACGGACGCCAAATCCAGGCAGCGTTCCAGCAGGAGAGCCGAATAGCCGCGCTTGCGGCCAAGCCCGGAACCGCTGTGCCCGGCTTCGACCTTCAGGATCTCCGCCCCCTGGAGCGGGACGACGGATCCGAGCCCCACCGCGATCCCGATGGCGAGGTACCGGTCCAGCGGCGACCCGGAGCGGGCCTGGTCGGGGAGGAGGCTCTGCCACCTGAGGGTCCGCATGAGGAAGAACAGCGGGAGGGTGCCGGCCGTGGCCCCGATGAAGACCAGGAGCCGGGCGCCCCGGAGGATGCCCCAGGCGCTCCGCCACTCGAAGGTCAGGCCGACCCAGACGAGGAAACCCGCGGCCAGGGCCCAGCCGAGGAGGGCGAGGAACCCGGGGCGCCTCATGGGCCGGGGCGCCGGGCCACGACGAGCAGGGAGGCGCCCCAGGGCCAGCGCACGCCGGCCATAATGAGAAAACGTTCCAGACCCATCACGAGCGCGAGAAGGGTGTTCTTCCAGGGCGCGATTTCGAATTCGGCCAGGGGTTCGAACGCCTCCTTGTCCCGGCGGCGGCGGACCTGGACCAGCAGGGGCAGGAGGAGGGACACGAAGGAGGTGACCAGGACCGGTCGGAGTCCGGCTCCGGCCAGCCGGTCCAGGAGCATGGCGCGGGTATACCGGCGGACGTGGGATGCCTTCTCGTCCACGACGCTCCACAGCCAGGGATGCTGGGGCACCGTGACCAGGACGGTCCCTTCGGGCTTGACGGCCGCGGCGATCGCCGCCAGGACCTGGTCGTCCTCGGGGATGTGCTCCAGCACATCGAAGAGGCCAATCCCGTCGAATTCCGCCTCGAAGGGCAGCCGCCGGGCGTCGAGTTGCAGGAATTCGGCCCCGGGCAGGCGTTGGGCGGCGAAGGGGAGGCCCTCGACGTGGTACTCGGCCCCGGTGAAGCGGGTCGAAGGGAACAGGGTCGCGAGGCCCTGCAGCACGAACCCCGTTCCGCAGCCGACTTCCAGGAAGGTCCCAGGGCGGGGGGGGTGCTTGCCCAGGGCCCAGGCGATGAGGCGGTTCCGGCTCCTGAACCAGAAGTGCCGGGCTTCCTGGCCGGCCAGGGCCTGGAAGGAAGCCTTGGAGAATCCCTCTCCATCGGGGACATCCCCGTGGAGCATGGGGATGCCCTCCCGCACCTCCGCGGCCCAGCCACAGGCGGCGCATCGCCAGACCGGATCGGCGAGGGGAGCGGCGCAGCTCACGCAGCGCCTCATGCGCCGAAGAACCCCGCGACGGCCCCGATGATCGCATCCTGGTCCGCGGGGCCGAGGTCCGGCCACAGGGGGAGGCGGAGAAGGCAGTCGCTGTAGCGGTCGGAGTTGGGGAGCGGCCCCCCGAGGTGGCGGGGGGCAAAATAGGGGCTGCGGTGGAGGGACTGGTAGTGGAACACGGCATTGACCCCTTTTGCCTTCAGGTGCTCGGTCAGCCGGGTCCGGGTCGCGAGGCTGTCCAGGACGAGGTAGTAGATGTGCCCGTTGTGGACACACTGGGCGGGAACGTGGGGCAGCGAGGCATGGCCCGCCGCTTCCAGGGGGGCCAGCGCGGCGTGGTAGCGGTTCCACACGGCCATCCTCCGCCGCTGGATGGCTTCCAGGTCCACCAGTTGGGCCCAGAGCACGGCGGCGGTGATCTCGGGCGGGGAGAAGCTGCTCCCCAGGTCGACCCAGGTGTACTTGTCCACTTCGCCCCGGAAGAACGCGGCCCGGTTGGTGCCCTTCTCCCACATGATCTCCGCGCGGGCGGCCAGTTCCCCGTCGTTGATCATCAGAAGGCCGCCCTCCCCGCACTGGATGTTCTTGGTCTCATGGAAGGAGAGGGCGCCCAGGTGCCCCAGGGTGCCCAGCGGCCTTCCCTTGTACGTGGCCTCGATACCTTGGGCGGCGTCCTCGATCACCTGGATGCCCCGGGCCTCGGCCAGGGCGAGCACGGGATCCATGTCCACCGCGACGCCCGCATAGTGGGTCACCACGATGGCGCGGGTGGCCTCCGTCACCCGGTCGGCAATGCTGGCGACGGCCATGTTGGGGTGGTCCGGGCCGGAATCGGCGAAGACCAGGCCGGCCCCTCTCAGGGCGAAGGCGTTGGCGGTGGACACGAAGCCGTAGGACGCGAGGATGACCTCGTCCCCCGGTCCGATGCCGCAGGCCAGGGCGGCGAGTTCCAGGGCATCCGTGCAGGACGTGGTCAGGAGCGCTTTCCCGAGGCCGTAGCGCCGCTCGAAGTAGGCCTGACACCGCCGGGTGAAGGCGAAATTCCCGGCGGTCCTTCCGCTCTCGAACACCTCCTGGATGAATTCCAGCTCCCTACCCGTGAAGTGGGGCCGATTGAAAGGGATCATCGCGTCTCCTGGGGGTTGGCTTCGGGCATCGGACCTAGCGGAGCTCATCCAGGAGCCTGGACGCCTTGGCGTCCTTGGCGTCGAAGGCCAGGGCGGCCCTGGCGGCGGCCCGGGCCTCCTCCTTGCGGCCGGCATTCTTGAGGATCTGCCCCCGGCGCCAGTGGGCCGTGCCGTAGCCGCCGGAACCGCCTTCCAGGGGTTCCCTGAGGACCTGGTCCAGGAAGGTCAATCCCTGATCGGCGTGGAGGCCGGTCCGGGCGGAGATCTTGCCGAGCTGCAGGTGGATGAGGCTGGGCGCGTCCACGGACGACAGGGAGGCCAGGGCCGCGTTCCAGGCCTCCTCGCCCAGGCCCGCGTCGATGAGCGCGTCGCAGACCGAACACAGGGCCCGGGCACTGCCCCGGGCGGCGGGCAGGAGCCGCCGGGCCTCCCGGGCCAGTCGCCGCTTCTGTTCCTCCTCGCCGAGGCCCTTGCGGGTCTCCCGGCTGCCCAGGGCATCCAGGTAGGACATGATCACTTCCGGGTCCTTGGGCGAAATGGCCAGGGCCGTGCCGAAGGTGGCCTCCGCCTGGGTCCACTCGCCTTCCATGGAAAGGATGGTGCCCTTGAGGGCCGAGCCCTTGCCCGGGTCCAGTTTCCGGACCAGTTCCGCGCACTCCAGGGCCCGGCGGGTGGAGCCGCCCAGGATGCCCGGCAGCTGTTCATAGCCCAGCCCCAGCGCCATCCAGGCCGCAACCAGGCCAGGGTCCAGCTTCACCGCGCCGCGGAGGTCATCCATGGCGGCCGAAACGCCCCGAAGGCTGCCCAGGTTCTTCTGCTGGATGGCCGTTCCGGCCCTGGCCAGGGCCCGGGCCAGAAGGGCCTCTCCCAGGCGCGGGTTGAGGTCGGCGGCCCTGCGCCCCGCGGCCAGGGCCTCGGGCAGGCGCATCATGGCGGTGAGGGCCTGGGACCGGGCCGCCAGAGCCAGGGCGTTGCCGGGGTCGGCCCTCAGCTCGGCGTCGGCGGCGGCCAGGGCCTGCAAATAGCGGCCCGCGTCCAGATCCGGGCGCGGGGAGTAGCCCCAGGCCGCAACGGCGATGGAAAGCGTGAAACAGGGCACGGCGCGGAGAAACATGGCAAGAGTATAGGACACGGTGGCGGCCGCGGGCCGTTTGGGCTAATTTGAGAGGTCGTCGCAGATCTCAACAAAGGGGGTGGCCATGCTCATGAAGGGCAAACGCGGACTGGTGGTGGGGGTGGCCAACAAGTGGTCCATTGCCTGGGGCATTTCCCAGCGGCTACTGGCGGAGGGGGCCGAGGTGGCCTTCACCTACCAGAACGACCGGCTGGGCAAGAATGTCCGGGAGCTCACGGCCGACCTCAAGGATCCCATCCTCATCCCCATGGACGTCACCTCGGACAAGCAGATCCTCATGACCTTCGAGCTGCTCAAGCGGGTCTGGGGGCACCTGGACTTCATCGTCCACGCCGTGGCGTACGCCCCCCGGGCGGCCCTGGAGGGCCAGTTCCTGGCCACGAGCCGGGAGGACTTCCGCATCGCGCACGACATCAGCGCCTATTCGCTGGCGGCCCTGTGCCAGAGCGCCGCGCCGATCATGGGCGAAGGGGGCGCGATCGTGGCCATGTCCTATTTGGGCGGCACGCGGGTGGTGCCCAATTACAATGTCATGGGTGTGGCCAAGGCCTCCCTGGAGGCCAGCGTGCGCTACCTGGCGGCCGACATGGGACCCATGGGCGTCCGGGTGAACGCCATCTCCGCCGGCCCCATCAAGACCCTGGCGGCCTCGGGCATCTCCGGCTTCGGCGGCATGCAGCGCCACCACCGGAACCGGGCCCCCCTGCGCAAGGACACGGACGCCGCCGAGGTGGGCGACGCCACGCTCTTCATGCTGAGCGACATGGCCCGGGGCATCACGGGCCAGGTGCTCTACGTGGACGGCGGCTTCAGCATCATGGGCGACTAGGCACCCGGCGACTTGGGAGGTCAGCGTGCGGGTCCCGGACCTGCGTCAGCGAATCCCCGGCGCAGGTCCAGGACACGTGCCTTCCTAGAACCCTCCGGGCACGGGGCAGAGGGAGGGGGCGCCGTCGTTGCCAGGGGTGGGAGGGGTCTGGGCGGTGGGTCCCACCCAGGACAGGGCGCTGGGTGCGGCGGGGTCCATGGCCAGCTGGTGCGGCCCCTTCGCGATCCAGGTGATGCCCCGGGGGAGAGGCTTTCCGTCGAGGGTGACGGGCCCTGGGTTGGGCCTGATGGGGATGAGGGCATACCTGCCGGACCGGAGGCAGGTCCAGGTTCCCGGCTCCGCGCTAGCCCTGGGTGAAGCGCCGAGGACCCAGAAGTCCTTGTGCAGCAGGAGGTAGTTGGCGGACAGGAAGGCGCGGTCGGAGGGGGGGAGGTAGCCTAGCCGGTAGCTGGGCAGCACCACGGGGGGGACCTGGTCGCCCAGGCCGGCGAAAAGGGGGTGCTCCCGGAACCGGCCCTGGTTGGCCCAGTTGATGACCCATTCGTAGGTAGGGGCCCTGCGAGTGGGGACCATGCCGATGCCGTCGAACACCGGGTCCTCCGGGCCCGTGAAAGCTTCGGTCATGGCCATGATTTCCTCCTGCCGTTCGTTGGTAAGGGAAAACAGCTCGGCCACCCGTAGGGTCCAGGGCGTCAGGTGCAGGAGGAGGCCTGAGGAGATAAGGAAGGGGAGCCCCCGGACCGCATTGAATGCGCCGGGTTCGAACCAGGGTCGCCCCAGCGCCAGGAGCGCGACCATGGCACCGGTGGTGAGGACGGCGAGGTTGTAAGGAAAAGGCGTGGGATTGACGAAGAAGGCGAAGGCGCAGACGACAAACAGCAGGATTTCCGGGAAGCCGGCCTCCGCCTCCCAGGCGCCCCGCAGCCCCCTGCGGCGAAGCTGCATGGCCCCCAGGAGCAGGAGCCCCCCCATGGCCGCCACCAGGAGCGGCGAGGTCCCCAGGAGCATCCTCAGGGTGTTCCAGGGCGCGAACCGCTCCGCCGACGCGGCCACCTGCAGGGCTCCCTGCCCGTTGCCGGCCAGGGACGGGTTGCCCACCAAGGCCTTGAAAGCCTGGCAGGCCAGGTAGCCTCCGGCTGCCCCCAGGAACCACGCGCCGGCCCGCCGTGCCCGGGTCCCCCAACCGCCCGGCTCCAGGTACACCCAGAGGACGGCCAGCGGCGCCCACAGGGCGATGGCTTTAAACAGGCAGGCATGGAGCAGCAGGGAAACGAACCCCAGGCCCAGGAAGACCCGGTCCCGATCCATGCGGGTGCGCCGCGCGAGGATCCACAGGACCAGAAGGCCGGTGATCAGGATGTTGTCGTGGCGGCACTCCAGGGCATAGCCCCACCAGGGGGCCAGCGTCCCCATGAGGACGAGGCCCTTCACGCCCTGGGAACTGCGGACCCGCAGGCCCGAGGCCCGGACCGCCAAGGCCGCGTTCACCCAGAACAGGGCCCAGAAACAGGCCCGGAACACCAGGAAGGTGGTCGCGGAGCTGGAGCCGATGCGGGCCAGGAGGGAAAGGGGGTAGAGATGGAGCTGGCCGCTGGTGAACAGGGACCCCGTCCATCCCTTGGCCAGCACCGTGGCCATGTACACGGTCTGGGCCTCGTCGACCTGGTAGACCCGGGTCATGGCCAGGGCAAAGGACAGGGCCATGAGGCCGCAGAGCGCGGCCACCCAGAAACGAAGAGCGCCTTTCCGGGAGGGCCTCCCTAGCATCCCTGGGCTTCCAGTTCCGCCAGGACCTCCTGAACGTGGCCCTTCACGCTGACCTTGGGCCAGGCCTTGCGCACGACGCCCTTGGGATCCACAAGCAGAGTGGACCGGATGATGCCTTCCATCTCCTTGCCGTACATCACCTTCTTGCCGAAGGCGCCCATGGGGGCCAGGAGCGCCTTCTCCGGGTCGGAGAGGAGGGGGAAGGGCAGCTCGTATTTTCCGGCGAATTTCGCATGGGAGGCGAGGGAATCACGGGAGATTCCATACACCAGGGCGCCCGCCGCCTGAAGGCGGGTCCAGCTGTCCCGGAAATCGCAGGCCTCGGTGGTGCAGCCCGGTGTGGAATCCTTCGGATAGGCATAGATGACCGTCCAGTGCCCCGCGAGGGTCGCGTTCGTGACGGTATTTCCCAGGTGGTCCTCCAGGGAGAAGGGGGGGAGGGGTTTGCCGACAGGACTCAAGGATGCCTCCACGCAGACTGAAAAGGCTAGCACCCTGGTAGGATTTTGTCTGGAGGCGCTTTGGACCGATCCCCCCGATATTGGACCCCCTGGTGGTGGAAGCTGGTGGCCCCCCACCGCCGGATCCTTTTCCTGGGCCTGTCGGCCTCGGTGCTGTGCAGCCTGGCCGCGGCCTGGGTGCCCTTCTGGTCGGGCCGGGCCGTGCACGCCCTGGAACTGCGCCAGTGGCACGCCAGCCGCCGGGACCTCCTCTGGATGCTGGGCTTCACCCTCTTCGCGGGCATCGGGCGCTACCTCATGCGCAATACCCTCATCGGCCTGAGCCGGGAGGTGGAGAAGCGCCAGCGCGAGGAGCTCTACGATTCCCTGCTGGCGCGCCCCTTCTCCTTCTATGAGCAGAGCCGCATCGGGGACCTGATGAGCCGCATGGGCGACGACGTGAACACCGTGCGCATGGCCACGGGGCCCGGCCTCATGAGCCTCCTGCAGACCGCCAGCCTCCTGCCCATGACCCTCGTCCTCATGCTCCAGGCCAGCCCCCGCCTGGCCCTGGCCGTGATCACGCCCTTCACGTTCCTGGCGGCGGGCTTCTACCTCATCGGGAAGTGGAGCCACCGGATCCAGCAGAAGATCCAGGTGGTCACGTCCCAGCTGAACACCTTCAGCCACGAGACCATCTCGGGCGAGAAGGTGGTGCAGGCCTTCGGCCTGGAGGCCCTCCGGGTGGCGGAATTCGAGGAATTGAGCCGCACCCAGGCCCGCATGAGCATCCGGCAGACCATCCTCTTCGGCGCCTACATGCCCCTGTCGGCCTTCACCGCGGGCCTGGCCGCCCTGGTGCTGGTGGCCTACGGCGGGACCCTGGTGCTCCGGGGCGCCCTGACCCTGGGCGACCTCACGGCCTTCACGGGCTACCTGGCCACCCTGGCCTGGCCCATCATGAGCCTGGGGTGGTCGGCCAACCTCTTCCAGCGGGGCCGGGCGGGGCAGGAGCGCATCGAGGCGGTCCTGAACGATCCCGGGGCCTTCCTGCCCGGGCACGCGCCCCTGGCGCTCCGGCCCGGCCCCGCGGCCATGGAGCTCCGGGCCGCCTCCCACCGCTTCGAGTCCGGCCGGGGCATCGGCCCCATCGACCTGGCCCTGCCCCCCGGATCCCGCCTGGCGGTGGTGGGCGGCATCGGGTCCGGCAAGACCATCCTCCTGCAGGTGCTGGCCGGGCTGCGGGAGATCCAGGAAGGCACCCTGACCCTGGATGGCCGGGCGATGGGGGCCGACCTCCTGCGGGAGCACTGGGCCGGCATCGGCTGGGTGCCCCAGGAGGCCTTCCTCTTCAGCCTCTCCCTGCGGGAGAACCTGGCCCTGGGCCGCCCCGGCGCCACCGAGGAGGAGCTGTGGGAGGTGGCCCGGGTGGTGTGCCTGGACGATCTCATCCGGCGCCTGCCCATGGGGCTGGACACGGTGGTGGGCGAACGGGGCGTGGTGCTCTCCGGCGGGGAGCGCCAGCGCACGGCCCTGGCCCGCGCCCTGCTGCGCAAGCCGCGCCTGCTGCTCCTGGACGACGCCCTGTCGGCCGTGGACTCCGAAACCGAGAGCCGGATCCTGGACAACCTGCGCGCCTTCCTCGTGGACACCACCCTGGTGCTGGCCACCCACCGGGTCTTCGTGGCCGAACTGTGCGACCGGGTGCTGGTGCTGGAGGACGGCAACGCCGTGCAGAGCGGCACGGCCCAGGAACTCGCCCAGGAGCCCGGCCACTTCAGCCGCATCAAGCGCCTGCAGAGCCTGGAGCGGGAGATCCTGGGCGAGGCGGTTTCCTAGACCTCGGGCCAGTGATGCTTCGGGTAGCGCCGGGACAGGCCCGGCCGCAGCTCCCGGTAGACCCGCTGCCAGAACCCCGCCAGGTCCGTGGTGACCTGCACGGCGCGGTTGTTGGGGGCCAGGAGGTGGAGCACCAGGGGCACCTCCCCGCCGCCGATGGCGGGGCCCTTCTTGAGGCCCGCGAAATCCTGGAGCCGGGAGGCCACCCAGGGGGTGCCCTCCCCGTAGTTCACGCGCAGGCGCCGCCGGGGGATCTGGATCCATTCGGGGGCCCAGGCGTCAAGCAGCCGGGCGGTTTCGGCGCCCAGGGCGCGGCGCACGGCCCCGGGCCAGTCCGCGGCCTCCAGTTCCTTCAGGCTGGCCAGGCCCTCGCAGGCGGCGGTGAGAAGGGCCTCGCGCAGCTCGGCCTCGGCGGGGATGCCCAGGTCGGGCCTCAGCCGGGCCAGGAAGGCCGCCCGGGGCAGGAGGCCTTCCAGGCCCGCGGCCCCCGTGGCGGCCCGGGCCAGCACCTGGGCCGCGCCGGGGTGCCCCGGGGGTGCGGGGCGGCGGCTCTCCATGAGCGGCAGGTCCTCGAACCAGAGC
Organism: Mesoterricola silvestris; assembly: GCF_030295405.1. Classification (GTDB taxonomy): domain Bacteria; phylum Acidobacteriota; class Holophagae; order Holophagales; family Holophagaceae; genus Mesoterricola; species Mesoterricola silvestris. Next base: position 4,718,547 of record NZ_AP027080.1, on the reverse strand, counting down.
CGGGAATGGAGATCCACCCTTCCCGTGCCTTCGTTGAAGGCCAGTTCCTCGGTGTCGCGGATGGAATCCGGATAGGCGTCCAGGAGCCAGTCCGGCTCCAGGCGCGAGGCGGCCTGCACCTGGACCTGCCCGCCCACGCCGTCGGCCTCCAGGGCCAGGATCCACTCCGCCCGGCGCACCCGGCACCGGGGGGCGAGGCGCGCCCCGCCCCCGCCCACCAGGGTGCAGGTGCCGTTCCCGCCCACCCGGGCGATGCGGTCGCGGTAGGCCGTCACCAGGGCCCGGAGCAGGGCCTCCTCGTCCTCCTCCGGGACGCCGCCCCCCAGGGCCTTGAAGGCCAGGCGCGCCTGGCGCAGGGCCGCGGGGTCGGCGCCCGCGGGTTCCAGGTACTGGTCGATGCGCGCCAGGAGGTCGGAATCCAGGGCATGGCCCTGGGGGGCGCCCCGGGGGCCCAGGTCCTGGCGGGCGCCCAGGTCCCCGGTTTCCAGGAGGGTGGCCCCCAACCGGGCGAGGTGGGGGATGCCCAGGTCCTCGCCGGCGATGACGAGCCGGGCCAGGCGCGGGTGCAGGGGCAGCTTGGCCATGCGCCGGCCCAGGGCCGTGATGCGTCCGTCCTCCAGGGCCCCCAGGCCGCCCAGGAGCTTGCCGGCGGCCTCCAGGGCCGGGGCGGGGGGCGCTTCGAACCACTCCAGTTCCGGGCCGATGCCCAGGTCCGCCAGGGCCAGGAGGGGTTCCGCCAGGTCCGTGCGCAGGAGTTCGGGGCTGTCGAAGGCGGGCCTCGCGTTGAATTCGGCCAGGGTGAAGAGCCGCAGGCAGAGCCCCGGCCCGGTGCGCCCGGCCCGCCCCGACCGCTGCGCGCAGCGGGCCTGGCTGATGCGCGTGGTGCGCAGGCCCGGCAGGCCCGACCAGGGCGAATGGAAGGCCTCCCGCCCCAGGCCGGAGTCCACCACGGCGGCCACCCCCTCCAGGGTCACGGAACTCTCGGCCACATTGGTGCTGAGGATGACCTTGAAGGCTTCGCTGGGGGCCACCGCCTCCTGCTGGGCCTCGAAGGACAGGCTCCCGTGCAGGGGCAGGAGCCGCAGGCCATGGGCCTGGGCGGCCCGGGCGCAACTGCGCAGGCAGCGCCGGATCTCCGCGGCGCCGGGCAGGAACACCAGGGTGTGGCCCTTGAGCCCGTCGCGGTAGAGCCGGTCCACGGCGGAGGCCACCTGCTCCTCCAGGGGGGCGGAATCGGGCCGCTGCGCGTGCCGGATCTCCACGGGCCACTGGCGGCCGGCACAGGCCAGGGCGGGGGCGCCGAGGAAGGCCGCGATGGGGCCGGGGTCCAGGGTGGCGCTCATGACGCCCAGGCGCAGATCGGGGCGCGCCCCCGCGCGCAGGCGGCGCAGGAGGGTGATGGCCAGGTCCGTCTGGAGGTGGCGCTCGTGGAATTCGTCCAGGAGCACGGTGGAGATGCCCCGCAGGGCGGGGTCGTCCTGGAGCCTGCGCAGCAGCAGGCCCTCGGTGACGAAGCGCACCCGGGTGGCGCGGGAGGCCTTCTGCTCGAAGCGCACCGCGTAGCCCACGGCCCCGCCCAGGGGTTCGCCCAGCTCCGCGGCCACCCGCGCCGCGGCGAGCCGCGCCGCGAGGCGCCGGGGCTCCAGCACCCAGCACTCGCCCGCGTCCAGCATCCCGGCATCCAGGAGGGCCCGGGGCACGCGGGTGGTCTTGCCCGCCCCGGGCTCGGCGCCCAGCACCAGGCAGCCCCGCTCCCCCAGCGCCCGGAGGATCGCCGGCAGGAAGGGATCGATGGGCAGGGGGCTGAGGGTCAAGACCGCTCCCGGAGCGCCGCGGCGAAGCCCCGGAAGATCCCCAGGGCGCTCCGGGCGGCGGCGTGGTCCATGGCCACCAGGTTCTCGGGGTGCCACTGCACGGCCACCACCCACCGGGAGGCGTCCGCGGCCTCCACCCCCTCCACCAGGGGCCGGCCCTCCCGGGCCGTGCCGTGCCAGGCCACGGCCCGCAGGCCCGGGGCCAGGCGCATCACGGCCTGGTGGTGGCGGCTGTTCACCTCCACCGCCTCCGCCCCCACCAGGGTCCGCAGGCGGGAGCCGGGGTCCACGATCACCCAGTGGGCCAGCTGGGGCGGGAGGCTGGAGGAGCCCACCTGGTGCCGTTCCGGTTCGCAGCCGTAGTGGTCGGGGATGTCCTGCACGAGGCTGCCCCCCAGGGCCACGTTGAGCAGCTGCTCCCCGCGGCAGATGCCCAGGATGGGCAGGCCCAGGTCCCAGGCCCGGCGCGCCAGGGGGATCTCCAGGGCGTCCCGGTCCGGGTCCGGTCCGGCCTCGGGGTGCACCGGTTCCGCCGGGTCCCAGTTGGAGGGGTGGATGTCGTCCCCGCCCGTGAGGAGCACCCCCCGGACCTCCTCCAGGGGGGGGACCGGGTCCCCCGGGGCCACCAGGAGGATCCCGCCTTCCCAGCCTCCCGCCCGCACCGCCGGAACGTAATGGCGGCCTACGGATGACTTGTTCCTGCAGGTTATGAGAAGGCTTGACACGACGACTCCCGGTATCATGATTGTCACCCTACCACCAGCTCAGACGGACTGAGGCAATCGGTGAGGCGGAGAGCTCCGCCACTTCAAAGGAGGAAGATCATGTCCGGATCGTTGAACAAGGTCATGCTGATCGGCAACCTGGGCCGGGATCCCGAGCTCAAGATGACGCCTTCGGGCCAGGCCCTGGCGCGCTTCTCCGTGGCCACCACGGAAACCTGGAAGAACCCCCAGGGCGAGAAGCAGACCAAGACCGAGTGGCACAATATCGTCGTGTGGGGCAAGCAGGCGGAAATCGCCGAGAAGTACCTGCGCAAGGGCAAGCAGGTCCTCATCGAGGGCCGCATCCAGTACCGGGAGTACACCGACCAGGCTGGCGTCAAGAAGACCGCCTGCGATATCCGCTGCGACAACTTCGTGATGCTGGGCCGCATGGAGGACGGCGGCGGCCGGCCTTCCGGTGGCGGCGCGGACGACTACGAGCCCACCGGCGCCCCCGCTCCCGCCTCTGCGGGCGGGCAGGTGTACGACGACGACATCCCGTTCTGATCGAAGGGAAGGGATAGGCGCGGGAATGGCCGGAACCCCTGGGGGTTCCGGCCATTCGCCGTACCCGACCCTATAGCCCCGGTTCAGCCCGCCTGCTTCCGGCGGTAGAACCGCATCGTGTTCCCCAGGGGCAGGGCAAGCCCAAAGCCGGAGGCCAGCAGACCCCGGCCGCCCCCGCGGAAGGGACAGGGCATGGGGGCTCCGCCGCTCAGGATTCCGGCCCGATGTGGGTGCCCGCGGCCAGGACGGTGTTCTTGGGCACGACGACGATGCCGTCCTGCACCACGTAGTCGCCCGCGTCCCGTTCGGTGCCCCGGGGGAAGGGCCTGATGACCACCCCCGCGCCCAGGCTCACGTTCTTGTCCAGGATGGCGCCCTCGATGTGGCAGTCGGGGCCGAGGCCCAGCGGGCTTCCCGAGTTCGTGCGCTCGTAGTAGTCGGCGCCCATGACGATGCTGTCCAGGATGCGGGTGCGGGGGCCGATCTGGCTGCGCACGCCGACGATGGAGTGGGTGATCTCCCCGCCCCCCTCGATGACGCAGCCCTCGCAGAGGAGGACGTCCTTGAGCCGCGTGTCCGAGCAGATGGAGCCCGGCAGGAACCGGGAGTGGGTGTAGATGGGCCGGTGGGCGTCGTAGAGGTCGAACGCGGGGTTGGGGCGGGTCAGCTCCAGGTTCACGTCGTAGAAGGAGCGGATGGTGCCGATGTCCTGCCAGTAGCCGTCGAAGTCGAAGCCGGAGACGTTCATGCGGCTGATGGCGAAGGGGATGACGTGGTGGCCGAAATCGTCGAAATCCGGGTGGCTGGTGAGAAGGTCCACCAGCACCTCGGTCCTGAACAGGTAGATGCCCATGGAGCCCAGGAAGGGCCGCTCCGGATCCTCCCGGCTGACCATTTCCGCCTGGGCCTCGGGGGTCTTGGGCTTCTCCACGAAGTTCACGATCCGGCCGTCGGGGGTCCGCTTGAGGAGCCCGAAGCGGTCCGCCTCGTCCTTGGCCACGGGCTGCACCGCCACGGTGATGTCCGCGCCCTTGGCGATGTGGTGGGCCACCATGGGGGCGTAGTCCATGCGGTAGAGGTGGTCCCCGGCCAGGATGAGCACGTGCTCGGCGCCCACCACCTGGATCTGGAACAGCTGCTTGCGGATGGCGTCTGCCGTGCCCTGGTACCAGCCTTCGCTGGTGGGCGTCTGCTCCGCCGCCAGCACCTGCACCCACCCCGTGTGGAACACGTCGAACTTGTAGCTCTCGGAAATGTGCCGGTGCAGCGAGACCGAATTGAACTGGGTGAGCACGTGCATGCGGAAGATGCCCGAGTTGATGCAATTGCTCAAGGGGATATCGATGAGCCGGTACTTCCCGGCGATGGGCACGGCGGGCTTGGACCGCATCTTCGTGAGCGGGTAGAGCCGCGCGCCGCGGCCCCCTCCGAGAATCACGGCGAGGACATTGTTCAGCTTGGGCATGGATGCTCCTGTCTGGGGCCGGAGGCAACGCGAACGGATTCAATATTCCAAAGTAAGCCTAAACCCCACCCCTGGGGGCCGGAATGGACAATTGTGATGAAATCCCTGGTCGGAGTGGGGGCGCATGTGTTCCGGACCTTCGTCAGGGATTCGCTGCCGCAGACAAGCTGCGTCAGCGAAAAGCTCGCGACACGGGGTTGAGGGGAGTGTTGGCACGCTCCGGCTTCGATGGGCGTTGGGGGTGGGGTGGGGGGGGCTTTCCGGAGGGGCCTAGGGGGTCGGCGGGGCGCTTCGAGTGGGGCGGGAGGGGGGTGGGTCGGCGCCGACGCTGATCGGTTGGCGTCGTGCACGGGGTCTGGGTCGATGCGGCTTTCGCTTGAGGCGATCAACGTCGGCGCGAAAGGGGCTACGTGCGGGGAAACTTGAAGCGGATCGACGGGGCATAGGCCCGGATGGGGAGCCTCTTGGCTTCGGAATGGACGCAAGGCTCATCGAAGCCGGAGCGTGGCAACACTCCTCCTCAACCCCGTGCCGCGAGCTTTTCGCTGACGCAGCTTGCCTGCGTCAGCGAATCCCTGACGAAGGTCTGGAACCCGTACGTTCCCTAGCGGTCGACCTTGATTACGATGGAACCCGAGAACATGTCCTGGAAGCCTTTGCGGTCGGCGCCGAGGATGAGGAGGTAGGGGAGGTAGAAGAGGAAGCTGCTCACGACGTGGCCGACGAGGCGCAGGATGGCCTGGCCCCAGTCGATGTTGCCGGTGGGGTTGGCTTCGGGGACCACCCGCAGCTTCATGATCTTCTTGCCCAGGGTGGCCCGGAACTTGACCATGCACCACAGCATGAAGACGAGGTAGCCCAGGCTGACGAGCGGATAGAGGAGGCAGCCCAGGGCCAGGCCCAGGCCGTGGGACACGGCCCCCAGCACGGCCACGGCGACGATGAAGAGGATGGCGACCAGGACGCCGATGCAGCCGTCGATGAGCCAGGCCACGAACCGGGTGCCGAAGTCGCCACGCTCGATGGCTCCGCCGGCGATGAGGGGCTGGGCGTCGTCGGGGATTTCGGGCAGGTAGGGTTGCAGGAAGGCCGGAGCGGGGTTGTCGCCGGGGGCGGCCTGGGGGGCCTGGGGCCTGGGGGGCGGCGGAACGGGGGCCGGCGGAACGGGGGCCGGGGGCGGCATGGGAGCGGCAGCCGCCAGGGCGATGGGGGGGGGCTCCGGGGGGCCGCCCTGGATCTTGGCCATTTCATCCAGGCTCATGCGGACGGTGCCCAGGGGGTTCATGGCCTCGGCGGGCTGGGGGTCCACGAAGGTGAGCTGCATCTGGCCCAGGGTGATGCGGTCGCCGTCCTTCAGGGCGCCGGTTTCCACCTTCACCCCGTTTATGAGGACCCCATTGCTGCTCCCCAGGTCCTGGACCTCGTAGCCCGTGGCGGTCCGGCGCAGGACCGCGTGATGCCGGGAAATGCTGGGGTCCGCCAGCCGGAGCGTGTTGTCCAGTTCCCGGCCGATGTTCACCTCGTTGTCGACCAGTTCGAATTCGCGGGCTCCATTACTCTCTTGAACGAGCAGTTTTGCCATGGTCTCCCCTTTATTTTCTGGATCTCTTGAGCAGTCTAGTGGTGTCCAATGGGTTATGCAAACAGTCAACCCCCCGGGAGCCAGGTAATTTGCCCGAACCGGGGTTCAACCTTGACCTCGACCCATTAACTCAGCCAATCTGGCATCCCTTCTCCCCCGTGGAGGCCGCATGGTCCTTTTCAACGCAGCCACCAAAGAGCTGACCGCCAAGATCGTCTACTATGGCCCCGGCCTCTGCGGCAAGACCACCAACCTCCAGCATGTGTATGATTCCCTTCCCCAGGACGGCCGGGGGAAGATGCTCAGCCTGGCCACCCAGACGGACCGGACCCTCTTCTTCGATTTCCTGCCCATCGAACTGGGCACGATCCGGGGCATGAAGACCCGCATCCAGCTCTACACCGTGCCGGGCCAGGTCTTCTACGACGCCACCCGCAAGCTGGTGCTGCGGGGGGCCGACGCCGTGGTGTTCGTGGCCGATTCCCAGGCCCAGGCCCTGGAAGGGAACAAGGAGAGCTTCCAGAACCTCATCGACAACCTGCGCGAACAGGGCTCCGAGCTGGAGAAGCTCCCGCACGTCATCCAGTTCAATAAGCGGGACACCCCCAATGCCCTGCCCACGGAGGTGCTGAACCGGGAGATCAACCGCTTCGGGGTGCCCACCTTCGAGGCCTGCGCCACCCGGGGCCAGGGGGTCCGGGAAACCCTGTCCGGGGTCGCAAGGCTGGTCCTCAAGCACCTCACGGAGAAGTACGGCGGGGGCGCCCCGGCCGAGGCCCAGCCCGAGATGTTCCCCGCCCGCCCCAGCGCGCGCGCCGAGGCCGCCAAGGAGCGTATGCCCTTGGAAGTGGAAGAGTTGGGAGCCGGAGAACTGCTCGAGGAAATCGAGGAGCTGCCGGTGACCGAAGGGGGCGGGATGCCCACCGGGGAACCCGGGGCCCACCCCAGCACCAGCGTCGTGGAGGTGCCCGTGGTCCTGGACCGCAGCCTCTTCAGCAGCTCCGGCCCCGTGGAGATACGCCTGAAGCTGTACCTCAAGTAGGATTTGGGAGATCCGGCCGCATCGGGCAAACTATAAGGTTCAGGCCCGAGGTCTAGATGCAAAAACCCGTCGTAACCCGTTTCGCTCCCAGCCCCACCGGCATGCTCCACATCGGGGGGGTCCGCACCGCCCTGTTCTGCTGGCTCTATGCCCGCCGGCATCATGGAACTTTCATTCTTCGGGTGGAGGACACCGACCTCACCCGGAGCACCGACGACAATATCCGCATCATCGAGGAGGGCATGGACTGGGTGGGCCTGGACTGGGACGAGGGTCCCGTCCCCGGGGACCCCAACGCCTACCGGGGCCCCCACGGGCCCTACCGCCAGATGCTGCGCATGGACCTCTACCGCGCCAAGATCGCCCAGCTCCTGGAGGCGGGCCTGGCCTACCGCTGCGAATGCAGCCGGGAGGACCTGGACGCCCGCCGCAAGCAGGCCGATGCGGAGGGGCGCCCCTTCATGTACGACGGCCGCTGCCGGGACAAGCACCTGGACGGCTCCGTGCCCTGCGCCATCCGCCTGCGCATGCCGGATTCGGGGGAGATCGTGCTGGAGGACCTGGTGAAGGGCCGCATCGCCGTGCCCGCCTCGAGCCTGGACGACTGGATCATCGCCCGGCAGGACGGCACCCCCACCTACAATTTCTGCGTGGTGGTGGATGACGTGGACATGGGCGTCACCCACGTGGTGCGGGGCGACGATCACGTGGCCAACACCCCCAAGCAGATCGCGCTGTACCGCGCCCTGGGCTACGAGCTTCCGGCCTTCGCCCACGTGCCCATGATCCTGGGCAAGGACAAGCAGAAGCTCAGCAAGCGCCACGGGGCCGCCAGCATCACCGAGTTCCGGGACGACGGCTTCCTGCCGGTGGCGGTGCGCCTGTGCCTGGCCAAGCTGGGGTGGACCCCCAAGGTGGACGGCAAGGCCGCGGAAAGCGTCGAGGAGGAGCTGCTCACGGACCAGCAGCTCATGGAGAACTTCGACCTGGGGGAGATCCAGAAGGCGGCCGCCGTCTTCGACATCGACAAGCTCAAGTGGATCAACCAGAAGTTCATCCAGCGCCTGGACTGGACGGAGATCGCCCCGCACCTGCGCTGGCAGTGGGCGAGGCTGGGACTGGAGGCCGCCTGGGACGCCAAGCCCGACGAATGGAAGGCCCTGGCCATCGGCTGCAACAAGAACCGCGCCACCCTCGTGGAAATGGCCGAGACCACCCGCTTCCTCCTCAAGGCCCCCGCCTCCTTCGACGAGGCGGCCGTGGCCAAGTACCTCGTGGATGCCGTCAAGCCCGCGCTGCGGGAGGTGACCGCCCTGGAGGACTACGGCCACGACGCCCTCAAGGCCGGCGTGGACGCCATCCTGGCCCGCCACGGCCTGAAGCTCAAGGACCTGGCCCAGGCCCTCCGCGTGGCCTTCACGGGAGGGGTCGTGAGCCCCCCGATCTTCGACACCATGGCCCTCCTGGGCCGCGAGGACGTGTGCGCCCGCCTGGAGAAATGGATCTGACATGACCAACGAGACCCCCGCCCCCGAACCCCGCAGCCTCAACTTCATCGAGGAGATCATGGAGGCCGACGGGTCCTCCGGGAAGCACCAGGGCCGCATCTGCACGCGCTTTCCCCCCGAGCCCAACGGCTACCTCCACATCGGCCACGCCAAGTCGATCTGCATCAATTTCGGCCTCGCCGCCAAGTACGGAGGCCGTACGAACCTGCGCTTCGACGACACGAACCCCGTCAAGGAGGACATCGAGTACGTGGACTCCATCCGGGACGACGTGCGCTGGCTGGGCTTCGACTGGGCCGGGGAGCACTACGCCTCGGACTACTTCCCGTTCCTCTACGACTACGCGGAGTACCTCATCGGCCGGGGCATGGCCTACGTGTGCGACCTGAACGAGGAGGAGATCAAGGAATACCGGGGCAACTTCTTCAAGGCCGGGCGGAACAGCCCGTACCGGGACCGGAGCCCCGAGGAGAACCTGGACCTCTTCCGGCGCATGCGCGCCGGGGAGTTCCCCGACGGCGCCAGGACCCTGCGGGCGAAGATCGACATGCAGAGCCCCAACATGAACATGCGGGACCCGCTCATGTACCGCATCAAGCGCGCCCACCACCACCGCACCGGCGACGCCTGGCTCATCTACCCCATGTACGACTTCGCCCACGGGGTCTCGGACGCCATCGAGCGCATCACCCACTCCATCTGCACCCTGGAATTCGAGGACCACCGGCCCCTCTACGACTGGTTCCTGCAGCAGGACGTGGACGGTAAGTTCTTCTCCCGCCCCCATCCCCGGCAGATCGAGTTCGCCCGGCTCAACCTCACCTACACCGTCATGAGCAAGCGCCGCCTCCTGGAACTGGTCAAGGAGGGCATCGTCAAGGGCTGGGACGACCCCCGCATGCCCACCATCAGCGGCCTGCGCCGCCGGGGCTACACCGCCGCCAGCGTGCGCGCCTTCGCCGAGAAGGTGGGCGTGGCCAAGCGGGACATGGTGGCCGACGTGGGCCTCCTGGAGCACTGCGTGCGCGAGGACCTGGCCGGAAGCGCCCCCCGGGCCATGGCCGTGCTGCGCCCCCTGAAGGTGGTCATCGAGAACATGGCCGAGGGCGAGGTGCACTGGCTGGACGTGCCGAACCACCCCGAGAACGAGGCCCTGGGCCGGCGCAAGGTGCCCTTCACCCGGGAAGTCTACGTGGAGCGGGAGGATTTCCAGATCGAGGCCCCGAAGAAGTGGTTCCGCCTGGCCCCGGGCGCCGAGGTGCGCCTGAAGAACGCCTGCCTCCTGCGCTGCACCGGCGTGGTGCAGGACGCCGCGGGCGAGGTCACGGAGCTCCGCTGCACCTGGGACCCCGCCTCCCTGGGCGGGGACGCCCCCGACGGCCGGAAGGTCAAGGGGACCCTCCACTGGGTTTCCGCCGCCCACGCCCTGGCCTGCGAAGTGCGCCTCTACGACCGGCTCTTCACGGCCAAGGACCCCATGGACGTGCCCGAGGGCGAGGACTGGCGCCACTTCCTCAACCCCGAAAGCATGGAGGTGCTGCCCGCGGCCCGGGTGGAGCCCTCCCTCGCCGCCGCCCGGCCCGGGGAGGCCTTCCAGTTCGAGCGCCTGGGCTACTTCGTGGCCGATCCGGACGGCGGGAAGGGGACCCCGGTCTTCAACCGCACCGTGAGCCTCAAGGATTCCTGGGCGAAGGCCGAGGCCAAGTAGGCCCCCGTTTCCGCTATCCTGGTGCCACGTTCCAACGGGACAACGGGAGCAGCATCATGAAACTCAGGGTCGCACTGATGCTAGGGATGGTCGTGGCGCTGGGCGTCGGCACGGGGTGCCGCCGGAAGAAGGCCGCCCCGCCCGTCACCGCCTGGCTGAACCTGGACCGGCAACCCCCGGAGGAGGGCGCCCTGGGCGTCCTGGAGGGGCCCGGCACGGGGCAGCAGGAATTCACCGTGTACTGGGTCAAGGCACGCCAGGGGGGGAGCTCCCTGCCGGGGCTGGAGGTCCTGGACTGGTTCAAGGGCCCCAAGGCCGAGAAGGTCATGGCCGTGGAATGCCTCAGCCTCTCGGGCCCCCTGGTCACGGGCGAGCCCAGCGAGCACCCCGCGGTCTACGCCCTGGACAAGGGCCGCGCCCTGGTGTGGGGCGGGCCCCTGGGGTGGGGCTGGGTGGACCTCGCCGCCAGCCGCGCCCGGGTGACGACCCTGGAGGGCCACCTGGAGGCCATCCTGGCCGATTCGCGCCTTTCCGTGAAGGAGCGCACCAGCCGCGAAGGCTGGACCCTGCACAACCGCCTCATGCTCAGCCTGGCCCTCCAGGCCGTGCGCACCGAGCCCCGGGACGACGCCCCCTACGCCCCCACGGGCTTTCCCGACGGGCGCATGGTGGGCGAAGCCCTCTGGCGCACCTCCGCCCCCCGGGAATTCGCCCCCGGCCGCAACGCGCCCCCCCACAGCCAGGAGGACCTGGACGTCCAGCGCACCCCCCGCAAGGTGCGCGACGTGGTGGTCTCCCCCCTGGAGCGCCGCGGCGACTGGATCCAGGTGGCCTTCCCCGAGCCCGGCTACCCCACCTACCTGGTGGACGCCTCCGGCCTGGGGGAGAGCGCCGACAACCAGGCCCTGATGGTGAAGTGGAGCCCCCAGCCCGCGGGCTGGGTGCGGCTCTACCAGCGGGGGCCGGTGGAGGGCACCTCGATCCGGCTGTGGTCCTGGACCTACTACGGAAGCCGGGAATGAAGGGGAAGGCCGGGCCTTTCCGTCCGGCACGGAAAAGGGGGGGCCTGCGCCCCCCCTTTTTTTCCCATCGATGGGATCCGCCTAGGCCTTGCGCCACTTCCAGGCGGCGATGACGGCCTTGATCGTGAACGCGGTCACCGCCAGGGCGCCGACGCCGAAGAGGACGTCGCCGGGGAAGCGCATCCAGGTGAGGGTCCGCATGAAGGGGCTCTGCACCACCGCGGCGCTCCGGGCGAACCAGGTGCCGTGCTGGAGGCTCTGGACGATCTGGTTCAGGCCGCTGGGGATCAGGCTCAGGACGAGCATGAGCACCAGGCCCAGGTTGAGGCCCCAGAAGCCGGTCTTCAGCAGCTTGCCGTCCCAGGCGCGGTCGGGGGTCATGCCGCGCAGCGCGAAGAGCATCAGGGCGATGGCGAGGAAGCCGTAGACCCCGAAGAGGGCGGCGTGGCTGTGGATGGGCGTGGTGTTGAGGCCCTGGCCGTAGTAGAGGATGGACGGGGGGTTGATGAGCATGCCGAATACGCCCGCGCCGATGAGGTTCCAGAAGCACACCGCGGCGAAGAACTTGAAGGGCCACTCGTAGCCGCTGCCCAGGGCGCGGCCCGCGCGCAGGCTCTGGGCCAGTTCGAAGCCCACGATGGTCAGGGGCACGATCTCCAGGGCGCTGAACATGGAGCCCAGGGCGGAGATGAAGGCCGGGGAGCCCGAGAAGTACAGGTGGTGGAAGGTGCCGATGATGCCCGAGCCCAGGAAGAGGATCATGCTGAGGTTCACGCTGCGCAGGGCGGTCTTCTCCCGCAGGAGGCCGAGGCGGGTGGAGAGCAGGGCGATGGCCACGGTGGCGAACACCTCGAAGAAGCCTTCCACCCAGAGGTGCACCACCCACCAGCGCCAGTACTCGGCCAGGGCCAGGTGCGTCTCGCGGTTGTACATGAAGCCCGCGGAGTAGAAGAGCGGGATGGCCACGGCGGCCAGGAGGAAGAGCTTCAGGAGGCCCAGGGAGCCCTTCTCGGCGGCCAGGGCGGGGCGGATGGCCCGCACCACCAGCACGAGCCAGCCCACCATGCCCACGGTGAGGAGGATCTGCCAGAGGCGGCCCAGTTCCACGTACTCGTAGCCCTGGTGGCCCAGCATGAACGAGCCGCTGAGGCGGCCCAGGATGGCCTGCTGGCTGCCGGTGAGGGCGCCCACCACCACCACCACGAGGGCCACCAGGAGGCCGGCGACGCCCAGGTACTGGCCCTTGGGTTCACGGCCGGCGAGCTTGGGGCCCAGGTAGAGGCCCGTGGCCAGCCAGCAGGTGGCGATCCAGAACACGGCGAGCTGCAGGTGCCAGGTGCGGGTGGCCGCGTAGGGCAGGATGCGGCTGAGGTCGATGCCGTAGAGGGAATTGGATTCCACGGCGTAGTGGGCGGTGAACACGCCCATGAGGATCTGGACCATGAAGAGGGCCATGGCCACGGCGAAGTAGATGGCGGACCAGCGCTGGCTGGGGGTGGCCGGCTCGGGGGTCATGGGCTGGGGGGCCGGGAAGGCCTCCTCCTTCTGGGAGGCCTGGAACCACACCATGAGGCCCACGCCCAGGATCAGCAGGACGATGGAGAGGATGCTCCACAGGTGGCTGATGGGGGTGATCTGGTTGCCCACCAGGGATTCCTGGGGCCAGTTCTGGGTGTAGCTCACGTCCTCGCCGGGCCTGCGGGCCGCGGCGGTCCAGGCGGTCCACAGGAAGAAATCGGCCACGCGTTCGCCCTCCTCCATGGAGGGGATCCAGCGGGCGGGGATGGCGGCGTCCCTGTCGCCCCCGAAGACGGTGCGGGCCAGCTCCTCCCGGGTGGCGGCGTAGGCCGCGGCCCGGGGGGCGTCCAGGGTCAGGGTGCCGTCCTGGAAGCTGTTGGACTGGAAGGCGGCCTGGGTGCGGGCCCGGGCCTCGGCGTCGGAGAGGCCGGAGGCCTTGGCCTGGGCGAGGGTCAACTCGGCCCAGCGGTGCAGGGCCTTGGCCGTCCAGTCCGGGGCCAGGTAGGCCCCGTGGCCCCATATGGATCCGATGTGCTGGCCGCCGTGGCCCAGGTAGCTCTTCTGGCCGTCCAGGATCTGCCCGGCGCCCACCAGTTCGCGCCCATCGGGGCCCACCACGCTGGCGGGGATGGGCGGGGCGTTGAGGGCGATCTGCCGCCCCCCGATCCCCAGGACCCCGAAGCTGGCGATGAGCACCAGAAGAAGAATCAGCCAACGCTGTTTCATGACTACCTCCAGGGACCAGCCTGGAGGACCCGGCGGGCCCCCGCCTTGATCCCCGTCAAGGGACCCTCTTTTTCCCCGCCCGGATCCCGGTATGCTAACAGCCACGCCGTTTGTTCTTATGTGATCCCCCTGGTAATTTGGATGAGCCGGGCTTCCCTGTGGAAGCCTGCCGGAAAGCTGCCCGATGGAATTCCTAGCCCGACTCCTGCACCTCCAGCCCCAGACCTTCTGGATGATCGCCAAGGTGATCATCGTCTTCGCGGGTCCCCTCACCCTGGCCGCCCTCCTCACCTGGGTGGAGCGCCGGGGCAGCGCCATGATCCAGGACCGCATCGGGCCCAACCGGGCCCTGCTCTTCGGGCGCTGGCGCCTGCTGGGCCTGCCCCAGCTGGCCGCGGACGGCATCAAGTTCTTCCTGAAGGAGGACCTGGTCACCGCCGACGCCAACAAGGCCCTGTTCTGGCTGGCCCCCTTCCTGGCCTTCGTGCCGGCCATGATGGGCTTCGCGGTCATCCCCTTCGGCCGGTCCCTGGTGCAGGGCGGCCAGACCTACCACATGAGCCTCCTGGAGCCCGGCAACGGCATGGGCATGCTCTACCCCCTGGCCATCGGGTCGGTGGCTGTGTACGGCATCCTCACCGCCGCCTGGAGCAGCAACAACAAGTGGTCGATCCTGGGCGGCATGCGGGCCTCGGCCCAGATGGTGAGCTACGAGCTGGCCATGAGCCTGGCGGTGGTGGCCATCTTCCTGCGCACGGGCGGCTATGACCCCCACGAGATCATCGCCCACCAGGCCGTGCTCTGGAACGTCATCCCCCAGTTCTTCGGCTTCCTGGTGTTCTTCGTGTGCATGTTCGCCGAGACCAACCGCCTCCCCTTCGACTTCGCCGAGGGCGAAAGCGAGATCGTGGCGGGCTTCCACACCGAGTACGGCTCCATGAAGTTCGCGCTGCTCCAGCTTTCGGAGTACGTGCACATCGTCACGGCCGCCGCCCTCATCGTGACGCTCTACTTCGGCGGCTGGCAGGTGCCCTTCGTGGCCGCGCCCTCCGTCACCCTCTCCATCGCCGCCTTCGTCCTCAAGCTGGTGTTCTTCTGCTGGGTCTTCATCTGGATCCGGTGGACCGTGCCCCGCTTCCGGTTCGACCAGCTGATGTTCATGGGCTGGAAGGTGATGCTCCCCTTGAGCCTGGGCAACCTCATGGTCCAGGCGTTCCTCATGTACCGGCGGGGTTGACCAATGGCAGTCGTCGTCAAGAAAGTCGAACTCACGTGGGTGGACCGCACCTACGTGATCCCCGTGCTCCAGGGCATGGCCATCACCATGAAGCACTTCCTCAAGCAGATCCTCACCCGGAGCCGCAAGCGGTTCACGGTGCAGTACCCCGAATGGAAGCGGGAGGTGGCCCCCGGGTACCGGGGCCTCCACGAGCTCAAGCGCTTCGAGGACGGGTCCATCAAGTGCGTGGCCTGCTTCATGTGCGCCGAGGCCTGCCCGGCGAGGTGCATCACCATCGAGGCCGACGCCTTCGGGGACCTGAACAAGACCCAGGGCTTCGAGGAGAAGCGCCCGGCGGTCTTCCGCATCGACATGCTCCGGTGCATCTACTGCGGCATGTGCGAGGAGGCCTGCCCCAAGGACGCCATCTGGCTGCGGGGCGACTACGAGCAGGCTTCCTACGACCGGCTCTCCATGCAGTTCGGCAAGTGGGACCTCATGAACACCTATGCGGACAAGGACGGCAAGGCCCGGATCACCCAGGATCCCACGCCCTCCATCCCCCGTAACCCGACCTCGCTGTAGGACCCGCCATGTTCCTGACATTCGCCCTCATCACCCTGCTCGGCGCGCTTTCCCTGGCCTTCCAGAAGAACCTCGTCGTGGCCGGGCTCTGCATGGTGCTCACCTTCTTCGGGGTGGCCGGGCTCTTCCTGCTGCTGGCCAACCCCGTGGCCGCGGCCCTGCAGGTCATCGTCTATTCCGGCGCCATCGTCGTGCTGGTGCTGTTCGTCATCATGCTGCTGAGCGCCCACGAGGAGGAGGAGGCCCTGAAGGCCCACGCCATCCAGCGGTGGGGTTCGGCCGCCGCCGCCCTGGCCCTGGCCGGGGGCGCCGTGAAGGTGGTGCTGTCCTCAAGCTTCCTGAGGACGCCGCCCTCCCCGGGCATCCCGCCCCCCATGGACCTGGGGGCCCTGGGCAACGCCCTGTTCAAGAACCACCTCGCCGCCTTCGAGATCGTGGGCCTGCTGCTCCTGGCGACCATGGTCGGGGCCGTGGTCCTGGTGAAGCGGGACCTGTGATGGAGCCGACCATGTCCAACCTCCTGCAAGGCAGCCTCCAGGGCTACGTCCTGGTGGCGCTGCTGCTCTTCGCCATCGGCTTCTTCATCGTCCTGAGCCGGCGCTCCGTGCTGGTGCAGTTCATGGGCGTCGAGCTCATGCTCAATGCCGCCAACGTGGCCCTGCTGGCCTTCGCCCGGGCCCGGGGGGGCGACGTCCAGGGCACGGTGTTCTACCTCTTCATCATCGCGGTGGCCGCGTGCGAGGCCGCCGTCGGCCTGGCGCTGGTGGTGGGCCTGTTCCGCCACCGCACCACCACCGACACCGACCGCGCCGACGCGCTCAAGCTGTGAGGGCATGATGCAGAGAATCGCCTGGCTCATCCCCGTCCTGCCCCTCCTGGGCTCCGCCTTCCACGGCCTCCTCGGGAAGAGGGCGGGCAAGGCCGCCGTCACCGCCGTGGCCCTGGGCACCGTGGGCGCCTCCTTCGTCCTGGCCCTGGCCCTCTTCTTCGCCGCCAAGGCCGCCCCCGGGCACCGCCTGGACCTGGCCTACTTCGACTGGATGGCCGTGGGCGACCTGAAGGTCCCCTTCGGGCTGGTCTTCGACCCGCTCAGCTCGGTCATGGCCCTGGTGGTGGCGGGCATCGGCCTGCTGATCCACCTCTACTCCGTGGGCTACATGTGGGAGGAGGAGGGCTACGCCCGGTACTTCTGCTACCTGAACCTCTTCGTCTTCTTCATGCTCACCCTGGTGCTGGGCTCCTCCCTGCCGCTGCTGTTCGTGGGCTGGGAAGGGGTGGGCCTCTGCAGCTACCTGCTCATCGGCTACTACATCGAGACGGACTACGCCCCGGCCGCGGGCCTAAAGGCCTTCCTGTTCAACCGCGTGGGCGACCTGGGCATGATCGTGGGCATGATGGCGCTCTTCGCCAGCTTCGGCACCCTCACCGTGGGCGAGATCCTGGGCAAGGCCGGGCACCTGGCCCCGGAGGCCGGCTTCGGCGTCCTCACCTTCGCCACCCTGATGATGTTCGTGGGCGCCACGGGCAAGAGCGCCCAGATCCCCCTCTACCTGTGGCTCCCGGACGCCATGGCGGGCCCCACCCCCGTCAGCGCCCTCATCCACGCCGCCACCATGGTCACCTCCGGCATCTACCTCATCTGCCGCATGGCGCCCCTCTACGAACTGGCCCCCACGACCCTGACCGTCGTGGCCTGGACGGGCGGGATCACGGCCCTCTTCGCCGCCACCATCGGCCTCTTCCAGCGCGACATCAAGAAGGTGCTGGCCTACTCCACGGTGAGCCAGCTGGGCTACATGTTCCTGGGCCTGGGCGCCGCGGGCTTCGCGGCCGGGTTCTTCCACGTCTTCACCCACGCCTGGTTCAAGGCCCTCCTCTTCCTGGGGGCCGGCAGCGTCATCCACGGCCTGCACCACCAGCAGGACCTGTTCCGCATGGGCGGGCTCAAGGAGAAGATGCCCGTCACCTTCTGGACCATGCTCATCGCCACGCTGTGCATCATGGGCTTCCCGGGCACCTCGGGCTTCTTCAGCAAGGACGAGATCCTCTACCTGGCCTACCTCAAGAGCCCCGCCCTCTACGTCATCGGCCTCCTGGGCGCGGTGTGCACCGCCTTCTACATGTGGCGCCTCATGGGCCTGGCCTTCTGGGGCAAGCCCCGGGACCCCCACGCCTACGAGCACGCCCACGAGAGCCCCTGGACCATGACCCTGCCCCTGGCGCTCCTGGCCGCGGGCGCGCTCCTGGCGGGCCTCCTGGGCCTTCCCCGCATCTGGGGCGGCAGCTTCGCCATCGAAGGCTGGCTGGAACCCGCCCTGGCCTTCGGCAAGGCCGAGGCGCCCGAGGCCGCGGAGCACGGCAGCCACGCGCTGGCCTGGGGCCTCATGGCCCTGAGCACCACCCTGGCCCTGGCCGGCGGCCTCGCGGGCTTCCTCATCTACCGCAAGGGCCCCGCGGGGGAGGAGGCCTTCGCCGGGCGCAACCCCCGGCTGTACCGGGTGCTCGCCAACAAGTACTTCGTGGACGAGGGCGTGGAGGCCGGCCTCCTGGCCCCCGTGCGCTGGATCGGGAACCTCGCCTGGAAGTTCTTCGACGTCATCCTCATCGACGGCATCGGGGTGAACCTGCCCGGGGCGCTGACCCGCATCGCGGGCGACTTCACCGCTCGGACCCAGACGGGCCGGGTGCGCAACTACGCGCTGGGCATGGCCTTCGGGACCGTGCTCCTGCTCTGGATCTTCTTGAGGTAGCCGCCCCGTGATCACGCCCTGGATGAATACCCACCTGTTGACCTTCCTCGTGTTCGCCCCCTTCCTGTGGGGGGCCCTCCTGCTGCTCTTCCCGGAGCGCCAGGCGCCCCTGGTCAAGCTCCTGGCGGTGCTGGGCGCCGCCGGCGTCCTGGCCGTGGGCGCCGCGCAGCTCCTGCGGGGCCAGCCCGACGCCCTGGGCACCATCGTCCTGGAGCGCTTCCACTGGTTCTCTGCCGTGGGCATCCCCGTGGAGTACCACCTCGCCGCGGACGGGCTCAACCTCTGGCTGGTGATCCTCACGGTCTTCCTGGTCCCCCTGACCATGCTGGGCACCTGGAACAGCCTCCCCAGCCGCCCCGGCACCGCCTTCGCGCTCCTGCTCATGCTGGAATCCGGCATGCTGGGGGCCCTGGTGGCCCAGGACCTGCTGCTGTTCTACCTCTTCTGGGAGGCGATGCTGCTGCCCATGTACTTCCTCATCGGCGTGTGGGGCGGGGCGGAGCGGCGCTACGCGGCCACGAAGTTCCTGCTCTTCACCCTTTCGGGCTCCCTGCTCTGGCTCGTGGCCCTGCTGTACACCGCCGGCAAGGCCGGCAGCTTCGCCCCGGGCGTCATGGCCCAGGCGGTGCAGGCCCTGCCCGGGAAGGTCCAGGGCACGCTCTTCATCGCCTTCGCCCTGGCCTTCGCCATCAAGGTCCCCCTTTTCCCCCTCCACACCTGGCTCCCCGACGCCCACACCGAGGCGCCCACGGCGGGCTCGGTGATCCTGGCCGGCGTGCTGCTGAAGCTGGGGTCCTACGGCTTCCTCCGGTTCGCCATCCCCATCTTCCCGGACGCGGCCCGCCACTTCTCCCTGCTGCTGGCGGTCCTGTCCGTGGCGGCCATCATCTACGGCGCCCTGGTGGCCATGATGCAGACCGACATCAAGAAGCTGGTGGCCTACTCCTCCGTGAGCCACATGGGCTTCGTGATGCTGGGCATCGCCTCCATGACCGTCATCGGCACCCAGGGGGCCATGCTCCAGATGCTCAACCACGGCATCTCCACCGGGGCCCTCTTCATCCTGGTGGGCATGCTCTACGACCGGGCCCACACCCGGCGCATCGCCGACTTCGGCGGCGTGGCCCTGAGGATGCCGGTCTTCACGGCCTTCTTCATGATCGTGACCCTCAGCAGCATCGGGCTGCCGCTCACCAACGGCTTCGCCGGCGAGTTCCTGATCCTCAACGGCACCTACCTCTCCGGCTTCCACTGGGGCAAGGCGGCGGCCTGCGCCGCGACCCTGGGCGTCCTGTTCAGCGCGGCCTACATGCTCTGGATGGTCAAGCGGGTCTTCTGGGGCCCGGCCAACCCCGATCCCGAAAGCGGCACCGCCCACCTGCACGCGGACCTGGACCTGCGCGAGATCGCGGTCCTGCTTCCCCTGGTGGTGCTGATCTTCTGGATGGGGATCCATCCCCAGACCTTCCTCACCCAGTCCGAAGGCCAGGTGTCCCGGGCCATCCTCCAGGCCCATGCGGGCGAGGTGAAGCGATGACGATCACCGCGGGAGAACTCTCCGCCATCCTGCCGCTGCTCATTCCGGCCCTGGGGGCCTGCCTGCTGCCCCTGGCCGCCCTGGACAAGGACCAGGCCACGGTCAAGTGGGTGCGGGGGGCCACGTTCTTCATGGCGCTGTTCTGCCTGGCGGGGGGCTTCTTCTACATCACCCGCCTGTGGGCCACGGGCGCGCAGCCCTCCTACGGCGCCATCCGCATGGACCGCCTGGCCCAGTTCGCCGGCATCTTCGTGCTGGTGGCCGCGGGACTGGCCGTGCTGCAGCTGTGGGACCACCTCCACCAGGAGGGCTGGGTGAAGGGCGAG
Source organism: Mesoterricola silvestris (assembly GCF_030295405.1). GTDB lineage: Bacteria > Acidobacteriota > Holophagae > Holophagales > Holophagaceae > Mesoterricola > Mesoterricola silvestris. Next base: position 4,698,474 of record NZ_AP027080.1, on the reverse strand, counting down.
ACCCTGAGCCTGCTCCTCTTTTCCGCGGTGGGCATGATCCTCTTCGTGGCGGCCTCCAACCTCATCCTCCTGTTCCTGGGCCTGGAGCTGCTCTCCCTGCCGCTCTACGCCCTCACCGCCACGGTGCGCACCCGGGCCAAGGCCTTCGAAGGGGGCATGAAGTACTTCATCACCGGGGCCGTGGCCGCCTCCAGCTTCCTCATGGGCTCCGTGCTCCTGTACGGCGTCACGGGCACCCTGGAGATCGGCGCCCTGGGCCAGGCCCTGGCCGCCCGGAACCCCGATCCCATCGCCCTGGCCGGCGCCGCGCTGCTGCTCATGGGCTTCCTGTTCAAGATCAGCTCCGTGCCCTTCCACCAGTGGACCCCGGACGTGTACGAGGCCGCGCCCCATCCCATCTCGGGCTTCATGTCCGTGGCCACCAAGGGCGCCGCGGTCATGGCCCTCCTGCGGGTGCTGGGCGCCGGCGTGCCGGCCCCCGGATCCGCCCGCATCCAGGCCGCCCTGGCCCTGGTGGCGGTCCTCACCCTCGTGGTGGGCAACCTGGCCGCCCTGGCCCAGGACAACATCAAGCGGATGCTCGCCTATTCCAGCATCAGCCACGCCGGGTACATCCTCCTGGGCCTGGTGGCGGCCACCCCCGCCGCCTACGCGGGGGTCATCTTCTACCTGCTGTCCTACCTCGTGATGAACATGGGCGCCTTCGGCATCCTCACCTGCCTGGGCCTGGTGGGCGACAGGACCACCTTCGACGACGTGAAGGGCCAGGGCTGGAAACGGCCCGACCTGGCCATCGCCGCCTCCCTGTGCCTCTTCGGCCTGGCGGGGATCCCCCCCATGGCGGGATTCTATGGCAAGTACATGATCTTCAAGGAATTGATCCTCCAGGGCCACGTCTCCATGGCCGTGACCGGCATCCTGGCCAGCCTGGTTTCCGTGTACTACTACTTCCGCCTCCCCGTGGCCCTGTTCCTGGAAAAGCCCACCGCCAAGGCCGAGCGGGAGGCCTCGGAGCGCCCCGCCTTCCGGGCCTCCCTGGCCGGGGCCGCCCTGCTGGTCTGCGGCGTCCTGGTGGTGGTGATCGGGCTCTTCCCCGGCACCCTGTACCTCTCCATCGCCTCCCGGGTCGTGGCCGACGCCTTCCCCTTCCTGCGCTGATTTCCGGCACAATCCGGCCCCGCGGCTCAACCTTTTTGCCCTTCCCTGCCTCACATGGCAATGTAGAGGTATCCGAACCCTTGGCATCGAGGTAATCATGAGTCGAAAAGTCTGGATCATCAGCGCGGTGGCCGTGGTCCTGGTGGGCGCGGGCGGCGCCTACCTCCTCAGGGGTCCCAAGGAGGAGATCAAGTGGCGCACGGCCAAGGTGGACCGGGGCAGCATCACGGCCCGCATCAGCGCCACCGGCACCCTCAACGCCCTCATCCAGGTGCCCGTGGGCACCCAGGTCTCGGGCGTCGTCACGGGCATCTACGCGGACTTCAACAGCCTCGTGAAGAAGGGCCAGGTCATCGGGAAGATCGACGAGACGCCGTGGCTGACCCAGATCCAGGACGCCCGGGCCACGCTGGAGCGGGCCAAGGCCGCCCTCTTCAACGCCCAGATCGACTTCAAGCGCAACAAGGAGCTCCATGCCCAGAAGCTCCTCTCCGACTCCGACCTGGACGCCAAGGAGCTGATCCTCAAGACCGCCCAGGGCAACCTGGAATCCGCCAAGGCCGGCGTGGACCGGGCCAAGACCAACCTGGACTACTGCACCCTCCGGGCGCCCGTGGACGGGGTGGTGGTGAACCGCCTGGTGGACGTGGGCCAGACCGTGGCGGCCAGCTTCAGCACCCCCAACATGTTCACCATCGCCCAGGACCTGGCCAAGATGAAGGTCCAGGCCGCCATCGACGAGGCCGACATCGGCCAGGTGCAGGTGGGGCAGCGGGCCTTCTTCACCGTGGACAGCTACCCAGAGAAGCAGTTCCGGGGGGTGGTCAGCCAGGTGCAGCTCAATCCCGTGGTGAACCAGAACGTGGTCACCTACCTGGTGGTCATGGAGGTGAACAACGAACCCCGCGGCGCGGCGCCCGAGGGCATGAAGCGGGAGGGCGGCGACCGTCCTGGTGGACATCAGGGTCCCCGCAACGGCACCCAATCACCCGCCGGCTGGCACGGCGGTGAAGGCCGCCCCGGCGGCATGCGCCAGGAAGGCGGCCCGGCACGGCCCGGCGGGATGCGCCAGGAAAGCGGTCAGGCACGGTCCGGCGGCACGCCGGTCCTCCCCGGCAAGCCCCAGACCGCCGACCTGGAATCCAGCACGGCGCGGTACATCCAGCCCGGCAGCCCCGTCTACCGCGGCGACCTGGCCCTGTTCCCCGGCATGACCGCCAACTGCACCATCGTCACCAAGGAGCGGGAGCAGGTCCTGCGGGTGCCCAGCGCGGCCCTGCGGTTCAACCCCGCGGCCTTCCTCAAGGACTCCGACGCCAAGGGCCCGGCCGGCGCTCCGGCGGGTCCCGCGCAGCCGGGTGGCCAGCAGCGCCCCGGTGGGCAGGGCGGACGGCCGGGCGGTCCCGGCAAGGGCATGGTGGCCCGCCGGGAGGACCGGGTGTGGATCCTGGTGAACGGCAAGCCCAAGGCCCTGCCCGTGAAGGTGGGGGCCAGCGACGGCATGTTCACCGAGGTCAGCGGGGAGGGCGTCACCGAAGGGATCGTGGTGCTCACGGGGGTCGAGGACCTGAAGAAGGCCGCGCAATCCGCCGCTCCCATCGGCGCTCCCGGCGGAATGCGCCGCTGATGCGGGGCCTTCCCATCCTCCCGGAGATCCGGCCATGAACATCCTCGATTTCATCAAGCTGGCGCTGTTCGCCATCACGCGCAACAAGACCCGGGCCTTCCTCACCATGCTCGGCATCATCATCGGAGTGGGCGCGGTCATCGCCATGATCGGGATCGGCCAGGGCTCCAAGCAGGCCTCCATCGCCATCATCCAGAACATGGGCTCCAACATGCTGACCATCTTCAACGGCGGCGGCAGCTCCAACAGCGCCCGGGGCCCCATGGGCATGGGCTCGGTCCCCATCCTGCTGGAGGAGGACGCCCAGCTCATCGAGCGGGACCTGTCGGCCTCCACCGTCGTGGCGGCCACGCCCCAGGTGCGGGCCAACCGCGCCGTGATCTACCAGAACAACAACACCGTCTCCACCATCCAGGGCTCGGGCGTGCAGTTCATCCAGATCCGGGGCTGGGAGGTCCAGCAGGGGCGGTTCTTCACGGAACAGGAGACCAAGGGCCAGGCCAAGGTGTGCGTGCTGGGCACCACCGTGCGGGACACCCTCTTCCCCAACGGCGAGGATCCCCTGGGCAAGATCATCCGCATCTCCTCGCTGCCCTTCGAGGTGGTGGGCGTCCTGGAATCCAAGGGCGCCGGCATGATGGGCGACCAGGACGACATCCTGGTGGCCCCCTACACCACCGTCATGCACAAGATCGTGGGCACGGACCGCATCCAGAACATCCTCGTGAGCGCCCAGGAGGGCAAGGCCGACCTGGCCGAGATGGAGATCACCGCCCTCCTGCGCCAGCGGCTGCGCCTGACCCCCAAGGACGAGAACCCCTTCATGATCCGCAAGCAGGACGACTGGGTGAAGATGCAGGATCAGCAGGCCAGCGTCCTCACCACCTTCCTGGCCATGGCCGCCAGCATCTCCCTCATCGTGGGGGGCATCGGCATCTCGAACATCATGCTGGTGAGCGTCACCGAGCGCACCCGGGAGATCGGCGTGCGGCGCGCCCTGGGCGCGACCCGGCGAAGCGTCCTCCTCCAGTTCCTCACCGAGGCCGTGGTGCTCTCCATCCTGGGCGGGCTCCTGGGGGTGGCCATCGCCTACCTCATCATCTGGGTGCTCAAGTTCACCGCCGTCCTGCCCGCGGTGGCCGAACCCTGGGCCGTGGCCCTGGGCATGGGCTTCTCCGGGGTCGTGGGCATCGTCGCCGGCTTCCTGCCGGCCCTGAAGGCCGCCAACCTGGACGTCATCGACGCCCTCCGATATGAGTGATCCGGAAACCCACGACCCTTACAGCTCCCTGCGCTTTCCCGAGTACCGCTGGTTCCTCGGGGGGATCTTCGCGTTCACGGTGGCCACCCAGATCCAGACCCTGGCCATGGCCATGCAGGTGTACCACATCACCCACGACCCCCTTTCCCTGGGCCTCATCGGCCTGGCGGAGGCGATCCCGTTCCTGGGGCTGACCCTGGTGGGGGGCTGGGCCGCGGACCGCCGGGACCGGCGCGCCCTGTCCCTGGTCTCCATGGCCGTCATGCTCCTGGGGGGCGTGCTCCTCCTGGCCCTGAACGCGGGCCGGGTCCCGGCCGCCGCCTGGCCCTTCTACGCGATCCAGGCCCTGGCGGGCCTGGGGCGGGCCTTCTTCCGGCCCTCCTCCCAGGCCCTGGCCACGGAGCTGGTGCCCCGGGAGGCCTACCAGAACGCCGCCACGTGGCGCAGCTCCTCCTTCCAGCTGGCCCAGGTCACCGGGCCGGCCCTGGGCGGGCTCCTGTACGGGTTCGGCAGCGCGACCCTGGCCTACGCGGTGGAAGTGGCGCTGATGGTCTTCGCCGTCACGATGGTCCTGCGGGTGGCGCCCCGGCCCCGCACACCGGCCAAATCCTCCATCGTCCAGAACCTCCGGGAGGGGGTGATGTTCGTGTTCACGCACAACCTCGTGCTGGGGGCCCTCACCCTGGACCTCTTCGCGGTGCTGTTCGGGGGGGCCGTGGCCATGCTGCCGGTCTTCGCCACCGATATCCTGCGGGTGGGCCCCCAGGGCTTCGGCATCATGCGGGCCGCCCCCGCCGTGGGTTCCGTGGCCATGGGCTTCTGGCAGGCCCATCACCCGCCCCGGAACCGGGCCGGGCTGGTCCTGCTGCTCTGCGTGGCCTGCTTCGGCCTGTGCTGGGTGGGCTTCGCCCTGTCCAGCGTGTTCTGGATCTCCCTGGCGCTGCTCTTCGCCAGCGGCGCCATGGACAGCGTGAGCATGGTGCTGCGGGGCACCCTGGTGCAGACCCGCACCCCGCCGGAGATGATGGGCCGCGTCCAGGCCGTCAACGGCTTCTTCATCGGCTCCAGCAACGAACTGGGCAGCTTCGAATCCGGCCTCGCGGCCCGGCTCCTGGGCGTGGTGCCCTCCGTGGTCTTCGGGGGCCTCATGACCCTGGGCGTGGTGGGCGGCATCGCCTGGCGCGTGCCGGAGCTCCGCCGCCTCAAGCGCATCACCGACTGAAGGGATTGAACCCCCCGCCCCCGAAGGCCACCATGGGGGGTGTCCCTTCCCCCGACCCCCAGGCCCGACGGCGCCCCCCGGTTTCCCCGGGCCAGCCTGTGGGCCGCCGCCGCGGTCCTGGCCTGGGCCGCCCTGGCCGGGGCCGAGGCCTACCTGGAACGGCGCTGGGGGGTGGAACTGGGCACCTGCATGTTCAAGCGCCTCACCGGCCAGCCCTGTCCCACCTGCGGCGCCACCCGCGGCGCCCTGGCCCTCTTCTCTGGGCACCCCCTGCGGGCCCTCCTCTGGAACCCGCTGCTGGTGGGAGGCGGCGCCGTGGCCGCCGCCCTCCTCGCCCTCCGCGCCGCCACGGGCCGCGCGCCGCAGGTCTCCTGGACCCCCAACCGGAAAAGGGCGGCCCTTGGGGCCGCCCTCGCCGCCGTACTGGCGAACTGGTGCTACCTGATCTGGAGAGGCGTCTAGGCCAGCACCTTCAACGCCGCCGCGTAATCGGGTTCCTGCGCGATTTCGGGGACCAGTTCGGTGTGGATGACCTTGCCGGATTCGTCCACCACCACCACGGCCCGGGCCAGGAGCCCGCGCAGGGGGCCGTCCACCAGCGTGACGCCGTAGGCCTTGCCGAATTCCGGGGCCCGGAAGGCGGAGGCGGGCACCACCTTGTCCAGGCCCTCGGCGGCGCAGAAGCGGCCCGAGGCGAAGGGCAGGTCGACGGAAATGCACAGCACGACGGTATTGGCGGCCTTGGAGGCCTGGGCGTTGAAGGTGCGCACCGACGTGGCGCAGGTGGGCGTGTCGATGCTGGGGAAGATGTTCAGGACGACCCGCTGGCCCTTGAGGTCCGCCAGGGACACCTCGGAGAGGTCCTTGCGGGTGAGGGTGAAGGCCGGGGCGGGGTTCCCGGTCCTGGGCAGATCCCCCGAGGTGTGGATGGGGTTTCCTTTGAGCGTGACCTGGGCCATGGTGTCTCCTTGCGGGCTGAAAAGCCCATGGCCCATTATCACTCCTTTTTAATATCCCCAGCCGATCGGATATGTCTTCTGGACGACATTTCCGCCGGAGCGGATGGTGCCGGTGTCCATCCAGGGGGCCGCCGGGATGTCGGCGGGGTTGATCCCCCTCACGCTGAACAGGCGCAGGTTCCCGTCCAGGAACCGGATCCCCGTGGCCACCTTGGGCAGGGGGGCGGCGTACTCCCCCTCCACCACCACCACGGCCTGGCCCAATTCCGTCAGGGACCACCGGACGTATTCGGCCACGTCCGCCGCCACGGGCATGGGTCTGCGGAGGCCCGCCACGGAGGGAAGGGCCGGCCCCGGGGAGGGCGTGAGGGCAAGGGCGAGGACCAGGGGGAGCATGTATTCACAATGCGGCCGAAGGCCCCGGGGTTCCCGTAGACTGGGGGTGGAGGTCCCATGAAAATTCTTCGCATCAACCACCTGGGCATCGCGTCGCCCACCCTGGACGAGGCCATGGGCCGCATGGGCAGGCTCTTCGGCATGGAAGCCGACCACGTGGAGGAGGTCGCCGAGCAGCGCGTGCGCACCGCCTTCTTCCCCGTGGGCCCCAGCACCCTGGAATACCTGGAAGCCACCGACCCCGAGGGCCCCGTGGGCAAGTTCCTGGAGAAGAAGGGCCCCGGCATCCACCACGTGGCCTTCGAGGTGGACGACGTGGACGCCGCCGTGGAGGAGCTCCTCGCCAAGGGCGTGCGCATGATCGACACGTCCCCCCGCCCCGGCGCCCACGGCTGCCGGATCGCGTTCATCCACCCCGCCGAAACCGGCGGCGTCCTCATGGAACTCTGCCAATCCCCGCGGGCCTGAAGATCCGACCTTACGTGTCCCGGACGTGCGCCCCGGTTCGTCGTCGCAGGCAAGCTGCGCCGGCGAACCCGGCGGCGCGAAAATCCGGGACACGTACGAGGCCTTGGCCGGGCTCTCAGGCTGGCGGGGCTGAGCTGTTCAGGAGGCGGTAGAACCACCAGATCAGCTGGCCGGCCACGAGGATGGCGATGAACCACTTCACCATGGTGAGGGGGGTGATTTCCGACGAGCCGGGGCGGCGGTCCCGGGGCTGGCCGTGGCCGGGGGGGCGGGTGCTGGTGGGGCTTTCGGGCTCCAGTTCGATCTTGACGGCGCTGGGCAGGGTGTAGGAGGGGACGGGGCGCACCGGGGTGTTGCGCACGCCCAGGCCCGCGGTGGTGCGGCCCGTGGAGGTGGCGGCGGTGGGGGGCTCGGGGGGGATGTTGGCCGAGGGCCGCAGGCGGCGCAGGGGCACGATGTCCCCGGCGTGGTCGTCGTGGCGGAACAGCTCGTTGACCCGGGTGCGGGAGTTGGGGTCCAGGGGGTAGGCATCCACGAGGGGCAGCAGGAAATCCATGAGGGACCCGGGGCGCTCCTCGGGGTCCTGGGCCAGGGCCTGGCGGAAGACCTTGGTCATGTCGCCGGACATGCCCGCGGGGAAGACCGGCGGCTCCGTGAGGATGTGGGTGATGACCGCGGCCACGTTGGTGCCCGGGTGGGGCAGCTGGCCCGTGAGGAGCTCGAAGGAGGTGACCGCGAAGGCGTAGCGGTCCGAACTGGGCGTGGGGTCGCCGCCCCGCAGCAGCTCCGGGGCGCTGTAGGCCGGCGAGCCCAGGAATTCCCCGGCGTTGGTGAGGCGGGGGGCCATGGTCTTGGCGATGCCGAAGTCCATGAGCTTGACCCGGCCGTCCTCGGCCACGAGGATGTTGTCGGGCTTCACGTCCCGGTGGACGATGGCGTGGCGGTGCGCAGCGCGCAGGGCCCGCATGGCCTGGATGAGGATCCCGAACTTGGTCTCCAGCTCCAGGGAATTGTCCCGGATGAACTTGCCCAGGCTGTTGCCCTCGACGTACTCCATGGCGATGAAGGGGCCCAGGGCGGGCTCGTCGCCCACGTCGTACACGGTGACGATGTTGGGATGGTTCAGCTGGGCGGAGATCTCCGCCTCGCGCTTGAAGCGCTCCAGGGCCTGCTCCCGCTCCTCGCCGGAGGCGCGCACCACCTTCAGGGCCAGGCGGCGCTTCAGGAGGGGATCCTCCGCCAGGTAGACGACGCCCATGGCGCCCTGCCCAATGGGCCGTTTGACCAGATACCGGCCTATGTTTTTCGGAAGATCCGCCATTACGTTGTTCCTGGCCCCCATGATACCGGAATTGGGGATTTTGCCTGGATCATGGCACTATTTCACCTTGAGCGGCTTCCGGGAGGGAGTTTTCCACGGGACCGCCATCGTCAAAATCTCCATCCCGAGGACGCCATGGCAAGCCTGATCGAAGCGATCGCCGTAAAACGAAAGATGTTCTTCGAATTCGAGGACACCCCCTTCCACTGCCTGGACGTGGAGATCTCCACCCCCACCGCCCGCGGGGGCCAGACCCTGGTGCGCCTCAAGATGCGCAACCTCCTCACCCGCGCGGTCTTCGACAAGACCTTCAAGGCCGGCGACAAGTTCAAGGAGCCGGACCTCCAGATGGTGCAGGCCTCGTACCTCTACTCCGACGGCGACGGCTCCCACTTCATGGACCAGGAGACCTTCGAGACCCTGACCCTGGACGACGAGATGCGGGGCGACGCCCTGGACTTCCTGGTGGAGGGCGCCATCATCCAGATCCAGAAGTACAACGGCAACCCCATCGGCCTCCAGATGCCCACCCACGTGGAGCTGGCCGTCACCTACACCGAGCCCGGCGCGAGGGGCGACACGGCCAGCGGCAACGTCCTCAAGCCCGCCAAGCTGGAGACGGGCATCGAGATCAAGGTGCCCCTCTTCATCAAGGAGGGCGAGAAGGTCAAGGTGGCCGTGGAGACCCGGGAGTTCGCGGGGCGGGCCTGATGGGACGGAAATACCGCCTGGGCCAGAGCCGGGACGCCCACGACCTGGACAGCCCCGACGCCTACGCGCGGGAGGGCAAGGCCCAGAGCAAGCGCCGCCAGCAGTCCGCGGAGCGCCTGACCACCGAGGCGGAAGCCCACGATGCCGGGTCCATGCTCCTGCTGCCCGACGCGGGCCCCTGGGCCCACCTGGAGGAGGCCACCCTGGTGTGGCGCCACAGCCAGATCGTGGACCTGGAGCTGGATGACCGCACCCCCATCCGCGCGACGCTGGCCGGCAAGCTCAAGGGCGTCCGGCTCGTGGTGGGGGACCGGGTGCGGTTCTCCCGGGTGCCGGTGGAGGGCCAGGACGCGGACCTCCCCCAGGCGCAGGTGGTGGCCGTTCTGCCCCGGCGCACCCTCCTGAAGCGGGGCGGCATCGACGACCGGGAACCCTGGCAGCTCATCTGCGCCAACGCGGAGGAGCTCTGGGTGTGCGCGGCGGTGGTGGACCCGCCCCTGCGCCCCGGCCTCCTGGAGCGGGCCCAGACCCTGGCCCTGGCGGCGGGGCTGGCCTTCCGCATCGTCGTCACCAAGCGGGACCGGGCCTCGGCCAAGGACACCCTCCCGGAACTGGATCCCCTGCGGGCCCAGCGCCTGCCCATCGTCGAGACCAGCGCCGTCACGGGACTGGGCCTCCCGGAGCTGGCCGGGCTCCTCCAGGGCCGCACCGTGGCCCTGGTGGGCCACAGCGGCGTCGGCAAGAGCACCCTCATCAACGCCCTGGCCCCCGGCCTCAACCAGCGCACCGGGGACATGAGCCGCTACGGCACCGGGCGCCAGACCACCACCGGCGCGCGGTGGCTGCCCTGCGCCGGGGGCGGCACCCTCATCGACACCCCGGGCATCCGGAACCTGAGCGTGCGCGGCTTTCCCCGCACCCTCCTCCCGGCCATCTTCCCGGAGTTCCCGCCGGAATGGATCGAGGATCCCATGGCCCTGGACCCCGAGGACGAGGATCTGGACCTGCCCTACCCGGAGCGGCTCCAGAGCCTCCAGCGCCTCTGGCTGGAGATGGAGGAGCGCAACCCGAACCAGAACGTCTTCAGGTGAGGTCCCAGGCCGCCGGGGTCTCCAGCAGGGGCCGCTGGGGCTGGAACTTCAGGATCTGGAAATTGGCGGAGAGGTCGAAGTCCCGGGGCATGATGTAGCTGGGGTGGCGCGCCTGGGGCCCCCCGCCCTCGCCCAGGGGCGGCTGGATGGTGATGCCGGCGCGGTAGAAGGCCTTGGCGATGAGCGCCGAGCAGATCACCTCGCGGCTGGTGGAGCTGCCCAGGTAGAGGCTGCGCGGCCGGAAGCGGCGCGGCACCAGGTGGAAGGGGAAGAGGTACCGCGCCAGGTCGAAGATGTTGCGCTGGTCGTAGCGCACGCCCAGGTGCGAAAGCATCTCCATCATCACCCGGTCCATGGCCCCCGCGCGCAGCCCCAGGGGCCGGCACACGCGGAGGTTGCAGTCCAGGTAGAGGTCCAGGGGCACCACCCGCACCCCCTCCTTGAGGTCGCTCTCCATGAGGAGGTGGGCGGCCTCGGCGCCGTACCGGTCCAGGGCGCGGTCCGCCTCGGGCCCGCCCCACCTCAGGAGCGCGTCCCCGATGTACATCGTGGCGTGGCTCCAGGAACTCTGGGTGAGGTACATGATGATCTGCGAGATGCGGCTGTCGCCCTCCACCAGGATCACGTCCCCGGGCCGGAGGGCCGCGCGCAGCTGGGCCGGGTCGTTGGGAACCCGGCGCTGGTAGCTGGACACGGTGCCCGTGAGGTACCCCACCAGGGCGCGGGACAGGGAGTCCTGGAGGAGCATCAGAGCTCCACGAGTTCCACGGAGTCCAGGGGCTCGCCCAGGAAGCGCTCCCCCACCTCCTGGAGGCGGGTGCCGGCGTCCGTGAGGAGGATCTTCAGGTCGCCGCGGGCGCTGGCGGTGCGGAAGCCCAGGGAGCCCCGCAGCAGGTCCTCCACGGCCTTCGCCGCCAGCTCGCCGCTGTCCAGCCAGGTGGTGTCGGGCCGGGTTCGGTTCAGGGAATTCAGGAGCGTGGGGTAGTGGGTGCAGCCCAGGACGATGGTGCGCACTTCGAAGGGGATCTGGTTCAGGTAGCGCCGGCACACCGCGTCGGTGATGGGGTCGTCCAGCCAGCCCTCCTCCGCGAAGCCCACCAGGAGGGGGCAGGGCAGGCTGTGGATCAGGGCCTGGGGGTTCCGGCGGCGGATGGCGTCCTCGTAGGCGCCGGACTGCACCGTGGCCAGGGTCCCGATGACCCCCACGGGTCCCTTCACCCGGCTCGCGGCTTCGGCCCCCGGTTCGATCACGCCGATGACGGGGCAGGGCGCGGCGGCCTGCAGCGCCCCCAGGCCGTGGGCCGAGGCGGTGTTGCAGGCGATGACCATGAGCTTGGGCCGGTACCGGCCCAGGATGGTCCCGGCCTGCAGGGCGTAGCGCTGGATGGTGGCGTGGGACTTGTTCCCGTAGGGCACCCGGGCGGTGTCGCCCAGGTACACGATGGACTCCTCGGGCAGGAGCTTGCGCAGCGCCCGCACCACCGTCAGCCCGCCGATGCCGGAGTCGAAGACCCCGATGGGCTGATCCTGGCGGCTCATGCCGTCCGCTCCGCCAGGATGGCCACCCAGGCGCCCTCCGTGGCCACCTTCAGGGGCCGGAAGCCGTAGGCCGCGAGGCTGATCAGGGCCTCGTCCTGGCGCTCGGCCAGGATGCCCGAGGCCACCAGCAGGGCCCCGGGCGCGGCGATGGAGGCCATGCGGGGCAGCAGGTCCTGGATGGTCTCCAGGAGGATGTTGGCGAGGAGGGTCATCCAGGGGCCGTCGGCCCTGGGATCGTCCAGGAGGCCCACGTAGTGGGTGAAGGGGCGCGCGCCGTCCAGGACGGCCGCGTTCAGCGCCATGAATTCGTCCATGGCCGGGCCGCAGTCCGGGTCGTTGTCCAGGGCGGCGATGCGCCGGGCCCCGCAAAGCCAGGCCGTCAGGGCCAGGATGCCCGTGCCCGCGCCGATGTCCAGCACCGGATCCCGGAGCCGGCCGGAAGCCGCCAGCTCCTCCAGGAGGCCCATGCACAGCCGCGTGGTCTCGTGGCCCCCGGTGCCGAAGGCCAGGCCCGGGTTCACCACGATGGGGGTGCGGCCTTCGGGCGCGGGGCTCGCGTCCCACAGGGGGCGAATGTGGAAGCCGCGGCCCACCTCGATGGGGCCGAAGCCCTCCCGGCTCTTGGCGAGCCAGTCCTCGTCCTCGAAGCGCTCCTCCCGCAGGAGCCGCGCGCCGAAGGCCGCCAGGCCCGCCGCGTCGGGGGGCGTCAGGCCCGGGGGGAAGTAGGCGTAGAAGGTGTGGGGCGGGTCCGCTTCCCGGTAGGTGGCGGTGGCGCCCCCTGCGGTGAGCCAGTCGCCCAGGCGGTCCTCCGCGGCCCCCGGTACTTCGAGCAGCCAACGGGTGTGGGGAGATGCATGGTCCATACCCTCAGGTTATCAGGCCTCGGCGCCATCCGGCGCGACGTCCTCCAGGTCCAGCCGCTTCATCTTTTCAAGGAAGGTGGTCCGCTTGAGGCCCAGCAGCTCCGCCGCGCGCTTCTTGTTGCCCCGGGTCACCTGGAGGCTCTGGAGCATGAGCTTCTTCTCCACGTCCGTAACCACCTGGTTGAGGTCGACCCCCTCGGCGGGCAGGTCCAGGGCCTGGGCGGCCGGCACCAGGCCCGAGGGGGCGAAGGTCTCCATGGGGGGCAGGGCCTGGACGATCTCCCGGCCCTCGGGGATGCGGTCCGCCAGGAAGGTGAAATCCTCCCGCATGAGCACCGGCCGCCCCGCGGAAAGCACGATGGCGCGCTCCACGGCGTTCTCCAGCTGGCGCACGTTGCCGCTCCAGGGCAGGGCCATGAGCAGCGGGTCCACCGACGGATGGATGGCCTTGGGGTAGAGGCCGTGCTCGCGGGCCTTGCGGTTGAGGAAATGCTGGGCCAGGAAGGGGATCTCCTCCCGCCGGGCCCGGAGGGGGGGCAGGGTGATGGGCACGACCTCCAGGCGGTAGAAGAGGTCCTCCCGGAAGGCGCCTTCCTGCACCCGCTTCCACAGATCGGCGTTGGTGGCCGCCACCACGCGCACATCCACCTTCACGGGCCCGCCTCCGCCCAGGGGCTGCACCTCCCGCTCCTGCAGGACCCGCAGCAGGCGCACCTGGGCGCCCAGGGGCATGGTGCTCACCTCGTCCAGGAAGATGGTGCCGCCCGAAGCCTCCCGGAACTTCCCCGGGGCATCCTTGCGGGCGTCGGTGAAGGCCCCCTTGGTGAAGCCGAAGAGCTCGCTTTCGATGAGGTTGTCCGGGATGGCGCCGCAGTGCACCGGCACGAAGGGCAGATCGGCCTGGCCGCTCATGGAATGGATGGCCCGGGCGATGATCTCCTTGCCGGTGCCGCTCTCCCCCTGGAGGAGCACCGTGGCCCGGGTGGCCGCGGCCGCCTTGGCCTTGGCCAGCACCTCCTGCATGGCCGGGCCGATGCCCACCAGCCCCAGCGCCAGGGCCTGGGTCACCGTGAGGTTCAGCGGGGGCTGGGTGGCCGGGCGCAATCCCGGCGCCGGCGGCAGATCCTGCATGGGCCCCCAGCGCACGGAGCCCAGGGCGCTCCACTGGAACAGGGCCTGGGGGTCCACGGCGCCGCCGGTGGGGGGCAGCACCAGGAGGATGGGCAGGGCCCCGGCTTCGGACCCCGCCCTCACCAGGGCGGGGGGCGGCTCGGGGGCCGCGGCCGTGATGACCCAGAGATCGGTCTCCCGGGGCGGCAGGGCGGGGAGGGCGGCCCGGTCCAGGGTGATCTCCCAGGCGCCGGCCCAGCGGTGTTCCAGCCCAAGGGTGGGCTCGCCGAGGGTGGACCAATGGAGGCGGGGGCGTTCGGACATCTGGGCTTTCGCAGTTGTAAATAGCCTAGATCGTGTGGGGAATGGGTCAAGTCAAAAACATGACACCCTTAAATATTGATCATTCAGAAAACATTCGGGGCCGGATGCTGCATTCTAGGGGGTGCGCCACCGGAGGCCCCCATGCACCTGACCCCCACCTTCGCCCTCGCCGTCCTGGCCCTCCCCCTTTCCGCCCAGGCCTGGGATTTCCGTCTGGAAGTGCCCTTCCCCCAGGGCCAGAACCTCCCCCAGACCCTCATCCAGGGCACCGGCACCCTGATCCGCCAGAAGAGCCTGGACACCGGTAGCGGCTTCACCGTCACCGCCAGCCACCGCATCATCCGCCTGGGCCCCGTCCTCAAGCTGGAGTGGGGCGCCGAATTCTCCCAGTGGAAGGCCGACGGCCAGGTCCAGCAGGGCACCGCCACCGCCGGCAGCAGCCTGAAGCAGTCGGGCCTGGGCCTGGGCCTCAACGCCCAGTTCTGGGTCCCCTTCACCGGCGTGGCCGGGGAACTGGGCGTCATGGAACGCTTCCAGAACTACAAACTGGCCCTGAGCGGCGCCGAGCAGACCAAGAACCTCGCCCGCCCCTGGCTGCGGGTGGGCATCCGTTACAGCCTTCCCCTGCCGGTGATCAATCCCTACGTCACCGCCAGCTACCAGCAGCCCATCACCAAGGACAAGCCGGTCAATATCAACTCCGCCAGCGACATCGCCGGATACCTGGGCGCCCAGGGCTCCGGGCAGGAATTCCAGCGGATGTGGACGTTCGGGGTGGGGGTGGCCTTCTAGACAGGTTACGTATCCGTAGCCGGACGAGCCGACCCTGTCCTTGCCGGCCAGGCGGAAGCTGGGACCGGCCTGCCCATGGCGATTCGGCATAACCAAGGAAAAGATCAAACGCTGGGGCGCTGAGGGCTCGCTGGGGCGCTGGGAAAAGAAGGTGATCAGCCTTGGCGCGAACCAACCTTCTCGTCCATCCACGCGAAGCGCATCCCCAAGGTGGGTCGGGGCCAATGGGTGACAACACAGGCCCCTGAATGGGATGAGAGCTTTCCGTTGCCGCGTGCCCCGCACGCGGCAACGGACCGGGGCGAAGGTCCGGGACCCGTAGGTTTACCCTGCCGGGAGGCCTAGTATTTCGACCGCCGGACGGGGAGGAGCCAGCGGTAGCCTTCGCGCTCGAGGGTCTGGATGAAGGGGCGGGCTTCGGAATCGCCGAGTTTGCGGCGGAGGGTGCCGATGTGGACGTTCACGGTGCGGGGGAGGGGGCGGGCGTCGACGTTCCAGGCCATCTGGATCAGCTCCCGGCGGCTGTGGGCGCGGCCGGGGTGGGCCACCAGGGCCTCCAGGATCCGGAACTCCCGCAGGGTGAGCTGCAGGTCCACCCGGCCGCGGTGCACGGTGAGCTGCACCAGGTTGATGCGGAAGGGGCCGCTGCAGAGGATCCGGCCGGGGAGTTCCCGCGCGGGCTGGCTTCGGCGCAGGATCGCCTGGATCCGGGCGATGAGCTCCAGGATGGAGAAGGGCTTGCCCAGGTAGTCGTCCGCCCCCAGGGTGAGGCCCTGGAGGCGGTCCTCATCCGAGGTGCGGGCGGTGAGGATGAGGACCGGCAGGCTCTCCTGGCGGAGGCGCAGGGTCTGGAGCACCTCGAAACCGTCCATGTCGGGAAGCATGAGGTCCAGCACCACCAGGTCCGGCGGGGACTCCCGCTGGAGGGCCAGGGCCGAGCGGCCGTCCCCCGCCAGGCTCACCCTGAACTCCTTGGCCTCCAGGTTCATGCGGATGAGTTCGGCGATCCTGGATTCATCCTCCACCACCAGCACATGGGGGAGGGGTGAGGGGGAAGGCGGGCTCGGCATCGAGTCCATCATAGGACCTTCTAGAGGCCCTTGAAGCGGTACTGCACCGAGAAGGCCAGCCAGCTCGGCTTGATGGGATTGAGTCCCTTCACGCCCCGCTCCCCGGTCATGGGCTCGTGGTCGCCCTTGGCGTAGTCGTCGTACCACTCCGAGTGGTTGAAGTCCACCGAGGCGCCCCAGGCCTGATTGAACCGGTACTCCAGGCCGATGCGCAGGCCGAACTTGGCGCCCCGTTCGCCGTAGGGGCCCGGGGTGATGGTGTAGCGGCCGTCGTAGGTGAGGACGGAGCCGCCATTGAGGCGCTTGCCGGTGAAATAGTTCAGGTTCAGGCCCGCATACGGCGTGAGCCCCGCCAGGGGGGTGGCGAAGCGCACATCCGCCCCCACCCGCCAGGCCTCGAGGGTCTGCCGGAGCCCCCCCAGGGGGGAGGCGGCGTCCCCGGTCACTTTCATGAATCCGCCGAACACGCCCAGGCCGATGACCTCGGAACCGGGGATATCCAGCGTGTGGCCCACTTCGAAACCGTGCCCGAAGGACTTCCCGCCGGCGTAGGCCCGCAGGTCCCCCTGGGTGGAGAGGGCGCTCAGCCGGATGTAGTCCGGCTGCTCAGCCCCCAGCGGGAGGGTGCCAACCGCCAGGCCCGCGAGAGCCAACGCAATTCCATATCTCATTGTCATATCCTCCGTGGATTTCCGTGGATCGCGTCAGAAGCGCACGCCGAAGTCGAACGCGTAGGTGCGTTTCTGCCCATAGCCGACCGTGGCGCCCCAGTTGGCCATCCCGTTCCGGGAGGCGACGATGGTGTTGAAGCCGTCGGGCCAGTTGCGGGTGCTCCCATCCAGCCCGGTTCCGCAGCCGAGGGGGATCTGGCTGTTGAAGACGTTGCCCACGGTCAGGCTGGTGAAGAAGACCTTGCCGGACACCGGGAATTCCAGGTTCCACTGCAGGTCGGAGTAGAAGGTGCTTCCGTTGTCGAAGCGGCCCCGCCCGTTCAGGTAGGCCGTGAAGGTGGTGGGCAGCCCCGTGGCCCCGGAGGTGAAGAGCGGGTTCCCGGCCAGGTCCCGGGTGGGGTAGTAGTAGTCCTGGGTCCGGCTCCGGGGGTAGCCCGTGGCGAACTCGCCCTTGAGGGTGGTGGTGCTGCGGATCCCGCCCTTGGCGCCCAGGGTCCAGGTGAGCCAGGCCCGCACCGTGTGGTGGGCGGTGCCGTCCATTTCGCCGTAGGGGTTGTAAACGTCCGACGAAATGCCCAGGGCCTGGAACTTGTCGTCCCACCGCGCCGCCGTGTCGGAGGAATTGCCTTCGCGCCAGGTCTCCGTGGAATAGGCGCGGGCCATGGTCCAGTTGCCCTGGAAGTCCAGCTTCTGGGTGCCCAGGTTGAACACGGGGCAGCTCCACTCCATTTCCAGGCCCCGGTATTCGCGCCGGCCCATGGGGTCGAAGGTGAGGTAGTGGGCGAAGCCGTTGTTGGAGGTGAGGCTGGGCGCCGCGGCATCCTGCATGACCACCTTGAGGTCCGAGGGGCGGTCGTACCAGAGGTCCGTGTACTTCCGGTAGACGAGGCTGGCCCGGAAGAAGCCGCCGTTGACGAAGGCCTGGCGATAGGCCAGCTCCACCTGCCGGGCCCGCTCCGGGCGCAGGTCGGGGTTCACGGTGTAGAGGGCGTCGCTGTTCTGGTAGTGATAGTAGGTGCCGTAGTTGGCGGGATTGGTCAGCTCCGCGTAGGAGACGGCGTAGGGCGTGGTCGTGCCCGCGCTCCAGAAGGCCCGGCGCCGGATGTCGCCGGCCTTGCGGCTGAAGCTGCCGAGGTTGCCCTGCCCGATGGTGCCGCGCATGTCCGCGAAGGAGAGGCTGAGGAGGTGGATGCCGTCGCCCTTGAGGTCGTACTTCGCTTCCGCGCGGGGGCTGAAGGCATGGGTGTTGATGCGCATGCCGGTGCGGTCCGAGATCCGCCAGTTGTCGTAGCGGAGGCCCATCATCAGGCTCCACTTCCCGCTCAGGGCGACCTGGTCGTTGGCGTAGAGGGAATGGGTGTAGTCCCGGTTCCGGGTATCACCCCCGCCCTCGTCGGCCCAGGTGCGCATTTCGGGAATGAAGCCCGATCCGTTGCGCAGGGTCTGGCCCAGGGAGGTGGCGGCCGCCGCCGGGGAACCCTCGTACTTGTACACCAGGTACTGGCCATCGGCCAGGCGCCCCGGAGCATAGAAGATGCGGCGCCCCGGTCCGGACTGTTCGGGCTGGTAGGCCCTTTCCCGCAGAAGCTCCAGGCCCACGTCGAGGTTATGCCGCTCGTTGAACCAGCTCAGGTTGCCGGAGATGGTCTCCACGTCGCGCACCTCGGCCTGGGATCCGTAGCTGTTGCCGTTGCTCAGGAGGAGGCTGGAGTCGGAGGTGTTGAAGATGCTCGTGGCCTCCTCGCCCCAGGCCCGCACGTTGATGGGGTCCAGGGGGCCGCTGGGGAAGTGGATGCGGGATTGGCGCCGGCCCCACTTGACGTCCAGCACCGTGGAGGAGTTGAGCATGCCCCGGTAGTTGAGGCTCCGGAAATCCCGGATGGAGCTCTGCAGGTTGTTGACGAAGGTGTCCATGTTGCCCTGGGGCGTGAAGGAATCCAGTTCGTCGCGGCTGAAGCTGGCCTCCAGCTGGTGTTCCGGCGTGATCTGGTAGTAGAGCTTGTACTGGTTCATGGAGAACTTGGTGTCCCCGCCCACCACGGGGGAGACCGTGGGGTTCTTGGGATCGCCGCCCCAGGTGTAGCCCGCCGAATCCTTGCCGGCCCATTGGCCGGTGGGGATGTACGTGCGCCAGTTGTCGTGGGCCCCGCCCAGCACGGTGTCCAGGGCCCGGGAGTCGTAGGTGGAGGACCGGATCCGGGTGCCGTAGCTGAAGGTGAGCCGGTCCTTGATGATGGGGCCCAGGATCGTGATCTCGATGGTCTTGGCCAGGTCGTCCGCGACGCCGTAGGCGGGGGACGTGTAGGTGGCCTTCTTGCTCCCGGCGGTGGGCTCCCCGAACCGGTCCGGGGTGGCCCCCGCCAGGGCGGACCAGGTGGGCCTGCTGAGCTTGACCCGGATGGATCCCTGGAAGGTGTTGCTGCCGTTCTTGGTCTGGACGTTGACGATGCCGCCCGAGGAATTGCCGTACTTGGCGTTGAGGGGGCTCTGGACCACCGTCACGTCCTCGGTGAGGTCCTCCAGCACGAACTCGGTCTGGCGGGATTCCCGGGTGACGTTGTCCCTCACGGAGATGCCGTTGACCGTCGTCTGGGACTGGCCGGCGATGCCGCCGCGGACCACCGCGAAGCCGATGTCGGTGCCGCTCACGCCCGGGGCGAGGCTCAGGGCCCCCAGGGCGTTGCGCTGGGTCACCGGCAGGGCCCGGAGCGTGTCGGCGGAGAGGTTCGTGGCGGTCTTGGTCTCCGTCTTGTCCACGGCCGCGGCCGCCATCACCACCTCCACCACGGCCTCGGCCACGCGGATGGCCCTGATCGTGAGGTTCTGGCGCATGGTCTGCCCGGAGCCCATGGTGAACTCGGCCTTTGAGCCCACGAAGCCCTCCTTGTGGACCTTCAGGGTGTACTGCCCGGGCGGGATCAGGGGCAGGCGGTACTCCCCCTTGGCCGAGGTCTTGATCTCCCGGGTCCCCAGCATGCGGGGGCCCGTGAGCACCAGGGTGGCCTGGGCCACGGGGTGGTCCTGGGCGTCCTTGACCACGCCGAGGATGGTGCCCACGCTCTCCTGGGCGCAAAGGGCCGTGCCGGCCACCAGGATGCTCAGGAGGGCGGTCCCTCTTCTTCCATTCATGTTCATACCTCCGGTTTCCATTCGGGTTTCAGGTGGATCCTGCTCAGAACCTCAGGCCGGCGTTGAATTCCAGCGAGGTCTTGGTGCGGTTTCGGCTCTCGGTGGCCGCGGGCCTTCCCGTGTAGCTGGAGGGGAGGTAGTTCACCTCCGCGAAGGTCGCCAGGGAGAGGTTGCATTCCACGAAGAGGTTGGACGCCAGGTCCCCCCGCACCCCCGTGAAGCATCCGGGGCGCAGGCTGGACGTGGAGACGCTCTGGAGCATGCCCTCCGTGGCCAGGACGGTGGGCGTGGCCGCCTCCCGGTTCCGCACCACCTTCAGGCTGCCGATGACCTCCTGGGTGGACTTGAGGGCGTTGAGGGCCACGCCGGCCTGCAGGGACCAGATGCTCCGCCCCAGGGGATGGCGGTAGCCCACCTGCAACCCCATGCCCTCCAGCATGGATTTGCGGATATCCACCGAATCGTAGCGGCCGTCGGCCCGGGGAAGCCCCGCGGCCGTGTCGAAGGCCCACTTGGTGATCTGGCCGGCCGTGCCGTCCGGGGCGAACCCAGTGCCGAAGCGGGTGGCCTCGAACTGGACGCTCCGGTAGTAGCGGTAGGTCAGTTCCGCGAAGACGGTGCCCCGGCCCGCCAGGCGCCGTTCCCCCTGGAAGGCGCAGAGCACGGACCCGCGGTTCCGCTGCTCCCCGGGGGTGCCCACGGTGGGGGCCACCCCGAATTTGGCCCCGAAGCCCCACGGCGATTGGGCGGAAAGGGAACAAGCAAGCATGGCGGCCAGGGCGAGGCTTCGTGATGGATTATGCATGGGGTGGAACCTCCGAAGGGTTGAGCGCATTGAAAGGCGAGGTGTGTGAAAAGGACGTCCCGAAGGAGCCGGGGACCCGGAACGGGCAGTGAGAAACGAGCAGCCAGGCAATCCTTCGGCCGCCCCCGGTTGGAGGGCTGTCCAGGTTCGGTGGTGCGCGAATCAGGTGGTTCGCAGGTCCCTGAATCAGCTTAGGAGGAATTTGTATTTCCTGTTCATTCTCAGCCCGCCCAAAAGGGGGTTCAAGGTAAATGGCGGACAAATACCAGGCCCTTTTTTAGGGCGGAATTTTGATTCATAAGTTTTTTAAAAGCAGGGATTAAATTAGGGGTGGCCTCGTTCTGGAACGGGACTAGCCGCAAAAAAACAGGGCCCCGCCGGGAACCTGGGCCCGGGTTTCCGGCCGCGGTTCCGGTTCGGCCCATGGCCGGGTTGGCCCTGGCTAAGATGGGCCATGCGCTCCATTGCGATCACCCGGATCCACACGTCGCCCTTCCGCCGCTGGAAGGGGTTCCGGCGCCTGCAGCTCAAGGGTTATTCATGGAAGGGGCTGCTCCTTCTCTGGGGGATCCTTTCGGTGGCCTTCGCCTTCCTGCCGGAGGCCTGGGCCGCCTACCGGGTCAAACGGGCCTGGAACGCCTGGGCCAGCAGCGCCCACCAGACGGCCCATTTCATCGGGAGGCGCTGGGTGAGGTCCCTGGAACCGCCGGCCTTCGCCACCGGGGACGAGGCGGCGCTCACGGCGCAACTGGCCGCGGATCCCCTGGTGCGGGCCCTGGTGGACCCCGGGCGGGGCCAGGCGTGGGTCCGGGACGGGGACCGGCTGCGACCGGCGGCCCCGGGCGCGGACACGGACCAGATGCGCGCCTGGGCCCGGGAAGCGGCGGCATCCGGCGTGACGCCCTGGAGGCCCGGCCCGGATCCCCGGGGCCCCCTGCAGGAGTCCATCCTGGTGCTCCCCGCGGGGCGCTGGTTCGCCATCAAGCGGTGGCGGCCGGAAAGCCCCGAGGTGGAGCGGTTCCTCCAGGGCGTCCTGGGCAACCACGCCCGGGTGCGCTTCGGCCTGGTGGACTCCGGGGAGCACCTGCTCCAGAACCGGGATGCCCCGGACGCCGCCGGTTCCCACCTGCTCCAGACCGGGTTCACCCCGCGCGCCTCCCCCCAGCCGCTGCCGCCCTGGAGCCTCCAGGTGCCCCTCACGGCGGGCCTGGGCCGGGGTTCCGGGTACTACTGCCTCAAGAGCGACTTCGGCTGGGGCTGGATGGGGCTGAGCCTCATGTCGCCCCGGGAGGAGGAGGCCCAGCGCAACCTGCTCCTGCTGCACCGCGGCCTGGGGTGGCTCGCCTACGCGCTCTGGATCGTCGCCACCCTGGCGGGGCTCCTGGCCTACCGCCACGCCGCGCACCGGGAGCGCCTGGAGGCGGACCGCCTGGCCTCCCTCACCCACAGCCTCAAGACGCCCCTGGCCCTCCTCAAGCTCCGCTGCGATACGGTGCGCATCACGGAAGTGACGCGGGAGGCCCAGGAGGCCACCCTGCTCCAGATCGGCGAGGAGGTGGACCAGCTGGTGCGGCTCATCGAATGCGGGCTGGAGGGCAGCAGGCCCGCACGGCCCTCCTCCGGCCGGGATACCCTCACGCCGGCCTTCTTCGAGGAGGTGAAGGAGGAGCTGGAGGCCACCTTCGCGGAGGATGGGCGGTCCCTGCGGGTCACGGTGGACGCCGGGCCCTTCCGGGCGCCGGCCCTGGCCCTGAAATCCGCCCTGGCCACCCTGCTGGAGAACGCCCTCCTCCACGGGCGCGGCGCCGTCGCCCTGGAGGTGCGCCGGGAACGGCGCCGCGTCGCCATCGAGGTGACCGACGAAGGGGAGGGCCTCTCCGCCGGGATGCTGGAAGCCCTCCGGGAGCGCAAGGCCCAGGCCCCCTCGCCGGACCGCAAGGGCCGGGGGCAGGGGCTGGGGCTCCTCCTCCTCACCCGCATGGCGGAGCGCGAGGGGTGGGGCTTCCGTTTCCGGTTCCGGGACGGCGGGGGCTTCTCGGCCTTGCTGGAACTCCCGGTCTAGCAGACATTTCGATCCAGCATGGGGGCCCGGTAAAACCCGGCGATTTCTTGTCTGCCTTTATCCAACAGCCAGCGTTTTCATCGGGTTAGCCTGAAGGCAATCCCGCGCTGGCCTGGACCCCTGCGGACGCGATCCCGCATCGCCCCGCCGTAGGCCTGTTCCGGCTTGATCTGAAAAGGAACCCCCCATGTTCGTCCAGCCCTTCCTGCGGTTCGCGGCCCTTCTGGCCGCGCCCCTCCTGGCCCAGTCCATTCCGGTCACGGAGCATACGCTCTCCAACGGCATGCGGGTGCTCCTGGTGGAGCGGCACCAGCGCCCCAGCGTCGCCTGCGGCTGGGTGGTGCGGGCGGGGTCCGCCAACGAGCGCCCGGGCACCACCGGCATCGCCCACCTCTTCGAGCACATGATGTTCAAGGGCACCCGCACCCTCGGCACCCGGGACGCAGCCCGGGACGCGGAGCTGAACCGGCTCCAGGACCTCCTGCAGGCGCAGATCCGCAGGGAGCTGGACACGCTCCGGGAGAGGCTGCGCCGGGGGGAGATCGCGGACATGAACGACCCGGCCGTGCGCTCCCCCCGCCACCAGGACCTGCTACGGGACTTCGAGCGGCTGGCCACCGAGCAGCGCGCCCTGCTGGAGAAGAACGAACTGGTGCAGATCTACACCCGGGCCGGGGCCACGGAGCTCAACGCCGACACCACCAGCGACCGGACCTATTTCCATGTGACGGTGCCGGCCAACCGGCTGGAGCTGTGGGCCTGGCTGGAATCCGACCGGCTGCTCAATCCGGTGTTCCGGGAGTTCTACACGGAGCGGGACGTGGTCATGGAGGAGCGCCGCCAGCGGGTGGACGCCACCGCCATCGGGGTCTTCGAGGAGCGGTACCGCTCCCTGATCTGGCAGGCCCACCCCTACCACTGGCCCATCATCGGCTGGCCCAGCGACATCGCCCAGGTCACCCGTGAACAGGCCCAGGAATTCTTCGCCACCTACTACGCGCCCAACAACATCTCCGCGGTGCTGGTGGGCGATTTCCGCAGCCGGGACGCCCTGGCCATGATGGAGCGCTACTTCGGGCGCATCCCCGCCAACCCCGCGGGGGTTCCCCCCATCGTCACCACCGAGCCCCCCCAGCCCGCCCCCACCCGCCTGCTGGCCGAAGCCGACACCGGCGCGGAGGTGGTGATCACCTTCAAGGCCGTGAGCGGCCTTCACCGGGACGCCCCCGCCCTGGAGGTGCTGGCCGCCCTCCTGGGGGGACAGACGGGCCGGCTGAACCGGGCCCTGGTGCGCGCCCGCCGCAGCGCCACCGACGTCATGGCCTGGAACAAGGGCCTCAAGTACGCCGGCACCTTCGTGGTGTTCGGCGTTCCCGCCGGCGAGGACCGGTCGCCGGAGGTGGAGGCCCAGTTGCTGGAGGAGATCGCCCGCATCCAGCGGGAGGGGGTCACGGAGCGGGAACTGCGCAAGGTCAAGAACCGCTTTCAGATGGGCGCCTTCAAGCGCCTGGAGGACGACGCCGTGCTCGCCAACGCCCTGGCCGAGGCCGAAGGGGCCGGCACCTACCGGGATCTCCTGGAGGAACCCCGCTGGCTGGAGGCCGTCACCGCCGCGGACGTGCAGCGGGTCGCCCGGAAGTACCTGGTGAAGGAATCCATGAACACGCTCGTCTACAGCCGCAAAAGCGCGCCGGCCCGGGAGGGAAAATGATGAACCTCGGTGTCCCCACCCTCCTGATGCTTGCCTGCACCCTTGCGGCCCAGCCCATTCCCGCCCGCCCGGAGCTTCTCCCGGTCCAGCCCCTGGTCTTCAAGGCGCCCCGGGCCCGGGATTTCAAGGTCACCCTTCGCAACGGCATTCCCGCCTTCATCGTGCCGGACCCGGAAGGGCAACCCATCGTGCGGGTGAAGGTCCTGTACCGGGGGGGATCCTACCTGGATCCCGCCGGAAAGGAGGGCCTGGCCGCCCTCTTCGGGAACCAGATCCGCCGCGGGGGCACGGAGGTCACGCCGGTGGACGAGCTGGATGAGCGCCTGGCCTTCCTCGCCGCCGGCGTCCACGGCCGGTGCGGCGCCACCTCCGGCAGCCTCTCCCTGGAGGTGCTGGAAAAGGACCTGGAGACCGGCCTCGCCGCCTTCATGGAGGTGCTCACCCGCCCCGCCTTCGCCCAGGCCTCCCTGGACCTCGCCCGGCAGGACCAGCTCCAGGCCCTGGCCAAGCGGAACGACAGTGCCAACAGCATCTCCGGATACCAGTTCGGCTACCTGCTGCGGGGGGAATCCCACTTCGCCTCCGCCCAGGCCACCCAGGCCAGTCTGGCGCGCATCACCCGGGAGGATCTGCGGGCCTTCCACGCGCGCATCCTGCATCCGGCCAACCTGGTGGTCACCGCCAGCGGCCCCATCGACCCCAGGGCCTTCAAGGCGGTCCTGGACCGGACCGTGGGCGCCCTCAAGCCCGGCCGGGAGGCCAGGGTGAGCCCCCCCGTGCCCGCCCCCACCTTCACGCGCACTCCCGGCCTCTACCTGTGCGGCAAGGCGGGGCCCCAGAGCGTCGTGGCCCTGGCGGTGCCCGGCCTGCGCCGCGGCGACCCCGACTGGCCCGCGGCCATGCTCATGGAGGAGATCCTGGGGGGCGGGGGCGTTTCCAGCCGCCTCATGAAGCGGCTCCGCAACGACGAGGGCCTCACCTACGGCGTCAGCACCCGGCTGGAGCCGGGCACCTTCTGGAAGGGGGACCTGCTGTGCCGCTTCCAGACCAAGAACCGCTCCGTGGCCTACGCCCTCCGCCTGGTCCTGGAGGAGGTGGAGAAGCTCAAGCGCGAGCCCGTGGGCGAACAGGAGTTCAGCGTGGCCAGGGACGGGCTCATCCAGGCCTTTCCCAGCCGCTTTTCCGACGCGGAATCCGTGGCCGGCCTCTTCGCGGGCCAGAACCTGAACGGCCAGCCCGAGGACTATTTCCTGGACTTCCGGGAAAGGCTCCGGTCCGTCACCCGGGACCAGGTGCGGGAGGCCGCCCGGAAGTACCTGGACATGACCCGGATGGTGCTCCTGGTGGTGGGGGACGTCGAGGCGGTGCGCCAGGGCGACGCCAAGGACCACCCGGGCCGGCTGGGGGAAGGGCTTGGCCTGCCCGTCACCGTGCTGCCCCTGCGGGACCCCTCCACCCTGCGGCCCCTGCCCTGAGGGGGGCGCCTACCAGTACTTCTCGAAATGCACCTGCCCCGGCTCCTTCCGGGTGTGCTCCCGGAAGCCCTCCGCCTGGAGGATGCCCATCATGGCCTCCACCATGGCCGGGTTCCCGCACACGAAGAAGTCCGTGTCCTCCGGGCTGGGCTTGAATCCCCAGGCCCTCTCAAGGTCGCGGCCGGCCCAGAAGTCCTGCAGGTGGCCCTTGAAGCCCTGCCACCCGGGCTCGGGGCGGGAGAGTACCGGCAGGTAGGTGAAGTTCCGGTGGTCCCGCTCCAGGTGGAACAGCTCGTCCCGGTAGCCCAGGTCGCTGACGTAGCGGGCGCCGTGCACCACGGCGAACCTCCGGCCGGGTTCCGCGGCCAGGTGGGTGCGCAGCATGGACATGTAGGGCGCGAGGCCCGTGCCCGTGGCGATGAAGGCCAGGTTCCGCCCCGGGTCCACCTGGTCGAGGGTGAACATCCCGGTGAGCTTGGGCCCCAGCCAGAGGCCGTCGCCCTCCCGCAGCGCGAAGAGCCGGGGCGTCAGGGCGCCGCCGGGCACCTCCACGATGTAGAACTCCAGGAAGTCCCGGTCCAGGGAGGAGGAGGCGATGGAATAGGCGCGCCGGGGAAAGGCGTCGTGGCCTTCCTCCGGGAGCGCGCTGGCGCTGCGGGGCGCCTCGGCGGGCAGGCCCAGCACCGCGAACTGGCCGGGCTTGAAGGGGGGCAGGGCCCAGCCCCGGGGCTCGACGCGCAGGATCATCAGGCCGGGGGCCAGATCCCTGCGGTGGGTGACGGTGGCGTTGAGTTCCGGCATGGCGGCGCCTTTATCCAATGAGTGATTATCGCCCAATCGTCAGCGGCGGATGATTCCGAAGATGAGCCGGGCGATCCAGGGGATCCGCGCGGGGACCCGGGCCCAGGCCCACCGCGGCAGGCGCCGCAGCAGTCCGGGCGCCATGGCGGCGCCGCCGCGCACCACCCGGCTCTCCAGATCAAGGGTGTAGACCTGCCCGGGGAATTCCAGGCCGGCCAGTTCGGGGGCCACCCGCACCAGCTCGCCGTTCTGGTAGGGGAAGGTGACCACCCGGCCGTCCCGGTCCTGCCGGCCCACCCAGTCCACCAGGCGGCGGCACCGGAGGTCCTCGGCGTCATAGACCATCAACAGGATTCCGGACACTTAAACCTTGGCTTCATGAAGGGCGGCGGCCAGTTCCCGGGCCCAGGCGGCCAGCGGCTTCACGCCCTTGGGGGGTTCCAGGGCCTTCTGATAGCGCCGCAGCTCGCCCTCGTGGTTGATCACGAAGTCGCTCTCCTCCAGGTAGGTGGCCACGGGAAGCCGGGCGGTGCCGGCCAGGTCGGAGGGGATGGGCTCCAGCAGGAGGCTGAAGGGGACGGCCTCCAGGATCTCCCGGAGCTTGGCGGTCTCGGTCCGGCCGGAGAATTCCTCGTCGTGGAGGAGGACCAGGGCCTTCACCTCCCCGCTCTTCACCCGGGCCAGCAGCTCCTCCAGGTGCCCGAAGCGGAAGCCCCGCTCGGAGAAGCCGCGGCGATTGAAGATGCCGTCGCCGCTCAGCTGCAGGGTGGGGAACTGCACCGGTTCCAGGCGGTCCCCGCTGCCGTAGCGCAGGTCGGGGCTGGAGGCCAGGTCGCCAAGGCGCTGGGCGGCGTCGCAGCCGAAGGTGCCCTGGCCCACCACGGCCACGGAGCCCGCGGCGCGCAGGCGCGCGGCGATGGCTTCCAGGGTGCCGGGGGCCCCGTCCAGGAGGGGCGTCGCCAGGCGCCGGGCGGGATCCAGGTCGTAGCGGTGCCAGGCGAGGCGCTCGCTGTCCAGCATGAACTGGGTGGAGAGGCGGGTGCCCTGGGGACGGGGGCGGAAGCGCCACAGGCGGTTCTGGTCCACGTCGGCCCAGATGGGATTGGCCATGGGGGAATGGCGGCTGATGGTGGGCACCGGCTTGAGGTACCACACCCGCTTGTTGAAGCGGAAGTCCCGGCTGGTGAGGGCCCCCACGGGGCAGAGGTCCACCACGTTGCCCGCCAGGGGGTTCTCGTCCATGGTGCGGCCGGAGTAGGTTGTCACCTCCAGTTCCGAGCCCCGGTTGGCCACGATCAGCTCGCCCGTGCCCGAGATCTCCCGGGTGAAGCGCACGCAGCGGGTGCAGTGGATGCAGCGGTTCTTGTCGATGACGATCTTGGCGCCCAGGTCCTCGTAGCGGTACCGGCGCTTGGGCTCGGCCATGCGGCTGTCGCCGCTGCCGTACTGGTAGCTGTAGTCCTGGAGCTTGCACTCCCCGGCCTGGTCGCAGATGGGGCAGTCCAGGGGGTGGTTGATGAGCAGGAACTCCATGACCCCGGCCCGGCCGTCGGCCACGGCCTTGGAATTCGTGAAGACCTCCTGGCCGTCCGCGGCCAGGGTGGTGCAGGAGGTGGCGAGCTTGGGCTGCCCCTTGATCTCCACCAGGCACATGCGGCAGGTGGCCACGGGCGTCAGGGCGGAGTGGTAGCAGTAGCTGGGCACCGGATGGCCGGCCTGGGCGCAGGCGTCCAGGAGCAGGGTCCCCGGTTCCACGTTCACCTGGATGTCGTTGATCTTGAGTGTCGGCATGGCTTTTCCCGAGTCAGCCTTCCAGCATGAGGCAAAGGGGGGGATGGAACCAGGGGGGTATCAGGGCGCGCCCGGGGTGGCGACTAGGCAGTTCCTGCAGAAATTAAGGAATTCCTCCAGGTTCGGGATATCGATATTCACCCCGGAGGGCACCACATTGTGGATGGGGATGCGCTTGCGGAGCTCCCCGCAGGCCTCCAGGCTGAACACGAACCAGGCCCGCCGGTCCTCCTCCGAGGAGAGGTTGAACGAGACGATGCGGGTCTCGAAGAAGAGCTGGGGGCGGGTCTCGGCGTCGATGACCCGCCAGTCGGGGATGTGGCCCCGCCGGACGAACTGTTCCTTCAGCTCCTCCATGGTGTGCTGGATGGTGAACTGGACCTCCACCTGAACGTCCAATGGAACCTCCCTTGATCCTGCCCTGCATCCTATCGCCCTTCCGGGGTTTTCCCCTTCGCTTCTCCATGAAAGAATGGATCTTTCCGGGGAACGCCATGGCTACGGCTCTGATTTCGGTCTACGACAAGACAGGTCTCCTGCCCTTGGCCAAGGGCCTGGTGAACCTGGGCTGGGACCTGCTGGCCACCGGGGGCACCCTCAAGGCCCTGGGGGAGGCCGGCGTGCCGGTGCGGGAGGTGGCGGACTACACCGGCGCCCCCGAAGCCTTCGGGGGCCGGGTGAAGACCCTCCACCCCCGCATCCACGGGGGCCTCCTCTTCCGCCGGGACGACCCCGCCCACGTGGCGGACGCCGCCCGCCTGGGAATCGGCCCCATCGACCTGGTGGTGGTCAACCTCTACCCCTTCGAGGCCACCGTGGCCAAGCCCGGGGTCACCGCCGCCGAGTGCATCGAGCAGATCGACATCGGCGGCCCCAGCATGATCCGCTCCGCCTCCAAGAACCACGCCACGGTGACCGTCCTTACGGATCCTAACCAGTATGAATCGTTCTTGAAAAAGCAGGCCGAAGGCACCTGGTCCCTGGAGGACCGCCGGGCCTGCGCCCTGGCCGCCTTCCAGCGCACCGCCGCCTACGACGCGGCCATCAGCGCCTGGATGGCCTCCGGCGCCCTGGGGGAGGGCCTGCCCGAGCGCCTCAGCATCGGCCTGGAGGCCAAGCAGACCCTGCGCTACGGGGAGAACCCCCACCAGCCCGCCGCCTTCTACGTGCGCCCCGGCGCCCCGGCGGAGGGCATCGCCGCCTGCCGCCAGCTCCAGGGCAAGGAACTGAGCTTCAACAACCTCCTGGACGCCGACGCCGCGGCCCGCACCGTCTTCCAGTTCGCGGCGCCCTCCTGCGTCATCGTCAAGCACAACAACCCCTGCGGCGTGGGCCGGGGGCCCCATGTGCTGGAGGCCTTCCTGAAGGCCCAGGCGGGGGATCCCGTCTCCTCCTTCGGGGGCATCGCCGCCTTCAACCGCCCCGTGGGGGTGGAAGTGGCCCAGGCCATGGTCCAGAGCTTCTGGGAAGTGGTCATGGCCCCGGCCTTCTCCCCCGAGGCCCTCGCCCTCTTCGCCGCCAAGAAGCAGCTGCGGCTCCTGGAGACCCCCGCCACCTGGCCCCTTTCGGCCCACGGCCTGGACCTGCGCAGCATCGGCGGCGGGTTCCTGGTGCAGCGCCCCGACGACGCCTTCACCCCCGTGGACCAGTGGCAGGTCAAGGCCACCGGCAAGGGCCCCAAGCCCCTGGTGGAGGACATGGTCCTCGCCCAGACCGTGGCCAAGGCCGTGAAGTCCAACGCCATCGTCCTGGTGCGGGACGGGGGCACCGTGGGCATCGGCGCGGGCCAGATGAGCCGCGTGGATTCCGTGGAGATCGCCTGCCGCAAGGCGGGGGACCGGGCCCGGGGATCCATCCTGGGCTCGGACGCCTTCTTCCCCTTCGCCGACGGCCTGGAACTGGCCGCGCAGCACGGCGTTTCCGCCATCATCGAACCCGGCGGCTCCCTGCGCGACAAGGACGTCATCGAGGCCGCCCAGCGCCTGGGGGTATGGCTCTTCTTCACCGGCACCCGGCATTTCCGTCATTAAGAAAGTGGGATCATGAAAACCTCCGAACTCCGACAGCGCTTCCTGGACTACTTCGCCTCCCGCGGCCACCGCGTGGTGGCCTCCAGTTCCGTGGTGGGCCCCGCCGACGATCCCACCGTGATGTGGACCAACGCCGGCATGGTCCAGTTCAAGGACCTCTTCCTGGGCAAGGAGAAGCGCGACTACACCCGGGCCGCCACCTCCCAGAAGTGCCTGCGGGCCGGGGGCAAGCACAACGACCTGGACCAGGTGGGCTTCACGGCCCGCCACCACACCTTCTTCGAGATGCTGGGCAACTTCAGCTTCGGCGACTACTTCAAGGCCGACGCCATCGCCTTCGCCTGGGAACTGGTCACGGGCCCCCGGGACAAGGGCTGCCTGGGCCTGGATCCCGCGCGCCTCTGGGTGTCGGTCTTCGAGGGCGCCGACGGCATCCCCGCCGACGAGGAGGCCCGGGCCCTGTGGGCGAAGGCCGGCGTGCCCCCCGACCACATCCTGGCCTTCGGCAAGAAGGACAACTTCTGGCAGATGGGCGACACCGGCCCCTGCGGCCCCTGCAGCGAGATCCACTACGACCGCGGGCCCCAGTACGCCGGCGACGACCTCCCCAACGGCGAGGGCGACCGGGTCATGGAGATCTGGAACCTGGTGTTCATGCAGTACGACCGGGACGCCCAGGGCAACCTCAAGCCCCTGCCGCGGCCCAGCATCGACACCGGCATGGGCCTCGAGCGCGTGGCCAGCATCCTCCAGGGGGTGGACAGCAACTACGAGATCGATCTCTTCCAGCCCATCTTCGAGGCCATCTGGAAGCGCGCCAAGGTGGACCCCGCCCAGCGGGCCGAGACCACCAACCGCACCGCGAGCCAGGTCATCGCGGACCACATCCGCGCGGCCACCTTCATGGTCTTCGACGGCGTCGTGCCCAGCAACGAGGGCCGCGGCTACGTGCTGCGCAAGATCATCCGCCGGGCGCTGCGCTTCGGGCGCAAGCTGGGCATCGAGGGGCGCTTCTTCGCCGAGCTCTGCCCCTCCGTCTTCGCCGCCATGGGCGACGCCTACCCGGAGCTGGAGGCCGAGCTGAGCCGCATCTCCAAGACCCTCGCCCGGGAGGAGAACCAGTTCAGCCTCACCCTCACCACCGGCCTCAAGCAGCTGGAGAGCCTGGACACCGCCTCCGGCTCCATCCCCGGCACGGAGATCTTCAAGCTCTACGACACCTTCGGCTTCCCCGTGGACCTGGTGGAGGACTGGTGCCGCGAGCGGGGCCTGGCCTGCGACCTGGAGGGCTTCAACGCGGCCCTGCGGGAGCAGAAGGCCAAGGGCCGCGCCGCCATGAAGGTGCACGACATCCGCCTGGGCGGGGACCTGGCGGCCCTGGCCGATCTGCGGGCCACGGCCTTCCTGGGCTACGAGGTCACCGAGGCCCAGGCCAAGGTCATGGCCCTCTTCGACGCCGGCAGCCGGCGGGTGAAGGAACTCACCGGCACCGGCTTCGTCCTGCTGGACCACACCCCCTTCTACGCCCAGAGCGGCGGCCAGGTGGGCGACACCGGCGTGCTGCGGGCCGAAGGCGTCACCTGCACGGTCACCGACACCACCGCCCCCGCGCCCCGCCGCCACCTGCACCACGTGGCCGTCTCCGGCAGCCGCGCGCTGCGCGAGGGCGAGACGGTCCTTGCCTCCGTGGACGCCGAGCGCCGCGCCCGCATCCGGGCCCACCACACCGCCACCCACCTGCTCCACGCCGCCCTGCGCGACGTGCTGGGCACCCACGTGAAGCAGGCCGGATCGGTGGTGGACCCCGAGCGCCTGCGCTTCGACTTCAACCACTTCGCCCCCCTGGAGCCCGACCAGGTCCTGGAGATCGAGCGCCTCGTCAACGAGCAGACCCTGGGCGCCTACCGCACCACGAGCCAGGTCATGCCCATCGAGGAGGCCCTGGCCGCCGGCGCCATGGCCCTGTTCGGGGAGAAGTACGGCGAGACCGTGCGGGTGGTCTCCGTCCCCGGCTTCTCCCGGGAGCTGTGCGGCGGCACCCACGTGGCCAACACCGGCGAGATCGGCCTGGTGAAGATCGTCAGCGAGGGGGCCGTGGCCGCCGGCGTGCGCCGCCTGGAGGCCGTGGCCGGCGCCGCCGCCCTGCACCGGCTCCAGGAGGACGAACACCTCCTGGGCGCCCTGGCCCGCCAGGTCAACACCCCCCGCGAGGCCCTGGGCGGCGTCATCGCCGCCAAGGAGGCCCGCATCCACGAACTGGAGCGGGAGCTCAAGGAGACCCGCCTCAAGGCCGCCAGTTCGGGAGGCGCCGCCGAGCAGGTGGAGCAGATCGGGGGCCGCACTGTGGTCACCCTCTCCGTGGAAGGCATCGACGGCCCCGCCCTGCGCGAGATGATGGACCAGGTGCGCACCCGCCACCGCAGCGCCGTCATCGCCCTGGCCTCGAAGCTCGCCGAGGACAAGCTGGCCATCCTGGTGAGCGTCTCCCTGGACCTGGTGGCGAGCGCCGACGCCGGCGCCCTCCTGAAGGCCATGGCCCCCTTCGTGGACGGCCGCGGCGGCGGCAAGAAGGAACTGGCCCAGGGCGGCGGCAGCAAGCCCCAGGGCCTCCCCGAGGCCTTCGCGGCCCTCAGGGCGGCGCTGGGGTAGGGGCGCCGGCAAACCCCAGGTGCCTTGAAACCGCGATGAAGGGGCTGTCCCAGGTCGAGCGGATCCCTGTTCATCCCATGGATCGGCGTTCATCCCGGTTTCCGCAGGGCTGCCGCAGAGGTGGGTCGGAGCGCATGTTACTTGACGTCCTTGAACCTAGGCCGGCGACAACTCCCGGCGAAGTTTAACGGGGATAAACAGGATCCAGGGGAAAAGGCAGGATAAAGAACGTCAGGTCAATGCTGGAGCCAGAACCCCGAGAACAACCCATCGATTCATGACCTAGGGCTTGCCGCCTTCAACCCAGCGGGAACCCCGGCTCAGCCGATCATCCCCAGGTAGGCTCTCCACAGCGCCGGCCCGTAGAACACCACCACCGGCGTCGCCAGGGCCAGGCCGCAGCCGAAGGGGAGCATGGTCTGGGCCTTGGCCTTGCGCAGGAGCAGGAGTGGCAGCCCCACCGCGCTGCCCAGCAGGGCGCCCCCGAACAGGATCCCCAGCATCGGCGCCCACCCCCAGAAGGCCCCCAGCCACGCCAGCATCTTGAAGTCCCCCATGCCGATGCCGTCGGTCTTCCGGATGAGGCGGTAGAGGAGGTTGAGGCCCCAGGGGACGCCGTACCCGATGGCCAGGCCCAGGAGGCTGTCCTGCCAGGTCACGCGCGGGCCCAGGGTGCTCCAGCAGGGCGCGGCCTGCAGGGCGTTGCCGAAGGTGTCGACGCTCAGGATCGTCAGGCCGGGGGCCCAGATGGACGTGAGGTGCAGGGGCCATAGCATCTGGGGGATCGTGAAGAGCACGCCCAGGGCCATGAGGGGGAACTGCAGGGCGTCGGGCAGGATGAATTCGGTGAAGTCCGTGAAGAAGAGCACCAGGAGGGCGTAGCCGCACACCACCCCCTTGGCCCAGATGAGGGTGCCGAAGGGGAACACCCACACGGACCCGGCCAGGAGGGCCCCGGCCAGGAATTCCACCAGGGGGTAGCGCACCGGGATGCGCCAGCCGCAGCTGGCGCACCGCCCCCGCAGCCAGAGCCAGCTCACCAGGGGGATGTTGTGCCAGGGGCGGATGCGGGCCTTGCAGCTGGGACAGTGGCTGGGGCGGCGCACCACGTCCCGGTCCGCCTCGGCCTCCTGGGGCAGGCGGTGGATGAGCACGTTGGCGAAGGATCCGAAAACAAGGCCGAAGGGAGCCAGGATCGCCGAAAGGAACCAGGTGGGAAAATCGAAGGTCGGCATGGGAAAAGCATAGCAAGATGGGGAACCTCGGACCTTTCGTTGACATCCTTAACGAATAAATAACTTAAAATGTCCTCCGGAGTTGAACATGAAAGCCGCCCTCATCGCCGCCCTCCTCTGCGTCCTCCCGGCCCTGGCCCAGACCCCGGCCGCGCCTCCCGCCCAGGAGGCGCCCCAGGCCCGGCCGCGCGTGCAGATCCTCACCAGCTACGGGCCCGTGGTGGTGGAGCTGGAGCCCGCCCTGGCTCCGAAAACCGTCGCCAATTTCCTCCGCTACGTCAAGGAGGGGCACTACGCGGGCACCATCTTCCACCGTGTGATCGCGGGATTCATGATCCAGGGCGGCGGAATGCTGCCGGACCTGACGGAAAAGCCCTGCCACGAGCCCATCCCCAACGAGGCGGCCCCGGCCTTCCAGGGCGGGCTCCGGAACACCCGGGGCACCATCGCCATGGCCCGCACCGAGGACCCGGGTTCGGCCGCGGCCCAGTTCTACATCAACACCGCCGACAACGCCGCGCTGGACTACAAGGATCCCTCGGCGGCGGGCGCGGGCTACTGCGTCTTCGGCCGGGTGGTCTCGGGCATGGAGGCCGTGGACAAGATCGAGAAGGTGAACACCATCATGCGCAAGGGCATGCAGAACGTCCCCGAGTACGCGGTGCGGATCAAGTCCGCCGAGGTGGTAGCGGCGCCATGAGGAGGCCCTTCGTCAAGCCCTTCCTGGTGCTGATGTACGTCTTCCTGATGCTCTTCGTGTTCACGGTGGCGGGCTTCCTGCTGTCGATCTTCCTGGGGGGGCGCAGGGCCATGGGCAAGGTGGCCCAGGTGTACTTCGCCCACATGGGCCGCATCTGGGGCGTGCGCCACGAGATCGACGGGTGGGAGGACCTGCCCGCGGAGATCCGCGAGGGGCGCCAGCCGGTGATCTACATCGCCAACCACACGTCCTACCTGGACGCCATGATGCTCACCTGCAACCTGCCCAACCACCCGGTTTACCTGGCCAAGATCGAGATGCTCCTCATCCCCGTGCTGGGCCCGGCGTGCTGGATGGGCGGGTGCATCTTCATCAACCGCCGGAACCGGCCCAAGGCCATCGCGTCCCTCAAGCGCGCCGCGCGCCTCATCCACGACGGCGCCACCGTGGCCGCCTTCCCCGAGGGCACCCGCACCCGGGACGGCGCGCTGCTCCCCTTCAAGAAGGGCGTCTTCAACCTGGCCCAGGACGCCGACGTGCCCCTGGTGCCCCTGGGCCTCACGGGCGGGTTCGAGATGCTCCCCGCGGGCGGGTGGCGGGTCACCCCGGGCACCTTCCGCATCCACGTGGGCCGTCCCATCCTGCCTTCCGAGATTCCAGACCTCGACGTCCTCAGGGAGACGGCCCACGAGGCCGTGAAAGCCCTGGTGGCCAAAGGCTAATTTGGGTGGGAACATGGGGGTTGGATCTTTCTGACCTTCCAGGAGCACCGCAATGGCCCAATTCGATCTCATCGTCATCGGCTCCGGCCCCGGAGGCTACATCGCGGCGATCCGCGGCGCCCAGCTGGGCCTGGCCACCGCCATCGTGGAGAAGGATCCCGCGGGTCTCGGCGGCACCTGCCTGCGCCGGGGCTGCATTCCCGCCAAGGCCTGGCTGGAGACCGCCCACCGCTACGACCAGATGTCGGACCTCGCGGACTACGGCATCGCCGGCGTGGACGTCTCGGCCCTCAAGGCCGACCTGGCCGCCATCGTGAAGCGCAAGAACCGCATCGTCCTGAAGAACGGCAAGGGCGTCGAGTTCCTCATGAAGAAGAACAAGGTCACCTTCCTCAAGGGCACCGGCCGGCTCCTGGGCGGAGGCAAGGTGGAGGTTTCCGGCGAGACCCACGAGGCCCGCAGGATCATCCTGGCCACCGGTTCCGTCCCCAAGGAACTCCCCGGCATGGAGACCGACGGCGTGCGCGTGGTGAACAGCGACCACCTCCTGGACATGACGGAGCTGCCCTCCAGCCTCGTGATCCTGGGCGCCGGCGCCATCGGCGTGGAGTTCGCGTCGGTCTTCGCGCGGCTGGGCTCCAAGGTGACGCTGGTGGAGTTCATGGACCGCATCCTGCCCATCGAGGACGCCTCCATGGGCGAGGAGCTGGCGAAGATCCTGGCCAAGAAGGACAAGATCGACGTGCGCGTGAAGACGAAGATCGCCTCCATCGAGCGCTTCCCGGACAAGGTGGTCTGCCACCTGGAAGGGGAGAAGGGCGGCGTCGTCGAGTGCAGCCACCTCCTGGTGGCCGTGGGCCGCGGCCCCGTCACCGCGGGGGTGGGCCTGGAGGCTACCAAGGCCGTGGTGGACCGCGGCTTCGTGACCGTCGACGCCTACCTCGCCACCGCCGAGCCCGGCCTCTACGCCATCGGCGACATCGTGAAGACCCCCATGCTGGCCCACGTGGCCTCCGACGAGGGCATCGTGGCCGCCGAGCACGCCGCGAAGTCGCTGGGCAAGGACGTCCATCCCCACCCCATCAACTACGACCGGGTGCCCAGCGTCACCTACTGCGACCCCGAAGTGGGCTGCATCGGCCTCACCGAGGCCCAGGCCCGGGAAAAGGGCCACGACGTGCAGGTGGGCTCCTTCCCCTTCATGCCCCTGGCCAAGGCGAACATCATCGGCGAGCCCCACGGCTTCGTGAAGATCGTCGCCGACCGGAAGTACGGCGAGATCCTCGGCATCCACATCATCGGCCCCAAGGCCACGGAACTGGTGGCCTCGAGCCTGGCCCTCCTGGGCGGCGAGTACACGGTGGACGAACTCATCAACACGATGTACCCCCACCCCACCCTCAACGAGGCCTTCCCCGAGGCCGCGCGGGCCGTGTACGGACGGGCCCTGAACGCCTGATCCCCTCCATCCTGTGCGTCCGCTCCATCCCCGTTCCCGCAGGGCCGGAACCGGGATGGGTCGGCGCCCCTAACGGATTTCCACCTCCACCATCCCCCCCGCCGAGCGCCCCTGGTGGGTCACGCACCGGACGACGACCCTGCCCTTGCCCTGTTGGCCGAAGATGCCGTCCGCCAGGATGGGCTGCCAGGTGAAGCTGTCGCCGGTGCGGCGCCCGGCCAGGGTGCCGTCAGGCTCCAGGAAGTCCACCGTGTAGGCCATGGGGACCACCTCCTCCTGGTCGCCGACCAGGGTGAAGCGGGCCTGGCAGGTGCCGCCCCGCGGCTCCACGGCGCATTCCAGGAGCAGGGTCCAGGCGGGCTCCCGGGCCGGATCGCCCTGGCCCAGGGAGACCACCGACGGTTCCGTCGCCACGAGGACGTGCCCCGGCGAAAGGGGGAGGAGGGCGCGGGGGCCCCGCAGGGCGCCGTAGGTCCCGTCCAGGGGCACGGCCATGCCGTCCCGGAGCAGGCCGCTGCGGGTGACCGGCAGGGCGGGATCGCCGGCCAGGGTGGTGAGGGAGCCCCGGGCGGCATCCCAGAGGCGCACGGCGTGGTTGCCCCGATCGGCGATGAGGAAGGCGCGGCCGCAGGGCTTGAGGTCCCAGGGGTCGTTGAGGCAGGGGGCGAGGGGGGGCTCCGGGCCCGGGCCGATATCCCGGAAGCCCGGCGCATCCACCTGCCCCAGCACCGTGGTCACCTGGCCGGTTCCCGGGTTCACTTCCCGGACCGCATGGCCATCCAGGACATAGAGACGGGCCGGGCCCATGGGGCGGGGGGTCCGTTGGAGGCCCTTGAGGTTGGTGAACTGGGCCACCTGGCGCCCCCCGTCCCGGGACCCGGTGTTGCCCACCTGGCCGGCGACCGTGGTGACGCCGTGCAGGCGGTGGACTTTGCGCACGACGGCATTCCCCTGGTCGGCCACGTAGAGGGACTGGTCCCACGGATCCCAGGCCAGGCCCTGGGGGGTGTTGAACCGGGCCTCGAGAGGATCCACCGCGTCCAGGTGGCCCGGATGGCCGGCGGTGCCCGCCAGGGTGCCCACCCGGCCCACGGGGGTCACGGTCCGGACGACGTGGTTCCCGCTGTCGGCCACCATCACCCGCCAGGAGGCCCCCCAGCCCCACCCCATGCCCTGGGCGAGGAAGGTGGGCCGGTTGAACCGGGGAGGCGGCTCCCGCAGGCCGGCCAGGGATTCCACCACCCGCCTCAGGCAGCCCTTGGGCGGGGGCGAGTCCCGGTGACCCGGCTGGCCCGGGTCCCCGCACCAGGTGCGCGCCTTCCGGTCCGGGTCCAGGACGTGGAGGGCATGGCCGCCCGCGTCGGCCACCAGGACGGAGGGCCGGGGGCCGAGATGCACCTCCAGGAGACCGCTGGGCTCCGCGCAGCGTGCCGCCAGGCCTGGGCCTTCCCCGTCCTCCGGGAGGGGGAAGAGCCCCCGGGGGAGGAGACGCCGGGTTTCCACGCAGCTGATCCAGGTGCCGCCCCCGGCCGGGAGGAGGGATTCCACCCGGCAGCGCCGGGTCCAGCCCCGCAGGGTGAGCAGGGCCCGGTCCTGGCCCGAGACGTCCCTGCGAACGGTCTGGGAGCCCTCCCGGTACGTGAGCCGCGCCCCGGCGGCGCCCGGGCGGAAGGTCCAGGTGAGCTGGGCGGGCAGGCCGTAGCCCACTTCCAGGGGATGGGCCCACAGGGAGGTGCGCGCCACGACCCCGGGCCGGGGACGCCACCGGACGTCGCCCTCCACGAAGGGCAGGAAGGTGGAGTAGGGGGCCGCCCAGTCCGGGCCCAGCACCTGGCCCACCAGGGCCACGGGGACATCGGGAAGGGGGATCAAGGTCACGGTGGCCTCCCCCCACACCTCCGGCGAGGCCGCGAGGGTGGCGCGGATCCGCGTCCGTTCCGCGGGACCTCCCGCCGGCGCCGTGTAGACGCCCCTGCCGTCCAGGTGGCCCGGCCCCCCCTCCGAGAGCGTCCAGAGCCACAGGTCCGGCTCCCGCTCCCCCCGGGCCCAGGAAGGCGGCCTGGACGGGTCGGCGCCCGGCGCCCGCGCCAGGGTGGCCTGGAAGGCGCACCTCTGCCCGGCCCCCAGCACCACCTCCGCCGGGGCCACCTGCACCTGCGCGAGACCCGGCAGACAGGCCAGGATTCCCCATGCGAGCGTCCCCCCCATCCCGCACCTCCCAGCCAGAAGGTGGGACCTCCACGGGCCTGGTTCCCTACGGTCTGAAGGTCACGAACCCCGTGATCTCCGGCGTGGCGAAGGTGCCGCCCTTTTCCGTGAAGCCGAAGCGCCACCGGGGCAGCCGCTCGTGGCTGAAGACCCAGGTCTGCTGCAGGCCGTACTTGTCCACCCGGGTGAGGTGGGTGCGGTAGGGGGTCTCGTTGTAGGCGAAGGAGAGATCCAGGGCGAAGCCCCTCCAGAATGAGCCGCCGGGGCCCTGCCAGGCCAGGCCGGCCCAGGCGCGCCAGAACTGGCCGCGGGTCACCACGGTGCGCAGGGGGCTGTGGGCGGGCAGGCTGATCCAGATCTCCTCGGCCTGGGTCCAGGCGCGGAACGGGCCGAAGGAGGTCCAGGCGGCGGCCCCGGCCAGGAAATTGGTGCCCCCGCTGCTCTGCAGCTCGGAGGCGCGGCCCGTGGGCACCTGCACCGTGGCCCCGGCGCGGCCCCCGTGGCGGCGGTCGCCCCAGGGCAGGACGTAGCCCAGGTCCACGCCCTGCACCTGCAGGCGGGGCCTGTCCAGATCGAAGACCGTGACCCCGTTGCGCTCCAGGTGGTACCGGTCGTCGAAGGTGGGGTCCTGGTCCCGGCCGCCCTGCTCGACCCCCAGGAGGTTGTGCCAGTTCATGATGGCCCGGGAGGCGATGCCCGAGGAGCGGTAGACGAGGCGGGTGCGCACATTGAAGCGCCCGGGGCCCAGGGCCCCGGCCAGGTCCGAGGTGAGCTGCCATTCCTCGCCCTGGAGGTGGGCGTGGGTGACGCCGTTGTCCGTGATGTCCCGGCGGTCCGAACGCAGGAACTGGTTGGTGGCCTCCAGGGAGAACTGCGTGGTGCCCTCGGGCAGGGGCTCCGGGAAGATCATGAGCCAGGCCAGCCGGTTGGGATGGGGCGTCTCCTGGGCCTGGAGCGGGAGGAGCAGGGCGAGGGCCAGGGCCCAGCGGCACGGGTGCATGGGGCCGGTCCTAGCGCAGGGCGACCTGCTCGGAGAGCAGGGCGGAGAAGGTGGCGTCCAGCACGTAGGGCCGCACCACCAGCTGCGCCACGCCGTGCCGGCGCGCGGCCAGTACGATGGCGGTGGAGATGTCCTCGGCCGCCAGGACGATGGGGGGCAGGTCCTCGCAGGTGGCCTGGAGCCGCTTGACGAATTCCAGGGATTCCACCACCGTCATGTCCCCGTCCAGGAGCAGCACCCCCAGGTTGGGCTGGCGCAGGAGCTCGAAGACCTCCTCGGGGAAGGTGGTGGAGAGCACGCGCCCGAAGCCGTCCTCCTGGAGGAAGCCCTTGAGGATGTCGTCGAAGGCCGCCGTGCGGGAAAGGACCACCACGGCCCGGCTGCGCTTCTTGAGGCGGGCGAGGACGTCGCTCTTGGCGGCGGGCTGGGCCTCCTCCTCTTCAGGCTTGGGGGGCTCCGGGGGGGGAGGCGGCGCCTCCGCCTTCACCTCGGCGGGCCTGGTCTTGGGCTCCTCCTGGGGCCTGGGGCGCACCAGGGGCTCGTCCGCAAGGAGGCCGGAGGAGGGGGGCTCCGCCTTGCGCCGGGTCTTGGGGGGCAGGGAGGAGGGAATGGCCGAGGTGCGGGAGGCCACCAGGCCCCGCAGGGCCCCGGCCACGTCCGCCTTGGGCCGGGAGAACGCGATGCCCATGGTCAGCCCGCCGGAGCCGGCGTCCAGGTACACCGCCTTGCCCTCCAGTTCCATGACCGCCGGACACTTGGGGACCTTGTTGAGCTTGATGAGCATGAAGGGCTGGCCCACCGGCACGAGCCCGGTGCCCAGGGGCAGGCGCTTCTCGCCCTTGATGGCCATGCCCTTCTCCACCCGGAGCCGGACGCCGGATTCGGAGATGTTCTCGATGGTGCCCGTGATGCCCACCCCGTCGAAGAGCCCGGTGAGGGCCGTGATGGTGGCGCCCTCCTTGGGGTTGAGGCGGGCCCGGGGCGCGCCCCGGCGCTCCTTGAGCTCCAGGGCGTCGGGGAGCTCCAGCACCGCCACGCCGCTTCGGGTCTCCAGGAGCCGGGCCGAGCCTCCCAGGCGCAGCCCCTCCTGGATGAAGATCAGCTCGACGGCGTTGCCCTTTTCCGCCAGCAGGGGCCCGGTGATCTGGAAGGTGACCGTGCCCTCGGACTCGTCGATGCCCTGGACGACGGCGGGCACCTCGGCCTTGCGGGGTCCGGACAGGGTGAAGGGCGCCCGCACCCGCTGGGCGTCCTCCAGGTAGGCCAGGACCAGTTCCTGGGAACCTCCGCCATCCTTCTTGTCCTTGCCAAAGCCAAAAATGGCCATAATCCCTCACGGTTTTCTGATGCTAGCATCGGCCCGTCGGAACCCGTCCTTGAACTGAAATCAACCCAGGAATTGATGGTAACCTCGTTCCCTATGCCTGAGCTCATCCCCCGATGTTTCCTGATCGCCCACCAAGGACCCCAGGACCGGGATAATGATATCGAAGTGCATCTGGCCGAGCTGGAGGAACTGGCCCGGGCCTGCGACCTGGAGCCCGTGGGGCGGGAGCGCCTGAAGCGCGCCACCGTGGAGTCCCGCACCTTCTACGGCAAGGGCCAGATCGAGGCGGTGGCCCACAAGGCCCGGAACCTGGGCGCGACCATGCTCCTCTGCGACAACGAGCTCTCCGGAAGCCAGGTCCGGAACCTGGAGAAGGCCACCGGCATGACCTGCCTGGACCGCACCGGGCTGATCCTCGCCATCTTCGAGCAGCGGGCCCAGACCCGCGAGGCCAAGGCCCAGGTGGAACTGGCCCGGTACGAGTACGAGCTGCCCCGCCTCAAGGGCGCCTGGACCCACCTGGAGCGCCAGGTGGGCGGAGTGGGGGTGCGCGGCGGCGCCGGCGAGACGCAGATCGAGGTGGACCGCCGCATGACCCGCCTCCGCATCAGCCAGCTCAAGAGGGAGCTGGAGCACCTCCAGCGGGTCCGCCGGACCCAGGGCCAGGGCCGGAGCCCCAAGGCCCCCCGGGTGGCCCTGGTGGGCTACACCAACGCCGGCAAGACCAGCATCCTGAAGGCGCTCACCGGCGAGGGGGAGCCCCGGAACATGCTCTTCGCCACCCTGGACACCACCACCCGGAAGGCCTGGCTGGGCGTGGACGAGACCACCGGGGAGCCCCGCCAGGCCCTCGTGTCGGACACCGTCGGCTTCATCCGCAAGCTCCCCCACCAGCTGGTGGCCGCCTTCCGTTCCACCCTGGGGGAGGTGCGCAGCGCCGAGGCCCTCCTGGTGGTGGCCGACGCCTCCAGCCCCGACCTGGAGGACCACCTGAAGGTGGTGGGCGCCACCCTCAAGGAGATCGGCTGCGAGGACCACGCCCGGCTCCTGGTCCTGAACCAGGCCGACCGCCTCACCCGCCCCCGGCGCCTCGACCTCAAGCGCGCCCACCCCGAAGCCGTCCTCACCTGCGCCCTCACTCGGGACGGCGTGGAGGAGATCCGGGAATGGCTCCTGGAACTCATCCCCGGCCCCCCCCGCCCCCGTACGCCGGAGGCCTGGGAGCTCTGAGGGGGGCAATGGCGGCAGTCCCCGCCGGGGGCCGCAAGGGAATGAGCCAGGTTCCATCCGCGAACCCGACCCATCGGGG
Organism: Mesoterricola silvestris; assembly: GCF_030295405.1. Taxonomy (GTDB): domain Bacteria; phylum Acidobacteriota; class Holophagae; order Holophagales; family Holophagaceae; genus Mesoterricola; species Mesoterricola silvestris. Next base: position 4,655,478 of record NZ_AP027080.1, on the reverse strand, counting down.
TCCGGACCCCTCGCGCCGACCCATCGGTAGCGCATTCGCAGCAGCAAGCTGCTGCGAATGCGCTTGCCGTAATCCGGGGACGGAGGTTGGATGGGGGAGTGGGGCGCGCCACGTTCCGTTCCCGGCCCGACAAGGCGGTGCGCAGGAATGGAGGCATTCCCTCCTTCCCTGTGTCATCCACCTCCGGCCACCGGCAGGTACGGACGGGATCAGTGGCGGCGGCGGTTCAGGATGCCTTCCAGCCGCGTCACGTCCAGGGTTCCCAGGCCGGAGGCGGGGTTGTAGTCGGGGATGGCCTTCCAGTAGAGGTTGTCGCCGGTGGTGACGGCGTGGAAGGGGCTCCGGGGGCCGTAGCCGTACTTCTTGTAGATGTCGTAGAGCTGGGGGTTGAGGAAGCCGATGCGGCGGCCGGCGGCCTGGGTGAGGAGGGACGCGATGCCGTTGAGCTGGGGGGCCACGAAGCTGGTGCCGCCGTTGCCGGCGTAGAAGAGGCCGTCCTCGCAGGTGAGGTAGCCGGTGAAGGGGTCGGCGTTGAGGGAGACGTCGGGGACGTTGCGGCCGGGGTAGCCCGCTTCGATGGTGAGGTCCAGGACGGCGCCGTCCAGGCTCGGGTAGTTGGGGTAGTAGTAGAGGCTGTTGAAGGCCGCGGGCGTCCTCCGGCGGCCGGCGAGGCCGTGCTGGTAGTGGGGGGCCTCGAAGTAGGTGCTCACGCCCCCGCCGCCGCCCACGGGGAAGAGGTTGGCGTCGTAGTAGTACTGGCCGTACCACTGCACGTAGTAGGGCTCGAGGTAGTTCCAGGCCCAGGGGCGCTCCTGGGGCACGGTGATGGTGCCGTGGGCGCGCTGGATGGTCACGGGCTGGGTGGTGCCGCCGGCGGCGGTGACGTAGGGATCCGAGGCCGGGTGGTCCACGGTGTTGACCGGCGAGTAGAAGGGCGTGTAGAAGTTGCGGTTCAGGTCGAAGGCGCCGGAATCGCCGGAGGAGGCGATGACGGGGATGCCCTGGGCCGCGGCCTCCATCATCACCTGCTTGTAGGCGGTGGCGGTGTCTTCGTCCAGGTAGACTTCGGCCGAGCCCCAGCTCACCGACAGGGAGTCCACCTTGTTGTCGGAAACGGCCCGGTAGAACAAGTCGATGAACCCGGAGGCGGTGTTGGGCGCCTCGTAGACCAGCATCTTGGCCATGGGGGCCACGCCTCCGGACTGCTGCACGTCGAGGGTCGTCTCGCCGGAACCGTTGGTGCCGGCGCCGCCGTCCAGGGGGATCTCGGTGATGCGGTTGGCCAGCACGGGAAGCCCGATGGCCGACCAGTACCGGTAGGCGTCGGCCTGCTTGAAGGTCGCCAGGGTGGCGATGCCCAGGGTGGTCCCCTTGCCCGTGATATTGCGGCCGTAGAGCGGATTGATGTTGTAAAAGTTGGCCACGTCGCCCACGGTGTAGCTGCCCGGCGTCGCGGTCGCCAGGGTGCCCGGAGCGGGCATGGCCACGGCGGTGGGGGCCTCGGCCTGGGCGGGAGCCTGGGCCCGGGCGGTGGTGAGCGCGTGGGAGCGCACGGCGGGCTGGGTGTCCAGGCCGGCCACGAGCAGGACGATATCGCCGATTTCCGTGGGCACCTTCGGCCTGCGGGTGGGCCTCTGGTAGCGGTGCCCGCCTTCCTTCCAGCACACCAGGTCCGTGGACAGGAGGGCGCTGAACTGGGAGGCGGTGCCGGTCGCCCGCACCACCATGTGGCTGTCGTACACCTCGTTGATGGTGATCCCGTTCTTCGTCATGAAGTCGAGCACCTCATGGAACTGCCAGTCCAGGGGGCCGAAGTACTCCGCGAATTCGCGGGTGGAGAGGAAGTGGCGGAAGCCCCAGTGGTCGGGATCGACGCTGTTGTCGATGAACCTTTCCAGAAGCTGGGTGTTGCGGAGCTTGAAGACCAGCGAGACCGTCTGGGGCTCCTCGGCGGCGACCGGGACCGGCGTATCGGCCATGGCGGGGATGCTGCCGGCGCCCAGGATCAGGGCGAGGCCGGCAAGGGAAAGGTGGTGGCGAAGACGCATTGCTCCCTCCTTGCAGGGGATATGGCGTGAAAAAGGCTGAAGGGCGCTCAAGGCGCCAGGTGGGTTTGAGGTCATGATTGGCGTCCAGCCAACCGTGGTCAAGGAATGAATTGTTAAAAAACATGAAGAGAAAAAGAGCTGGCGCCCCGGACCGAATCCAGAGTCAAATAGTCAACCTTTCCGAACCACGGGCCGATCAGATGGCAGGTCCCTCCGGAGGCGCGGCATGAATGACCTGAAGTTGTCCTTGAAGATCTTCCTGTCCGTGGGGGTGGTGCTCGCCCTGGTGATCCTGGCCTCCGCCTGGGCCGTGGGCACCCGGGAGGCCGATCTCATGGAGAAGGCCTTCGACGACAACCTCACCACCATGTCGGTGGCCTCCCGCAACATGTTCCACGCCACCGCGGAGGCCTACTGCGCGTCCCGCGGCATGACCTACCACCGGGTGGAGCCCGGGCGCTACGCGCCGGGGGCCGCCGGGGACTTCGAGCGGGCCTCCCTGGAGGCCTTCGCCGCGGATCCCGGCCTGGACCTGCGCCGGGCCAACCTCAAGGAGGACGGGGAGGGATTCAAGTACACCCTCGCCCCGGCGCGCCTGAAGGAGGAGTGCATCCTGTGCCACGGCGCCGTGGGCATGGAGGCCTTCAAGGACCGCAAGCCCGGCGACCTGGTGGCCGCCTTCGGCGTCTCGGTGCCCACCGCCGGCCTGGAGGGGCGGGTGGCCCGCACCCGCCTGATCACCGCCGCGGCCGGGTTGGGCCTCCTGGGGCTCCTGAGCTGGATGGTCACGCTGTCCGTGCGCCGCAATGTGCTCCGGCCCCTCCAGGGCTTGTCGGGCACCTTCGGGCGCATGGCGCAGGGGGACCTCACGGCCCGGGCCGAGGTGCGCTCCCGGGACGAGATCGGCCAGCTGGCCGGAGCCTTCAACGGCATGGCCGGGCAGCTGAACCGGGCCCTCCAGGACGTGAACCTGGCCTCCCAGCGGGTGGCCTCCGGCAGCATGGAACTGGCGGCCAGCGCCGAGGAGATGACCCGCACCGTGGGCGAAGTGGCCCAGGTGAGCCTGGGGCTGCGGGACGCCGGCCGGGGGGTGCAGGAGGCCCTGCAGCAGCTGGACCAGAACGCGGAGACCATGGCCGACCAGTCCCGCCACACCGGGACGGAGGCGGATTCGGCCGTGGAGGATACGGACAAGGGGGCCCGGGAAGGCCGGGGCACCGCCGAGGGCATGCTGGCCATCCAGCAGGCCACGAACCGCATCGTGGTGGCCGTGCAGGCCATCCAGGGCATCGCCCGGCAGACGAACCTCCTGTCCCTCAACGCCGCCATCGAGGCCGCCAAGGCGGGCAACGCCGGCAAGGGTTTCGCCGTGGTCGCCGAGGAGGTGCGCAAGCTGGCCGAGCGCAGCGCCCAGAGCGCCCGGGAGATCGAAGGCATCCTCCGGCTCACCGAGGAGGCCGTCACCGGCGGCGGCGCCAGCGTCCAGGTCACCCTCGACCACCTGGAGACGGTGCGCGCCCGCATCTCCGCCATCGCCGGCCGCATCGGCTCCATCGGCGCCCTGAGCCGGGAACAGGCCGAAACCAGCGGCCGCGTGGGCCAGCTCATGGATTCCACGGCCCGTCAGCTGGACCAGAACGCCACCGCGGCGCATCAATTGTCGACGGCGGTCCAGGAAGTGGCCAGGACCTCCGACGATCTGGCCTCCGTGGCGGACGGACTGAAGAGCCTGGTGAACCGCTTCAAGCTCTGACGCACCGTACCCGCATCCTGCCTTTTCCCCTGGATCCCGTTTATCCCCGTTTGAACTTCGCTGGGAGTTGTCGCAACCTTTGCGTCAAGGACGTCGAGTAACGTGCGCTCCGACCCACCTCTGCGTCAGCCCTGCGGAAACCGGGATGAACGCCGATCGATGGGATGAACCGGGATCTGTTCAACCTGGAACAGCCCCTTCATCAAGGTTTCAAAGCACCTGGGGTTTGCCGACACACTCTGGTCCTATGCCTTTTCCTTCGGCAGCCAGGCCACGCCCGCCGCCAGGCCCACGGCCAGCAGCAGCCTCAGGAACATCATCTGCCGGGAGATGCCATGCGCCTTCTGGTAGGCCACCCGGTCGGGATGCCCCTGGGCCAGGGCCTCCACGGGGCCGCCCATGCGGGCCTTGATGCGGTCCAGGCCGGGGCTCACGATGCATTGGCTGGTGAAGCACATGAGAAGGGCCACCAGGACGGCGGCGGCCCACAGGCGCTGGGGCCCCACGGGCTGGTCCTCCCGGATCTCCTTCAGCCAGCGGGGGGCCAGGGCCAGGGCGGCGGCGGCGCCGAAGGCGATCCAGGCCATCCAGTCCAGACGACCGACCACACGGCCGGCGATGTGGCCGGCCACGTCCCGGCTGGGAAGGATGGAAAAGAGCAGGGGGGCCACCAGGAACGCGAAGCCCAGGACCATGCCCGTCCAGAGAAGGAGAATGCCGGCTGCGGCGGCGTCGGTGCGGGCCAGGGGCTTCATGTTCACCACTCGTTGTAGGGGATCTGGTTGTCGCCCATGTCCGTGGAACCGCTGCGGATGCGGAAGATGCCCACCTCCGCGTCGGGGCTGTCGGTGTCGGGGGTCTCGAACTCGGTCACCCAGGTGTCCTTGGACTGGGTCATGGGATCCACCGGGATATCCCGGATGTAGCCTTGGGTCCGCAGCATGTCCAGGGCGCTGGGGTACTTGCCCTTGTCCGCCCGGAACTGCTCCAGGCAGTGGTTGAGCTGGAAGAGGTCCTCCTTGAGCACGGCTTCCTTGGCGGCCTTGGTGTGGCGGCGGTACCCCACGATGCCCACCGTGGCCAGGAGGGCCAGGATGGTCATCACCGTGAGGAGTTCAAGTAACGTGAAGCCGCGCTGTTTTCGCATGGAGGGACCCTACCAGGAGTGTGCGCCGAGCGGCATCCGGGTTCAGGATTATTTTAGCCCAGGCTGGTGGCGGCGAACTTCTCCCGGGTGAAGAACTCCAGGAGGTCGCCTTCCTTCAGGCCGGTGAAGCCGTCCAGGTCGATGCCGCAATCCAGGCCGTTCTTCACTTCGTGGACATCGTCCTTGAAGCGCTTGAGGGTCTTGATGCCGCCCTCCCACAGGGTGTCGGGGCCGCGCTTGACGCGGACCTTGTAGGGCTTCTGGACCTTGCCTTCGGTGACGAAGGAGCCGGCGATGACCGACTTGCCCACCTTGAAGATCTGCCGGACCTCGGCGAGGCCCTGGATGGTCTCGCGCTCCTCAGCGTCCAGCAGGCCCATCATGGCCGCGGTGATTTCCTCCGTGACCTTGTAGATGATCTCGTGGAACCGGATGTCCACGCCCTCCTCCTGGGCGAGCTCCTCCGTCTTGCGCTCGGCCTTCACGGAGAAGGCGATGACCGTGGCCTTGGAGGCCTCGGCCAGCAGGACGTCGTTCTCGGTGACGGTGCCCGCGGCGGCGTGGATGATGCGCACCCGCACCTTCTCCGTGGAGAGGCGCTCGAGGCTGCCCACCAGGGATTCCACGGAACCCGAGGTATCGGCCTTGATGATGAGGGGCAGTTCCTTGATCTGGCCTTCCTTGAGGGTGGAGAAGAGGTTCTCCAGGGTGACGCGCTGCTTGATCTGCGCGGCGGCCTTGGCCTTCTCCTGGCGGAAGGAGACGATGGACCGGGCCTTGGCCTCGTCGTCCACCACCTGGAGGTTGTCGCCCGACACGGGCACGGCCTCGAAGCCCAGGATCTGCACGGCCATGGAGGGGGTGGCTTCCGACACCTTGTCGCCCCGGTCGTTGAACATGGCCCGCACGCGGCCCATGGTGGCGCCGGCCACGAAGATCTCCCCGGCGTGGAGCGTGCCCTGCTGCACCAGGACGGTGGCCACGGGGCCCCGGCCGCGGTCGAGCCGGGCTTCCAGGATCGAGCCCGCCGCGGCGCACTCGTAGACGGCCTTGAGATCCTTGAGGTCGGCCACCAGGAGGAGGGTCTCCAGGAGGAGATCCAGGCCTTCCTTGCTCTTGGCGCTCACCTTGACGCAGGGCACATCGCCGCCGTAGGCCTCGGTCTGGATGCCGTACTGCAGGAGCATCTGCTCGACCTTGTCGGGGTTGGCGCCGGGCTTGTCGATCTTGTTGATGGCCACGACCATGGGCACGTCGGCGGCCTTGGTGTGGTTGATGGCCTCGATGGTCTGGGGCATCACGCCGTCGTCGGCCGCCACCACCAGGATGACGATGTCGGTGACCTTGGCGCCCCGGGCGCGCATCTTGGTGAAGGCCTCGTGGCCCGGCGTGTCGATGAAGACCACCTGGCGGCGGGCCCCTTCGGTGCCGTCCTTGACGTTGACGTGGTAGGCGCCGATGGCCTGGGTGATGCCGCCGGCCTCGCCCGCGGCCACCTTGCTCTTGCGGATGGCGTCCAGCAGGGAGGTCTTGCCGTGGTCCACGTGGCCCATGATGGTGACCACGGGGGGCCGGGGCATCTTCTCGCCCTGCACGTCGCTGCCTTCCTCGGCGGCGATCTGCACGTCCTCCTCGAAGGAGACGATGTCGGCCAGGTACCCGAATTCCCGGGCGATCTCCTTGGCCAGCTCCGTGTCCAGGGGCTGGTTGATGGTCGCGAAGATCCCGCGGTGCAGGAGCTTGGCCACCACGTCCTTGGCGGGGCGGTTGCACTTCTCGGCCAGTTCCTTCACCGAGACGCCCTCGGACAGCATCACGATGCCGATCTCGTCGTTCACGAACTCCGTGGCGATCTGCTGGGCGCGGCTGCGGGGCTGCCGGAGCTTGAGCTCAAGCTCCTCGGCGGCGCGCTCGGCCTTGCTGCGCTTGTCGTCCTTCTTCTTGCCGGAGAAGTGGCCGCCGCGGCCGGGACCCTTCTGGGCGTTGGGATCGATGGTGGTGGTGGTGGGCAGGGAGGGACCGCGGCCAGGGCCGCCGGGCCGGCCGGGACCCCCGGGGCGGGGACCGCCGGGGCCACCGGGACGGGCGCCGGGGCCGCCGGGGCGGGAGGGGCCGCCCATGCCGGGACGGGAAGGGCCGCCCATGCCGGGCCGGGAGGGACCGCCGGGGCGGGAGGGGCCGCCGGGGCGGGAGGAGCCGCCCGCGGGACGGGCCTGGGGCAGCTGGATGTACCGGGCCGGTTCCTGGGGCTTGGGGGCCGGGGCCGGGGTGTCGGACATCTTGATGCGGGTGAAGCCCCCTTCGGGCCGCAGCTCCGTGATGGAGGGCGGAATGAAGGGGCGCCGGGAGGGCGCGGGGGCCGCGGGCTCGTGGCGGATCTCGCCCTTGCCGGTGTTGCTGGCCATGGGCAGGACGGTCTTTTCGGGCTGGGGCTGGCCGGAACGCTGCACCTGGGGCTGCTGGCCGGGCCGCTGGATCACGGGCCGGGCGCCGGCTTCCGGGCGCACCCGGGCCGGGGCGGGCTGGGGCAGCTGGATGTAGCGGGCGGGCTCCTGGGGCTTGGCCGCGGGGGCGGGCGCCTGGGAAACGCGCAGCCGGCTGAAGGTCTCCTGGGCGGGGGCCTTGACCACCTCGGGGGCGGGCTCGGCGGCGCGCACCTCCACGGGCACCGGGGCCGGCGCGGGGGCCGGGGCGGGGACTTCCACGGGGACGGGGACGGGGGCGGGGGCGGGAGCCGGAGGGGCCACCACCACCGGCTCCGCCACGGGGGCGGCGGGCTCGGCCTTCTTGATGAGCACGGCCGGCGCCGGGGGGGGCGGGGGCGCGACGGGGGCCGGCGCCACGGATTTCACCACGCGCACGGGGGTCTGCACCACGGGCCGCGGCTGGACCGCGGGCTCCTCGTGGGGCCGGCCCTTGTTCTCGATGACGCGGCGCACCGACTGGACCTGGTCGTCGGTGAGGTTGGAGCTGTGGCTCTTGCCCTGGACGTTCAGGCGCTTTTCGAGGGCGTCGATCACTTCGTGATTGCTCACGCCAAGCTCTTTTGCTAATTGGTTGATGCGCAACATGAAGGGGCTTACCTCGATAGGTGGAAGGGGCGGAGGAGATAACCGGGAGGGGCCCAGGGTCTACTCTCCGAACCGGGCGTGCACGGCGTCGATGAGACGGAAGGCCAGATCCTGATCCATGCCTTCGATGGCGAGCAGTTGCTCTACGGTCATAGTGTACAGGGATTTGGCATCCAGATGGCCCGCGGCGGCGAGGTTTTCAACAAGGGCGGGGGTGAGGCCTTCGACTTCTCCCAACTCTTCGGGAAGCTTGGACTTGGGCGCATCCTCCTCGTGGGGGGCCTCGGAGAGGGCCTGGCCCATGGCGGCTTCGGTGTCCCGGCGCTTCTCGGCCTCGCTACGCACGTCGATGTTCCAGCCGGTGAGCTTGGCGGCGAGGCGGACGTTCTGGCCCCGCTTGCCGATGGCGATGGAAAGCTGCTCGTCGTCCACCACCACCTCCACCCGGCGGTGCTCCAGGTCCACCACGGTGACCCGCAGGGCCTTGGCGGGATTGAGGGCGTTGGCGATGAACCGGCTGTTGTCCTCGTCGAAGCGGACGATGTCGATCTTCTCGTTCTTCAGCTCGCGGATGATGGCCTGGACGCGGCTGCCCTTGAGGCCCACGCAGGCGCCCACGGGATCCACGTCGGGGTCCAGGGAGTGCACGGCCACCTTGGCGCGGTCGCCGGCTTCCCGCACGCAGGAGCGGATGACCACCGTGCCGTCGTGGATCTCGGGGACCTCCTGGTCGAAGAGCTTGATGAGGAGCCGGGGATCGGTGCGGCTCACCTGCACCTGGGGATCCTTGGCGGACTTGTCCACGGCGGAGATGACCACCTTGATGCGCTGGCCCTTGTCGAAGCGGTCGCCGCGCAGGGCCTCGGAGCGCCGGAGCATGGCCTCCACCCGGTCCACTTCCAGGATGATGGCGCTCTTCTCGAAGCGCTTGACCTCGCCCACCACCACCTCGCCGATGCGGTCGGCGAAATCCGTGAAGATGCGGTCGCGCTCGGCCTCGCGCACCTTCTGCACCAGGACCTGCTTGGCGGCCTGGGCCGCGATGCGGCCCAGCTGGCTCGTGTCCTGGGGCAGCCAGAGGGTGTCCCCCTCGGCGGCGTCGGGGTTCAGGGCCTGGGCCTCCTCGAGGCTGATCTCCAGGTCCTCCTCCTCCACCACGGGCACCACCTGCTTGAGGGCGTACACATGGAACTCGCCGGTCTCCCGGTCCATCTGGGCCTGGAAGTTGCCGTAGAAATCGAAGCTCTGGAAGTACTTCTCCGCGGCCTTGACGAGGGATTCCTCCACGGCCTTGAACACGTCCTCTTCGGGAATGCCCTTTTCCGCGGCGATCATCTTGACGCTGTCGAAGAAACTGGTTGCTACGAGTGCCATGCGGTCTCCTTGCCGGCGCTTTTCTCTACGCGGGCAGCTGTCGGTTGTTCCGGCGCGTGCCGGGGTTTGGGGGCCTTCTCCTCGTCGAAGGGGGCGAGGCGGGCCTTCTGGATGGATTCGAAGGGCACGGTCTTGAGGGCGTTGTCCTCTTCCAGGACGACGGCCTCCTCCGACACGTCGGTGATCCACCCCTTGAAGCGCTTCTGGCCGTTGATGGGGCCCAGGGTCTGCACGCGGCAGAGCCTGCCCAGGAAGCGGCGGAAGTGATCGGGCTTGGTGAGGGGCCGCTCGAGGCCCGGGCTGGAGATCTCCAGGTTCATGGTCTCCCGCAGGTTGGGGAACTCCACGTCCAGCCAGGCCACGAGGCCGTCGTTGGCGGCCACGCAGTCGTCGAGGGTGATGGCCCGGTCCCCTTCGGGGCCCCGGTCCAGGTGATCGATGTAGAGGCGCAGGATATCGTCCCGGCCCTCCTTGGCGGTCTCCAGGCACACCAGCTCGAAGCCCAGCAGCGCCAGCTGCCGGTCCACGGGGTCCTTGAGTTTTTTCACGTCCATGGGGTGTGACCTTAAAAGCTGTTGGGGCGGGCTGAACCCACCCGACAAGGTTTTCCGAAGCTCTGGGTGCAGCGGCCGGGTTCCACCGATTGCCCTGGAGCCCGGAAAAATCCAGGCCGAATTCAACGGAGAAGAATATCGCCCTTCGGGCCGCATAACAAGTGAAATATCCTTGACGCACAAACCATCCCGGCCCCAAGACAAGGTCGCCGATTGAGGGCACCATGGGGGACGGGAGCTCAGCCATGACCATGATCCTGGACGGCAAGGTCCATGCGGAACGAATGCTCGGGGAGGTCACCGCGGCCGTGGAGGCCCGGGCGGCCCGGGGGCTGCGCCCGCCCTGCCTGGCGGTGGTGATCGTGGGCGACGACCCGGCCAGCCACGTGTACGTGCGGGGCAAGGTGGCCGCCTGCGCCCGCACAGGCATCCGCTCCGTGGAGCGGCGCCTGCCGGCGGACACCCCCCAGGCCGAGCTGGACGGGATCATCGCCGCGCTCAACGCCGATCCCCTGGTGGACGGCATCCTGGTGCAGCTGCCCCTGCCGGCGGGCCTGGATTCCAAGCGGGCCCTCCATGCCATCGACCCCGCCAAGGACGTGGACGGCCTCCACCCCGTGAACCAGGGGCTGCTGCTGGAGGGCCTCCCGGGCCTGCGCCCCTGCACCCCCTCGGCCTGCATGAACATGCTCCGGGCCCACGGGGTCGAGCTCAAGGGGATCCGGGCCCTGGTGCTGGGCCGCAGCGAGATCGTGGGCAAGCCCATGGCCCTCATGCTCCTGGAACAGCACGCCACGGTCACCATCGCCCACAGCCGCACCCGGGACCTGCCCGCCCTCTGCCGGGAGGCGGATCTGCTGGTGGCCGCCGTGGGCCGCCCCGGCATGGTGGAGGGCTCCTGGATCAAGCCCGGCGCCGTGGTGGTGGACGTGGGCATCAACCGCGTGGAGGACCCGGCCCTGGGCGAGGTGATCTTCGCGGCCGACCCCGGCAAGATGAAGACCCTCCGGGAAAAGGGCGGCGTCCTGTGCGGCGACGTGCGCTTCCAGGAGGCCGCGGCCGTGGCCGGCGCCATCACCCCGGTGCCCGGGGGCGTGGGGCTCCTGACCATCGCCGGCGTCATGGCCAATACCCTCCAGGCCTGCCAGGCCCGCTAGAATCCTTTTTCACCTTCACGGAGTCCCCATGAGTTATGTCCGCCGGGAGGCGTTCCTCCCCTTCACCCGGCCCATGGTGGGCCAGGAGGAGATCGCCGAGATCATCGATTCCATCGAATCCGGATGGATCACCACCGGGCCCAAGTCCGGCCGCTTCGAGGAGGCCCTCCAGGCCTACAACGGGGTGCCCCACTGCCTGGTCATGAACAGCGCCACCACCGCCCAGGAGATCACCCTGCAGTGCCTGGGGATCCGCCCCGGGGACGAGGTGATCACCACCGCCCTCACCTGGGTCTCCACCCTCAGCACCATCCTGCTCCAGGGTGGCGTCCCCGTGCTGGTGGACATCGATCCGGCGACCCTCAACCTCGATGCGGCCAAGCTGGAAGCGGCCATCACCCCCCGCACCAAGGGCATCATCCCGGTGCACCTCACGGGCCTGCCGGCCCCCATGGACGAGGTGTGGCGCGTGGCCCAGGCCCACGGCCTCTGGGTGGTGGAGGACGCCGCCCAGGCCATGGGCGCCAGCTACCGGGGCCGGAAGATCGGTTCCGACCCGCGCTCCGTCTTCTCCGTGTACAGCTTCCACCCCAACAAGAACATGACCACGGGCGAAGGGGGCGGCATCGCCTTCCACGACGGCGCCTTCGAGGCCCGCATCAAGCGCCTGCGCTTCCACGGCATCGAGCGCGACGCCTGGAAGCGCCAGTCCAAGGAGGGCAGCCCCCACTTCGACGTGACCGAGCCCGCCCGCAAGGCCAACTTCATGGACCTGCAGGCCGCCATGGGCATCCACCAGATCAAGAAGCTGGACGGCTTCAACACCCGCCGCGGCCTGCTCTTCCGCCGCTACCTGGAGCTCCTCGAGGACGTGGAGGCCCTGGTGCTCCCCGTCCCGGGCGACGAGGTCCACCAGCACTGCTTCCACCTCTTCGTGGCCCGCATCCGCCCCGAGGTGGCCGGCATGGACCGAGACGCCTTCGTGGCCCGGCTCAAGGAGGAGAACATCGGCACCGGCATCCACTACCGCCCCGCCCACGTGCACAGCTTCTACCGGGATTTCTACCGGGAGCACCCCCACGCCCTGCCCGGGGACGGCCTGCCCCACACCGAGTGGAGCGGGGACAGGCTCATGAGCCTGCCCCTCTGGCCCGGCCTCACCGAGGACGACCAGGACCAGGTGGTGGCGGCGATCCGGCACGTGCTGGCGAACTAGCCGGAAAGCCCGACAATCGGAAGATGGTCATGCTTTCCGCCCTCCTCCTCTCCGCCGCCCTGGGCCTCCAGCCCGCCCCCCGTCCCGCCTGGGTCGAACGCCTGCCCGAATCGCCCGGCCGCCTCTATGCCATGGGCACCGCCGACCTGGTGGCCCGGGAGGGCCAGTCCATCACCCGGGCCTCGGACCGGGCGCGCCTGGAGGTGGTGGCCCGCCTCCGGGCCACGGTGAAGGGGCAGACGAGCATCACCCAGCGCACCGCCGAAGGGAAGCGGGATGGCCAGACGACCGTTGGGTCTGGCGAGCGGGTGGTGCGGGAGGAGGTGAGCGTGGGCGCCCGGGCCGAAGACCTGCCCGGCCTGGTGGTGGAGCAGACCTTCACGGATCCTGCGGCCCGGACGGTCTATGCCCTGGCTTACCTGGACCTGCCCCAGGCCCGGGCCACGCTGGCCAGCCGCCTGGATGCGATCCGCCTCGCCCGGGTCCGCCTGGGCAAGGAGTCCAGCCGCCGGGCCCTGTGGAAGTTCCGGAAGCTCACCCTGGACCTGGACCAGGTGGAGGCGTCCCTGGGCCTCCTGGCGGTGACCGGGGTGGGCGCCGACCTGCGGCCCCTGCTGGAGGCGGAGCGGGCGGCGGTGGACCTGCGCAGGGATCACTTGAACCAGGCGGACCTGCCCCCGGTGGATTTCTCCCGCACCGCCCTGGGCCTGCGCTCCAACGTGGACCTCCCCCCCGGGGTGGCGTCCTACCTGAAGTCCCAGGTCACGGCCTGCGGGCTGGTGTCCCGGGAGACGGATCCGGACCTGGTGCTGGACCTGGCCTTCGGCGGCGGTCCCCGGGGCCCCGAGTTCATCTTCACGGACATGGACGTGTACAGCGGCGTCACCTACCGCCTGGAGGCGAAGGTCGCGCTGACCGAGGGCGGCGGCGCCCCCCTTACCCGCACCGTGCCCATCGTCATCGTCCAGGGGGAATCCCCGGAGGGCATGGTCAATCAGTTCCGCCGGCAGATCGAACGCTGGCTCCCGCGCCTGCTGGGGGAGTTCAAGGCCGAAATGCGGTAATCACCTACTCCAGGACCACCCAGACGCGGCGGCTGTCCTTGACCCCCTGGACGAGGCTCATCATGGCTTCGGACAGCTGCTTGCCCTTGGAGGACCCGTCGGCCAGGTCCACCACCATCACCACGTCCTCGCTGCCGGCGGGGAGGCTGACGCTGCGGGGGAACTCCCGGTCCACCTTGGCGGATTCGGGGTGGGAGGGGGGGTCCGGGATGCGGAACCCCGTGCCCTCCTCCAGGGCGTCGGTGCTGGTGCGGAACAGGGAGGCCAGGGCCACGATGGCGGACCCGGAAGGCTTGATCTTGTCCCGTTCCCAGAACGATATGGAGGCCTGGTCAACGCGCAGGGCTTCGGCCATCTCCTCCTGGGACCATCGCCAGGTGAGGCGGACGGCCTTGATGCGGTCTCCCAGCGAGGAGACGGAGAGCGGGGCGTCGGAATTGGAATCGAATCGCTTCAATTTGATCACTCCTACTGTCGTCCTAAGATTGACTTAAATGCCCCACATTATGCAACGGCACGACCCTTTGATGAAAAGAGGTGGAGCTTTGTTCCAAGGCCGACCCGGAAGCTGGCTGTGAAAAAGAAGTCAGATCCGTTCGTGCGGAAGCGTCGGCACCGGCGCATAAAGAGCGGTGGAGGGATCTACCAGGTACAGATTACTGATTCGCCCGGTATATGCGCAAGCATACGTTTGAATTTGATCCGCGAAACGGGTTTGTTCATATCCGTCACGGAAAATGGAGCCCCATCGGGCATTGAAGGTTGATTCCAGCCGGGCATCCAGCCTCATGATTTCCTGGGCCTGGAGCTGGGTGGCCTTTCGTGAAGCGTCAATTTCGCCTTTCATGGCCCCGGCTTCCAAGTCCAAAGCCTGGAGGGCCTCATGGGAAACCACCGGGGCGAGGAGGTGGCGATGTTCCCTGTTTCTTTCATATAAGTTCTCAAGGAGGGAGGCCCGGATCTCCGATTTCCGGCGGGCGGACTCCAGACGAAGGAATTCCTGCAATTCGGTCGCCTGTTCTTCCAGTTGCTCAAGTTGCCAGGCCAATTCCGGGATGAGCAGCATGGTGTGCCAGGAAACATTCTTTTTGGACCGGAGGATATCGCCGTAGATATGGTCCCCCACGTAGAGGATCTCCTCTCCCCTGGCATCCAGCAATTCCTCCATCCAGAGTGCATTACCTCCGGAATAGGCGGCCTTTTGCCCCGGAAGCGGTTCGGCCGGTTGCGTTTCCAGGAAAAAAACGGGCTTCCGGGAGCTCACGACGACCAGATCGAAGTAGTCGGTCCACAGGGGGCGGGCGGGGTCCTGGCCGTCCAGGAGGAAGCTGAGGACCCCCTCGGTGAAGGTCCATTCGCTGTTGCTCACCACGAAAAGTTTCTTGCCGGCCCGCTTCCAGCGGTCCAGGGCCGTGGGCAGGTCCGGGTCCCGGAGGATGTACAGGTCCCGGTTGGCCAGGATCTCGGCCTTCATCACGCCGTTGCGGTGGGCCGAGTCGATGGCCCAGCGCACGTCCTGGAAGATGCCGAGGAAGTCCAGGCCCGGGAGGTCGCCCCGGTCCAGGGCGTCCACCAGCACCGCGTACAGGTGGCATTCGGGGATCTCGAAGAGGGTGTCGATGCTCCGGTAGGCTCCGGCCCGGGACACGAGCCGCCGGCGGCCGTACACGGCGTCCACCTCCTCCCGGGTCAAGGGCCGGCTGCCATGGCAGGCCCGCACCACCTGCCGGGCGCTGTCCAGTTTCAGGAGGTTGCCCCGGGCCCCGTCCAGCACCAGGCCGCGGATGGCGAAGGCCGGGTCGAAGTGGGTGTCCAGGAGCCAGGCGGGGTAGCCCTTCTCGGCCACCAGGAGACGAACGGAGTGGCAGTACGCCAGCTCCTCGATTTCCGGGGACTTGTAATGGCTCAGGGTGTAGTCCATGTCGAAGCCCACGGCCCGCACGTCCCGGAAGTGGATGTTGCGCAGAGGGAAGACCATGCGGGCATGGGGCAGGTGCACCTGCTCCCCCTGTTCGATGAAGCGCGGAACCGGCAGCAGGGACGGGATGATGTTCTTCATCAATCCACCTTGATGGCGAAAGGCTTGAATCCGTGGCTCTTCAGCTTCTGCATGGAGGCGTCGGCGGC
Organism: Mesoterricola silvestris; assembly: GCF_030295405.1. Classification (GTDB taxonomy): domain Bacteria; phylum Acidobacteriota; class Holophagae; order Holophagales; family Holophagaceae; genus Mesoterricola; species Mesoterricola silvestris. The sequence goes on along the minus strand of NZ_AP027080.1, from coordinate 4,639,967 downwards.
GTCGCGGCCCGTGGGGGAGGTCAGGCGGACCTTGTAGAGGCCCTTTTCGGAAACGGTCTCCGTCTTGAAGCCCGCGGCCCGGGCCTTGCCGGAAACGGTCCGGGCCTCGGCGGCGTCGGGGGTGGAAACCAGTTGCAGGGTCCAGTGGCCGTCGTCCTTCCGGGGGGCGTCGGGCTTCTTGGGTTCGGGCTTGGGGACCTCGGCCTTGGGAGGCTCGGCCGCCTTGGGGGGGGCGGCCTCGGGGGCCTTGGGCTCCTGGGGCTTCTCGAAGCCCGTGCCGGAGCCGGACTGCTCCAGGGCCTTGAGCTGGTCGGCCATGGTGGCGGGGAGCTCCTCCAGTTCCTCGCCGGCGTCCCGGGAAAGGGGGCGCCGCAGGGCCGCGCTCTGCTTGCCCACCTGGACCCCCAGCACATAGGAGAGGGTCAGGAGGCCCACGCCCACCGCCGTAACCAGGAGGATGGCCTGACGGCTCAAAACGACGGTCTGGGAATCACGGGCGGCCATGGGGGGGATTATAACGAGTACCGGGGCCAATATCGGGAGGATGACGCTATGATCTCTGAGGCGCCACGCCGCCCCGGAACCCTCCATGACCGAACCCGTCTCCTATTTCATCCCGATCCTGCTCCTGCTCATCCTCTCGGCCCTGGTGGGGGCGGCGATCCTCGTGGTGTCCGGAAGGATCCTCCCCGGGCTGCTGAAGCCGGACAACCCCAAGGGGCACAAGCTTACCCCCTACGAATGCGGCGCCCCCCCCCTCCAGGCCGGGGCCCGCCACCGCTACAGCGTGAAGTTCTACCTGGTGGCCATGCTCTTCATCCTCTTCGACGTGGAAGCCGCCTTCCTCCTGCCCTGGGCCGTGCAGTTCAAGGCGCACCTCTGGACCTTCTGGGCCGGGGTGAGCTTCGTGGCCACCCTCCTGGTGGGCTACGTTTACGCGTGGGGCAGGGGCGCCCTGGACTGGGAGCGCTGACATGGCCGGCATCAACCTCGACGATACGGTGATGACCACGCGGCTGGACGCCGTGGTGAACTGGGCCCGCAAGAACAGCCTCTGGCCGCTGCCCTTCGGCACCGCCTGCTGCGCCATCGAATTCATGTCCATGATGGCCTCCCGCTACGACTTCTCCCGGTTCGGGGCCGAGGCCCTGCGCTTCTCCCCCCGGCAGTCGGACATGCTCCTGGTGCTGGGCACCATCACGAACAAGCAGGCTCCCATCCTGCGGCAGGTGTACGCCCAGATGGCCGAGCCAAAGTGGGTGGTTTCCGTGGGCGTCTGCGCCTCCTCCGGGGGCATGTACCGCACCTATGCGACCCTCCAGGGCATCGACCGGGTGGTCCCCGTGGACGTGTACGTCCCCGGCTGCCCGCCCCGCCCCGAATCCATCATCTTCGGGGCCATGCAGCTCCAGAAGAAGATCGAGAAGGAGACCCTCCAGGGCCGCCGGGAGCACATCGAGCAGTTCTACGCGTCCATGGACCGGCAGGAGCAGCTCCAGCTGGAACGCGGCCTTACCAACCACCAGGTGGTCCGGGAGATGGTGCTGGCCGCTGGGCAGAACGGCGAACAGAAGATCTGGTGAGCGCATGGTGATCGAACGCATCGACGAACAGCTCCCCGGAGCCATCCTGGACCGGCACGCCTTCCGGGGGGACCGGACCGTCGTGGTGGACCGGTCCCGGCTCCTGGAGGTGGTGGATTTCATCTTCCGGGAAGGCTACCAGCAGCTCATGGACGTCACGGCGGTGGACGGCGGCCAGCGGGACCCCCGCTTCGACGTGGTGTACCACCTGCTGAACCTCACGAGCCAGGAGCGGCTGCGCCTCAAGGTGCGCGTGGCCGACCAGGAGTCCGTGCCCAGCCTGGTGAGCCGCTTCAAGTCCGCGGACTGGTCCGAGCGGGAGGTGGCGGACATGTTCGGGATCCCCTTCGAGGGCCATCCGGACCCCCGGCGCCTGCTCATGTGGGAGGACTACCCCGGGCACCCCCTGCGCAAGGACTACCCCCTGGACGGCGGCGACGCCTTCTGCAGCCAGGACATCGGCGCCTCCTACGCCCCCGACGCGAGATCCCTCAATGGCTGAGCTGAACGTGGAACACGCCCGCACCTCCGACTCCGATCGCATGATCGTCAATATGGGTCCCTCCCACCCCGTGACCCACGGCACCCTGCACATCGTCCTGGAACTGGAGGGCGAGGTCATCGTGAAGGCCACCCCCCAGATCGGCTACCTGCACCGGGGCGTGGAGAAGCTGGGGGAGAACCTCACCTACCAGCAGTTCATCCCCCTCACGGACCGCCTGAACTACTGCAGCTCCCTCATGAACAACGTGGGCTACACCCTGGCGGTGGAAAAGCTCCTGGGCATCCAGGACCCGCCCCGGAGCCGGGTCCTGCGCGTGCTCTGCTCCGAGCTGGCCCGCATCGGGGACCACCTGGTGTGCATCGGCATCAACGCCGTGGACATCGGGGCCTTCACCGCCTTCCTGTACCTCTTCAAGGAGCGGGAGACCATCTACGACCTGTTCGAGATGATGGCCGGCCAGCGCCTGCATTCCAGCTTCACCCGCATCGGCGGCCTGTTCCGGGACATCCCGCCGGAGTTCGAGCCCCTCTGCGAGCAGTTCCTGGACAGCTGCCCCCGGGCCGTGGACGAAATGGAGCGCCTGCTCACCCACAACCCCATCTGGGCCGACCGCACCAAGGGCGTGGGCGCCATCACCCCCGAGAACGCCATCTCCTGGGGCTACACCGGGCCCTGCCTGCGCGCCGCCGGCGTCGCCCAGGACCTGCGCGTGGGCCAGCCCTACCTGGACTACGAGACCTACGACTTCGACGTGCCCGTGGGCACCACCGGCGACGTGTACGACCGCTACCTGGTGCGCACCGAGGAGATGCGCCAGTCCTTCCGCATCATCCGCCAGTGCCTGGACAAGCTCAAGGAGATCGGCCCGGGCCCCGTCATCATCGACGACTACAAGATCGCGCTCCCTCCCAAGGAGAAGGTCTACACCCGCATGGAGAGCCTGATCCACCACTTCAAGCTCATCATGCACGGCATCGACATGCCGGTGGGCGAGGTGTACAGCGCCACGGAGGCCGCCAACGGCGAGCTGGGCTTCTACCTGGTCTCCGACGGAACCAAGGCCCCGTACCGCATCCATGTGCGTCCGCCCTGCTTCCCCATCTTCAGCAGCTTCGATGAGCAGGTGAAGGGAAGGCTGATTGCCGACGCGGTGTCCATCCTGGGGGCCATGAACATCATCGCGGGCGAACTGGACCGGTAGGGCGTGTTCGTGACGTCCGATCAGGGGTGGCTTATATCCCATCGGCTCGGGGCAGGGTGGATCCAGGGAAGTGTTCTTGGCATCGCACGGGTTTGTGCGCCGCCAAAGCGGGGCAAAAAACCAAAACGCTGAGTCGCAGAGAGCTCGCTGGGGCGCTGGGGGGATCAGGCACGCTCTCCCTTCTTTTCCCAGCGCCCCAGCGAGATCTCAGCGTCCCAGCGTTTGATTTTTTCGCTGGGCTCGCAGGCCCGCCCTGGGCAAGCCGTCTATACCTTCAACCTGCTCGGTGAGGGGTGCCTGGTTTGGCATGGGGCACCTGCATGACCTCAAGCTGGTGGCAACTCCAAGGGGGTTCAAACGGGGATGCGGTGTGTTCCCCGTCAAGGGTTATCGAGGGGAACCCGCCGTGTTTTCTTGGGGGGACCCTCACCGGGCGAGCTTCGCTTCCTGCTGAGCCCGCCGCAGGTGCTTCTTGTCCTTCCCGGGCCAGGCCGCCAGCATCCCATCCAGGGGGCCGGGCGTCGCCTCGCCGGATGGGTCCACGGCCTGAGGCTCCTAGGACTTCCCCGCCGGGAAGCGCACCGCGAAGAACCAGGCGCCGATCACGCACCCCAGGCCCCCGGCGGCCACCGTGGCCGGGGCGCCGAAGTGGTTGGCCAGGACGCCTTCGGCCAGGGCGCCCAGGGGCATGGCGGCGGTGAAGACCATGGCGTGGAAGGCCATGACCCGGCCCCGCATCTCGTCGGGGATGAGCACCTGGACGAGGGTGTTGTTGCTGGTCATGTGGGCCACCATGGTGGCGCCCACGGGGACGATGAGCACCAGGGACAGCCACAGGACCCGGGAGTAGGCGAAGGCGGCCAGGGCGATGCCGGTGCCGGTGGCGCCCAGGTAGGCGATGCGCTCCAGGCCGTGGATGCCCCGGCGGCCGGCCAGCACCGCGGCGCCCAGCACGGCGCCCACGCCGGAGCCGCCCATGAGCAGGCCCAGGGCCCGGGGACCGCCGTGGAGGATGCCGTCGGCGAAGACCGGCATGAGGACGGAATAGGGCAGGCCCAGGAGGCACACCACGCCCAGGAGGAAGAAGAGGAGCCTCAGTTCCCGGTTCCCGTGCACGTAGCGGATGCCCTCCAGGATGTGCTCCAGCACGGGCGGGTGGTCGTCCCGGGAGACCCAGGGGGGAAGGTCCATCATCAGCAGGCCCGCGATGGCGGCCAGGAAGCTCACGCCGTTCACCAGGAAGCACCAGCCCTCGCCGATGGCGGCCACCATGAGGCCCGCCACGGCGGGCCCCACCACCCGGGAGCCGTGGAAGATGGAGGAATTGAGGGCGATGGCGTTGGGCAGGTGGTCCCGGGAGACGGTGCTGGCCACCAGCACCTGGCGCGCGGGGAGGTCGAAGGCGTTGACGATGCCCAGGAGGACGGCCAGGAGGATGATCTCCCAGGGGCGCACCCAGCCCGTCAGGGTCAGCCAGCCCAGGAGGAAGGCCTGGACCATCTGGAGGGCCTGGGTGAAGACCAGCAGCCGGCGGGGGTCCACCCGGTCCGCCAGCACCCCTCCGAAGCTGCCCAGGAGGAAGATGGGGGCCTGGCTGGCGAAGGCCACCACCCCCAGAAGGGTGGCCTGCCCGGTGAGCCGGTACACCAGCCACGACAGGGCCACGCTCTGCATCCAGGTGCCCACCAGGGAGACCAGCTGGCCCGTGAAGAAGAGCCGGAAATTCCTGAACTCCAGGGAGCGGAGCGACTCTGAAAGGCGGGACATGGCGCTCCAGGGCTGTTACTTCTAAATTATAGAGTGATGAATGTTCCAAACGACGTGAAATGAGGGGCTCCCTCCGGGGCATGGCCGGTAGCATGCTTAACTAAACGGAAGTCGAGGTCCGGGCGTTTCCTAGGGATGGGCCCAGGTCCAGGAGGACGTATACATGAAGCCGAAACAGATGTGGATCCTGGGCGGGGGTTTGGTCGCCGTCGTGGCCATCGGCATCGCCGCCAGTCGAGGCGACAAGGGCGTCCCGGTGCAGGTGGCCACCGTGGCCCGGGAGAACATCCAAGCCAAGGTCAGCGCCAACGGGAAGATCCAGGCGGTGGTGAAGGTCGATATCACGGCCAACGTCATGGGCCAGGTCACGGCCCTCAAGGTCAAGGAAGGTGACCTGGTGAAGAAGGGGGACCTGCTCCTGGAAATCGACAACGTCCGCTCCAAGGCGGCGGTGGAGAGCCTGCGCTCGGCCTCCCTGGCCATGGCCCACGACTTCGAGACGGCCAGGGCCCGCCTGGAGCAGGCCCGCAAGGACTTCGCCCGGGCCTCGGCCAACATCAAGGCCGGGATCATCTCCCAGAGCGATTTCGACCTGGCCTCCACCACCCTGCGCACGGCCCAGGCCGCCTTCGATGGCGCCCAGCAGCGGGTCAGCCAGTCCCGGGCCGATCTGGCCGGCGGGCAAGACGCCCTGAACAAGACCCGGATCCTGGCGCCCATGGACGGGGTGGTCACGGCCAAGCGCATCGAACTGGGCGAGACGGCCGTCATCGGCCTGCAGAACCAGCCGGGCACGGTGCTGGTCACCATCTCGGACATGAGCCGAGTGGAGGCCGAAATGGAAGTGGACGAGGCCTCCATCCCCACCGTGAAGATGGGCCAGACCGCCCAGGTGCGCATCGACGCCTATCCCAACCAGGTCTTCGACGGCGTGGTCACCGAGGTGGGCGGCTCCCCCATCGTGCAGACCAACGTGAACGAGGCCATCAAGTTCAAGGTGAAGGTGATGATCAAGAATCCGCCCTCCACCATCAAGCCCGGCCTCTCCAACCAGGCCGACATCTTCACCGGCAGCCGGGACCAGGTGCTGGCCATCCCCCTGCAGGCCCTGGTGATGCGCGATATCAAGCTCAAGAAGGGCGAGACCTTCGCCCCGGGCGCCCCCCGGGAGGAGGAGGGCGTCTACGTCCTGGAGGGCGGCAAGGCCGTCTTCAAGGCCCTCAAGACCGGCCTCATGGGCGAACTGAACGTGGAGGTGCTCTCGGGCCTGAAGGGCGGCGAGACCCTGATCATGGGCCCCTTCAAGACCCTGCGCGAGCTCAAGGGCGGCGAGGACGTCCGCGTGGACAAGCGCAAGAAGATCGAGAAGAAGGAAAGCTGAATGCAGCTTACCGAGCTGTTCCTCTCCGCCCTGAGGGCCCTGCGGGCCCACAAGCTGCGGAGCTTCCTCACCCTCCTGGGGGTCATCATCGGCGTGACCACCATCGTGGGCGTGGTGGCCGTCATTTCCGGGCTGGACACGTACGTGAAGGAGAAGGTGATCCGCCTGGCCCCCGATGTCTTCATGGTGGACCGCTTCGGGATCATCCAGTCCCGGCATGATTTCCTCCTGGCCTTCAAGCGGCCCCTGCTCACCTGGACGGACTTCGAGCGCATTTCCGGGGCGAACCTGCCCCATGTGTCCCGGGTGAGCACCCGCGCGGTGAGGTCCCTGCGGGTGGATTCGGGGCCCCGGCACCTGAAGAACGTGACGGTGGTGGGATCCACGGCGAACTTCGCCGGGCTCTTCAAGTTCGAGTTCGAGGACGGGCGCTACTTCAACGAGAACGAGAACGACCTGGCGGCCAACGTCGCCGTCATCGGGGCGGACGTGAAGGAGGAGCTTTTCCCGGGGGTCGATCCCCTGGGCAAGACCCTCCTCATCCGCGGGCTCCCCTTCCGCATCATCGGGCTGTTCCCGCGCCAGGGGCGCTCCCTGGGCTTCAGCCGGGACACCATCGTGTGCGTGCCCATCCAGGTCTACCGGAAGAACTTCATGTCCGCCAAGGACTCCCTGAACATCCAGGTGGAGGCCCGGGGCGGCGTGGCCGGCCTGGACGACGCGGTGTCCGAAGTGAGATCGCTCCTGCGGGCCATGCGCCACACCGCGTACCGGGACCCGGATCCCTTCGGCATCATGACCCAGGACTCCCTCCAGGAGCTCTGGAAGCAGATCAGCCAGGCCGCCTTCGTGCTCATGCTGCTGGTGTCCTCCGTGAGCCTGGGCGTGGGCGGCATCGTCATCATGAACATCATGCTGGTGAGCGTGGTGGAGCGCACCACCGAGATCGGCATCCGCATGGCCATCGGCGCCCGGAAGCGCGACATCTGGCGGCAGTTCCTCCTGGAGGCCTCCCTGCTGAGCCTCTGCGGGGGCATCGTGGGGGTCACCGCCGGGGCCCTGGTGGCCTGGCTCGTGCGCACCGTGGGCGGGTTCCCGGCGCAGATCACGGCCGGGATCGTGGTGTCCAGCGTCGCGGTGTCCACCCTGATCGGCCTGGCCGCGGGCTTCCTCCCCGCGCGGCGGGCCTCGAACCTGCCCGTCATCGACGCCCTCCGGGCCGAATAGGAGGGCCCATGGCGAACTTCATCGCGAACAACTCCCTCGTGCACGCCCTGGGCAAGGAGAACATGCTCTTCGCCTTCCGGGCCATCATCACCCAGAAGCTGCGGAGCTTCCTGACGCTCCTGGGCATCGTGGCGGGGGTGGCCACCGTCATCGCCATGGTCAGCTTCGTGGCCGGCTTCAACGAGGCCATCACCGGGGCCTTCTCCACCTTCGGCACCACCCTCGTGCAGTTCCAGAAGTTCGAGCAGCGCTTCGGCGGCCCTCCGGAACTGATCCCCGAGGAGCAGCGGCGGCGGCGCAACCTCACCCTGGAGGATGCGGCGGCCATCAAGCGCCTGGCCCCGCTGGCCGCCGCGGTGTCCCCGGAGCGGTACCTGGGCGCGGCCTCGGCCACCACCTCCGTGAAGAACCGCCAGGGCGCCGAAGCCAACGGTCCCACCATCGCCGGAGTCGTCCCGGACTACCTGCAGGCCAACAACTCGACCCTGGACGACGGCCGGTTCTTCTCGGAGACCGACGTCTCCCACGCCTCCCACACCTGCGTGATCGGCTACGACGTGGTCAAGGCCCTCTTCCCGGGCCGGGACCCCGTGGGCCAGGAGGTGCTGCTCCAGGGCGTCCCGCTCCACGTCATCGGCGTCCTGGAGAAGAAGGGGTCGCAGATGGGCGGGAGCGCCGACAACTTCCTGCTCATCCCCCTCTCCGTCTTCGACGAGATGTTCCCCGAGGTGAAGAACGGCAACGGGGACACCCTCCACATCGCCACCGTCCCCAGGGACCCGGCCCTGGTGCACGAGATGACCGACCAGGAGGTGGCCATCCTCCGCCAGCACCGGGGCCTTCGCGCCCACCAGGCCAACGACTTCGCCATCTACACCAGCGAGGAGACCCTTCAGACCTTCCAGCAGGTCACGGGCTCCATCGCCATCGCCATGATCTTCATCGCCGGCATCGCGCTCCTGGTGGGCGGCGTGGGGATCATGAACATCATGCTGGTGAGCGTCACCGAGCGCACCCGCGAGATCGGCGTGCGCAAGGCCCTGGGCGCCACCCGCAAGGACATCGCGGCCCAGTTCCTGGTGGAGGCCGTGACCCTCACCTGCTGCGGCGGCGCCCTGGGCATCGCCGCGGGATTCGCCGTGGCCTTCCTGGTGCGCTTCACCTTCGACTTCCCCGCCGCCGCCCCCCTGTGGAGCGTGGTGCTGGGCTTCGGCATCAGCACGGCCATCGGCCTGGGCTTCGGCATGTGGCCGGCGCTGAAGGCCGCCAAGCAGGACCCCATCGAAGCGCTGCGCTACGAGTAGGTCAGGCCCCGGGGGGCCTGGCCGCCTCAACGGCCTTGCGCCGCGGCGTGCCGTCGGCGCCGGCGAAGTAGTGGCGGATCCCCTGGGTGATGGCCAGGGCGGCCTTGCGCAGGAAGGCGGGGTCCCTCAGCTTCACCTCCTCCCGGGGGTTGGAGATGAAGACCGTCTCCACCAGCACCGCGGGCATGGCCGCGCCCCGCAGCACCACGAAGGGGGCCTGCTTCACGCCCCGCTCCTTGATGCCCCCCAGCCGGTTGAGCTGGCCCTGGATGGCCACGGCGAGGCGTTCGGAATCCCGCAGGTAGGCCTCCTGGCTCAGGGTGTCCAGGATCCCGGCCACCACGCTGTCGGAGCTGGCGTGGGCGGTCCGGGCCTCGGGACCGTTCTCCTGGGCGGCGACGGCGGCGGCGTCCCGGTCCCCGGCGCCCAGGGTCAGGAAATACACCTCGGACCCCTTGGCCTGGCGGGCCCGGGCCGCGTTCAGGTGGAGGCTCACGAAGAGGTCGGCCCCGGCCTGGTTGGCAAGGCGGGCCCGGTCCCAGAGCCCCACGAAGGTGTCGTCCTGACGCGTGAGGCGGGCTTCCATGCCGCAGCGCTCCAGTTCGCGCACCAGGGCCCCGGCCAGGTCCAGGGTCGCGTCCTTCTCCTTGAGGCCCTTGGCGCCCCGGGCGCCCACGTCCTCCCCCCCGTGGCCCGGGTCCACGTACACCAGGAGCTTGGGACTTTGCGCCAGTGCCAGTAGGCTAGAAAACAGGAGCGGCAGGATTCCGTGGAGTTTCAAGATGGCCCAATCCGTCAAAGGCACTCGTGATCTGTTTGGAAGCGAACTGGACTGGTTCCAGCGTATCGAGGATACCGTAAGGCGGGCCTTCCACAGGCACGGCTATTCGGAGATCCGCACCCCCATCCTGGAGGAGATCGAGGTCTTCAAGCGCAGCGTCGGGGAAAGCAGCGACATCGTCCACAAGGAAATGTACGATTTCCTGGACAAGGGCAAGCGCCACGTGGCCATGCGCCCCGAGAACACCGCCGGGGTGGTTCGGGCCGCCATCCAGCACCAGCTCCTGGCCACAAGCGACCCCCAGCTCCTCTACTACATCGGCCCCATGTTCCGCTACGAGCGCATGCAGGCGGGACGCTACCGGCAGTTCTGGCAGATCGGCGCCGAGAGTTTCCAGGTGTCCACCCCGGAATCCGAGGCCGAATCCCTGGTCATGCTCTACGACTTCCTGCGGGAGCTGGGCCTGAGCCAGCTCACCTTCAGCATCAATTCCGTGGGCACCCCCGAGTGCCGCCCCGCCTTCCACGAGGCCTTCCGGGCCTTCTTCCGCACCCGGGAGGCGGAGTTCTGCGAGGACTGCCACCGCCGCATCGAGGAGAACCCCCTGCGGGTGCTGGACTGCAAGAACGCGCGGTGCCAGGCGGCCCTGGAAGGCCACCCCGTGCTGGTGGACTTCCTGGACCCCGCCTCCCTGGAGCACCACCGGCGCCTGAAGGAGATCCTCACGGCCCTCGGCCTGCCCTTCGAGGAGAACCCGCGCCTGGTACGCGGCCTGGACTACTACACCCGCACGGCCTTCGAAGTGCTGTCCACGGACCTGGGGGCCCAGTCGGCCCTCCTGGGGGGTGGGCGGTACGACGGTCTCGTGAAGCAGCTCGGCGGCCCCCAGGTGGCGGCCTTCGGGTGGTCCATCGGCCTGGACCGCCTGGTGACCCTCATGCAGCAGCTCCACGGCAAGGCCCCCCGCCAGGCCCCGCCCGTGCTCATCCCCCTGGGCCCCGCGGCGACCCTCAAGGCCCTGTCCCTGGCCCGGACCTGGTGGGCCGCCGGCCTGGACGTGATCCTGGAGACCCGGGGCGTCAAGCTCAAGAACGCCCTCACCACCGCCAACCGCCAGGGGGCGCCTCTGGCCCTGATCCTGGGCGACGGGGAACTGGAGCAGGGGGTGGTGGCCGTGAAGGACCTGGCCGCCGGAACCCAGGAGACCTGGGCCCTGGACACGGTCCAGGAACGGCTGGCGGACCGCAGGGGCTGAGACCGCCCCCGGGGCATCCTGAAATGGCAGGCTAATCGTCACCTTGACGCCTGGGCGGGGTCCGCCTCCCGGGGGGAAGCCTTGGAATTCCAAACAAATAATAAATATTTAATGCGGTAGTATTCATCTTTGCAAACCCCGCGCCGGGGCGCCGGCCGGCCGCCTGCGGGCGATCCGGACTTGCAAAATGAAACATTATAGCTATTACGATGCCAATGGGACTCAGTCTTCGCCGAACTTGTCTCGATTAAGCATTAACCAATGGCGGATATTCCGCGGATGGTTGGAAATTCCAATTAATTCGCGCGGGTTCTGGCCTTCGGGGATGAACCGCTTCTGGAAGGCGATTGAAACTAATCATTAAAACTTCATTGACAAGCGCCCATTTGGGAAGACAATTCATAACGTTGGGTCCCTCATCAACCGGAGGTTTGAGAAATGTCTAACTCATCAGAAACGGGATTGGCGGTTTCCAATATCGGAATGCTGATCGTGTCGGCCCGGCGCTCCATTCGACAACTCGTGGCGGGAAAGGTGGTTCCGCTGGATCTCACCCCGCACCACTTCTGGATGCTCCTGGTCATCGCCAAGGCGGCGCCCCTGTCCCTGGGCGAGCTGGCCCGGGCCATGTGGATGGACAACCCCACCGTCTCCCGCATGGTGCAGCAGATGACCCAGCGGGGCTACCTCACGGTGGGTCCCGATCCCAACCACGGCCGCCGCATCCGCATCCGCCTCACCCCGGAGGGCGTCGCCCTCAACGAGAACCTGGTGGAGATCTCCGAGGGCCTCCGCGGCCAGGCCGAGAAGAACATGACCGACGAGGAGACCGCCACCCTGCGGGACCTGCTCTGCAAGTACATCCGGAACCTCGATGTGATGGTCGCCAACGATCTGCCCGGCGTGCCCATCCGTCCCCACCACGCCCCCGAGGCGCCCGGGAAGCTGCCCTCCGTCTCCTGAGGCCGCGCGTCACCAAGCCTTGAGAAACCGGCCTCCGGGTGCGATTCTAGTAGGCTATGAAACTCGATCGCCTCGACGACTTCCAACGTACCCACCGCAACGGCGATCTGCGCCTCCCGGACGCAGGGAGGCAGGTGCGGCTCCTGGGCTGGTGCAAACGGGTGCGGAACCTGGGGTCCCTGGTCTTCCTCGACCTGCGGGACCGCTGGGGTCTGGTGCAGCTGGTGGCCAACGAGACCGAGGTGGCCCCCGAGCTCCTGGCCCGCCTCAAGGAGGTGCGCAGCGAGTTCGTGCTGGCCGCCGAGGGCGTGGTGGCCGAACGGGAGCAGAAGAACCCCAACATGCCCACCGGCGACATCGAGGTGCGGCTCACCAGCCTGCGCATCCTCAACACCGCCCAGACCCCCCCCATCCCCCTGGACGAATCCGCCGAGGCCAACGAGGACCTGCGCCTGAAGTGGCGCTTCCTGGACCTTCGCCGGGAGAGCCTCCAGCGCAGCCTCGTCCTGCGAAGCGACGTGGCCCACCTCATCCGGTCCTATTTCCGCAGGCACGACTTCGTGGAATTCGAGACCCCCATCCTGGGCAAGTCCACCCCCGAAGGGGCCCGGGACTACCTGGTGCCCTCCCGGGTCCACCAGGGCGAGTTCTTCGCCCTCCCCCAGTCGCCCCAGCTGTACAAGCAGCTCCTCCAGGTGGCGGGCTTCGAACGTTACGTTCAGATCTGCCGCTGCTTCCGGGACGAGGACCTGCGCGCCGACCGCCAGCCCGAGTTCACCCAGGTGGACGTGGAGATGAGCTTCGTGCGGGCCCAGGATATCCAGGACATCATGGAGCCCCTCCTGGTGGAACTGGCCGCCCTGGTGGGCCGCGAGGTGACGGCCCCCTTCCCGCGGCTGCCCTACCGGGACGCCATGGAGTGGTACGGTTCCGACAAGCCCGACACCCGCTGCAAGGTGAAGATCCAGGACGTGACGGCCCTCTTCGCGGAGAGCGGCTTCAACCTCTTCCGGGCGGCTTCCGAGAGCGGCGGCCAGCGTCGCGTGCGGGCGCTGTTCTTCGAGGGGCCCCAGGCGGGGGCCTTCAGCCGCAAGCAGCTGGATGACCTCCAGGACGTGGCCAAGCACCTGGGGGCCGGCGGCCTCCCCTACGCCAAGTGGGGCAAGGACGGCTTCGCCTCCAGCTTCAAGAAGTTCGTGGATCCCGCCCTGGAGGCGGCCCTCAAGGCGGCCCTGGGCGTCACCGGCGAAGGCTTGGCGGTGTTCGCGGTGGGGCCGGACGACCAAACGTCCAAGGTCCTGGGCGAGGTGCGCCTGCGCCTGGCCCGGTCCATGGGGCTCATCGATGAATCCAAGTTCGAATTCCTGTGGGTCGTCGACTTCCCCCTGCTGGAATGGAGCGAGGAGGCGGGGCGCTTCATCGCCTGCCACCACCCCTTCACCAGCCCCCACCCCGAGGACCTGGACCTCCTGGAATCGGACCCCGGCCGGTGCCGGGCCCAGGCCTACGATGTCATCCTCAACGGCTTCGAACTGGGCGGCGGCTCCATCCGCATCCACGACGCCGAGACCCAGAGCCGCATGTTCCGGGCCATCGGCATGAGCGAAAGCCTGGCCCAGGAGCAGTTCGGATTCCTGCTCAACGCCCTGTCCTACGGCGCCCCGCCCCACGGCGGCATCGCCCTGGGCCTGGACCGCCTGGTGATGCTCCTGGTGGGCGCCACCAACATCCGGGAGGTCATCGCCTTCCCCAAGACCGCCCAGGCCCGCTGCCTCATGACCAGCGCCCCCTCCCCGGTGGACCCCCGCCAGCTGAAGGACCTGCGCATCCAGATCGAGCAGGCCCAACAGTGGAAGGCCGGCGTCATGTTCTTCGAGAGCGTGCCCGCCGAGTTCCAGGCCCCCCTGGGCGCCCTGCGCACCCTCACGGCCAACGCCCCCACCTCCACCAGCACCCTGGTGCTGGACGGCGAAGTGGTCAAGGTGGAAACCACCACCCTCTAGTCATACGTGTCCCAGACGTTCGCCCTGTTTCGCCATCGCCGCAGACCTGCCGAAGGCCCGGTTCGAGACGAGGTCGCTTTGCTAATTGGCGTTGGCGCGATCCAATGCCCTCCTCGCAGCTCTCGAAGCGAGGCCCTGAGGTGGGTCGGGGCCAATAGGTGAAAACACAGGCCCGACCACGGGGTGAGAGCCTTCCGTTGCTGCGGGCTTGGCCCGCAGCAACGAACCGGGGCGAACGTCCGGGACATGTGCGATTACGTAGACAGGCTCCTGCCCTGCGGTCATACTCCGATCCATGACGTCGTTCGCCTTCAACCCCGCCCCTTCCCCTCGCCCTAGCGTGGCGGGTGGTGGCCCCGGGACCGACTGAACCGTTTCCCGATCCGCTTTCAACCCGCCCCCGGCCGAAACCCGGGGGCTTTTCGTATCCGGAGGAAGACATGACGACGCGGCTGGCCATCATCGGCTTCGGCACCATGGGCCAGGCCATCACCGGCGGGCTGGTGGAGGCCGCGGGCTACCCTCCGGAAGGGATCACCGCCTCCGGCAAGGGCAAGGGGGGCAGGGCCCGGGCCCAGGCCCTGGGGGTGGGCTGGGCCGCCACCGCGGCCGAGGCTGCGCGGGGGGCGGAGGCGGTGGTCCTCTGCGTGAAGCCCAAGGACCTGGGACCGCTCCTGGAGTCCCTGGCCGCGGCGGGGGCCCTGGACCACAAGCCCCTGGTGGTCTCCATCGCCGCCGGCACGGACCTGGCCTTCCTGGAAGCCCGGGTCCCCGGGGGCACCCCGGTCATCCGGGCCATGCCCAACACGCCCTGCAGCATCCGCATGGGCACCATCGTGCTGGCCCCCGGCGCCCACGCGGGGGAGGAGCACCTGGCCCTGGCCCGCACCCTCTTCGAACCCCTGGGGGCGGTGCTGGATCTGGACGAGCACCACATGGACGCCGTCACGGGCCTTTCGGCCAGCGGGCCCGCCTTCATCTTCGTGATCCTCGAGGCCCTGGCCGAAGGCGGCGTGCAGTGCGGCCTGCCCCGGGGCGTGGCGGTGGAGCTGGCCGCGCGCATGACGGTGGGCGCGGCCTCCATGGTGCTCCAGACCGGGCGCCACCCCGCGGCCCTCAAGGACGAGGTGACCACCCCCGCCGGGTGCACCATCGCGGGGCTCCTGGCCCTGGAGGACGGGCGCATCCGCTCCGTCCTCGCCCGGGGCATCGAACGTGCCTCCCAGGTGGCCAGCGGGCTGGGCCGATGAAAAGGTCCGCCCCCCAGCGCATCGTGGTCAAGGCCGGCACCCAGGTGCTGCTTTCGGAGGACGGCTTCCCGTCCCTGGGAAGGATCTTCGCCCTGGTGGAATCCCTGGCGTCCCTGCGCCGCCAGGGGCGGGACGTGCTCCTGGTGAGCTCGGGCGCCGTGGGCCTGGGGGCCCGGCGCCTGGGGATCCCCACCCGGCCCGGCACCCTCTCCCTGCAGCAGGCCTGCGCCGCCGTGGGGCAGGGGGAGCTCATGGCCCTCTACCAGTCCGCCTTCGGGCGCCTGGACACGGTGTGCGCCCAGGTGCTCCTCACCCAGGAGGACTTCTCCGATCCCGAGCGGCGCGCCAATCTCCGGGCGACGCTGGAAAGGCTCCTGAAGATGGGCGTGATCCCCATCATCAACGAGAACGACACCGTCGCGACCCTGGAGCTGGGCCGCATCAAGGTCTTCGGAGACAACGACAAGCTGGGCGCCCTGGTGGCCGCGGGCCTGGGTGCGGACCTCCTGCTGATCCTCTCGGACGTGGACGGCCTCCACGAGCGCAACCCCCACCAGGACCCCGGCGCCCCCCTCCTGCGGGAGGTGGCGGCCATCACCCCGGAGATCCTGGCCCGGGCCCAGGGGAGCGGGTCCCGGGGGCGGGGCGGCATGGCCACCAAGCTGGAATCCGCGCGCCTGTGCATGGAATCCGGCGTGGCCGTGGTCATCGCCCGGGGGGAAGGCACCGGCACCCTGGAGCGCGTGGTTTCGGGCGAGGCCCACTGCACCCGCTTCCTGGCGGGTCCCCGGCCCAAGGGCGATCCCCTGGGCCCCTGGCTGAAGGAGGCCGGATCATGAGCACCGTGCGCCACATGGCCCGCCAGGCCCGGGCCGCCTCGAACCTCCTGGGGGTCGCCTCCGCCGGGGCCCGGGACGGGGTGCTGCGGCGCGCCGCCGCCGCCCTGCGCTCGGCCTGCCCGGAACTCCTGGAGGCCAACGCCCGGGACCTGGACGGGGCCCGGGCGCTCCTGGCCGCGGGCGAACTGGACGCCTCGGCCTTCCAGCGGCTGAAGGTGGACGCCGCGAAGGTGGAGGAGATGGCCCGGGGCCTGGAGGCCGTGGCCGGGCTGCGGGATCCCCTGGGGCGCGTGGACCTGCGCCGCCTCCTGGACGAGGGCCTGGAACTCCAGCGCGTGAGCGTGCCCCTGGGGGTGCTGGCCGTGATCTTCGAAAGTCGGCCCGACGCCGCCGTGCAGATCGGGGCCCTGGCCATCAAGAGCGGCAACGCCGCCCTCCTCAAGGGGGGCCGCGAGGCCGCCGCCTCCGTGCGGGCCCTGGTGGACATCCTGAGGCGGTGCCTGGAGGAGGAAGGCCTGCCCGGGGACGCCCTGCAGGTGCTCCAGGACCGCGCCGACGTGGACGCGCTCCTGGCCCTGGACGGGGACGTGGACCTGGTCATCCCGAGGGGATCCTCCGCCCTGGTGCGATCCATCAAGGCCCGCACCCGCATCCCCGTGCTCGGCCACGCCGAGGGGGTCTGCCACCTCTACATCGACGCGGCCGCGGACCCCGCCATGGCCGTGGCCCTGGCCCGGGACGGCAAGCTCCAGTACCCAGCCGCCTGCAACGCCACCGAGACCGTCCTCCTGCACCGGGACTGCGCGCCCGTGATCCTGCCCCTCCTCGCCCGGGGCCTGCCCGGCACGGAGCTGCGCGGGTGCCCGCGCTGCCGGGCCCTCCTGCCGGACCTGGTCCCCGCCTCGGAGGCGGACTGGGACGCGGAGTACGGCGCGCCCATCCTCGCCCTGCGCGTCGTGGACGACCTGGACGCGGCCCTGGCCCACATCCGCGCCCACGGCAGCGCCCACACCGAGGCCATCGTCACGGAGGATCCCGACGCCGCCGCGCGGTTCCTGCGGGAAGTGGACGCCGCGGGGGTCTACCACAACGCCTCCACCCGCTTCGCGGACGGCTACCGCTACGGGTTCGGCGCCGAGGTGGGCATCAGCACCTCCCGCATCCACGCCCGGGGCCCCGTGGGCATCGAGGGGCTGGTCACCGTCAAGTACCTCTTGCGGGGCCACGGCCAGATCGTGGCGGACTACGCCGGCCCCGGGGGCCGGCCCTTCCTGCATCGGGACCTCAGTCCAGGGACCTGACCTTCACGAACCAGGGGGAACCGCCGACGGGGTTCTTCGTGCGCACCACCCCGCCCACCATCCCGGGCTGGTGTTCGCCCGGGAACTGGACGACGTAGGCGCACTGACCCAGGGCGCCGCCCGCGGCCCGGGTGGCGTCCCGGAACCCCTGGCCATCGGTGCCCGTGACCACCTCCACCTCGTACGAGAAGGCGGGGGCCGCCTCGTTCCAGGGGTTCCGGCCGGGCTGGGCCCTCAGCCCCGCCTCCAGGCCCGCCTTGATCTCCTGGGGGGCGCGGTCCTTGAGCCGGTCGAAATCCCCCGCCAGGGCGTACAGCCCCGAATCCAGGTTGGCGATGGCGGCCTTGTCCCGGGCCCGCTCCCGCTGGCCGAGGAAGGCCGGGATGGCGATGGCGCTGACGATGCCCAGGAGCGCGAGCAGGGGCAGGACGCACAGGGCGATGATGGCCATCACCAGCCCCCCGTTGCCGGGCTTGCGGTAGGTCCCGGGGTTCTCCCGCGCCATGCGCGAGGCCTTCTGGTTCTGCACGATGGCCGCGATGGCCAGGGCCAGGGCCACGGGAAAGCACAGGCACATGGAGAGGAGGGCCCAGAGCCCGCAGTGGAAGGCTGCTCGGCTCCCGGGCGCCTCCGCCGGGCCGGAGGCCGGAGGGGGCGGCGGCGTGGGCGCGTCCAGGAGGGTCCCCGCCGGGACCCAGCCCGCCAGGTGGGAGGCCCACAGCAGGCTCTGGGGGCCGATGACGCCGCTGCGGTAGGCGGCCTCGATCTCCGCCCAGGAAACGGGTCCCGTCCTGTCCTGGCCTCCGGCCGAGTAGTACCATGCGACGTCCACGTCCGGGCCTCCTTTTCCGGAAATGATACCTAAGCCGCCCCTTCTTATATCTGGGCAAATCGCCGGGAATCACCTGTCGAATTCGAACAGTCCCCTCTTTCATCCCCTCCATCCTGTGCATCCGGTTCATCCCTGTTCCCGCAGGGCCAGCGATGAGGTGGGGCGGCGCGTCGTTGATCTGCATGCGCCGACCCGTCCCTGCTCTGGCCCTGCGGAAACAGGGATGAACGCCGATTGATGGGATGAAATGGGATCCGCACAGCCTGGAAGAGCCCCTTCATCGCGGTTTCAAGGAACCTGGGGCTTGCCGACGCCCACTTAGAACCGGTAAGTGAACCCGAACCCCAGCGTGCGCGCCCTGATGCTCCGGCTGAGGGGGGAGAAGCTGTACCTGCCTTCCCACCCCAGGGATTCGGTGATGCGCAGGCCCGCCCCCGCGGACAGGCCCAGGCGCGTGGTGTCGCCGGAGCCGGTGCCCACGGTCTGGTTCGACCAGCGGAGCACCGCGGCCCCGCCCACCAGGTACACCGCGTTCAGCCGCCCCGGGAGCCACTTCAGGTAGTCGCAGCCCACGCCCAGGCTGGAGGTCCTGTTCTCCACGCCCGCGAGCTTGAAGGCGGGGAAGAAGAGGAGGTCGGCCCGGGGCCGCAGGTTGTCGCCGTTGGCCAGGGCCACCTCGGTGTGGATGCCCAGGCCGTAGCCCAGCCTGCCGCCGGAGGCCTCGCGCAGGTCCCCCTGGGGGGAGGCCAGCTGGAGCTGCACCCGCAGGTCCCCGCCCGCGAGGGCGGCGCCGCAGGCCAGGAGGAGGATCGTCGTGCGCATGCGGGTGCCCCTCATCCCATGACCTTGTAGCGGTGGCCCTTGTTGTCGGTGGCGATGCCCATGATGCCCCGCCGGTCGCCCCGGAAGATGAACACGCCGTCGATGACGGTGCCCTTGCTCCCGTAGAGGAGGAACATCCCGTAGGTGCCCGCCAGGGACTCCATGTCCACCCCGTAGCCGGCGCCCCAGCTCCACCGCGCCGCCAGCGCGTCAGCGGGGGTGGAGGGAAGCGAAGCCCAGGTGCCCGCGGCCTTTTCGGCGGTGCGGGCCATGGTCACCCATTCGCCCTGGAACTTCTCCCCGCCGGTGGCGCTGCACTGCAGCACGCCCCTGGAACGGCCGGGGTCCCGGGTGACGGAATCGCAGCGCATGAGGTTGGAGCCCGAGAGATCGTACAGATTGATGGTCCCGGGCACTGGCACGGCGCAGGCCGTCAGGGCCAGGAGCGGCAGGGCGATGCCCGCGCGGTGGAGGCCCCTTCCGGGGCCGGGTCCTCTTCGCCTTCCCATGGTGTCATCTCCCATCCGGAGCACGGCTCCAGGATCCATGCAGCAAAGGGTCTGCCGCTTCGCCTGGGCGCGGGCGGGGCCGCCGCCCATCGGCGCGGGAAGGATGCCGGATGGGATGGGAGGGAGGGTGAACGTTCCCGCCGCCGCCGAACGGCGCGGGCATCCGCCGGCATTCTTCCGACACAGCCGCGGTTCAGCCCTCCGGCACCACGGGCAGCATCCACCGGTACCCCTCCCGGTCCAGGGTCTGGATGAAGGGGGACTTGTCCGAGTCCCCGAGCTTCTTGCGCAGGGTGCCGATGTGCACGTCCACGGTCCTGGGCATGGGCTTGCCGTCGGGGTCCCAGGCCATGTTGAGCAGCTCCTGGCGGCTGTTGATCCTGCCGGGGTTCGACACCAGCACTTCCAGCAGGCGGAACTCCCGCAGCGTGAGGTTCAGGTCGGAGCGTCCCCGGTGCACGACCAGTTGCAGGAGGTTGATGCGGAAGGGCCCGCTGCGCAGCACCCGGGGCTGGGCCTCCAGGTTGTGGGTCCTGCGAAGGATGGCGTGGATGCGGGCGATGAGCTCGAGGACGGAGAAGGGTTTCCCCAGGTAGTCGTCGGCTCCCCGGGAGAGCCCCTGGATGCGGTCGGCGTCCCCGGTGCGGGCGGTGAGGATGAGGATGGGCACCGCGTCGTGGCGGCGGCGGAGAATGTGGAGCACCTCGAAGCCGCCCACCTTGGGGAGCATGAGATCGAGCACGATGAGATCGGCCGGGTCCCGCTCCTGGATCGCCAGGCCCGTGGCGCCGTCGCCCGTGGCCTCCACCCGGAACCCCGCGGCCTCCAGGTTCAGCGTGAGCATCTCCGCGATCTCGGGTTCGTCCTCGATGACGAGGATGCGGTTGGGTGGAAACGGTTTGACTGCCATGATCAAAGATTAAGCACAAAGGGGCCCCTGCGCGCACCCCTTCCGCGAGCCGCACCGGGCCTGCACGCTCTTTTCCGGAAGGTCGGGTCCGAAAGATCCCTAATTCGTTTTCGCACTAAGGTTACGAACGCATCGAGCCCGGCTAATAAATGGAATGTTCTTTTGTCTGCCTTAACTGGACCCGGCCTTCCCGGAAGGCAAGGATCAGACAAGCCAAAAATCATTCCAACCACTTTCCGGGAGCCCGCACATGACCAACCGTCATTCAATCTGGGAAACGGGGCGCATCGCCGCCCTGCTCGTGGCGTCATCGGGGCTGCTCTTCAGCCAGAGCAGCTCGGTCGGCAACATCATGGGAACGGTGAAAGGTCCCGACGGGAAGGTCGTCAACGGCGCCCTGGTGCAGGCCCTCACCTCCCGCGGCGTGCAGGAGCTGCGCACCAACAACCGCGGCGAATTCATCTTCCGGCAGATGGTCCCGGGCAGCGTGCGCATCAAGGTCTCCGCCCCCGGCACCTCCGGCTTCGATTCGGCCCTGACGGTGGTCGCCAACCAGACCAACCGCATGGACATCAAGCTCGGCGCCCAGGGCATCACCGTGGAGGTGGTGGACAGCCGCGGCCTCGAGACCATCGACACCGCCCAGGCCACCACCGGCCTGGTGCTCACCATGACCGAGATCAGCGATCTGCCCATCTACTACATGGGCACGAACCGCCTGGACGCCACCACCTTCCGGGCCCCGGGATCGGTGATGGACTCCATCCACGGCACCGACGCCCAGAACAACACCTACGTGGTGGACGGCGTGGCCGCCTCCGACGCCAACTACGGCGGCAAGATCGTCCTTCTCAACAACGATTTCATCGACCAGGTGCAGGTGCTCACCAGCGGCGTCTCCGCCAAGTACGGCCGCTTCACCGGGGGCGTGCTGAACGTCACCACCAAGAGCGGGACCAACGAATTCTCCGGCTCCAGCCGCTTCGAGATCACCAACGACAAGTGGAATTCCAAGTACCGCATGCCCGGGGTGGCCTACTACTACTCCAACCTCTACCACTACCCCCTCACCTGGTCCCCGGTCGCCGATCACCACCAGACCATCCAGAGCTACACCCTCACGGGCCCCATCATCAAGGACAAGCTCTTCTTCGCGGTGGCCTACCAGACCAACAGTCCCGAGACGCGCATCGTGTCCAAGACCCAGCCCTCCATGGGCGCCGAGGTGCCCTACACCATCGTCCGGGATTCCTACCTGCTGGACGCCAAGATCGACTGGCAGGTGAGCCTCAGCCACCGGCTGTCGGCGGAAATGAACGAATCCAATTCCAGGGACCTGAACGGCATTTCCAACGGCAACGTGACGACCCTGGAAACCCTCAGCGGTCTCACCAAGACGAAGAAGGGCTACCACTCCCTGGGTTACCTCGCCCAGCTCACGTCCTCCCTGGCCCTGGACGTCAAGCTCAACGACGCCTATTCCAGGAGCGGCGGCACCGGCACCGGTCCCACCGGCGGCAAGATCAAGCCCACCTGGAAGGAGCTGGAATCCAGCGATGTCCTGGACAACGGCTACGGCTCCGACAACCAGGACGATAGCCACACCAAGACCGGCGGAATCAACCTGACCTGGATGGTGGAAGCCATGGGCACGCACGACGTGGAGGGCGGCCTCCAGTTCTACCATTTCACCCGCACCGGGGCGGCCTCCCCTACGCCGTCCAACTATGAGATCGTGTTCCGGAACTATCTGCCCGGAGCCACCTCGATCAGCCTCGCCAACCGCGGCCTCACCGCGTTCAACGCCACCGATACCGCCCTGTACCAGTACTTCCCCACCTCGGGCGAGGCCGACACGAAGGTGAACAGCCTCTACGTGAACGATGTGTGGAAGGTCAATGACAACTGGTCCTTCAACCTCGGCCTGCGCTTCGACACGTACAAGAGCGCCAACAACCCCGAGAACATCACCTACTCCTTCCAGAGCCTGGCGCCCCGCCTGGGAGCGAGCTACGACCTCAAGGGCGACAAGGTCCATGTGTTCCGTGGCGGCCTGGCCCAGTACTCCGGAATGATCAACCAGGGCAACCTGAGGACGGCCACCGTGACGTCGGCGCCCATCACCCGCGAGTACGTGTACGTGGGCACGGGGGGGGCCAACCAGGGCAATGGCCTGGATGCCCTTCTGGCCGATGGATCCGTCAACTGGGCAGCCTGGGGCAACATGGCCGGCAGGACCGGGGCCGCCAACCCCAACAAGGTCACCGACCCCCTCCTGAACCGCAACGTCTTCGTGGATCCCAACATCAAGGCCCCCCGGACGCTGGAGGCGACCTTCGGCTACACCTACACAAGCGCCGTCCAGAATCTTTCGGTCACCTTCGTCCGGCGGTGGAACGACCAGTTCCTGGACGATTACTGCTACGGAAACGGCATGGCCCCGGGGATCGCGAAGATCGTCATCAAGAACGACCCCAACGCCAAGCAGGACTACTACGGCGTGGAGATGTCCTACCGGCGGCGCATCGGGGAGGACTTCACCGTGGGCGGCAACGCCACGTGGAGCCGGACTTTCGAGAACGCCGGCGTGAACCTGGGCGGCGCCACCTCCCAGTCCAACGACTTCGGCACCGGGAACATCCCCACCAGCCAGCTCAACCCCACGGGCCCCGCCCCTGGCCTGGACGTGCCCGTGATGATCAACGCCGACGCCAACTACCGAATCGTCCTGGGGCGCGGAACCGTGAACCTGGGCCTGGTGGGCACCTACAAGTCCGGAACGGCGGTGTCCTTCCGCTCGGGCACCGCCCAGACCACCCTGGACCTGCAGAACCAGGGCTATGCTTCCTCCTACACCCGCTACTTCCCCGAAATGGGCGTCCTGCGCCAGCCCGAAGTGTGGACCCTGGACCTCCAGACCGGATACGAACACAAGCTCGTGGGCAAGACCCTGATCTACGGGAAGGCCAACATCATCAACGTCCTGAACCGGGTGCGCTACATGACCCGGGACACCAGCGGCACCGTCGTCAGCCAGGGCATGACCTTCCCGCACGCCCCCAGCGCGCCCGATGGTTCGCTGGCCACCAACGTCTTCAATCCCAATCCCACCTACGGCCTGGGGCAGGGCAACACCTTCCCCCGCATGGTCCAGGTCATCCTGGGCATGAAGTTCTGATCCCCGATCGCCGCTAGAATGGAGTCCATGCCTTCGGTCCAGGTCTGCCGGCCCAGATCCCGCCGCTTGCGGTGGCGGCCCCTGCGCGGCTACGGGAAGCTCCTGTCGCCGCCGGTGCTGCTGGGGATCTGGGCCCTGGCGGCGGTCCTGAGCGCCTTCCTCCCCGGCATGTACACGAGCCACCGCATGGGCGTGGCCGCGCAGGCCTGGGAGGGCCTGGCCCACGAAGGGGGCAAGGCCGTCGTCAAGGCCTGGACCCAGGCCCTGCCCATCCCGGCCTTCACCCGGGGCGACGAGGCGGAACTGCGACAGGCGCTGGAGGAGGACAGCCTCCTCCACGCCGTCGCGGATCCGGCCAAGGGCGAGGTGTGGATCCGGGAGGGGAGCCGCCTCCGCCCCGCCGGGGAGGAATCCGCGCGCCTCCTGCGCTGGGCCCGGGAGGCCCAGGCCTCCGGGGCCCCCACCTGGCTCCCCCCGGTCCAGGACAACCCCCGCGCCACCGACGAGGCCGTGCTCGGCCTGGCCGCGGGGCGGTGGTGGGAATTCAAGGTATGGCGCCCCTCCGCCCCGGCCACGGAACGGTTCCTGAAATCCGTGACCGGCGACAGGGCCCCCTTCCGCTTCGCGCTCACGCGCTACGGACGGGACCCCATCATGGGGCGCAAGAACACCGAAGCAGGCGGTCTTCCCCGCCGGAGCTGGCTGCTCCCGGTGACCAAGCCCACGTTCTACGCCCTTTTCCCGGACCTCAGCCTCGCCTTCGGCGACCCCTGGGTCGTGGGCATCCTGGCCACCCCGGCCCAGGACGCCCTCATGGCCCACGAGCTGCGCACCTGGACCCGCACGGCCTGGACGGTCCACGCCGCCTTCGTCCTGCTCCTGGGCCTGGGGTGTCTGCTCCACCTGTACGTCAGCCGGCGGGACCGCCTCCGGGCCGACCAGCTGGCCTTCCTCGCCCACAGCCTCAAGACCCCCCTCACGGTGCTGAAGCTCCGCTGCGACACCGTGCGCAACGCCGGGTTGTCCAAGGAGGTGCAGGATTCCCTCCTGGCGCGCATCGGCGACGAGGTGGACAAGCTCGTGAAGATCATCGAAGCGGGCCTGGAAGGGGTGAGGCCCGAAGGCCGGGAGCCGGTGCTGCAGACCGTGGACGCCGCCTTCTTCCAGCGGCTCGCGGAACAGATGGAGCCCATCTTCGCAGGCGAAGGAAGGCCCCTGAGCCTCGACGTGGAGGACGTCGCCTTCCAGGTTTCCGGGGACGCCCTGCAGCCCGCCCTCAACACCCTCCTGGAGAACGCCCTGCTCCACGGCGCGGGCGCCACGCGCCTCCGGGTGCAGCGCCGCCGGAACCTGGTGGAGATCCAGGTGCACGACGAGGGCCCCGGCATCCCCGCCCACAAGCTGGGCGCCCTCGCCGGCGCGGCGCCCAACGCCGGCGCGGGCCAGGGCGTGGGGATCTTCCTCCTCAACCAGATGGCGGCCCACGAAGGGTGGGGGCTCCGTTTCGATTCCATGGGCGAAGGCTTCTCGGCGGTCCTGGAGATTCCCGCCTGACCGGAAACCCGCTCCCCACGGGCATCCGCACACCATCAAAGCACCCGGTATAACTCTGCACTTTCTTTTCCGGACTTGACTGGGCGAGCCCCTCGCCCCGGGCGATCCTGGGCCTGGGCCCCGGTGTCCGCGCACCTGTTCATCCATCCATGGAGCAAGGCATGAAACGCATCCTCAAGAACCTCCTCCTCTGCGGCATGGCGGCCCTCGCCGGCAGCCTCGCCGCGGCCGATCCCGCCGATCTGCGGATCGGCGATCCCGCCCCCTCCATCGCCTCCGCCGCCTGGATCAAGGGAACGCCCGTGAAGGCCTTCCAGAAGGGCCAGGTGTACGTGGTGGAGTTCTGGGCCACCTGGTGCGGCCCCTGCAAGGAGAACATCCCCCACCTCACCAGCCTGGCCAAGGCCTACAAGGGCAAGGCCACGGTGCTGGGCATCAACATCTGGGAGAGCCAGAAGGAGGGCGGCGGCAACACGCTGCCCCGGGTCAAGGCCTTCGTGAAGGCCCAGGGCGCGAGGATGGGCTACCGGGTCGCCGCCGACGGCCCCGACGCCGCCATCGCCAACGGCTGGATGAAGGCCGCCGGGGAGAACGGCATCCCCTGCTCCTTCCTGGTGGACCGGGAGGGCCGCGTGGCCTGGATCGGCCACCCCGAGGCCATGAAGGCCGCCCTGGACGAGGTGCTCGCCGGCAGCTACGACATCGCTTCCGCCCGCGCCCGCCGCGAGACGGAAATGGAGATCACCCGGCCCATCGGCGTGGCCATGGCCGCCAAGGACTACCCCCGGGCCGTCAAGGTCATCGAAGCCGCCATGGAGAAGCGCCCGAAGCTGAAGTACTCCCTGGCCTACCAGCACCTGGTGGCCCTGTACCACGCCGACCTGGACCGCGGCATCAAGGTGTCCCGGGGCATCCTCGAGGAATCCAACCACGAGCAGGGCGCCTACTACATGATGATGGCCGTCTTCGCCGTGGAGACCGACCTCTCCCCGGCCGCCTACGAATTCGGCAAGAGCATCGCCAAGGAGGTCGAGACCCGCGGCCTCGGCAACTACATGTTCACCGCCATGAAGGCCGAGCTGTACGCCCATTCCGGCGCCCCCAAGGAGGCCCTGGCCTTCTGCGAGGAGGCCCTCGCCGCGGCGGAGAAGGACCCCCACGCCACCCCCGCCAACCTCAAGCTGATCCGCAAGAACCTGGCGAAGTTGAAGGAGATCCAGTAGGGTCCCAGAATGGAAGGGTGAAGGACCCCACCAGCCCACCCCCCCTCCCGACCCCTCCGCCGGAGATCCTGGGCATCCCCATGGACGCCCAGGATTTCGCGGCTCCCCTGAGGCCCGCGGATCTGCCCCCCCGGGCCGGCACCCTGCGCCAGCAGGCCGCCGCCATCCTCCGGCAGGCCGGCTGGGACCTGCCCCCCTGTCCGATCCTCTGGTCCCCCCGCATGAACCGCTGCGCCGGCCTCTTCGTGGTGGAAAAGGACCGCCGCGGCGTCTGGCGCCCCGAGATCCGCCTCTCCATCCCCCTCCTGCGCCGCCGGGACTGGCCCTGGCCCCAGCAGGTGTGCGGCATCAACTGCCGCAACCCCGAAGAGATCGTCCAGCGGATCCTCGAACACGAGCTCATCCACTACAAGCTCTGGAAGGACGGCGTGGACTGGGGCCACACGGAGCGCTTCCGGGAACTGGCCTGGGCCGCGTTCAGCCACCAGAGCATCACCCACGGAATCGGCGCGGAAGCCTAGGGTGGGTCGGCAGACCCCAGCTGCCTTGAAGCCGTGATGAAGGGGCAGTTCCAGGTTGAGGCGATCCCCGTTCATCCCATCCATCGGCGTTCATCCGTGCGCCACGAAAGGCGCTTCATCTCCCAGGAGGTCCAAATAAAACAACCTGAGAGATAGCAGCTGTGCTGCATGAGAGATGGGGGTAGGCCCCCCGGGGTCGGGCTGCAGGGCCAGATCCCAAACCACCGGGCGCTGCGTGGGGGTGACACCCCAGGTGGTGAGCGGACCCGGAAAAGGCGGGGGAACCCCCGTCAGGTAGGGACAGGGAAGGCGAACAAAAGTGAACCGCTGATGAGGCGTCGAAAGAGATCAAAAGCCATCGAAACCAGGCTCCGGATGAAGTCCTGGGACCAAGCCCGGAAGGGACCTGCTTACGGTCCGGGCGGTGGCCGGCGTAGAAGCGGCGCGAGCCCTGTCCAGGCTCTTGTGTGGAACGTGGGAACCGAGCGTCCCGATGCCAAGGGAGAAGTCCGAGGGGTAGTCCCCCGTAGGGCGAGAGTACCGAAGCGGGGCGCCGGGGCGGACCGGTCCGTAGTAGCGACGATGCCCGGTAATGCGGGTGGAGCCAAGGGACCGGCCTGTCCGGCTTCAAATGCGGGTCAACCCTCCGGGGGAAGAGCACGTGTCTGAAGCGAAGCCTTACAGCATTTCCAGGGAACAGGTCGCCGAGGCATGGCGTCTGGTCCGGGCCAACCGGGGAGCAGGGGGCGTGGATGGAGAAACCCTGTCGATGTTTGACAAGGATCTGGAGGGCAACCTCTACAAGATCTGGAATCGGATGTCGTCGGGCAGCTACTTCCCGCCGCCGGTGAAGCGGGTGGAGATTCCCAAAAAGGACGGCCGGACGAGACCCTTGGGCATTCCGACCGTGGCGGACCGAGTGGCCCAGATGGTAGCCAAGCAGGTATTGGAGCCTTTGGTGGAACCCATGTTCCACGAGGACTCCTACGGCTATCGGCCGGGTCGTTCGGCACTGGATGCCGTAGCAAAGGCAAGGGAGCGCTGCTGGCGCCTGGACTGGGTCATCGATCTGGATATCAAAGGATTCTTTGATAACCTGCCGCATGACCTGATCCTCAAGGCGGTTCGGCACCATACCGAGTCGGATTCGGCCCTGAAGTGGATCCCCCTGTACGTGGAACGGTGGCTCAAGGCCCCGGCCCAACGGGAGGACGGAACCCTGCAGGAACGGACGGCGGGAACGCCGCAGGGCGGGGTGATCAGCCCATTGCTGGCCAACCTGTTCATGCACTATGCGTTCGATGCCTGGATGGGGCGGGTCTTTCCGAACGTCCCGTTCGAGCGGTATGCCGACGATGCGGTGATCCATTGCGTGAGCCTGGCCCAGGCCAAATACGTCCTGGAAGGGGTGCGCAGGCGATTGAAGGACAAGGGGCTGGAACTCCACCCGGAGAAAACGAAGATCGTCTACTGTAAGGACGATTCGCGCCCGGGGGACCATGACCACACGGCCTTCGACTTCCTGAGCTACACCTTTCGGGGGCGGTCGGTGAAGACCCGGGACGGAAAGCTCTTTGTGGGCTTCAATCCGGCCATGAGCGACAAGGCGAAGAAGGCCGCTCGGGAAGCCATCCGGGAGTGGAAACTGACGACGAAGATGAACACCAAGACCCTGAGCGAGCTTGCCTCGTTCATCAATCCCATCGTCAGGGGATGGGTCAACTACTATGGGCGGTTCCACCGCTCGGAGTGCCTGGAACTTCTCGACTACCTGAATCTGGTCCTGGCCCGCTGGGCCAAACGGAAATACAAGCGGTTCCACCGGGACTGGACGGCAGCCTTTCGTTGGTTGGGCGACATTGCCCACCAGCGGCAAGAAGGGCTGTTCTACCACTGGACCCTGGGAATACGACCTGGAGGCTGGGCAGGACGAGCCGGATGAGGTGAGAGTCTCACGTCCGGATCCGTGAGGGCGCGGGGGGGCAGTTCCCCCGCGCTACTCGACCCGTTCCCGCAGGGCCAAGGCCGGGATGGGCCGGCGCATGCGGATCAACGCGCGCCGACCCACACCGCAGCTGGCCCTGCGGGAACCGGGATGAACTGGATCCAGGGGGAAGAGCAGGATAAAGAACGCCGGGTCAAGGCTGGAGTCAGATCACCGAGATCAACCCCGGCTCCTAGTCGATATCCCCCGCCGTCTTCAGCAGCCGCTTTTCCGCCAGCCGCAGCCAGTGCTCCGCGGCCAGGACGCCCTCGCCGTGGTGGATGCGCTGGAAGTGGCCCAGGAGGTGGCGGATGGTGCGGGGGATGGCGGGGGCGAAGTGGGGCTTGCCGCGGTGCACCACCTGGTTGCCAAAGGTGCCCAGGGTCTTGAGGTTGCGCTGGATGGCGCTGAGGTTGAGCTCCTCCCAGAGGAGGGTCTCGCTCCAGCCCAGTTCCTCCTCCACGCTGTGGACCAGGATGGCGCGGGCCTCCTCGGACCAGTCCCAGTACCCGTCGAAGAGGATGGAGGCCAGGTCGTAGGTGGCCGCGCCCTTGCGGGCATCCTGGAAATCCAGGGTCACGAGGCGGTCGCCGTGCACCATGAGGTTGCGCACGTGGAAGTCCCGGTGGGACAGGGAGTGGGTTCGGGACTCCAGGCCGTTGTGCACGTCCTCCATCATGCGGTCCAGCCACATGGGGGCGTCCTTGCCCAGGAAGTCCGCGAAGAAGTTCTTCTTGCAGAACTCCCACTCGAACTGGAACTTGGCGTGGTCGAAGCGGCGCAGCATGAAGAAGGCCCGGGGCGGGGCGCCCTCGGTGAGCAGGCCCAGCCAGGTGGCGAGGAGGCCTCCCACCTCCCGGGCCCAGCGCCGCTCCTCCTCGGGGTGGGCGATGAGGCGGGTCTCCAGGGTGGCGGGGCCCAGGTCCTCCACGAGCATGGCGCGCAGCTCGTCGTCGAACTGGATGATGGTGGCCACGCGCACCACCGGATCCAGGTAGGCCTGGAGGGCGCGGTACTCGAAGTAGGAATCCTCGGTGCCGCCGGGGTCCGCGGGGGGGTAGAGGACCACCAGGGCGCTGCCCAGGTGGGGGTGGTCCACGCGGAAGTACTGGCGCAGGCCGGCGTCCCCGGCCAGGAGGACCGGGTTCCTGCATCCCCAGCGATCGAGGACGGACTGGAGTTGAGTTTTCATCGATACAGTCTATAGCGCGAGGCGCACCAGGTGTCCCCCTTCCTGGAACCAGAACGCATCCTGGTCCCGGAAGGCGGGGTGGAGCCGGGCCCCCGGGCCCAGGACGCAGCGGCGAAGGGATCCAACCGGGCTGGCCTCCGGATGGACGTAGCAGCCGGGAATACGGCCCTCGGCCCCGGGGGCCACCCGGGCTGCGGCCTCGATGAGCTGGTCCGGGGAGCCGATCTCGTAAAAGGGGAAGGGGTCCACCACCACCCCGAAGGCCCGGTCCAGGCGGGCCAGGACCTGGGTCTTCACGTCCGCGGGGCCCTCGTCGGGCAGGAGGGCCAGGGCCCGGCGGCTCCAGAAGGCGGGGCCCACGAAGTGGTAGGGTCCGTCCCCGGTGCGCCCGGGGGGGAGGATGCGGCCCTCCGGGCTGAGCCACACGGGATTCCAGGGGCCCCCCGGGTGGGGGATGAGCAGCCAGCTGAGGTCCGAGCCCAGGGCCCGGTGGCGCTCCCGGAAGGCCTCCCAGGGGGGATCGGCCAGGATATCCCCGTTCCACACCGCCAGTTCGTCCGCGGCCCGGTCCCGCACGTGGCGCAGGCCCCCGGCGGTGCCCAGCAGGACGGGCTCCGGGCACACCTCGATGCCCGTGTCCCGGGTGGCCTCCCGGATGCGGTCCGGGAGCACGTGGGCATTGCAGGCCAGATGGCGGATCCCCGCCCGGCGCAGGCCGTCAGCCGCCAGGGCGATGAGCGGGCGGCCGTTGAAGGGCCAGGCCGGCTTGGGCAGGGCCCGGGACAGGGGCCCCATTCGCGTGCCCAGCCCCGCCGCCAGGATGAACCCGTCAATCGTCAAGGGGCTCCCCGGTGGCCACGGGTTTCAGGAGGAACTTCCGGGGGGCCATGCCCCGCATCTCCAGCACGCGGATCCGCCAGCCGTGGATGCGCAGCTCGTCGCCGGCGCGCAGGATCCGCCCCAGCCGCTCCTGGAAGAGGCCCCCCAGGCTCACGGACCCCTTCTCCACCTCCAGGTGGAGCCCCAGGTGGTCCTCCAGGGCCTCCAGGCTGACGGTGCCCTGGGCCAGCCAGGCCCCGCCCCGGGTGCGGCGGAGGTCGATCACCTCCCGGTCGAATTCGTCCTGGATCTCGCCCACAAGCTCCTCCAGCACGTCCTCCAGGGTCACCAGGCCGTCCACGCCGCCGTGCTCGTTCACCACCAGGGCCAGGTGCTGCTTCTGCTTCTGGAAGTCCAGGAGCAGGTCCTGGATGAGGCGCATCTCCGGCACCAGGAAGGCCGCCCGCGCCAGGCTCCGGAGATCCACCTCCGGGCCCTGGTCGTTGAGGGCCCACAGCAGGTCGCGCAGGTGGATGACGCCCACCACGTGGTCCAGGTCCCCGTCCACCAGCGGAAGGCGCGTGTTGGTGCAGCTCCGGGCCAGGGCCAGGTTCTCCTCGAAGGTGCGCTGAAGGTCGAAGTAGACCACCTGCGCCCGGGGCACCGCGACCTCCTTGACGGTGCGCTTGGAGAAATCGAAGAGATTCTCGATGAGGTCCTTGCGGGAGGTTTCCAGCTCGCTCTTGGTGAGCATGCGCCGGAACTCCTCCTCCGTGGGGGCGTGGTCCACGGCCGCGGGGATGCCCAGGAACCGTTCCAGCCCGTGGGTGATGCCCGTCAGGGTCCGGGTCACGGGGAAGATGGCCTGGGACCAGAAGAGGAGGGGCCCCGCGGTGCGCAGGGCCCAGGCTTCCGCGGAGCGCAGGGCGATGCCCCGGGGCAGCAGTTCGGCCAGCACCACCTGGAGCAGGGTGATCGCCAGGATGCCCATGAACGAGCCCAGCAGGAGCCCCGTGCGGGGCCATGGCACCGCGCCGAAGAGCGCCTGGAACCCCTTGACGAAGATGTCCTCGCCCACCGCGCCGAGGCTGATGGTCAGGAGCGTGATGGCCACCTGGATGCTGGAGAGGTGGCGGTCCAGGTTGCGGTGCACCTCCAGGGCCTGGGCCGCCCGGGGGTCGGCGTCCAGGAGGGCCTCCAACTGGGTGCCCCGCACCCGCACCGCCGCGAATTCGGCGCATACGAAGAACCCCGTGGCGAGAATGAGCGCCGGGGTGGCGATCAGGGCGCTGGTGTGCACGTTCAGCCCTTGGCCAGGTCCAGGGCCTGGCGGGCCTTGTCCTCGAGCTCCGCGAGGGCGGCGCCCAGGGTGTCCAGGCGATCCTGCCGGCCCTGGAGGGCGGCGGAAAGCTCGGCCTTCTCGCGGTTCAGTTGATTGATCCGTTCCTGGCCCGCTTCAACGTCGGCATGGAGCCGGCCCAGGTTGGCCTCCCGCTCCTCGATTCCCGCCAGGAATTCCCGGCGCTGGCTCTCCCCCGCCGCCTCGGCGGTGTCCAGGCGGGCCTGGAGATCGTTGGCGGTGCGTTCCAGCTGCTCCCGCAGCCCCCCCAGGGTGTCCCGTTCCTCGGCCAGGTCCCGGCAGGCGGTTTCCTGGAGGCTGAGCTTCTCCTGGAGGACGAAGATCTCCCCGGCCTGCTCCGTGAGCTCGTCGTCCTTGGCGGCGCACTCCGCCTGGAGCCGGGTCCGCTCCCCGGCGAGGTCGCGCAGGGTCGTTTCCTGGAAGGCGGCCTGCTCCTTGAGGGAGGCCAGTTCAGCCTCCAGTTCGGCCAGGCGGCCCTGGGAGCCTTCCAGCTCCTGGATGCGGGCCTGCTTCACGGCCCCGTCGGCGCGCACGCCTTCGAGCTCCATGAGGAGGTCCGAACTGTGCTGCTCGGAAAGCACCGCCTGGGCCTCGCGGGTGCGCAGGGCCTCCTGGGTTTCCGCCAGGGAGGTTTCCAGCGCCTTGGCCCGGGTTCCGGTCTCCCAGGCCTCCTCCAGCTGGGCCTGGAGCAGCTGGTGGGTTTCCAGGAACTCGGCGTTCTGCTGGGACTTCTCGGCCAGGAGGGCGTTGACCAGGTCCAGCTGGTCCACCAGGCGCTTCTGCTCGTCCAGGGCGTCCTGCAGATCGCCCCGGAGGCTGTCCTCGGCGGCGCCCTGCGTGTGCTGGATCTCGTCCAGGTTCCGGGTGACGGCGGCGTTGCGCTGGATGAGCTCCTCGATCTCCCGGGTCTTGCGGTCCAGTTCGTCGTGCTGGGCGGAGAGCTTGAGCTCCAGGTCCTTGACCCGCCATTCCAGGAGTTCGATCTCCCCCTGGTTTCGCACGGGCTTTTCCGGCGCCGCGGGGGGTTCCGCGGCCCAGCCGGGGCTGGGCGCCAGGGCCCGGGGCGGGGGAATGGGGTCGCTCTCCAGCTCCGTGCGCAGGCTCTCCAGCCACTCGTCGCCCAGGTCGGCCCCGGCCAGGTCGCCCAGGGGGTTGTCCGGGTCGTCCTCCTTCAGGGGCACCAGTTCGGCCAGGGAGGGGATGAGGACCGTGGTGTTGATGGGCTTGTGCAGGTACAGGTCGGCCTTGCCCTTGGTGCCGCGGTGGCGGGCGTACTCCTCCTCGGAGGCCTTGGCGCTGATGAGGGCGATCTTCAGGTCCCCCAGCCCCGGGGCCCGGCGAATGGCCGAACACAGGGCGTATCCCTTGTTTTCCGAAGTCTCCACGCACAGGAGGATCCCGCCGTACTGCCCGCTCTCCAGGCGCGTGAGCGCCCCCTCCGTGGTGTAGAGGAAATCGACTTCGAAGGCGGATTCCAGCGGGGATTTGTGATCCTGGATGAATCTCCGATCGCTGTCCACGACGAGGAGACGCTTGCCCATATTCGATCCTTGCAAATGGACTTATAAGATAACCCAGAAAAAAAGCTGCCGGGGAAGATTCCCCGGCAGCCTCTTCGCTTCCCCCTCCCTAGCGGGGCGGGATGGCCATGGTGAACGAGGCGCCCCGGGGGGGACGCACCAGGAGGAGCAGGGGCTTCTTGGTCCCGGCCTTCTTCACTTCCTCCTGGAAGGACTGGAGCCCGTCGATGTCCTTGGGGCCCACGGCGGTGATGATCAGGCCGGCCTGGAGGCCCTTTTCCGCCGCGCCGGACCGGGCCGCCACGAAGGTGATGACCACGCCCTTGACGTCCGCGGGGACGCCGAACTGGTGCCGGTTGGCGGCGGAGAGGCCCTCCACGGTGAACCCGTAGGTCTTTTCCAGGTTCATCTGCTTGGGGTTCTCCGGGTCGGTGCGGGGGGCGGAATCCTCGTCATCGCCCTCCTGGGCGTCGCCCTTCTGCAGTTCCCGGCGGTCGCCCAGGACCACCTTGATGTCCTTGAACTTCCCGTCGCGCCACACGGTGACGGAGACGGACTCGCCGGCCCTGCGGCCCGCGATGGCGGCCACCAGCTGGTCGCCGCTGCGCACCTTCTGGCCGTCCACGGCGGTGATGACGTCCAGGCGCTGGATGCCGGCCTTGTCCGCGGGGGTGCCCCGGTCCACGCTGGAGACCACCGCGCCTTCCTTGATGCCCAGGGAGGACTGGAATTCGTTGTCCAGGTTGCGGGTGGCCACGCCCAGGTAGCCGCGGCTCACGGGCTTGCCGCTCTCCAGATCGGCGATGACCCGCTTGATCATGTTCACGGGCACCGCGAAGCCGATGTTCTGGCCGTCGGGGCGGATGGCGGTGTTGATGCCGATGACCTCGCCCCGGAGGTTGAGCAGGGGGCCGCCGGAGTTGCCCCGGTTGATGGCGGCGTCGGTCTGGATGAAGGATTCGAGGCCGGGCCCGGTGAGCTGGCGGCCCTTGGCGGAAACGATGCCCTGGGTGACGGTGTGCTCCAGGCCCAGGGGGTTGCCGATGGCCACCACCCATTCGCCGATGCGCATGGCGTCGCTGTCGCCCAGCTTGGCGTAGGGCAGGTGCTTGGCGTCCACCTTGATGAGGGCGATGTCCAGTTCCTTGTCCTTGCCCAGGATCGTGGCCTTGAAGGTTCGGCCGTCGGCCATCTTCACTTCGATGGTGGATTCCCCGCCCCGCACGCCGTCGATGACGTGGTTGTTGGTGAGGATCTTGCCGTCGGGGGAGATGACGACGCCGCTGCCCCCGGCCTGGACCCGCTGCTCCTCCTCCTGGGGCCTGCGGGTGCCCGGGCGCTGGGGCCCGAAGAACCAGTTGAAGAAGTCGTCGCCGTTGGGGGACTCGCCCTCGAAGCGGCCGCGGTTCTTCACGAAGCTGGTGTTGGTGATGGCCACCACGGTCGGGTTGAGCTTCTCGGCCACCTCGGCGATGGGCGGAAGGCGGTCGAGGCCCTTGGCGTCGACGGTGACCGGTTGCTCCTCCTGGGCCCTGGCCACCCAGCGGTAGCTGAGTCCCATCCCCACGGCCATGCAAACGCCCGCGAAGGCGGAGAGCATGAAGAGTTGCTTGATCTGGCGTTTCATAGTCTTCCCTCGAGAAAGTGCCCTGCCCGGGCCGGGTGGTGAGTCTGGATCCTAGATGATGTGAAAGATCAATAAGTTCCGCAGCGCGAAGCCCATACGCCGTCTAGTATAGACGATGAAAAAAGAACCCGGTTTAGCCCGCCGCCGCCGGGATGCCAGATGCCGCTTCCCAGAAGGCCGCCTTGCGGATATTCTGATAGATCCAACGGCGGATGTAGCTCAGTTGGTTAGAGTACTGGATTGTGATTCCAGGTGTCGTGGGTTCAAGTCCCATCATCCGCCCCAGACCGTGAGCCCCGTGGAGCCTCCCTCCCCGGGGCTTTTCCCTGGGGGCGGGGCGGGGCCGGCGGCCCGGGGATGGGACGCGGGATCCCACGATCGGGACGGGGCTCCCGGCGCCCGGGGGCCAAGGTGCTGGGGAAATTGATGTTTCGTTTTGGCCTTCCTTTTGCTTCTCGGGAATTCATCCCCAGGAGCATCGCCATGACCGGTCTTCTCATCGATGTCCGCCAGGCGGCCCGGAGCCTGTTCCGGGCTCCGGGCTTCCTGGTCACGGCGTCCGCGTGCCTGGCGCTGGGCATCGGCGCCAACCTGGCGGTCCTCTCCCACGTGGACCGGCTCATCCTGCGGCCTCTGCCCTTCCCGGACAGCGGCCGGCTGGTGGAGGTGGATCCCGCGGATCGGCAGACCGGGGAGATCGGGCCCATGACCATGCCCGATTTCGAGGAGCTCCGGGCCCGCGCCGGCGGCTTCAAGGCCCTGGCGGCCTGCACGGCCCGGACCCGAACCCTGACCGGGCTGGCCGAGCCGGTCCGGGTGGACGTGGGGATGGTCACGGCGGGCTTCTTCGAGGTCCTGGGCGTCCGGCCCGCCCTGGGGCGGGTGGCCTTCCGCGCCGACGAGGAGGGGCTGCCCGCCTCGGTGGGGGTGCTCCGGCACGATTTCTGGATGGAGAAGCTGGGCGGCGATCCCGGCGTGCTGGGCCGCACCCTGGACCTGGATGGGCAGGCGGTGCAGGTGGTGGGCGTGCTTCCGGCCGACTTCCGGTTCCATCAGCGGATCTCGGGCTCCCAGGTCTTCGTGCCGGAAGCCTCCCCCTTCGGGCGTAGGTCTCCGGGCATGGGGACCTTCCTTGCCGTGGGCCGGCTGAACCCCGGGATCCCCCTGGCCCAGGTCCAGGCCCAGGCGCGGGTGGCCGCCGACGGCATGGAGGCCCGCAGGCAGAACCCCCGGTTCGATCTGCGCGTCACCAGCCTCCTGGAGAAGACGGTGGCGAACTACCGGCGGGTGCTGCTCCTCCTGCAGGGGGCGGTGGCGCTGGTGCTGCTCATCACCTGCTTCGACGTGGCGGGCCTCCAACTGGTGCGCGACCTGGCCCGGGGCAGGGACCTCGCCATCCGGCAGGCCCTGGGCGCGGGGCGGGGCCGCATGGGGCGGCTCTTCCTGATCGAAAGCCTGATGCTCGCGGCGGCAGGCGGCGCGGCGGGAATCGTGCTGAGCTTCTTCATCCAGGGCGGCCTCCGGTGGCTGCTGGCGGACCTCCTCCCCGTGCCCGCCGCCGCGGTGTACCCGGCGCTGATGGCGGCGGCCCTGGGGCTGGTCCTGGCCACCGGGCTCGCCCTGGCCTTCCTGTCCTGGTTCCTTGCCCGGGGTCCGCGCCTGGTGGAGGTGCTCAGGGCCGGGTACGGGGCCAGCCACTCCCGCGGCCACTGGCGCGTGCTCAAGGGCCTGGTGGTGGCGGAAGTCGCCCTGTCCGTGGTGCTCCTGACCGGGGCCGGCCTCCTCATCCAGAGCCTCGTGAACCTCCAGCGGGTGCATCCCGGTTTCGAGCCGGGGCCGGTGCTCGCGGTGAGCGTCCCCCTGCCTCCGGCCCGGTATGACCTGCCGGCGCAGCGCGCGTTCCTGGAGCGCCTGGAACCCGCCCTGGCGGCCCTTCCCGGCGTGGCGGAGACGGGGGTCAACGATACCCTCCCCTTCGTGAAGGCCACCAACGGCGGCGACGTCAGCGCGGTGCCGGGGCGGCCCCCCGGGACGGAGACCTACGTGCGCACCCACGTGGTGACCGCCGGCTATTTCAAGGCCATGGGCATCCCCCTGCTCGCGGGCGGGGTCTTTCCTCCCGCGGATCCGGGCTGCTGCATGATCAGCAGGCGCCTCGCGGAAAAGCTCTGGCCCGGCCAGGACGCCGTGGGCCGCACCGTGCATTCGGGCTTCGCCAAGTCCCTGCGGGTGGCCGGCGTGGTGGGGGACACCGCCGAGAACCGCCTGGACAAGACGGAGGATCCGCAGGTCTACCTGCCGGCGGAATTCAACGAGCTCTTCGGCGGCCCCGTGGTGGTCGTGAAGGTGCAGGGGGATCCCGCCCGGTACGGCCCCCAGGTGAAGGCCGCCATCCGGTCCCTGGATCCCGGCCTGGCGATGCCCGAGCCCCGGCCCCTGGGCGAGGCGCTCAAGGAGAGCATGTCCGTGCAGGCCATGGCCGGCATCCTCTTCACGCTCTTCGGACTCCTGGCCCTGGTGCTTTCCGGCGTGGGCCTCTACGGCGTGCTGGCCCAGATCACGCTCCAGCGGCGGCGGGAGATCGGCATCCGCCTGTCCCTGGGCGCGACCCGGAGCCGGGTGGTGGGGGGCATCCTCGCGGGCGCCGCCGGAATGGTGGGGTTCGGCCTTGCCGCCGGGTCCCTGTGCGGGTGGCAAGCCGGCAGGGTCCTGGGACCCCTCCTCTTCGACCTGGGCGCCGCGAGCCCCGCCATCCATCTGGGGGTCCTGGCCATCCTCGTCCCCACCGCGCTCCTGGCCTGCGTCCTGCCCGCCCTCCGCGCCGCACGGGTGGATCCCGCGCAAGCCCTGCGGCAGGACTGACGGCATCCTTGTGACTGGACCCCCGGAATGAACCGTCTTGCCTTCAACCTGAAATGGGCCCTCCGCTCCCTGGCGGGCACCCCCGCGTTCACGGCCATGGCCGTCCTGATCCTGGCCCTGGGCATCGGGGCCAACGCCGCCATCTTCGCCCTGGTGGACCGGGCCCTGCTGCGGCCCCTGGACTACCCCCACGCCGGTCGTCTCGTGTCGATGTGGGAGACCCACGCCAGCGACGGCTCCATCGCGTCCGTCTCCCCCGCGAATTTCGCGGATTGGCAGCGGGAGGCCCGGGGCTTCGATTCCCTCGCGGCGGTGTGCAACACGGCCGTGAACGTCACCGGAGGCGCCGAGCCGGTGCGGGCCTACGGGCTCCGGGCCACCTGGACCCTGTTCCAGGTCCTGGGGGTGCCGCCGGCCCTGGGCCGGGGTTTCCTCCCGGAGGAGGACGCCGCCGGGGGGCCGCAGGTGGTGATCCTCTCGCACCCCTTCTGGATGCGCCAGTTCGGAGGGGACCCTTCCGTGGTGGGACGGAGCGTCACCCTGGACGGGGTGGAGACCCAGGTCGTGGGGGTGATGCCCCAGGGCTTCCGGTTCGAATTCCTGGGGAACCGGCTGGACGTGATTCTTCCCGCTGCCTTCACGGCCAAGGAAAGGGAGCGGCGCGGCTGGCACTTCCTGGGCGTGGCCGGGCGGATGGGGCCCGGAATCGACCTGGCCAGAGCCAGGGCCGAGATGGCCCGCGTCGCCGCCTCCCTCGCCGCCGCCCACCCCGCCTCCAATGCCCACCGCTCCGTCCGGGTGACGCCCCTGCGGGACGAACTGGTGCGGAACGCCCGGCCCACCCTCCTCTTCCTCCTGGGGGCCGCCGGGTTCGTTCTGCTCGCGGCCTGCGCCAACCTCCTGAACCTCATGCTGGCCCGCAAGGCCCGGCGGGAACGGGACGCGGCCATCCGCAAGGCCCTGGGCGCTTCGCCCTGGGACCTGGGCAGCCAGGCCCTCACCGAAAGCCTCCTGCTGGGGCTCCTGGGGGGCCTCGCGGGGTGGGTGCCGGCCCAGGCCGCGGCCACGGGCCTGGTGCGACTTCTGTCCCTGCCGGCCCACCTGGAACGCTCCGGCTGGGACCTGCGCATGTTTGGGTTCACCCTTCTGCTGTCCCTGGCCACCGCCCTCGTCCTGGGTCTCGCGCCCGGGCCCCGGACCGCGGCGCACCCGCGCCTCCGGGGCGTCCTGGTTTCGGCCGAGGTGGCCCTGACGACCCTGCTGCTGGTGGGGGCCGGGCTCATGGTGCGAAGCCTCGCCCACCTGCGAAACCTGGACCCGGGCTTCCAGCCCGGCCAACTCGTCATGGCCACGCTCACGGTGCCGGCGCGGAACTACGGCACCCTCGCGGAGCGCGCCGCCTTCATCCAGCGGCTGCGGGCCCGGGTCGAAGCGAGCCCCGGCGTGACCTCCGCGGCGGTCAACGACACGCTGCCCTTCGGAGGTTCCACCTGGACCACCTCGTACGACGTGGAGGGCCAGCCCGCCCAGGAAGGGCGCATCACCATCGCGCACCATATCTCACCCGCCTATTTCCGGACCATGGGCATCCCCCTCCTGCGGGGCCGGGACCTGGAGCAGGGCGAGGCGGACGGTGCCGTCGTGAGCCGGCGCTTCGCCCGCAGGCACTTCGGCGAAGGGGACCCCCTGGGTCGCCGCATCGCCCTGGAGGCCGGCCATTGGCTGCGCGTGGTGGGCGAATGCGGCGACGTCCGCCACAACGGCCTGGCCCGGGATCCCGAACCCGAGATCTACCTTCCCCTGACCCTGGGCGGGCCCACCTCCCAGAGTCTGGGCACCTTCGCGCTGGTCGCCAAGGGCCCCGCCGCCCTGGCCCCGGCCCTGCGCCGGGCCCTGCGGGAGGAGGACCCCGAACTGCCCCTGGGCACCGTGAATTCCATGGCCTCCCTGCTGGAACAGGACCGCCGGACCACCCGCGCCGCCAGCGTGCTGCTCGGCGCCTTCGCGTCCCTGGCCCTGCTCCTGGCCGGGGTGGGCACCTATGCCGTCCTCAGCTTCATCACCGGCCTGCGCCGGCGGGAACTGGGCATCCGCATGGCCCTGGGCGCCACGGTGCGGGACATCCTGGCCCTGGTGCTGGGGCAGGGGCTGCGCTGGATCGGGACCGGAGTCGGGCTCGGCCTCGCCGGGTCCCTGGCCCTGGGGCGCTTCATCGAATCCCAGATCCATGGGGTGGGCGCCGGGGATCCGGCGACCCTGGGCGCCGTCACGATCCTACTGGCCGCCGTGGGGCTCGTGGCGTGCCTGG
Source organism: Mesoterricola silvestris (assembly GCF_030295405.1). Classification (GTDB taxonomy): domain Bacteria; phylum Acidobacteriota; class Holophagae; order Holophagales; family Holophagaceae; genus Mesoterricola; species Mesoterricola silvestris. The sequence continues at coordinate 4,599,386 of NZ_AP027080.1, read as the reverse complement.
TGCCAGCCCTGCGGGCGCTCCGCCTGGATCCCTGCGCCGTCCTGCAAAGCGAGTGAATCGACCGGGGCGTTGACCCGCGGTGCCTCAGCGGAGCTCCGCCCGCCCCGCGCGCCTGCGCCCCACCTTCCGCGCCGGCACGCCGCTCCAGATTTCCCCGGCGCCCACCCGGCTCCCCTTGGACAGCACCGACCCCGCCGCCAGGACGGCGCCGTCGCCGATGACGCACCCGGGGAAGATCACGGCCATGAGCCCCACGGTGACGTTGCGGCCGATCACCACGGGGGCGGCGTAGAGGCGGCCCCGCTCGGCCACGTGGGCCACCAGGGTCACGTCGCCGCCGATGATGGTGTCGTCGCCGATGGAGATGAGGTTCTGGTCGGCCACCACCGCGGTGTTGATCTGGACCCGGGCGCCGATCCGCATGCCCATGAGGCGGTGGTACAAGGGCAGGAAGGGGGTGAGCCGCACCCAGTTCACGAAGGAGAAGCGCAGAAAGAGGGTGAGGGCGTTGTAGCTGGCCCAGCGCCAGCCCTCCCAGGAGACGTAGCTGAAGGAGCCCGCGGGGGTTCCCTGGGCGAAGGTGACCCAGCGCGCGATGGGCAGCAGGGCCATGAGGGTGATCCCGAAGGCGAAGTAGGCGCCGCCCAGGGCGATGCCCAGGGCCAGCACGTGGAGGTTCCCGGCGAGGGGCAGGGCCTGGGTCCACACCACCAGCTTGATGGCGGGGAAGGCCGCAAGGCCCAGCACGAGGGCCGCCTCGGCGAAGAGGGCCAGGGCGAGGAGGAACTGCAGGGGGGTGAGGATCCTGCGCTTCCAGACCTGCTCTGCCATGGGGGCTCCGGGGGGGGTGCATGTATCGTGGCAGCCCCGGGGCCGCCCTGTCAGCCTTCAGATCACGTAGGCGGCGCCGCCCCCGGCCTTGATGCGCTCGGCCAGATCGGCCAGGGTGTGCCGGCGCAGGGCGGTCTCCATGGCCGCGGCCAGTTCGCACCACACGTCCCGGGTCACGCAGTCCGCGGCGCGGCCGCAGAGCGCGGGGTCCAGGGTGCAGTCCGCGGCGCTGATGCGGCCCTCCAGGGCCTCCACCACGTCCAGGGGCGTGATGCTCCGGGGTTCCCGCGCCAGCTCGATGCCGCCGTTGGGTCCGCGCACCGCCGTCACCAGCCCCGCGGCCTTCAGGCCCCCCACCAGCACGTGGATGTACTTGCCCGGGAGCTGCTGGTTCTGGGCGATGGTGGTCACCTGCACCGGGCCCGACCCGTGGTGCACGGCCAGTTCGACCATGATCCGCAGCCCGTACCGACCCTTGGTGGAAACCTTCATCGCCTGCCTCCAGGTATCAGTATAGGGGGAGATGGGAATTGTTCCTATTGTCCATGGAAATACTTGACAATCAATTCCGGGCCCCCCATCCTGGGGTTGCGCAGGTCCCCCAACCCCGAAAGGAGAGCCCCATGCCCCGTCCCAATCGCGTGGATTACGCCTACCAGCTCATCGGCAACACCCCCGTGGTCCGCCTGAACCGCATCGCGGAACCGGGCAGCGCCACCATCTACCTCAAGCTCGAAAGCGCCAACCCAGGCGGCAGCGTCAAGGACCGCATCGCCCTCAGCATGATCGAGGACGCGGAGCGCTCCGGCGCCCTCAAGCCCGGCAAGGAGCTCCTGGAGGCCACCAGCGGCAACACCGGCGTGGGGCTGGCCTTCGTGGCCGCCGCCAAGGGCTACCCCATCACCCTGATCATGCCGGAGACCATGACCCTGGAGCGCCGGGCCATCCTCAAGGCCTACGGGGCCACCCTGATCCTCACCCCCGGCCCCCTGGGCATGAAGGGCGCCGTGGACAAGGCAGAGGAGCTGGCCGCGGCCGACCCCAAGTACTGGGTGGTCCGCCAGTTCGACAATCCCGCCAATCCCGACGTCCACCGCCGCACCACCGCCGAGGAGGTCCTGGAGCAGGTGCCCGAACTGGACGCCTTCGTGGCCGGCATCGGCACCGGCGGCACCATCACCGGCGTGGGCGAGGTCCTCGCCAAGCGCAAGCCCGGCACCCTCGTGGTGGCCGTGGAGCCCGTGGACTCCCCCCTCCTCACCCAGGGCAAGGCCGGCCCCCACAAGCTCCAGGGCCTGGGCGCCAACTTCGTCCCCAAGATCCTCAACCGCGAGGCCTTCCAGCGTGTGGAGGACGTGGGGTACGAGGACGCCATCCGCATCGCCCGCCGCCTCACCCGCGAGGAGGGCATCTTCACCGGCATCAGCACCGGCGCCATCGTCTTCACCGCCCTGAAGATCGCCAAGGAACTGGGCGCCGGCAAGACCGTCGTGGCCGTGGTGTGCGACACCGGCGAACGCTACCTCACCCACCCCCTCTTCTCCGAGGCCTGACCCTGCCCCAAAGGCGGCGACAACTCCCAGCGAAGTTCAAACGGGGATAAACAGGATCCAGGGGAACAAGCAGGATAAAGAACGTCAGGTCAAACCCACGCCCCCCGCGAATCGATTCCCGATCCACCCCATCCCCTGACCACCCCGACCCCTCCCCCCACGGCTAACCGCCGGACCCAGCCCGCAGCGAAGCGAGGACTGGGTCCGGCGGTACGTATGGGTCGGCGACTCGGTCGGAACCCCATGCTCCGAATCCATCGTCCGAGACCGGGCCCCCCCGCCCGCAGCCCCCGGCAGGGAAACCCGGACCGGGCCTGAACGCCAAATGCGCCGGGCCCCGCCCCTCAGGACGCCATCCTCGCCCGCCCCTTTCCGAACGCATACCCCCCGGCCAGCACCGCCGTGTAGATTCCCAGCACGAAGGTGAACGCAAAGAACTTCCACATCCCCCCCATGCTCGTGAAGGCCTGGTAGAGGCGGTAGGAGAAGAGTCCCGTGAGCGCCTGGCACGCCAGCACCATGCCCAGGGCCCGCAGGCGGTCGAACTCCAGCCGGAAGAAGAGCACCGGCAGGGCCCACAGCGCCATGGCCCCGATGAGCGGATACCAGAGGTTGTTCCACACGGCGGAGAAGATGCCCTTGTGGGCGGCCACGTCCGCGAGGAAATCGCTGTTCCACTGCAGGAGCAGGATGAAGCCGATGGCCATGGCCGCCAGCACCGCCACCCAGTCGAAGAGCTCCTGGACGGTGGCGTCCACCCGGATGGCCGTGTCGATCTTGTGGCCCATGGTCTCCTTGATGAAGAGGGCGCCCACCACGAGGGTCAGCAGGGCGATGCCGATGGGGTAGATGAGCCCGGCGTAGATGGCGCCGCTGCCGAAGGCCTCCTTGGCCATGCCCGAGGCCGTGAGGGCCGTGGCGATGAGGGGCAGGAAGCCGCCGAACCAGCCGTTGCCCAGGTGGTAGGGCAGGGACATGGAGGTGTAGCGCACGTTGGTGGGGAAGAGCTCCACCAGGAAGGCGGCGATGGGGCCGTAGACCATGGTCACGTACACGATCTGCAGGAACACCAGGCCCATGAGCATGACCAGGTTGAAGGCCGGGATGGCGGCCAGCTCCACCACCTTCTGACCCGGCAGGAGTGCGGGCACGAAATGGCGCATGGCCATGTAGATGGGCACGTAGGTGAGGGCGGCCAGCAGGCAGCCCCACAGCATCACCTTCTTGCGGCCCACCCGGTCTGAAAGGTGCCCGAAGAAGAGGAACAGGGGTGCGCCGAACAGCAGGGCCACGGAGATGATCAGGTAGGCCGGGAGCCAGTGCACCTTCAGGACGGCCTGGAGGAAGGTGAGCGCGTAGAACTGCCCGGTGTACCACACCACCCCCTGGCCCGCCGTGGCCCCGAAGAGCGCGAGGAGCACGTAGCGCAGGTTCACGGGGTTGGTGAAGCTCTCCTTGAGGGGGTTCTTGGAGACGGCGCCGCTCTTCTTGAGCTTGGTGAACAGGGGGCTCTCCTGCATCTTCACCCGGATGTAGAGGCTCACGGCCAGGAGGATGAAGGAGAGGAGGAAGGGGATGCGCCAGCCGGCGATGAGGTGGCCGGTGCCGTTCTTGAAGCCCTCCTCCCCCAGGAGCCAGCGGGTGGCGCCGATGATGGCCATGCTGGCGAAGAAGCCCAGGGTGGCCGTGGTCTGGATGTAGCTGGTGTAGTAGCCCCGCCGGGCGTCGGGCACGTGCTCGGCCACGTAGGTGGCCGCGCCGCCGTACTCCCCGCCCAGGGCCAGGCCCTGGAGGAGGCGCAGCAGCACGAGGATGATGGTGGCCCAGATGCCGATGTGGTCGTAGGTGGGCAGGAGCCCCACCAGGGCCGTGGAGAGGCCCATGGTGGCCATGGTGACCAGGAAGGTGTACTTGCGCCCGATGAGATCGCCGATGTGGCCGAACACCAGGGCGCCCAGGGGCCGCACGCCGAAGCCCGCGCCGAAGGTGGCGAGGCTGGCCAGCAACTGGGCCGTCTCGCTCTGGGCCGGGAAGAACTTCCCGCCGAAGAACACCGCGAGGCTGCCATAGAGGTAGAAGTCGTACCACTCGAAGAGGGTTCCCAGGGACGAGGCCGTGATCACCCTTCGCAGGGTCGTCTTGTCCGTGAAGACCTCCGGGGCGTCCAAACTGACGGCTGCCTGTTCACTCATGCGTGACTCCTCAGGGAAGTGAACGTGAAATCCCTCCAGCCCGGGATTGGGTCTGGAGGGAGCGGGGCGTCGGAAAAGGTTATAAGAACTTGATGGTGCCGCTGAGAATAAGTCCGGTTTCAGACATTGCAAAGAATAAATTTTGAGAAATGTCAGCCCAGGCCCAGGTCCTCCAGCCGCTCCTCCCCGATGCCGAAACGGTGGGCCACCTCGTGGAGGACGGTACGGGCCACCTCCCGTTCCAGCTCAAGGACATTTTCGGCATCCGCCAGGTGGGGAAGCCGGAAAACGGTGATCCGGGCGGGAAGCAAAACGGACCCCTGCATCTCTTCACCCACGGCCGGACCGGAGAAGAGACCGAGCAGCGTTTCCCCCGGCGGGACGCCCAGGGTCTCCAGGAGTTCCACGGACGGTTCATCCTCCACCACCACCGGCAACCCCTCCAGGTAGGGCTTGAACGCCTCGGGAATGGCCTCCAGGGCCCTGGCCACCACGTACTCGAACCGCCGCCGGGTCATGTCCATGGCGCCAGTGTAAGGCCATGGACACGCACTGTCGCGCCGGGGGGCCCAACCTGGGGGCGAGGTGTTCCCATGGTTCCGTCCCCCGCTTCCCCCCGGCGCGATCCCTGGCGCGAGCTCCAGGCGCGGTTCGGCCAGGGCCCCTGGGTGCTCTACCTGGCGGGCCCCCTGCGGGGCGACGGCTCCACGGAGGCGATCCGCCGCAACCAGGTGCGCATGCTGGCCCGGGCCCGGCTGGTGCAGGACCTCCTGCCCGGGGCCGTGCTGGTGGTGCCCCACGCCAATTTCGCCTTCGTGGACGAATCCGGCCCGGGGGGCCTGGGGGTCCGGGCCCGGGTGCTGGAGGCCTGCGAGGCGCTGCTCCTGCGGTGCGACGCCCTGATCCTCTGCGGCGGGGACCTGACCCCGGGCATGGCCCGGGAGAAGGCCGCCGCGGAGAAGGCCGGCCTGCCGGTCCTCACCCTCCCGGAGACCCCGGCCCTGGCCGGTTCGGCCAGGGCCGGACTCAGGCCGGGCGCCGGGCCAGGGTCACGGCCCGCCTGAGATCCAGCCACAGGTGCGGCGCGGGCGCCTCCCGGGCGGCGGCTTCCATGCGCCGCTCCAGGAGGCCCGGCTCCCACCGGTGCCGCAGGTAGGCCCAGGCCAGGGGCAGGAACACGTCCCGCAGGCAAACCCGGGCGTCCTCCCCGTGCAGGGCGGCCCCGTAGTTGCGCAGCGCCACCTCCTCCAGGCCCAGGCGGTCCAGGTGATGGGCGATCTTCAGGCTGACGGAGAGGTCCGAGCCCCGGGACTCCACCATGTCCAGCAGCCGGTCCATGAGGAAGTCCAGGTTTGGGCAGGGGGGGTGGATCTCCGCGAAGCGGCGGGACTGCTGCACCGGTTCAAAGCAGGCGATCCAGCCCCCCGGCTTCAGGGCCCGGGCGAGGTGGTTCAGCACCTCCTCCAGTTCCCGCACGTGGGCGAGGGTCATGGAGGTGAACACCAGATCGAAGGCCCCCTGCGGCAGGTCCAGGGCCCGCAGATCCTGGAGCAGGAACGCCGTCCGGGGCCCGCCGGGCCGCTCCAGGCGCGTGCGGGCCAGGTCCAGCAGTTCCCCGGAGCGGTCCAGGCAGGTGAGGCTCCCCCGCGGAACCCGCTCCGCGAGGCGCGCCGACCAGAACCCCGTGCCCGAGCCCAGGTCCAGGATGGCGCCGTCGGGGGGCGTGGGGGGAAGCTGGTCCAGGGGGCGGGCCTTCTCGAAGAGGAGGTTCTGGGCTTCCAGGCGGGCCACCTCCCCGCCGTCGCTGTCCCGCTGGACCCGTTCGAAGGTGTAGGGCGCCGGGGCGTCGGGGTCGGGGAGCAAGGCCGAAGGCTTGGCCTGAGGCAAGGGTGAGCTCATATAATTCTCTATAAAATAAGGGGTTAATAGCAATCCCCGGGCCCTTCCCGGGATGCCCCAGCATCGCACCCGGACGGGGTCCCGTCCAGGGTCCGATTCAAGCCGGCCAGGCCCCGTCCGCCACGTCGATGTCCGCGTCCGTGCGCTCCCGGATCCAGTCGGGGGGATAGGGCCCCAGGCATTCCCGCAGCAGGAAGCGCCCCTCCTTCACCTCGAACAGCCCCAGGTCCGTCACCACCAGGTCCACCTCCCGGGCCGCGGTGAGGGGGAGGGCGCAGCGGCGCCGCAGGCGGCTGGCGCCGGTGGGCTCGAAGTGGAGGGTGGCGGCGATGACCTTGCGGGCGCCGATGGTGAGGTCCATGGCCCCGCCCATGCCGGGCACCATCTTCCCGGGCACCTTGTAGTTGGCCAGGTTCCCCTCCTGGTCCACCTCCAGAACGCCCAGCACCGTGTAGTCCACGTGGCCGCCGCGGATGATGCCGAAGCTCGTGGCGGAATCGAAGAAGCACCCCCCGGGCTGCACCGTGATGGGCGCGCCGCCGGCGTTCACCATGTCCCGGTCCTCCTGGCCCGGGGCGGGCGCGGGCCCCAGGCCCATGAGGCCGTTCTCCGACTGGAGGATGATGGCCACGCCCGGGGGCAGGTGGTTCACCACCTGGGTGGGCAGGCCGATGCCCAGGTTGACCACGTCCCCGGAGCGGAAGATGCGGGCGATGCGGCGCGCGATGACGTCCTTGTCGGGCACGTAGTCCATTCACATCTCCAGGCGTTCGGCCCTGACCAGGAAGTCCACGAAGATCGACGGCGTGTGCACGAAATTGGGGTCGAGGGCGCCGATGTCCACCAGCTCCTCCACCTCGGCGATGACCAGGTCCGCGGCGGTGGCCATCATGGGGTTGAAGTTCCGGGCGGTGCCGGCGTAGGCGAGGTTCCCGGCGCGGTCGCCGACCTTGGCCTTGATGATGGCCACGTCGGCCCGCAGGGGCAGCTCCAGCAGGTAGTCCCGCCCCTCCACCGTGATGACCTGCTTGCCCTCGGCCACCTCGGTGCCCAGGCCCGTGGGCGTGAGGAAGCCTCCGAGCCCCGCGCCCCCCGCGCGGATGCGCTCGGCCAGGGTGCCCTGGGGCACCAGGTCCACCACGGTCTCCCCGGCGTTCATCTGGCGCTGGGTTTCCTGGTTCAGGCCGATGTGGCTGGCGATGATGCGCCGGAAGACGCGGTCGCGCACCAGGTGGCCGATGCCCGTGACCCGGCCGGTCCTGAGATCGTGCATGGCCGTGTCGGTGCTGATGAGGGTCAGGTCCCTGAGGTTGCGCGCCCGCAATGCCTGGATGAGGGTGTGGGGCGCGCCGCACCCCATGAAGCCCCCGGACATGAGCACCTGGCCGTCCCGGATCTTCGAAGCTGCATCGGCTGGGGAGAGGATGGGCTTGTTGAACACGGGAAAGAGACTAGCGTGTCCTGGGGAAAAGCACCTGGTTTTCCAGGTAGAGATGTTTCTGGAGGCGCCCGGCGAGGTGCTTGATGGACTCGTGGAGCCGGGTCTCGGGGCCCCCGGGGGTGGTGGTGGCGGCCAGGGCCGAGGCCAGGCCGCGGATGCTGCGGAGCAGCCCGGCCTCGGCCTCGTGTTCCCCCTCCAGGAGGGTCTTGACCGAATCCAGGTGCTCCCTGCGGCCCTCGGGAACCTCCCCTGCGTCCATGGCCAGGATGTGGGGGAAGAGGTTGCGCTCCTCCAGGGCCAGGTGGGCGCGCATGGTGGCGCAGAAGCGGGTGATCATGTCCCGGATCTCCACCAGGGTGGGGTTGCGCGGGCCCTCCTCCAAGGCGATGAGTTCGGCCAGGGTCTCCAGCTCGGCCATGTCCGACCGGCATTCCAGGTGGCAGGTCCCCACCAGGTGCCGCACCAGATCCGGCACGGGCATCACCTTCCAGGCCTCGCGTTCCTTCTTCTCGTCCAGTTGCACACGGCCTCCTGAGGGGTCGATTCCCGGCGGGCCCGGGGATCACCCATCATAAAGGCGGGGCTTGGTACATAGATCAGATATTTCATATAAATATTACGTAAAGCGAGAGATGATTATATTTGTATCACATGGATTGAATCTGTTTTTTCCGCGTCACGTCTTCTGGCTCGTCCCGGGGGCCTTGCCGGGCTTCATAAGGATCTTCATGGGCTTGCCCTCCCGCAGCACTTCGAATTCCAGGGTCTGGTCGGGGGGGATCATTTCCAGGAAGTCCATGAGAGCGATATCGAGGTCCATGCGCACGCCGTTGATGCCGATGATCACGTCGCCCAGGACGCAGTCCTCCACCTTCGTGGGCTTCTCGACGCCCGGTTTGAGCGTGATGCCCCGCAGGCCGGCCTTTTCGGCGATGCCGCCGGGGTCCACGCTGCGCACGGCGATGCCGCGCGTGATGCCCCATTCGGGCGACACCTGGGAGGGCAGGGTCGCGAAGCCCAGGACGGGCCGGTAGGTCTGGCCCTTGGCGATGAGCAGGGGCACCACCCGGTTGAGGGTCTCCACGGGGATGGCGAAGCCGACCCCGGAACTGCCCCCGGTGGTGGACGTGATGGCCGTGTTCATGCCCACGAGCCGCCCGGCCCGGTCCAGGAGGGGGCCGCCCGAATTGCCCGGGTTGATGGCCGCGTCGGTCTGGATGGCGTCGGAGATGTGGGTCTGGAAGCTCGTGACGATGGGCCGGCCCAGGCCGGAAACGATGCCCGAGGTGAGCGTGTGGTCCAGGCCGAAGGGGTTGCCGATGGCCAGGACGTCCTGGCCCACGATCAGGTCCTTGGCGGAGCCGATGGGAAGCGGCTTGAGCGCGTCCAGCGGCGCGAAGACGTGGAGCACCGCGATATCCTGGGCCAGGTTCCGCCCGATGACCACGGCCTTGAAGACGCGCCCGTCGGCCAGCGTCACCTGGAGATCCTCCGCCTCGCTGCGGGGGGTGTCGAGGTTCAGGTTCTCGAAGGTGATCACGTGGTGGTTGGTGACCACGTGGCCCAGGTTGTCCCACACGAAGCCCGTGCCCGAAGCCGGGGGGATGGCGATCTGGTCGCCCTGGGTGCTTTCGTACCAGCCCCGGGTGATGGAGCGGATGAACACCACGGAATTGCGGGCCCGTTTGAACGCGTCGGCCCGGGCGCGCTCGGCGGGCGTGAGGGCCGGCCGGGGCGTGACGGTGCGGGGCTTGGCCAGCTTGCGGTTGAAATCCACGGTTTCCTGCTCGGCGGGCGTGAGCTTGAGTTGGGGGCGCTCGTAGGGTTCCTGGGCGGCCAGGGGCAGGCTCAGCAGCACGGCCACGCGCATCGCGACTTGCCTCAGGTCCATGTCCAACCTCCGCAGCACCTTTGCCATGATGCGACAAACCGGGGGGGCATGCCCACCCCCACCCGCGCCGGAAAATGTCCCCCGGAAGCGGACGCAGGCGCATAATCGGGCATCCCGGAGATCCATCCCGTCCCATGCGACGCATCGTGCTGCTTCTCGCCCTGTTCGCGGCCGCCTCCACGGCGGTGCTGGAGTACCGGCGCAACCTCCGGCCCTCCTCCCTGGCCCCCCTGCAGCTCCGCCTGGCTTCCGCCGAGGCCTTCCCGGGCCTCACGCCCCTGGAGCGGCGCGGGTTCGGAGTGCTCCTCAAGGACAGCCTGGAGTATCGAACGGGCCTGGCGGTGGTGGAAAGCGAGGCCGTCCTCCCCGGCGGTCCCCGGGACGCCCTCACGGTGGCCCTGGCGCGCACCGGGGGGAGGATCGGGATGCACCTGGTCCTGGACCGGGCCAGCCGGCCCCAGCGGGCCGGCGACGTGTGGGCCGAAACCCCCGCCGGGGCCGTGGGCGCCGCCCTGGGGTGGCTGGGCCTGGAGGACGGCGCCCGGGGCGCCCTGCTCCCCCGGGATCCGGCCGCCTTCTGGGAACTGGCGCGCATGACCGTATCCCGGCCCCAGGGACCCATCCAGGGGGACCTGGAGGTGTGCGCCGGGATCCTCGCCCGGGAGCCCGGCTGCGCCGAGGCCTGGCTCGCCCGGGCCCGGCTGCTCAACAACCACATCCTGGACGACAACCGGGCCCCGGCCAACCTGCAGGACCGCTGCGAACAGGACTACCTCACCGCCCTGGCCCTGGCCCCCGACTGCCCCCGGGCCGCGACCCTCTTCGGCCGCTTCCGCACGGAAATCGGGAACCAGCGCGCCGCCCTGGACCTGCTCCTGGGGGCCGTGCGCCGGAGCCCCAAGGCGCCCAGGCTCTACGAGGCCGTGGCCTACGCCGCCCGCAGCGCGGGCCTCCTGGAGGGCGCCTCCCGGGCCCTGGCCCGCCGGGACGCCCTGTCCGGCCCCAGCCGGGGCGAGGCGGAGATCACCGAGAACACCTACCTGTACCTGGGGGACCTGGACCGCTTCGAGGCCGTCCTGGGCCCGGGTTCCAGTGCCCAACCCGATACCCTCCGGGACTTCTACCGGGGCTACGTGCGGCTGCTCCGGGGGGACCCCCCCGGCGCCGCCGGGCACTTCCGCCGCGCCGCCTTCACCCCCGGCGGCAACCGCGCCTTCATGGACCTGGCCGGCGTGTACGTCCTCGCCCTGGACGGCCGGCGGGACGAGGCCCTGGACGTGCTGCGCCGCCTCTGGGCGGAGCGCGTTCCCATCCGCATCCCCGACGGGGAATTCACCTTCAAGCTGGCCGAGGCCTTCGGGTACCTGGGCAGCCCCTCCGAAGCCCAGGACGTGGCCAACCGCGCCTTCGCCCAGGGTTTCGGGTGCCTGCGCTGGTACGAGCACAGCCCCTTCCTGGCCTGCGCCCGGGGCACCCTCCGGTGGGCGGCCCTGGAGCAGCACCTGAAGGAGCGCCTGGCGCTCATGGAAGCGAGCTACCCCAGGAAAAAGTTCAATTTCTGAAATTGCCCAGGAACCCGGGCCAGCCGCGCGGCACCTTGCCTACACCGTATCCGCGGACTGCCCGGAGGTTTACGTATGAATGCTCTGTTAGGAGTTGTGCTGGTCCTTAGCCTCTTGATCATCATCTACCTTGGACCCGAATATTTGCAGACGCTTCGCAAGGGTGCGCGTTCATATAAGAAAGTGGCCTCCCAACGCAGGCTTTTGGGCCGGGACGCCCAGGCGTAAGCTGGATTCCCTTTTCACCGGAAAGGATGCCTTCGATGAATACGCGCAACCCCCTCCCCTACGACAAGCTGCTGCTCACCCTCCTGGGCGGCGCCGCCCTGGGCGCCCTGGCGGTGGCCTTCACCACCACCCGGGCGGGCAAGGATGTCCGGCGGAAATTCCGGGCCATGGCCGAGCGCCTCCGCGGGCCTCACGGCACCGGCGAGGACGACCTGGTGGAAGCCCTGTTCATCTGACCGGAGGCGCGGGCGGAGTGGGAGGCGCGGGTGCCGCCGGAGGCGTGGGCGGAGCCGGGGGCGCCGCGGGGACGCCCATGTCCAGGCGATCCAGGCGGGCCTTGAGGCGCGCGATCTCGGCCTTGAGCTCCTCCACCTCGGCGTTGCGGCGTTCCAGGTGCATGGTGATCACCCGGTTCCCGGAGGCCTTGCCATCCAGCTCCTCCAGCTCCTTCAGTTCGGGCAGCTCCATCTCCCGGCCTTCGATCACCCGCAGGTGAGGCAGGCGCACCTCGAGCTTCGCGAGCTTGCGGGCCTCGGCGGCCAGTTCCTGGGCCTTCTCCCGCACCTCCTTCTGGAGGCGGTCCAGTTCGGGATCGGCCTTGGCCGCCTTGCGGCTGCTTTCGACCTTCCGGGCCAGGGCTTCGGCCTTGGCTTCCAGGGCCTTGGCCTTGGCGTCCAGGTCGGTCTTCTTCTCGATATGGATGATCTTCCGCTCCACCTTGGGGGTGGGTTCCGGCGCCCGGGGCGCGGGTTCCTGGTGGAGGCCCAGGCCCGAGGCGGCCCCCAGGGCGGTGACGGCCAGGACGGACAGCAGGCCCGCGCGGCCCAGGGGGGACGGGGGCAGGTTGGGCAGGACGAGGCGCTTGATGCGGTTCATGAGGACTCCTCCGTTGGCCGCGAGGGCCAGTGCGGGATTGGGTTCAGGGGTCTGGCGCAGGTCCTCCAGGCGCTCCAGGGCGCGGGCGTAGAGGATCGGATCGCCGCAGAGTTCCACCGCCGCGTCGTCGCAGCAGTGCTCCCGTTCGGTGCGGATCTGGCGGGAGATCCACCAGGCCGCGGGGTGGTAGAAGAAAAGCGCCTCCACCACCGACTGCATGAGGTTGACCAGGTAGTCGTGGCGCCGCACGTGGGCCAGTTCATGGGCCAGGACCGCCTCCAGGGCGGCGGGGTCCAGGCCCGCCAGGGCCGCGGCCGGAACCAGGATCACCGGCCGGATCCAGCCGATGACCATGGGCGCGTCCACGGACCAGGACCGGAGCAGGCCCACGGGGAAGGGGATCCCCATGCGCTCCGCCAGGGCTCCGGCCCGCCGAGCCCAGACCTCGGGCGCCGGCTCCGCGCCCGTGCGGCGCAGGCGCTGGATCCAGTACCAGCCCCCCAGGAGCCGCAGCCCCATGACCGTGACCCCCGCCATCCACACGGCGCAGGCCTGGGGCAGGTGGGCGCCCAGGACCCCGCGCCAGTCCGCGGCCTGGGCCGCATCGGCCACCAGCACCACCCCCTGGGGGAGCGGGGCCGGCCAGCACAGCGCGAAGGTGGCCAGGGAAGCCAGCGGCAGGGCCCCCAGGGCCCCGCAGGCCAGGAGGTACCGGGCCCCCGGCGTCCGGCTCCGCAACAGCCGCAGGCCGGCCCAGGCCAGAAGGCCCAGCCCCGCGCCCTGCCAGAGGGAATGGACCAGGGTCCACCCCAGGGCCTGGAAGAGGGGAGATGCCGCAAAGCCCGTCATGACTTCCTCCCTTCCGCCCGGTCCAGCAGGGCCCGGATCTCGTCCAGTTCCGCCCGGGACGTCTTCCGGGAGGAAAGGGCCTGGATGACCAGCTTCGCCGCGGATCCGCCGAAGGCCCGGTCCAGCAGATCGCCCACCAGGTGCTCCCGGGTGCGTTCCGCGCTCTGGGCCGCCTGGTACACGTGGGACCGCTCGCGATCGTCCCGGGTGACCAGGTTCTTTTCCGTCATGACCTGCAGCAGCTTCAGCACCGACGTGTAGCCCAGGTCCTTCTCCCCCGCCAGCACCTCGTGGATCTGCCGGACCGTGGAGGGTCCGCGTTCCCACAGCACCCGGAGAATGGCCAGTTCACCGTCGGTGGGGCGGGGCAGGGGATGGTTCATGGAGGGGGCTCCTTGGTCTACGAAGATATGTGTACGTTCTTTTTCGTAGATGACAAGGGGAAAGTTGCGGGGCCTCATCACCTGTGTCGGGTCTCAAACCAAATGGACAAGTATCCAGGTTCCACAAGGAGGTGGCTGGATGCCGAGGAGCCTTCTGGCCGACGTGATGTGGGACAAGTTGGTTCCGTTGCTGCCGCCAGAGAAGGGCGAGACGGGGCGACCCACCAACGCGCACCGGCCTTGGCTTGAGGCCATTCTGTGGAAGCATCGGACGGGAGCTCCTTGGAGAGATCTTCCTGAGGAGTTCGGGTCATGGAGGAGCATTTACAGTCGGTTCAATCGCTGGAGCAAGGTAGGGCGAGGTGGATTGTCCACCAAAGTGCACCTGATCTGCGATAGCCACTGTGGAAGGGCGGGTCGTCGTAGAGGTCAAGGGCATCCAGGCCCTGAGCGAGGTTGATGTCGCTCAGGGCCTGAATTACCTGAGGGCCACCGGCCTTCCAACTTGCCTTCTCATCAATTTCGGCAAGGCGAAGATCGAGGTTCGAAGGCTGGGAATGAAGCCTGGCGAGGGTACCGGGGGCATGGAACTCGAGGTCAAGGACGTTCAATAACACCGACTGCGACTCTACCCTGCGTCGGCCCTGCTAAAACGGGGATTAACGCAGATATATGGGATCAAAGGGGATATGTCCCACCTTGGCTTGCCCCTTCATCCTTGCACAGAAGCGCACCGGGTTTGCCGACAGCCCTTAGTGCCCCACGTTCCCTTCAACTCGGACTGAGGTATTCCTTTTGATGACGGGCGGGCGAGCCACATGTCCTTAAAGGAAGCTGCAGTGGCTAAACATGGTGACTGCGACCTGGGCGCGCGCCTGGTTAATATGCTGTGTTTTGTTATTAATATAAATTTTTATTTTATTTTGAAATTCATTATTGTTAGACGAAACGAAATCATAACATAAGCATAGAAAACAATTATTTATTTCTTGATCCAAGGCCTTGCGCGCAGAAAATACGAGGCCACACTGGACCCAAAGGCGCAAAAAGTGCTGGTAGCACCACCAACATCAGCGCCGATCAAGCCGTTCTCTTATGCATCTTTTCCTGTCAAGTGATATGAAAAGTGCTTTAAAAGAAAATGAGAACTAACAAGTAAGAAATTATACCAAAACGATCTGCCAACAGGCTTCCTGTCGGCCATGCTGGCCCGAGGCTTCGACACCTCTACCCCTGATTTTTGGAGAGACAAATGTTAAAAATTCCGGTGAATCCAGAGATGGAGCCATCCGGCCTGGATTCCAGGTTCTCTGCACTCACCCCAACCGAACCCAGCCAAAGGCAACCTTTTGACCGTGATTGGTGGCGCGACATCGGGGCATCCGGAATGTGGCGGATTCCAGTGCCGCCAGCCATGGGAGGAGTGGGTCTTTCCTGGGTAAAGTTCGGGAGCGCACTGTTCGACTTGGGGCTCAAAATGCCGGACTTGGGGCTGCTCCTGTCTCTCGTGGCCCATGCTGGAATGATCCGAATGGTCATGATCTTCGCGGATGATGAGCAGGAGGCGGAACTCCTGCCCGGCCTGATGGATGGCCGCTGCATCGGAGCCACGGCCATTACCGAACAATCCGGTGGTTCAGATGTTCGGGCAATCCGCACCACTGCTGTCCCCGCCGGTGACGGCTACCGGATCACAGGCCGGAAATGCCATGTAACCAACGCGCCAACCGCGGACACCCTCATTGTGGTTTCAAAAATTGCCACCCATAAGGAAGAGGCTTCAGAAGTAGGTCTCTTCCTGTTCGATCGCCACTGCAGCGGTGTCTCCTTTGAAACCCCGGAGGACATGATCGGGCACCAAAGCAGTCCGACGGGAGGCTTCACCATGGATGCGATGGATGTGGGGCCGGTCAGCTTGCTGGGGGGGAAAACATTTCCCTTGGAACATCTCTTCAAGGCGCTCGCTCTGGACCGTGCCCTCTATGCGGTGTGCTGCTCTGCGGTCATGGAATCCGCTCTTGAGCGTTCCCTTCAGCGGACAACGAGCCGTGAAGCCTTCGGGAAGCAGCTCATCGAGCACCAGTACGTCCAGAAGCACCTTACAGACATCATCCTCGCCAAGGATGTGGCCAGGGTGATCGGGTTCGAGGCACTCGCGAAAATTGATGCCGATTCCCCTGACCAGATCCTGGCGTGTTCCATTGCCAAACTCGTCGCCAGTGATGGCCTGATCACGGCAACCCAGGCATGCATGCACGCACATGGGCACGAAGGGTACCTCCAAAACGAAATTTCACGCATGGCCCTTGACGCACTTGGGTCGTGGTTTGCCGCTGGCACCAACGACATACAACGGCTGAGCATTCTCAAACAGCACCTGAGACTACGGAGGGGCAACAGTGCCTGATTGCCAAGAAGTCCACTCAATCCGCCATACGCCGCGCCCTGCCGACCTTGCCACGGCGTGGCAAAACGATCTTCCGGTGGTAGCCACACCGATTCTCCTTTGGCTGACGGAGGTCTGTTCGATGGAACTGCTCGCAACCCGTCTCGGGCCGGACGAGATGAGCGTCGGGTATGCACATGAAAGCCGCCACCTGCGCCCTGCTGTGGGAGCACCACCCCTAAAAATCGAGGCGATTCTTGAATCCTTCGAGGCTCCGTTCGCCGCCTTCAAGGTCAAGGTCACCCAAGGTGAACGCGTGATCGTGGAGGGGAAGCACACCCGGGCGATCATCGGACGGCAGCGTTTCCTCGCGAGACTCCAAGACCTAAGTACATCCAATGAGGAGGCTTGAAATGAAAAAAATCGTAGTGGGCAATGTCGACTGTGAAGCTCAATGCGGCGATCCAACCTTGAGAAACGTCAGCGAACGCGCCTCCAGTTCCAGGGTCGCCAACCGGATGGCCTGGTTTCTGGATGAAGGAGATGTCTTTGTGACCCCTTATCTCATTTTGCCCGAAATGATGGCCTACATAGGCCGCTTCAAGGGGTTCCTCCCTGGCGATGTGACCCAGGTGTTTCCGGGGAATGATCCGGCCGATACGGTGCTGATCACAGAAAGCCTCATTGAAGGCTCAGACCTGATCGAGCGCATCCGCGTCAACCTTGTTCCGGGCGTGCCTTACGGCATGATCTCCTACTTTCCTGACCCAGGAGCTGGCGCCATCGCCCAGGGTCTCGGCCTGGAAGTTCCAGACACTGACCTCAAGTTCATGCTTGACGGCCGGGCTGCGGCCTTGAGCAAGAAAAGTCTCTTCCGAGGCCTAGCCGAGGAGCGGGATCTCCGTATACCACCAGGAATGATCTGCCGGACAAAGGAGGACTTGCGCATGGCGATCAGCAACCACCTTGCCAGGACCGGGAGCGTCATCGTGAAGCAGGATCTGGCCGGGGGTGGAGAAGGCAACGTTGCTCTGACGACAGAACTAAATCGAGGCTACCACCCGGGGGCGGGCCAGACCCTGAGGATCGCCGGAGAGGATGATTTGCGTACCGCTTCCGAGGCTGTCTGGTCCCGTTACGTCGATTCCAGGAACACATGCCTTATCGTGGAATCCTTCCTGCTCGATGCGCACCCTGTCTATGCCGAAGTTGACACCCGGGGCCAGGTTGCAAAGGTGATCAACCTGGGATCCATGCGCATGGATCCAACCTGGGTTGGGTTCGAATACCCGGTCCAGAATCTGGCCGAGAGCCAGATTGCATACCTCGTCCATGGCTCACAAGCCATTGGGGACGCATGCCTCCGGCTTGGCTACAAGGGCTTGCTGAACTGCGATGCTGTGAAGGCAGATGGATCCATCTACTTTCACGAGGTGAACGTCCGCTATGGGGGGTGCTCCCACTTGGATGCCTTTTGCAGACTCACCTTGGGCGAGGATTACTACGGTCGTCATGGAATCGTCACCGAAAATCGAGCCCCATTTAAAGGAACATTCGAGGGCTTGGAAGCGTTCCTTGAGTCTGAAGATCTGGCGTTCGACCTACCACGGCGCCGGGGCGTCGCGATCATGACCGAAGATCTTGCCCGCACAGGAACCTTTGAATGCCTGGTCGTCGCAGAATCCCGGGAGGAGGCCATGGGCCTTGAGGACCGGCTTTTCGGAAGGGCCTTGAACCCGAAGGTCGCCTTGAGGGGATAGCAATTACTGAGCGGGAAAGAGAAATGAACATCAAAATCAGACGCTTGAAGCTGACCCATGACCTATTGGCAACCCTGGGGGACCTGCTCGAAGCATGTCTTGAGTTCTATCAAAAGACCAGTGGTAGGCCACCCGATCCCAGCGCTGCATATGCCATGCTCAGCTTCGGGCCGCTCCATAGCGAATCGGGGAACTGCTATACCTATGGCATCTTTACTGACGGAGTTCTTGCGGGTGTCGCAAGCGTAACCCGGGACCACCCTTCCCTCCGATCGTTGGATTTCGGTGTCACCTTGATCCATCCGGGGTTTCGGAGAAAAGGACTTGGGCGCCGCCTGGTCGAACATATCCTGAAGGACCAGGGACTGCCGCGATGCATCGATCGGGCGAGGGCCGTACTCCAAGGATTACAGACTGACCATAGATCCTTTTTCAAGGGAATGGGATTCCAGCAGGTCAGCCCAGGGCACCTGTGTCCGGAAGGCTCCCCCTCAGACACTCAGGTGGAAATGGTCCTCTCCCCCCTCATCTTGCCCCACATGGATGACCCAAGTGCCTTCATGGTGCGGGAAAAGCATATGAAATTCATTCCTGCTGCAGTGGCGACCTACTACGACGAACCATTGGTGCCTCTGGCCGGAAAGGGCAGCCGTCTGGTTGACCTGGATGGGAAGACCTACCTGGATTTTTTCGGGGGCATTCTGACCGTGGCACTGGGCCACGCTCATGATCGGGTGACCAAGGCGGTGATTGCCCAACTCCAGCGCCTCTCCCATGCCTCAACCTTCTATCCGACCATCCCAATGGTCGAACTGGCGGAGAAGCTGATTGCCTCAGCTCCCGGCCAGTTAAAGAAGGTCTTCTTCACGGTTTCCGGGAGTGAGGCGGATGAAATGGCGGTCACGCTCGCCCAGGCTCATACCGGCAACCTGGAAGTGATCACCCTCCGGCACAGCTATGCTGGGCGAACGGTTATGGCGCAAGCCTTGGATGGCCTTTCAAGCCACCGGGCCGTGCAATCCCAGATCGGGGCCGTAAAACATGCGCCCGCACCTTATTGCTACCGTTGCCCCTTGCGCCTGGATCCGAAAAGTTGCGGCACGGCCTGCGCGCGGGACCTCAAGGAACTCGTTGAGACAACCACCACCGGCCGCCTCGCAGGCATGCTGGTGGAGCCCATCCTTGGAGCTGGAGGGTGCATCCCACCCCCACCCGACTACTTCGCCATTGCCGCTGAAATTGTCCGGAAACACGGCGGCGTGATGATCGCTGACGAGGTGCAAACGGGGTTCGGCCGAACTGGGAAGATGTGGGGCGCCCAGCATTTCGGTCTGGAACCCGAAATCATGACCTTGGGCAAGGGGATCGCGAACGGCCTTCCCATGGCTGCCACCCTTTGCACTGAATGGATTGCAGATTCCTTCACCTCCCGGACTATTTCCACCTTCGGCGGGAATCCCTTGGCATGCGCCGCCGCAGGAGCGGTCCTGGATGAAATCAAGGAACAGGATCTCGTGGCCAACTCCGCGGAACGAGGGAAGGAGCTGAGGGAAAGCCTTGTGAGAATTCAACGGCAGTTTCCCCGAATGATCGGCGACGTGCGCGGAGTGGGCCTGATGCTTGGGATGGAACTCGTAAGAGACGAGACAACCATGAACCGCACCCCCGCCACGGAGGCGGTCAGCCAACTGATGGAAGAAACCAGGCGGAGGGGGTTGCTGATCGGAAAGGGAGGGCTCCACGGGAACATCATCCGCATCGCACCACCCCTGAATGTGTCGGCAGAGGAAATCGAGGAAGGTGCCCGGATCCTCATGAAATCGTTTTCCGCGATCCAGGGAGGCTGAACATGACCCAAGAGGAGGCGTTCCATATCCCAAGGACGGTCAGGGTACTTCTTTTGTCGGTCTTCACCATGAATACATGTAGTTTCATGGCAATTCCCCTGTTGGCTCTCTACTTGCAAAACCGGCTTCGGATACCGGGTTGGCAGATCGCAACCATCCTGAGCGTTAATTTGATTTGCGGCCGCGTGTTCCCGATCTTGGGGGGCCTGATAGCCGACCGAACAAGTTACGGTTCCAGCATGGTGGCCGGAATGGCCTTCAGAGTCCTCGGATTCACCGGCTTCGCCTTCAGCACCCATTTCTTCTGGCTCGTGGCTTGCGCGGCCCTTGTGGGGCTTGGGGGGGCCATCTACGACCCGGCGGTGAGCGCGATCTTTTCCATCCAACCCGAAGAATTACGCCGCAAGCTTTTCACATACTTCAACCAGGCATTGAACGCCGGTGCCATCCTGGGCCCGGCCGTGGGGGGCCTGTTATGGCGGGCCGGCAGATCCGCCCCATTCCTGCTGGCGGCGAGCGTGGTGGCCATTCTTGCCATAATGATTGGCCGGGAAGGGGACCTCAGGCTTCGCAGGGAAGGCGGCCCGTCCATGGCCGCAAACCTGCGAACAGTCCTCTCCGATAGGGAATTCATTTACTTCCTGGTCGGCATGAGCCTGTTCTTCATGGTTTTCGCCCAGCTTTACTATTCCTTTCCCATCGAATTCTTCAGGCGTGGTCATTCGGAATCCATGGCTGCGAGCATCTTCGTCCTCAACGGCACCATTGGGCTGACGGCCATGTTCGTTTTGAGGGGCGTCATGGAGAGGCATGCCCCGCTTGCCCTGGTGCGATGGGGCGCCCTTTTGGTCGCGGCAGGCATGGCCATGGTTCCCTTGGGCGCATCCCTGCCATGGATGCTGTTTTGCGTGGCCCTATTCTCCTTGGGTGAAACCCTTGTCCTTCCAGCTTCTGATATGCACATCGCTGAAACGGCATGGGTTCATGCAAAAGGCACCTACTTCGGCGCTTTCGAGATATCCATGGCCATGGGTGGCACCCTGGGTAATTTTGCCGGGACCGCCTTGATGGCAAATTCGTCTCGCACCTACCTTCCCTGGTCGGTCTACGCCGGCCTGGGCCTCCTGCTGGCAGTCGTCTTGTCTTGGCTAATCCATCGGCAAAGGGCAGGCAAAGCATGCGTTGGCCGGCCCGGACTCAGCCCCTTGGAATCCTAGGGGCCGCCTTCAACTTGAGGCGACAAAATTGTATTCGCAGCAGTTGGCTCGGGATGGACCTGGGGTGCTGCCGCAATGAAATGGATGCCAGCATTGACAACACTGCGCCCTCCGTCGGTATCAAATCCTTGCCAGGGATCGCACAACTCAAACCCACCAGTTCGCCCGGCCTATCGATTTGGGCCCACACGGTAGGAATAACACCAATGGATTCAAAGTCTACTCATTCAGCCCTGCCTTTCCCATCTCATTCCATTTTTTGGCGACGCCTTGATCATGAGGGCTTTGAGGGGCTTCAACTGGGCGGGCTTCTGAATGGATGGCGATTGGCTGGAACCGCCCTTTTTTTGCGCGAGGGAATCCCCTGCCAGGTAAGCTACGAAATTGCATGCAACGCCAAGTGGGCATTCCGCAAAGCCAACATTCATGGGTGGATGGGGAATGTTCCCCTCTCCCGTGAAGTGTTGGTAAATGACAGTAGGCAGTGGTTATTGCATGGAGAGCCGCAGCCAGAAGTTCTGGACTGCATTGATCTGGATATGCAGTTCACCGCATCAACCAACACCATTCCATTCCGGAGGTTGAACCTTGAAATCGGTGAGCGGGCAATGCTACAAACGGCATGGCTCAGGTTTCCGGATTTCCGGCTTGAACGTCGACACCAGGCCTACACACGTATGGCGGGCGACAAGTACCTTTATGAAAGGCTGGATGGTTCAGGCTTCAAAGTGGAACTCGCAGTGGATGCATGCGATGTGATCCAGAGCTACCCAGGTCTTTGCATTGCGGTCCCTACGCCTGAGTGTTCTTTTGGGATGCAATGATTTAATCACGACAAACATTCGTCCGATTGTTCGGGCATGGCGGGAATGCATTTGGCGGGGCTGTGATCACCAAGATGCACCTGCTTTATACAATCCTATTTCTATAGCTGCTCAGCCCGGATGACGTGGTCCATGCGCTGTGGAGCGTTCTCGGTTCTTCTTGCATGGTCCTTGGGACATTTGATTTTGGGCGCCCAAGCGGGGATAAGTTCGAGGAACCACCTCTGACGCCTTCGACACGCGGCAAAACCGTCTCAAACCAAATGCCCAGACATGCATTTGATGGCAAAACGAGCCTCGGGTGCTGGATGGTGTGGCAGGTCAGGCTCATGCAAGGGCAATCATTCTAAGAAAAGCAGCTTGGTTTGACCGGATGGACATTTGGTTTGAGACCCGACATCACCTGTCGGGGTTGGAATGAAATGAAAATGTTTGAAATGAAATGGAAGTCCATTGTATGCAGCTAATGGACAGGCTTCTAGCCGGGCATTTCAGGCCCCCAGCGCCTCCCTCAGCTTCCCAGCCAGGTCCCGCAGGGAGAAGGGCTTCTGCAGGTACGGGTGGCCCTGGGCGTGCATCTCCTGGCGGACTTCGGCCTGGGCGGTGTAGCCGGACATGAAGATGAATTTGATGCCTGGCCGGAGTTCCTTGACTTGCTGGGCCAAGTCCCAGCCGTTCTGGCCGGGCATGACCAGGTCGGTGAGCAGCACGTGGATTGGGCCCGCTTCGGACCGGGCGAGGGCCAGGGCCTCCTGGGGCAGGCCCGCGGCCAATACGCGGTAGCCCAGGCTGCGCAGGAGGTCCTGGACGCTCTGCAGGAGGATCTCGTTGTCCTCCACGAGCAGCACGGTCTCCTCGCCCCGGGGCAGGACGTCCGTTTGGGGGGAGTCCTCGGGGTCGGCGGCCGGGCCCGCGTGGCGGGGCAGGTAGACCAGGAACGTGGTGCCTCGCCCCAATTCGCTTTGGACATGGATGAACCCGCGGTTCTGCCGGACCACGCCGTAGACCATGGCCAAGCCCAGCCCGGTGCCCTTGCCTTCCGCCTTGGTGGTGAAGAACGGCTCGAAGATCTTCTCCTGGGTGGCCCGGTCCATGCCGTAGCCGGTGTCGGCCACTGAAATCCTGATGTAGTCCCCCGGCAGGGCCTCGATGTGGGTGGCGCAGTAGGCTTCGTCCACCACCACGTTCTCGGTGGTGATGGTGACCGCGCCTTCGCCGGAGATGGCGTCCCGGGCGTTGACCAGGAGGTTGGCAAGCACCTGGTCGATCTGGCTGGGGTCGAGGTGGGCGGGCCAGAGGCTGCGGCCGGGCATCCAGGTGATGGTGATCTGCTCGCCGATGACCCGGCGGAGCATCTTCAGCACCCGCTCGATGACTTCGTTCAGGTCCACCAATTCGGGCGTGATGGCCTGCTTGCGGGCGAAACCGAGCAACTGGCGGGTGAGGTCCGCCGAGCGCGTGGCGGCCATCCGGACCATTTCGAAGGCGCGCTTGAATTCAGGCGTCAGACGCTCATTGCCCAGGGCCAGGTCGGCATTGGCCAGGATCACGCTCAGCATGTTGTTGAAATCGTGCGCCACGCCACCGGCAAGCCTGCCAATGGATTCCATCTTCTGGGCCTGGTTCAGCTGGTCCTGGAGGCGGATCCGGTCCTGGGCCGCCTGGACTCGCTCCGTCACGTCGACCAGGCTGGTGAGCAGGTAGGGTACGCCATCGACCTCGTAGCGCTTCAGCGACAGCTCCCCCTGAAAGGCTTCGCCGTCCAGTCGGCGCAAGGGCGTCTGGAACCGCTCGACCCAGGTCTTCTCCCGCAGCGCATCCTTGAGCCGCTGCCGGTCCTCCGGCAGGAGTATGCCGATCTCCAGGGACGTGCGCCCGACCAGCCGTTTCCGGTCCACGGTCCGCATCACGTCCAGGAACGCGGCATTCACCTGCAAGAAGCGACCGGTTCCGAAATCGCTCAAGCACTGGGCTACCGGGCTCTCCTCGAAGATGCCGGCCATGCGTTCCTGCTGGCGGTTGCGCCGGCGCGCCGAGACCAGCAGCCCGCAGCAGCCCAGGCCCCAGATCAGGCTGTAGGAATAGGCCTGGTTGCGGATGGAGGCGGCGGCCAAGGTCTGGTAGGGCTGCAGGGGAATGGCGATGCTGATCGCACCGCGCACATCCCCCACCTTGTAGCCTTGGCCACCGTGGCAGCGCAAGCAGCTGGCTTCCGTGATGAAGGGCTTCATGAGGAACAGGTAGGGCTTGTGGTCCAGTTCCTGAACCTGCACGGCTTCCGTGGCGCCCGCCTCGAAGCTCTGCAGCGCCGCGCGCTCCCAGGCGTTGGGCGCGTTGTGGGGATTGATGGGCAGCAGGCTGGTGATCCGGTTCTGGATGGGCTGGTGGAACGTGTCCTGCAGGGTCTCGAACGCGAGCCGGGTCATGTAGGCCGGGTTGATCAGGGTGAGCCTGGCTGCGCCGGGACCCGGGATATCGCGGTTGGGCACGGTCAGGTAGGGGTTGGGCTGGACCCGTTCCACCGGGGCGTAGACGCCTCCCAACCGGGAGACGAAGGCCCGGTAGGCCAGGTTGAGCTCGTAGTAGGTCCGGGCTTCGACTTATACCTCACCTGGACACGCCCAAATGAGTGTGAATCCCGACTTCAGAGCTCTATTTGCCGCATTGAACGCCGAGCAAGTTGAATTCCTGATTGTTGGCGGCTATGCGCTTGCTAGCCAGCGGTATTGCCCCAATGGGCCGCGTCTCGCGTCTCATCACCCACCATCCCCCCATTCAGCGGCACGAAGCACCCGGCATTTTTGCATGCGGTAAAATGGTCGCATTCCAAGGAGGCTTCTATGAAACCAGCGCACGTTATCCTCGGCGTTCATGTCACCGACCGCCTCAAGGACGCGGTGACGGTCCAAAAGGTATTCACGGAATACGGCAGCCTCGTGAAGACCCGCCTTGGCCTACACGAAATCGGGAATTCACCCGAAGGTATCGTGCTTCTGGAAGTCGTGGGAGGCCAGGAGGCCTGGAAGGCCATGGCCGCAAAACTCCAGGCCATCGAAGGCATCGAGGTCAAGGAGATGGTGTTTTCCCATTGAGCCGTCCCCGGGGCACGGCCTCCGGTCAACCTCCTTCTGCATTGCCTGCTTACGATGGAAGCGGGCATCTCCCAGGCTTGCACCTACAGCTTCCAGGAGCCTTCGTTGAGAGAAAATCCCCCCATCATGGTCCTTTCCGACGAATCCCCCGAACGGGTGACCTTCCGGTTCAAAGGGAATCGCTGGGCCGTCGCGACGCTGATACCAGGCATCGCCCTCCTGGGACTTGCCGGCAAACTCTATCTCGCCGGTCATTCCCAGACTTGGCCATTGGCCGTCGTGGCCATCTTTGGGATACTTCTCGTTTATTCGAGCATATATAGCGTAACTGCCGACCAATGGCTGGCGGTGTCATCGAGTAGAAAAACGATCACATTCTACAAAAAGAATTTGTATGGTTTGGTGCAATGGGAAAGGCCCCCGCATGAATTCAAGGCCCTCAGGGTAGGACGAAATTTGAAGGCATCCAATTGGCACATCGCTCTGGTGTGTGCCGATGGACTGGAATTGGATCTCGGCGAAAATGCACTTGGGGCGTTCACCTACGAACGGGCCCTTGATATAGCCACAAAAGTGAGCAGCAGAACCGGCATCCGAATTGAGACTCCCAGCCATACCTGAACGTCCTGCCAACCCTCTTCCTGGATAGCGCCGCGTCATGCGGCCCCATCATCAAACGTCCGCCTGTAGGAGCATCCGTGTCCCACGAAACCAACAAGGCCGTCGTTCGCCGATTCAACGAGGAGGTGATCGTCAAGGGAGACCGGCGCGCCTTCGAAGCCCTCATGGACGCGGATTTCGTGAACCGGTCCGCACCTCAGGGCATGCCCAACGGTCCTGAAAGCATGTGGAGCACGTTCCAGAACGTGCTTCGCCCGGCCCTGGCCGGATTGGAGGTGACGATCCATTCCCAGATAGCCGAAGGTGACCTGGTCACCACCCGGAAGACGGTCAGCGGCACCCATGCCGGAACGCTGATGGGCATCGAGGCGACGGGGCGCCCCGTAACCATCGATGTCATCGACATCGTTCGCATCCAGGATGGGCGGTATGTCGAGCACTGGGGCATCAACACCCTGGCCGGCGTCCTTTCGCAGCTCAGAAGCTAGGAGCCCGGCTACGTAATCGTACGTGTCCCAGACGTTCGCCCTGTTTCGTCATCGCCGGCCAAGCCGGCGATGACGGGGGGTGCGGAAGCGACGTTGGGGCAGTGCTACGCCCAACTCACTTCGTTGAGCAGAAGGGAATTCGGAAGGGAATGGCTCTCCTGGAAGGCCCAGGCGAGGAGAGCGGCTCCTTTGAGTTTGTGGGTTTGCTTCGCGATGGCCCTCTCGGTGCCGATGGGCGCCGACGCTGATTGGTGTGCACCGCCCACACGCCTTTGAAGTCAGCTCGAACCCGGACCTGCCGAAGGCCCGGTTCGAGACGAGGTCGCTTTGCTAATTGGCGTTGGCGCGGCCCAATGCCCTCCTCGCAGCACTCGAAGAGAGGCCCTGAGGTGGGTCGGGGCCAATGGGTGGAAACACAGGCCCAACCATGGGGTGAGAGCCTTCCGTTGCTGCGGGCTTGGCCCGCAGCAACGAACCGGGGCGAACGTCCGGGACACGTGCGATTGGGTAGCCGGGTTCCTAGTCCGCGTCCGGCGTGGACATGCGGATCGCGCGGGTCCCGATCTTCGCTCCGGTGACTTCATCCACGGCGACGGCCTTGATTTCCGTCCCCGTCTCACCATCCAGAAATCGAATCAACTTGCCGCCACCCCTGTATTTGCGCCCCCATTCGCCAATCATGAACAGCACCGGCAGAAAATCGCGGCCGGCAGCGGTCAACAGATACTCCTCTCGCGGTGGGTGCTCCGAGTAGCGCCTCTTTTCAAGCAATCCCTCCTCGGTCAAGGTCGCCAGGCGCCGGGTCAGCATCGTCGGCGCAATGCCCAGGCTCTTCCGGAATTGGTCGAAGCGCGTGAGGCCGGCATGGGCGTCCCGCAGGATGAGAAGGCACCACGCGTCGCCGGCAAAGGACACGCTCCGGGCGATGGGGCAGGGGTCGGGAGGGCAATTTTTGTTGTTCATATCATTTTGGTAGTGACACACCTTCGGGAGGGGAGTAGAGTTCATATCAGTTTGATAGTAACACCCTTTGAAAAGGCAAGCCACCCCCCCCACCCACACGGAGAGCTATTTCATGAACGCAAGCACTACGAGAATCGCCATGGAGACACGACCCAGGCCATGAAAGCACTCACCTTCAATCGCTACGGAAAAGCACCCGGGATCGGCTTCACGGACGTCCCAGTTCCAACCTTGAGGTCCGACGAGCTGCTGGTTCAAATCCATGCAGCGGGCCTGAATCCCATCGACAACCTGATTCCCACCGGGATGTTCAAGCCTGTTCTGCATTTCCAACTTCCGGCCACGCTGGGCAGCGATCTGGCCGGCGTGGTGGTCGAGGTGGGCAGTGGTGTGACGCGATTCAAGCCAGGGGATGAGGTCTTCGCGAGCATCTTCGACCTTGGCACCGGGTCGATCGCCGAATTCGCGGCGGTGCCGGAGCGCGCCGCCGCGCTGAAACCCGCAAATCTCGACTTCGTGCAGGCAGCTTCCATCCCGATGGTCGGGCTAACCTCGTGGCAGGCGCTGAAGGAACGGGTCCACCTGCGCGAGGGCCAGAAGGTGTTCATTCCGGCTGGATCCGGAGGCATCGGAACCTTTGCGATCCAGTTGGCCAAGTTCCTGGGTGCCCAGGTGGGAACGACCACCAGCACGGGAAACGTCGAACGGGTGCGTCGCCTGGGCGCGGACGAGGTGGTCGACTACAAGAACCAGGCATTCGAAAAGGCGCTGCGCGACTATGACGCGGTGATTGGCACGGTCAGGGGCGACGCGCTTGAGAAATCCATCGGGATCCTCAAGCCGGGGGGCCAGATCGTCTCGCTCATCGGGCCTCTGGACGCCGCGTTTGCTCGCGCCCGGCGGCTGAATTTCGTCCTGAAGTGGGTATTCGGGTTGATGAGCCGCAAGTTCATGCGGCTCGCGAAAAAACAGGGTGTCGCCTACTCATTCCTTTTCGTGCGTCCCGATGGCACTCAACTCGCCGAGATCGGCGAGCTCCTCACGGCGGAACGCATCCAGCCGGTGATCGACAACGTGTTTTCCTTCGAGCAGGCAAAGGAGGCTCTCAATTACCTTGCCCAAGGCCATTCCAAGGGCAAGGTCGTCGTCACGATCCGATAGCAACATTTCCCCCCACCTGAACCGACCCCTCAAAGGAAAAAAACCATGAACACGCTTCCGACCGTCTTCATCACCGGTGCCTCAAGCGGCATCGGTGCCACCTACGCCGAGCGCTTTGCTCGCCGCGGCCACGACCTCGTCCTGGTGGCGCGCGACAAGTCACGCCTGGACACCTTGGCGACCCGCCTGCGCGCGGAATGCAAGGTCGCCGTCGACGTGCTACAGGCCGACCTTACAAACCCCGCCGACCTGTCTGCGCTCGAGATCCGTCTGCGCGATGACGTGCGTATCGGCATCTTGATCAACAATGCGGGCATGGCCCAGACAGGGCGATTTGTGGACCAATCCGCCGAAGGCATCGACCGTCTGGTTTCCCTCAACACCCTAGCGTTGACGCGTCTAGCGGCGGCAATCGCTCCGCGCTTTGTGGCTTCCGGCAGCGGCGCCATCGTCAACATCGGCTCGGTGGTGGGTTTCGCGCCCGAGTTCGGCACGTCGATCTACGGTGCCACCAAGGCCTTTGTGCTATTCCTGTCGCAGGGCTTGAACGTGGAATTGTCGCCCAAGGGCGTCTATGTGCAAGCGGTACTGCCAGCCGCCACCCGCACCGAGATCTGGGAGCGTTCCGGAATTGACGTCAACACCCTTCCTGAGGTGATGGACGTTGAAGAATTGGTTGACGCGGCGCTGGTCGGCTTCGACCGGCGTGAATCGGTCACGATCCCACCCCTCCAGGTTGCGGAGCGCTGGGACGTGCTGGAGCGTGAGCGGAAAGGGCTTTTGTCAGACATTCGACAGGCCCATGCGGCTGCGCGTTATCTGTCGAAAGCGTGATCCGCTCCACCAGTGGGAGTTCCCCAGGTCATGCCTCTTCTGGATCGCGAGGAGATTGTGCAGGGGGTTGGAGCGGGTCGCCACCCCTCGACCCGTTTCCACTTCGCAGTCCCTGCGAGGATGACCCAGGGCTCCCGTCATGGCGGTCCTCACGATCATGGACATATTGTTACAAAAAGTGCTTTTAAAAAAATGTTGTCACAAAGGCGAACAAGCATTGAAGATGATAGTTGAAATCGTCCGTGTTACGATTGGGGAAGGGGGAATTCGATCAACTTCAGATATATTAATTATTGCATAATCTGCTTAAATATGTATATTTACTAAATTTACTCATAATTTAAATTTGAAATATCGTAAAATAGAAAATTCATGTTTCGGGGTGAAACATGAACGGCTATGACCTCATCCAGCCCCTTGCCGACGGCGTCTGTCGCTTCGGTCAAGGGAGGCGTGATGGAACCCAACGAAATTTGCCCTGATTCCCCTGGGAGTCTGTTTCGGGTGGCGCCCGAAACTCATAATTGCCGGCGCCTGTTGCAGGGGGGCGAACACGCCCTGCTGGGGGTCAGTCCTTTCAACGGACGCTTCTCCCGGCCCTACCTTGCAAAGCTAGGGACTTGGGCGGGCCGCACAAGCCGGTTGGTGAAGTCGGCCCTGGCGGACGCCGACTGTCGGGAGACGGGGCTTTACACCCGGGGTCCCGTGGCCCTACGTGTAGTGGGGAAGGGCCTTGGGTCGTGAAACGGACACCGGGGAACGGAGGGTGGTGAGGGCCCTCCTGGCGGGCATCTGCCTTCCTCTTCTGGACGCCACCATCGTGGTCCTGGCCCTGGACACGTTCGGACAGCGGTTCGGGGCCCCCCTCGCCCACACCCAGTGGGTGCTCTCCGGGTATACCCTGGCGGCTGCGTCGGCTGTGCCGGTATGCGCCTGGGCTGCCAACCGGATCGGGGTGCGCCGGCTTTGGATGGGGGGCCTGGGGGTCTTCCTGGCGGGATCCTGTTTGTCCGGGTGCGCCGGGTCCCTGGGGGGTCTTGTGGCGGCCCGGTGTCTCCAGGGGCTGGGATGCGGAATCCTGACGCCAACGCTCCAGACCGCCCTGGTGCGCAGCATGCGCCCCGACCGGGTGCGGGCCGCCTTGGCCACCGCCGCCGTGCCGGCGGTGGTGGCCCCCATCCTGGGTCCCCTCCTGGGCGGGCTCCTGCTGAAGGCGGCGGGATGGCGCTGGCTCTTCCTGGCCAACCTTCCCTTGGGGCTCCTGGCCCTGGTAACGGCGCACAGGGGGCTGCCGGCGGATGAGCCCTTGGGGCGGGCGCGCTTCGACGCGCAGGGTTTCCTCCTGCTGGCGCCGGGGCTGGCCGCGGTGACCTTCGGCCTGGCCTGGGTGGCCCGGAATGGCTGGTCGGGACCCGGGTGGGCCCTGCCCGTGGGACTTTCCCTGGTGGGCGCCTTCGCCCTCCGCCCCGCGCCGGCGGACAGGGAATCCCTGGTGGACCTGAGCCTCTTCCGCCTCAGGGCCTTCACCGGGTGCGGGCTCACCCTCTTCCTGTCCAGTGCCGCCTTCTACGGGGGACTGCTGCTCCTTCCCCTCAACCTGGGGCGCGGCTGGGGTCCCACGGGAGTGGGGGCGCTGCTGGCGGTGCAAGGCGTGGGGGCCCTGGTGGCCCGGAGCCGGCTCGCCGCGCTCTCCCGGATCCTGGGGGACCGGGCCCTGGCCCGGGCCTCCCTCGTCGTGGCCATCCTGGCCACCCTGGCCTTCGCTGGCCCCTGGGGGCCGCCGGCGACGGCCCTGGCCCTGGCGGCCCTCCTGGCCCGGGGAGCTGGCCTGGGCCTGGTCACCCTCCTGACCCTCTCCGCGGCCTATCAGGACCTGGACAAGGTCCAGGTGGCGCACGCCAGCGTGGTGTCCCGCATCCTGAACCAGATGGGAGCAGCCCTGGGGGGCGTGCTGGCCGCGGCCCTCCTGCAGCACCTTCTGCAGGCCCGGGCGGGTCCCGGCATGGCGCACGGGGTGGCCGCACTTGGTCTGGCGGCCATCACAGCAGCGGCGCTCCTGCCCACGGGCCTATTGTCCGGGCGGGAAAGGTCCGGATGACGGATCCGGACCTGGACCGATCACGTGATTCCCACGCCGTCCGGCCCTGCCCCCCCGTCAGTAGTGGATGGGCGTCCTGGCCGCCCATGGGCTCCGCTTGTAGCGGGTGTGCAGGAGGCGGAAGCACGCTCGGTTGTAGTGCTTCTCGCCGCCGACCTTCCCGCTTTTCACGGCGAGGTGGAGGGCCTCTGGAAGCCGGGGATCCCCGGGGGAGGATTCGGCCCAGGCGAGGGTCCTGGAGGCAAGCCAATCGGGACCCTCCTCGAGGGCGAGCAGCCGCTTGGCTTCCTGGGAACCGCGGGCGCGCTGGTCCGGGGTGAGCCAGGGGACGGGGAGGGGGCCCCTGCCCACGAGGGCGAAGAGGGGCTGTTCCAGCGCATGGGGTTCGGGTCCGTAGAAGGAGAATGTCCAGCTGGCGTTCTCCGTCACCACCGCCGGGCTGAGGTGACCTTCCGGCCCGGGGCCGGGCCACCAGCAGGTCTGCAGGTAGGTGTCGCGGTGGCGCAGGGGGAGGGGCTTTTCGCCCGGTTCGGTGAAGGTCCGGTGGTTGATGCCCTGGAAGACCATCCACCTCAGGCCGGGGTGGCGGAGGAGGGTCAGCAGCGCCTGCCGGGCCTGCTCCACGGGGGGGGCGGCGGCGAATCCTTCCAGGGAAGGCCGGAGCTCCGGCTCCTGCTCCAGGAGGTCCGGGAGGATCCGGGCAGCCACGTCCCACCGGTCCAGGAGGACGGCCCGCACCCAGGCGGCCCGGATCCACTCCCGGCGCAGGTGGGGGGGGACGTCCTTCCTTGTCGCCAGCGCGTGCAGCACCTCGGTGGGGACTTCCAGGTTGAGCACGCGGGAGGCGTCGCCCTGGATGAACCGGGCCGGGGCCTGGATGCCCTTCAGCCGTTTCCGGATGTCCGGGTGGGTGGACTGGATCCCCGAGCACCAGGTCGCGAGGCTGGGGGTACGTTTCTTTTCGTCAAAGCCCAGATCGTAGGAACCGGCCGGGCTTCTCAAGGCGTCCGCCAGGAATTCGGCATCGTTCCGCGCCAGGGGCATGCGGAGGGCCCGCCAGAGGTTCCGGCTTGAGGGGGTGGTCCGCCGGGGATCGCCGTTCAGGAAACCGGCCATGAGGGTCCGGGCTTCGGTCTCCTTGCCCTGGGCCGCCAGGATGCGGGCCCGGTGGAAGGAGACGGTTTCGTAGGCCGGGTTCTCCGGTGGAAGGGCGGCAGCCGCCCCCAGAACCTCCTGGATCCCCTTGGAGGAGGGCTCGCCGTTGGCGATGGCCATGAGGAGCCAGGGCAGGCCGTGGCGCTGCTTCCATCGCTGGTAGGCCAGGGCATAGGCCTTCGGGCCGGTCTCCCGGAAGCGATAGGCCCATTCGGCCAGATCGTCCTTCAGCAGGCCCGGGGGGATGGATCTGGACGCGGGGCGGGTTTCATAGGCATCCGCTTCGCCCGTGATGTTGGCGTCGAGGAGGTTCGTGAAGCGGGCCACAAGATCCCCGAAATCGTCGCTGGCGCCGGGCTTCTTCAGGTCCTGGAGCATGGCGCCGGCCGCGGCCTCGGGGTCGGCCTTGGCCAGGGCGCGCTGTTCGCCGACCCGGATCCCTTCCTCCAGATCCTGCTCCCCGAGCGGTTCGGGGGCTGCGCTCGCGGGCTTGGCGGGCATGCTCCCGCCCCGGAGTCCGGCCCATACGTGGTGCGCCTCCCGGTAGCACCGCAAGGCGCCCGCCGGATCCTTGGCGGAGAGGCGTTCCCCCTCGCGCAGCCAAGTACGTCCTACCAGGTAGGCTGCCAGCCTTCGCCAGGGGGAGGCCCCCTCCTGGGCGATGGCCGTGAAGGCCGCCCGGGCCGCGGGGAAATCCCCGAGGTAGAACCGGGCGCAGGCCATCTGGTAGGCCCGGTCCGCCTGGAAGAGGGGGTCCCGGCCGGCGGGGGCCGGTTCCGGAACCAGCCCCGTCTTTCCGGTGGTGCTGAAGACCCTGTCCTGGGCCCGGATCCAGTCCGCGATCCGGTCCGGATCCCATCGCCGGGACCGGTCCAGGAGCGTGGCCGCCGCCACCTCCAGGGCGCTGTCCGACACCGCAGGGCGGTAGGCGTCCTCATCCCATCGGAACCGCACCGGGTCGGGGGCCGGCTCGCGGGTGAAGCGGGCGCGGACCGCCTTCCAGTCCAGGGATCCGGAAGGGGCCGCGGCGGGGTCCTGGGGCGCGCTCCCGCCGTCCCGGGGCAGGACGGCCCCGCCCTGGAGGCGGTAATTCCAGAGTTCCAGGACGCTGCGCCGTTCGGCCTGGGTGAGGGGCAGCCCCGCCATCTGGCGATAGGCCACGACCAGGTAGGAGCGGGCGTAGGTCGGCTGCAGGATGCCCAGGCTCCCCTCCGCGAAGGCGTTCAACGGGAGGTCGGGATGCGTGGCCCAGGTGAAGGCAAGCGAGGGTCCCTCGGGCGCACAGGCCCGGATGATGGGAACGGCCGCAAGGGCCAGCACCAGGGCCGCGACGGCGGCGGGCAGGTAACGTCTGGGGTTCATGGCGTGACCCTTCGAAGGGCGCTGGAAAAGGCGTCTGGAGTCCAGGACCGGGGATGGAAGAGGAAGACGCGAGCCTCCGGGGGAGGGGCCACGGGCAGGGGCTGGTCCGTGGCGAGGCCCCAGGCCAGCGCCCCGGGGCGGACGCCGGTCACCGGCCGGTGCTTGCGCAGCCAGGCCAGGGCTTCCGGGGTGTCCCGCCCCATCTGGAAGAACATCCCCACGGCTCCGCTGACGGGGAGGTCGCGGATCCAGGGATCCCCCATGCACCAGGACGCGAGCGCGGTGATCGTGAGGGGAACCTGGATTTCGCCCGGCTTCAGGAGCCGATCGATCAGCTGCCGGTAGAAGGGCCGCTGGGATAGGCTGGCGTCGAAATCGATCTGCAGCCCCTCGATGCCCGGCACGAGGGCATAGGTCCGGATGGCGGCCAGGATCTCCGTCATCCGGCGCTCCGGGACGCCGGCACCCGAGGCCTCCAGCCGGACGACAGCGATGCGGTGCATCCCCTCGGGAAGTCGGAGGGGCGCCGTCCGGGGACGGACGGCCACGGTCCCTGGACCCACCTGGATGCCCAGCACGAAGAACGCGACGCCCGCTTCCTCCGGCTTCAGGAAGCGAAGGTCCTCCGGCCGGTCCCAGGCCCAAACCCAAACGCGCGGGGAGGAGGCCGGGACCCCCGCCTCCAAGGCGAGGGAAAGCGCGCACAGGATCGGCGCGGAAAGCCTTGAAAACAGATTGGTTTTTTTCAACAGCATGGGGATCCCGCGCGACCAGGACGAGGATACCTGTTTCGGGCGATCCACGCCGGTGTACGTCCCAACTTTCGATCCGGTGCAGGGCCCCCCCCTGGGACGACCGTAGACTGGCCGGACAACCTCAAGAGGATGGAAAAGCCATGAAAACACACGCACTTCTTGTTGGCATCCGGGCCCTCGCGCTGTCGGTGGCGGCCACCCTCTGCCACGCCCAGTTCAATTCCAATCCCACGCTCCGGATCGGGGACCCCGCGCCTCCCATCACCGCCCAGGCCTGGGTTCGCGGCAAGCCGCTGGCCCGGTTCGAGCCCGGGCGCGTCTACGTGGTGGATTTCTGGGCCACCTGGTGCGGCGGGTGCATCATGGCCTTTCCCCACATCAGCGGGATCGCCCGGAAGTACGAGGACAAGGTCCGGTTCATTTCCGTGGACAGCTACGAGGACCTGGGCGAGAACAAGGGGAAGGATCTCGCGGCCGCCGTCCGGAAATTCCTGCAGACGCCCAACGGGAAGCGGCTGACCTTCGACGTCGCCGTGGATGGCGCCGCCAACACGATGTACCAGGCCTGGATCAAGCCGCTCCGCCGCAATGGCTTCCCGACCACCTTCATCATCGACCAGGAGGGCAGGATCGCCTGGGTGGACGTGAACCTCGATCACCTGGAATGGGCCCTCGACCATGTCCTGGCTGGGACCTGGGACCGGAACAAGGCCGCCCAGGTCATGCAGGAGCGGGATGCCGTGGAGACGATCATGTTCAAGATGTTCAGCGGCACGGAGGCGGAACGCGCGGCCACGTGCCGGTCCATGCTGGCGGCCTCCGAAGCCTTCGAAAAGCGGTTCCCGGACCGCAAGGATGCGGTGGCCTTCTACAAGTTCATGGCCCTGCTGGAAATCGACCGGGACAAGGTGCCCGCCATCCTGGAGCAGATGGCGGCGGATCCCCTGTCCCGGTACATCAACCTCACGGATGCGGCGGGTTTGACCCTGCAGAAGGAAGGGCTTTCGAAAGCCACCTACGCCGCCGTGGCCAAGGTGCTGGAACGGAGCCTCCGGAACGAGTACTTCGCGCCCAATACCGGGGGCAGCGCCTCTCAGATCCATCGCTCCATGGCCGACGCCTATGCCAAGGCCGGGCAACCCGGGAAGGCCGTCGAGGCTATCGGGAAGGCCATCGCCAAGGCCCGGGAGGAGAAGGCCCCCGCGGACCGCCTGGACGCGCTCAACCAGGACCTCCGGAACTACACCAGCCAGGTCTCCGCATCCCACTGACTCCCAGGAACGCCTTCCTGCCGCCGGAATGACCATGCCTGAACCGCCGAAAAGCTCCGCTCTCGTCATCGCCCAAGGGCTGACCAAGCGCTACCCGGGCCTGAAGGCCCTGGACAACGTCTCCTTCTCGCTTTCGCGGGGCGAGATCGTGGGATACGTCGGCCCCAACGGCGCCGGGAAGACGACGACCATGCGGATCCTCACCGGCATGGAGACCGGCTTCGAAGGCGCCGCCTGGATCTCTGGAATGAGGCAGCCCCTGGACCGGAAGGGCATCCTGAAGGAGATCTCGTACCTGCCCCAGGACGTGGCCTTCGCGTCCTGGAGGACGGCCCGGGAGACCCTGTGGCTGTTCGGGAGGCTTTCGGGCCTCGAGGCATCCGCCCTCCGGCAGCGGGTCCCGCTGGTCCTCCAGCAGGTGGGCCTCGGCCCGAAGGCGGACCTCCGGGTCGGGGGGTTCTCGCGCGGCATGAAACAGCGCCTGGGGTTGGCCCAGGCAATGCTGGGCCACCCCAAGCTGATGATCCTGGACGAACCGTTCAACCACCTCGATCCCGCCGGCCGCCAACACCTCAAGGGCGTCCTCACGGAACTGGGCCGGCAGGGCGTCTCCATCCTCTTCTCCAGCCACATCCTCGCGGATGTGGAGGAGCTGATGGAACGCATCGTGGTCCTCCGGAAGGGGTGCGTGATCTTCGACGGCACGGTCGAGGAACTGAAGGCGGCCCACCGGGACGCCGAGGTGGTGGAGATCGGTTTCACCGGCATCCTGCCGCATTCCCGGCTGAGCGCCATTCCCGGCGTGGCGAGGGTGGAGATGGCCGCCTCCACGGTCCTGCGCCTTCATCCCACGCCCGGGGCCCACCTGCTGGACGTCTCGACCCACGTGCTCGGGCAGATGATCGCCAGCGGCCACGGCATCCGGTACGTCAAACCGCTGGTGCCGTCCCTGGAAACCATCATCGGCCGCATGACCGACGACGTCCTCGACGTCGCCACCGAGCGGGAAGAGGAGGCCAGCGCATGTTGATCCTCATGATCCGGGATGAACTGGCGCATCTGCGGCGCAGCCCCTTGATCCAGGCCGTGCTCGCGGCCATCGCCCTGCTCGTGCCGGCCGCGCTCCTTGCCAGCGTGGAACACGTGCAGGCCATGAGCAACCTGGCCATCTCGGGCACCGCGCACCTGGCGGCGCTCATCACGGGCTCGGTGGTCACGGCCTCCCTCATCGCCGACCTCCAGCAGGGCATCCCCATCCTGTTCGTCGTGCGGCCCATGCCCCGGGCCCATTTCCTCCTGGCCCGGGGGGCCGGGATGACGGTCGTCCTGCTGGCCGCCTTGGGGCTGGGCGTCGGTTGCATGCTTATCCTCAACGCCGTCCTGGTGAAGGCGCCCCTGGATCCCGTGGCCATCCTCCGGGGCCTCCTGCTGGCTAGGCTTCCGGGCGTGCTCCTGGCCATGGCCTGCGGCCTCCTGGTGGGGGTCCTCACCGCCGCCATCCCGGGCGGGTTGGCCCTGTTCCTGCTCCTGACCAACGCCCTCATCATCGCCCTGCAGATCGGCGCCGCGAAGGTGGGCGGATGGGTGGGCTGGGGCCCCGCGACCCAGGACTGGCTTCTCGCCGCGATGACCGTGGCCGCGGCGGCCGCCATGGTCCTCTGGGCCTCCATCCAGTTCTCACGGCGCTCCATCTAAGCCATCAAAGGGTTCGGCCGTATGTCTATCAGGCGTCCGGAGGATGTGACCTGA
The DNA here is from genome assembly GCF_030295405.1 of Mesoterricola silvestris. Lineage (GTDB taxonomy): Bacteria > Acidobacteriota > Holophagae > Holophagales > Holophagaceae > Mesoterricola > Mesoterricola silvestris. The sequence continues at coordinate 4,562,098 of NZ_AP027080.1, read as the reverse complement.
GCTATCCTATCCGCAAGCCATCCTTGGCCTGCACGGGCCGTCCGACACATCCTCCCGAGGTCCCCTCCCTTCGCCATGTTCTCCGCGAACCTCTCGTCCCGGATCCTCAAGGAAGCTCATTCGCGCGGGCTCCTGGGCGACCCTCGCCCGGCGGATGATTCCTCCGCCCAGGACCCCGAGGGCGACTTCTGGGGGGAGGAACTCGCGACGCTCCTGGCCTCGGGCCGGATGTCGAGGGTCGCGCTCAACAGCCTGGCCTGGGAGGCCATCGGCGGCGAGGCGGGGTCCTGGATCGATCCGCTGTTCAAGGGGCCCGCGCCCATCGGGGAGCTCAAGGGCCTGGGGGACCGCTACCAGGACCTCGTCCCCATCGGGGAAGGGGCGAGCGCCCTCGTCTACAAGGGCCTGGATACCCTGCTCCAGCGGCACGTGGCCATCAAGGCGCTCAAGGACCCGCGGGGGCCGATCCTGGAGGAGGCCCGGGCCCAGGCGAAGGTCGAGCACCCCAACGTCTGCAGGGTCTACGAAGTGGGCCAGGGGCACCTGGTCATGCAGCTCGTGGAGGGCCCGACCCTGGCCCAGCTCCTGCCTTCCCTCGACCTGGGGGAAAAGGTCCGGATCATCCGGGACATCGCGCTGGGGATCCACGCCGCGCACCAGAAGGACCTCATCCATCTGGACCTGAAGCTGGGCAACGTCCTCATGGAACGCCACGAGGATGGGATCTTCCACCCCATCATCAGCGACTTCGGGATGGTGGCGGGCGCTTCGAAGGCGTCCAGCGGCGGCTGCAGCCTGGGAACGCCCCCCTACACGAGCCCGGAGCAACTGGCCCGGGACACGGCCCGCATCGGTCCCGGGACGGACGTCTACGCCCTGGGCGTGATGCTGTACGTGATGGTGGCCGGGGCCAGTCCCTTCCGGGCCCATGATTTCGAGGGGCTGCTGGAGGCCATGGCCAAGGACCCGCCCGTCCCCCTCCGGCAGCGCGTCCCCGCCATCGCCCGGGATCTCGCGGCCATCGTCGCCAAGTGCATGGAGAAGGACCCCGGACAACGCTATGCCAGCGCCTGGGAACTGGCCGAGGATCTGGACCGCTTCCAGCGGGCGGAACCGGTGGCGGCCATGGGCAGGGCCCCGGCCTACCGGCTGGCCAAGTGGTACCAGCGCAACCGGATGCTCCAATGGGTCAGCGGCCTGGGCCTCCTGGCCCTGGCGGCCTCCCTGGCCCTCTTCGTGCGCCATTCGACCTTCCTTACCCAGCAGGCCGAATGGGACCATCACTGCCAGAAGATCGTGGGGGACCTGGGCGCCCACCTGGACCGGACCTACCGCCTTCCGCCCCACGATATCCGCCCCGAACTCAAGGAGGCCGAAGCCTTCGTCGGGAAGATCCTCGAAGCCCGGCGGGGCGGGGGGGCTGCGGCCCGGGGCCCCGCCTGCCTCGCCCTGGGGCAGGCCTACTTCCTCATGGATGCCGAGGACGCGAGGGCCGTGGCCTCCTTCCAGGAGGCCTGGGATTCGGGGTACCGCACCGAAAGTGCGCGGTCCTGGCTCGCCATCACCCTTCTGGCCACGTTCCGGAAGGATCAGTGGAGCTTCATGTCGGGGCTCCAGGATCCCGCCAACCGGGGCAAGGTCGACGAGATCCGCCGCCAGTACCTGGACCCGGCGCGCAAGCTCCTCAGGGGGAGGAAGGGATCCGATCAGGTGAAACTGGCCTTCCTGGTCGATCTTGCCGACGCCAAGATGCTGGACGCGGTCAATCTCGACTGGCTCCTGAACCTGACCCGGACCTACCGGGCCCAATTCCCCCAGGACTTGGACGGCCTGTTCGAGGAGGCGATGGCCCTCTCCGCCAAGGCCGGACTCCTCATCGTCAATGCCGGCATGGCCTCGGGCGCCTTCTCCAGCCCCGAGGCGCAGGAGGCGGCCTCCTACCAGCAGCGGGCCCGGGCCCTCCTCGTGGAGGCCCTCCGCCTCGCGCCGAGTCTTCCCCGGGCCTACGGGGCCCTGGCCGAGGAGAATCTGAAGGAGGATTCGCTGCCGACGAAGGATAGCCGAGCCCCGGTCGTCCTCTTCGAGGAGGCCCGGGCCCTCCTGGACCAGGGCCTGAAGGTCCGGGGGCGCGACCCGGTGCTCACGGCCCAGTACGGCCAGCTCCTGGCCACCCACGTGCTGCCGTACCGCCTGGCCCGTGGGATGGATCCCGAACCGGTGGCCCGGGATCTTGCCGGGCTGCGCCCGGACCCGGCGCTCGATCCCTCCGGGCGGAGCCTGCGGGCCCTGCTGGAGGCCAAGGCGTCCTTCCTGAAGAAGTGCAATTACTATGGGGTCAAACCGCCCCCGGCCTTCGTGGAGGCCTGCCGGCGGTGCCTCCAGGAACCCTGGACCGGAAGCGAGGCCGCCCGGTTCGAGTGGTGCTCCACCGCCGCCCAGACCCTGGCCGAAACGGGGGAGGATCCCGTGGGGATCATCCAGGGCATCCACGCCACCTTCCACCCGGCCGGTCCCCCGGAGTGGACCTCCCTCGGCCGCCTGGATCTCCTGGCCGCGGAACGGGTCTGGCTGGCCTACGGCGATCCCCTCCCATGGCTCTCCCGGGCCCAGGACTGCCTGGACCGATTGCCCGTGCCATCGGTCTTCAGGACCTACCTGGCCCAGAACCTCCTTAGCCAGCGCATCCGACTGGTCGGTGATGGGCCCTCCTGGGCGGAGTTCCGGACGGAGCTGGGAAGGATCGGAAAGGGCGACCCCGCCATGGCTTCGGGCGGCCTCGATAGGGTCCTCGAAATGAATGTCCTCCTGGCCCGGCGCGCCCTGGCGGAGAAGCAGGATGCCGAGCCCTACCTTCGCGAAATCGGCCGCTGCCTGCAGGCGCCCCTGGTGAAGAATTACGCGTGGATGCCCTACTACAAGGAGCAGATGGCCACCCTGCTGCTGCTCCAGTCCGGCCCGTCCGGGAGCTCCCTCCCCGAGGCCCTCCAATGGATCGACAAGGCCTACGCCCAGGTGCTTCCGCCGCGGGTCTCCGGACCCGGCCGGGCGGTGCCCTCCATGCAGCGCTTCTTGCCGGAATCCTCCGCGGACCTGGCGAGGATCCGCTCGCTGAAGGCGGAGATCCTCGCCGCCATGGCCGCCCGGGAAACCCGTCCCGCCGCGCGGATCCGCCTGGCCCGGGAGGCCGTGGCGCTCCTCCAGCAATCGCTTCAGGTGGATCGCCTCCAGGAACGCCGCCTGCGCCCGATCCTCGACCAGGCCCTGCCCCTCACCCGGAACTGAGTCCGCCCATGCGCCCCAACGACCTCCTCCTCACCCTCATCGACGCCCCGGGCTCGTCCCTGTACCAGCGGATCGCCCTGACCCTCCAGGGGGCGATCCTGGAGGGCCGGCTGCCGCGCCAGGCGGCCCTGCCGGGCTCCCGGATCCTGGCCGATCACCTGGGCGTCAACCGGAGGACGGTCATCGCCGCCCTCCAGGAGCTGGAGGCCCAGGGCTGGCTGGTCACCCGGCCCAACAGCGGGACCTTCGTGGCCGATGAACTGCCCTCGGGCGCCTCCGCCCGGAAGGCGCCCGACCCCGCGCTCCCGGGGTCACAGGTGGGCTTCGATCTTCCCAGCCTGCTCCAGCCCGCATCCGTGACGGTGGCCGGGGACCTTCTCCTGGAGGACGGCTCCCCCGATCCCAGGCTCGCGCCCGCCGACGAGCTGGCCAAAGGCTACCAGCGGGCGCTCCGGCGCCACGGGCCGCGCATCCTGGACGACCGCAACCCCCTGGGGACGCCCCTGCTGCGGGAGATGGTGGCGTCCTGGATCTCCGAACGCTACGGGGCCGTCGTCCCCATGGAACGGATCATGATCACCCGGGGCAGCCGCGAAGCCCTGGCCCTGCTGGCCGGGGCCCTGTCCCGGCCGGGAAGCCTCACGGCGGTGGAGAATCCCGGCAACCGGGGCGCCTGGGACCTTTTCAGGCAGATCGGCAAGATGGAGCTCCGCCCCGTGCCGGTGGACGGCGAGGGGCTGATCCCCGAGGCTCTGGAGGAGGTGCTGAAGGGCGAACGGATCCGGGTCCTGTACCTGACGCCGCGGCGCCAGTTCCCGACGGGGGCCGTGCTCTCGGAAGCGCGCAAGAAGGCGGTCCTGGACCTGGCCCAGAAGCACCGCCTGGCCGTCCTGGAGGACGACTACGACGGCGAGTACGTGTACGAGGGGACGCGTTCCGAGCCCCTCATCTCCCTGGACCGGACCGGCCAGGTCATCCACATCGGCTCCCTGTCCCGCCTGCTGGCGCCGGGGCTCAAGATGGGCTACATGGTCCTGCCGACGCCCCTCGTCCCGGTCCTGGGCAAGATCCGCCTGAGCCGGGGAGAGCTGGGGGATCCCGTCCTGGAATGGGCGGTGGCGGACCTCATCCGGGACGGGGACCTGGTGCGGCACCTCCGGAGGGTCCGCAAGGTCTATGCGGCCCGCCGGGATTTCCTCGTGGCGAGGCTCCGGCAGAGCCTGTCCGGGCCGCTTGAGGTGCCCTCGCCCCAGGGGGGGATGAGCCTCTGGCTCCGGGGCCGGGAGGGCGCGGACCTGGATGCCTGGATCCAGGCCGTCCGGTCCTGCGGCCTGATCCTGAATCCCCCCTCCCACTACTACCTCGGCGCGGCGGAACCGGCCTTCCGGATGGGCTTCGCCCAGGCCGACGAGGTGGAGCTGGAGGAGGCGGTGAACCGGATGGTGAAAGCGCTCGGACGGGTGAACCCTTAGCCCCGGTTTCCGCTTTTACATGACGGGGTGGGTCGGAACGTCGGGTTGGCGGCGGGAGCCTCCGGCCCGTGCCCCGGTCAGGTGGTAGGCGGCCAGGGAAGCTCCGGTCACCAGGCCCAGGAGGCCCCAGAACCCGACCGTGCCCAGGACGAGATCCGCGAACCAGGCCAGTTTCATCAGGATCGCCGCCAGGGCGCCGCCCCCCAGGGGAAGCTGCAGGGCGCACTTCAGGGCCACGGGGGCCATCAGCCTCTGGATCGTCGTGCGGGGCCGCTGCGGGTCGACGGGCGCCACGGCGGGGCCGGGTTCCGGCCCGGGTTTCGGCGGCGGTGGGGGGGGAAGGGCGACCGGGATGCTCTTTCCCTGGAGCGCCAGACCGGCTTGGGGCTGAGGGGCGCGGGCGGGCGCGAGCAGGGCCAGGGTCAGGCCAAGGAAGACGAGGAGGGGTTTCGGTCGCATCATGATCGGCTTTCCGGACGAGGGTGGCCAACGGGTGGCCCACCCCGGGTTACGGCGGACCTCCGCCAGGGTCATGCACCGGTTTTTCGATTCCCCTATGCACCGGTTCGCCCCGGAACGCAGGAAGGCCGGGCAAGGCGGATCGGCACCCGCCTTGCCCGGCCCTGGGAAGGGCGACCCCGCCGGGGCCTCAGGGCTTCACGGCGGCCTGGTACTCCTTCAGCTCCGCTTCCATTTTCGCCAGAGCCCCCTTGACCATCGGACCCGCATCGGGATGCTCCTTGAGGATCCCGGGAAGGCGGCCCTTGAGTTCCTCGATCTCCTTGGCTTTGTTCCTGGCGGCGTTCGCGAAATCCCCCGCCCGGAACTGGGCCTCGGCCAGCATGCCCACCGCGGCCGGCTCCTTCTTGACGAGCTCCTCCAGCGTCGGGATGACCCGGAGGTACCAGTCCTTGGAAAGCCCATCGGTGCGGATCACGGTGCCCACGAACGGGAAGGCCCAATCGGGGGCGTCCTTGATGGAGGAATCGTAGAGGGCGAGGGCCGCCTTCTCGTCCACGTGAAGGAGCGCCTGGAAACGGAGCCACTCGACGCTCATGATGTCCACTTTGCTCTTGGGCTTGCAGGTAGATGCCAGTTCCAGCGCCTTCTGCCACTCTTTGGCCTTGAGCGCCTCGCTGATGCGCTCCAGGGCTTCCTTATTGGTCTTGGCCTCGGCAATGGCCGCGACGGGATCGAAGGTTCCCGCCGCCAGTTGCTCGAGCACGGGGTCCATGCTGAGGGGGTGGCCCTTCCAGACGAGGCGGCCGGTGCCGTCCACGATGAAGGTGGCCGGGATGCCCTGGACGCCGGCGGCGTCCAGCCAGGTCTTCTTCATGCCATCGTCCCTGGTGTCCCGGCAGACCCGGTACTCCATGGCGGCCCCCTGGCTCTTCACGAAGGCGGCCACGCTCGCGTCGATCGCCTTCGGGTCCTTGCCCTCCTGCATGACGTTGACCCCGATGAAGGTGACCTTCCCGGCGTATTTCTTCGCCAGTTCGGTCACGTGGGGAATGGCCTGCTTGCAGGGGCCGCACCAGGTCGCCCAGAATTCCAGGACATAGGTCTGGCCCTTGGCCAGGGCCTGGACGGGCTTGCCCTTGAGCCAGGCGCCATGGACGAAGGCCGGGGCCTGGTCGCCCACCTTGAGGGTCACCGCCGGGGCCGCCGGGGCCTTGGGGGCCTGGGCCGCGCCGGGCGAGGAATACAGCGGCGCCGCGAGAAGAAGAACGGCACAGCCGTGATTGCGGAATTTGGACATCGTGTCCTCTCCTTTGTTTCCGGGCTTCGCCGGGTATCCCATGGTGGGGCCGGCCGCCCTCGTTTTCGTGATCCGGATCCACACGTGGCGGCTGCACCGGAGGTTCCTTGCCCGTCCGCTCAGAAGCGGAAGCCGAGATCAAAACTGACGGTGCGCGGCGCGACGTTGACCGTGCCCTTGCCGTCGAACATGGCGAAGGGCTGGTAGGTCCCGGTGTAGGCCGTGCCGTAGTACGTGTTCATGTAGTTGGGCATGTAGTTCAGGATGTTCTGGATGTTGATCTTGAGGAACGCGTTCATTTTTTTCGTGAAGGCGTGGGTGTATCCGATCTGCATATCCAGCGTGTAGTATTCGGGCTGGTGGAGCGGGCCGAGCTCCGGGAAGAACCTGCTGTAGGTGGCGGCATACCCCTGGGCCACCAGGTTCGAGGGCGTCAGGGCGGTGCCGAAGCGGTAGCCGTAGGTTTCCTTGCCGTAGTAGCTGCCGAGGAGGGAGGCATTGAAGGTCCCCTTGCCGAGCCCCTGCTTGAAGGTCACATCCCCGTGGAAGATGAAGGAGCGGTCGATGCCCGAGCTCGGGCCGTAGGGGCTGAGCTGGTCGCGGGGGATGCCCTGCTGGCTCCCTACGCCGAAGTTGTTGGCCAAGCTCTGGTTATTGACGTTGTCCAGGGAGCGGGACCAGGTGGCGTTGCCGCCGAAGGAGACGTGCTCGTTGGCATTGTTCCGGTAGGTCAGTTCGAGGCCGTAGTAGTCCCGCTTGCCGTCGGGGTCGTTGGAGATGAGGATCTTGGCGACACCGGGGGCGATGCCGTCGCCGGTCCAAAGGGCGTCCAGGAACCGGTCCATCCATCGGCGGACCAGGGTTGCGCTGAAGGCTTGGTTGGCAGTCTCCTGGTGGTACCCGAGGGTGAGTTCCCGGGTTCTCGGGGCCTTGATATTGGGATCCACGAAGGTCGTGCGGTTCTGGATGGGATCCACGGACGTCATGTAGTTGTTCACGCCGGTGGCCCCGGCGAGGTTGCCCCACACCGCCCAATTGATGGAGCCATTGGCATTCAGGGCCTGCTGCCCGTTCCCCTGTCCCGCGGGGGCGGCGGGTCCGTTGTAGGCATAGGTCCGGGTGATCGGCGTCTTGGTCACCGAGGCGTTGGCAAGACTGCCCTGGAGGATCTGGGCCTGGTACTCGGCCGCCGTGAAGCTGAAGATCCGGGTCTTGTCGCCGGCGACGTCGTAGTTGACGCCCAGCCTGGGGGCGAACGCGTGGGTGGAATAGGTGTTGTTTTCGGGGACGGTGGTACCCGAGAAATTGTCGTAGCGAAGGCCCAGGTTCACGGAGACATGCTTGTCCAGGGACCAGGTGTCGTTCAGGTAGACGGACTGGTTTCGGCTGGTGGCCTTGCCGGAGACCGCCTGTTCGGAAATGAGCTGGGTCAGGGCCGGATTGCCGGGAACGAGGAGCCGGTTCCCCAGGGCCGGCGTCGTGGCGCCGGGGATGAAGCCGTTGAAGTGGATCAAGTAGCCTGAAGGGTAATCCAAGGCTCCCGTCTCGTCGGTGAAATGGTAACTCTGCACACCGGCATCCACCTGGTGCTCGCCCAGGCCCTTGGCAAACCAGGTGACGCCCGCGCTGAAGACCTTCTGGTGGCGCTCGTCCACCACGCTGGCAAAGGTGCCGTTGTCGAAGAGGGTGAAATCCGGCACATCCAGCCAGGAAACGACCGAGTTGCCCCCGCTGGAACCGCGCTGGTCCTGTTTATAGTTGGTATCGTTGTACTTGACATCCAGAAGCAGGTTCGAGGCCAGCTGGCTGGTCCACCCGAGCGAATAGTAGCCGCGGGTGGTTCGCGTGAGCCCGCTCAGGGTGGAGAGGGAGGAGGGGTTGCCGCCATTGGTGTACGCGTTGTCGGAGTCCTGGACGCTGTGGTTGTACTGGAAATAGATACGGTTATCGTTGTTGACGAGCCAGTCCAGTTTCGCGTCCTGCCGGGTTTCGCCCGTGGACGACACGAAGGGCACGCCGGCGAATTTGAGTCCACTGGTCGTCTGGGCCGTTTTCTCCTGGGGAGAATAGGTCTGGTAGCCCAGGGAGAAGAACAGGGTGTCCTTGATGAGGGGGCCCATGAAGGTGTAGGACTGGATGGTGGTGGTGGCGTCCAGGGGCCTGGCGATGGGCATGTTCAGGGCTTTGTAGATCTCTGGGGTCTTGCCGATCCCTCCCCACTTGGGGTTCGAGATGGCGAAGCGCGCGGATCCCTCGAAGACGTTCGTCCCGCTCTTGGTGGTGACGCTGACCAGACCGCCGTCGAACCGCCCGTACTTGGCGTTCACGCCGCCCGTGAGCATCTGGACCTGGTCGACCAGATCGTTGTTCAGCAGGGTGATGCCCCTGCCGTAGACCGAGTCCGTGGTGTCCACGCCATCCACATGGTAGGAGAGGGTCGTGGCTCCATGGTAGGCGTAGCCCGTGTTGGTCCCGGGAACCAGGTTCAGGAAGGAGGACACGCGATCCCCGCCGGTCGTGAGGGGGATCGGCAGGTTGTCGATCACCTCCATGTTGGTGGTGAGGCCGGTCTTGGCCTGCGTCTGGTCCGTGGTGCTCAGGGGCAGCGAGCTGCCGACATCCACCACTTCCACCGTGGTGGAAGCCTGGGGCCGGAGCCGGATCGAAAGGTTGGAGGTCTGGTTCACGAGGACCAGGATCTCGCTCCGGAAGTGGAGCATGTCCGGGGCGGTGACCTTCACGGTGACCTTGCCGGGAACCAGGTTCGGGATGAAGAACTCGCCCTGCTCGTTGGTGCGGATCTCCCGGTTGCCGCGCGGCGTTTCGATCACCACCAACTGCTGGGTGAAGGGCGTTCCGTCGGGACGGATCACCTTTCCGGAAATATGCCCGACAGCGCTGGACTGCGCGAGCAGGGCGCCGGAAGAGGCGATGAGCAGGGCGCAAAGGCGGCTGTACGGGTTTCGTAGGATGGAATGGGTCATAGGCACCTCGTTGGATGGAAGGTGGGGGGATGAAGGACCAGGCTTTCAGGGAGCTATGGAAAGCTTGCGTGGGTCCTCCCCGGGGAGATGCTCCGGTTTCCAGTTTGCGTCCTGCACCGGTGCAACGGAACACGAGGTGAAATAAGTCGAGCGACCCGTTCGGATCGCAAGGTTGGGGCCGGCGCGGCTTCGGTGCTAGGCTTCCCCGATGACCTCGATCCTGCGCGCCCAACTCGCGGACATCACCCAATTGGATCTGGATGCCATCGTGAATGCCGCCAATTCCTCCCTCCTGGGCGGAGGCGGGGTGGACGGCGCCATCCACCGTGCGGCTGGACCCGACCTGGTGCATGAATGCCGGTTGCTGGGGGGCTGCAAGCCCGGCGACGCGAAGATCACCAAGGGCTACCGGCTTCCGGCGAAGCACATCATCCACACGGTGGGTCCCGTCTGGCGGGGCGGCACCTGGGGCGAAGCGGAGGTGCTTGCCTCCTGCTATGTGCGGTGCCTGGAATTGGCGTCCGAGCATTCCCTCCACTCCATCGCCTTTCCCAGCATCAGCACGGGCATCTTTGGCTACCCCGTTGAAAGCGCCTGCCGGATCGCCGTTTCAACCACGCGGGCATTTCTGGGCAAGCCCAATCCCATCGCGGAAGTTGTTTTCTGCTGCTTCAGTCCGTCCGATCTGAAGGTCTACGAAGAAGAACTCAAGCGCCCTTAGCTTTTGCTTTTCCCAGCGCCCCAGCGAGCCCTCTGCGCCCCAGCGTTTAATCTTTTTCATGAATTACCGGGCCGATGGTACGAGTCGCGCCGGAACAGGCATGTAAGGGATCAAACGCTGGGGCGCAGAGGGCTCGCTGGGGCGCTGGGAAAAGAATGAACCGCTCCTCGCGATCGATCCTGGCGCCGTCCTGATTTTTTGCCGGTTTCATGTCCCAACCTTTATCGCCGGCTCCAGGATTATAATTTGGCATCCCTACCCCATGTCTTCGCCCCGGAGGATTCCGATGACCGCCACCGTCTCCTTCACCCTCAACGGCCAACCGGTCACCGTCACCAGTCCCCCGGACCGGATGCTTGTTTGGGTCCTTCGGGACGAGCTGGGGCTCACCGGCACCAAGGTGGGGTGCGAGGCGGGGCTGTGCGGGGCCTGCACGGTGCTGGTGGACTTCGAGGCGGTGCCCTCCTGCTCCACCCAGGTGGGGGAGGTGGCGGGGAAGGCGGTGACCACCATCGAAGGGCTGGCCAAGGGCGGCGAGCTGGATCCCGTCCAGAAGGCCTTCCGGGACCACCATGCCTTCCAGTGCGGCTACTGCACCTCGGGCATGATCCTGGCCGCCTGGGCCTTCCTCAAGAAGAAGCCCCGGGCGACCCGGGCGGAGATCGTGGAGGCCATGGAGGGGAACCTCTGCCGCTGCGGGGCCCACGTGAGGATCCTGGACGCCGTGGAATCGGCGGGCAAGGCCATGGGAGGTGTGCGATGAAGAGGCGGACCTTCCTTCAGGGCGCGGCGGCGGGCACCCTCACGTTCTTCTTCTCGGGCCCCGCCGGCGCCGCTCCCATCGAGCCCACGCGGCCCGGGGCCTACCCCGAGGACTTCAACGCCTACCTGAAGGTCTCCGCGGACGGCCGCGTGGGCTGCTTCGTGGGGAAGGCCGAACTGGGCCAGGGCGCCATGACGGTGCTGGCCATGCTCGTGGCCGAGGAACTGGAGCTGGACCCGGCCCAGGTGGACATGCTCCTGGGCGACACGGACCTCTGCCCCTGGGACCTGCCCACCGGCGGCTCCCTCACGATGTGGCACACGGCCCCCGTCATCCGGGGGGCCGCCGCGGAGGCGCGGGCGGTGCTCCTGGCCATGGCCTCCAAGGCCCTGGGCGAGCCCCCCACGGCCCTCGCGCTGAAGGACGGCGCCATCTGGGTGAAGGCGGATCCCACGCGCCGCACCACCTTCGGGGCCCTGGTCCAGGGGCGGAAGATGGAGCGGCGCCTGGGCCGGGTCAAGCCCAAGCCCCTTTCCCAGTGCACCCTCATCGGACACCGCGTCCCCCGCAAGGACGCCCTCCCCAAGGTCACCGGCGCCGCGCGGTACGCCGGCGACCTGCGGTTTCCCGGAACCCTCCACGCCTGCGTCCTCCGGCCCCCGGCCCATGGGCAGATCCTCGCCGCGGCCGACACCGCGGCCGCGGAACGGATCCCGGGCGTGCGCATCGTGCGGGACGGCACCCTCCTGGCGGTGCTGCATCCCCAGCCCGACACCGCCCGCAGGGCCCTCGCCCAGGTGAAGGCCACCTTCGAAGGGACCGGGCCCGACGTGGATGACGCCCGGATCCACGCGTACCTCGTGGACAAGGCCGCGCCCGGCCAGCGCGTGATCCTCTCCCGGGGGGATGTGGCCGCCGGCGAGAAGCGGGCCGCCACCCTCGTGGAGGCGGAGTACCGCAACGCCTACGAAGGCCACGCCACCCTCGAACCCCACACCTCCGTGGCCAAATGGGAAGGGGGGCGCATGACGGTGTGGGCCTCCACCCAGTCCCCCTTCGTCATCCGGGAGGAGGTGGCCAAGGCCCTGGGGCTGGGCGAGGACAAGGTCCGCATCATCACCCCGTTCGTGGGCGGCGGGTTCGGGGGCAAGCTGGTGGGCCCCGGGGCCGCGGAGGCCGCCCGCATCGCGCGCCAGGTGCCCGGCGTCCCGGTGCAGCTGGCCTGGAACCGGGAGGAGGACTTCTTCATGGACACCTTCCGCCCGGCGGCGGTGGTGAAGATCCGCTCCGGCCTGGATGCCGGCCGCGGGGCCCTCACCTTCTGGGACACCACCGTGTCCGGCGTTTCCCTGGGGGAGGCGGAGTTCCCCTACGAGATGCAGACGGCGCGGTTCCGGGCCCCGTCGGTGCCCGGCCTCCATCCCCTGCGCACCGGCGCCTGGCGGGCCCCCAACGCCCACACCAACGCCTTCGCCCGGGAAGGCCAACTGGACGCCCTGGCCGCCAAGGCCGGGGTGGACCCCGTGACCCTGCGCCGGCGCCTGGTCACCGACGCCCGCCTCCTGCGCCTCCTGGACCTGGCGGTGGAGACCTTCGGCTGGGAACCCGCCCCCGGCCCCACCGGCCGCGGCATCGGCCTGGCCTGCGGCGCCTGGCGCCAGGCCCTGGTGGTGGCCGTGGCCCAGGTGGCTGTGGACAAGGCCACCGGGAAGGTGCGCGTGGAGCGCTTCCTGGAGGCCGTGGACGTGGGCCTCGTGGTGAACCCCGACGGCGCCCGCCAGCAGGTGGAGGGCGCCATCACCATGGGCATCGGCCAGGCCCTCAGCGAGGAGATCCATTTCAAGGGCGGCCGGATCCTGGACCGGAACTTCGATACCTACCTCCTGCCCCGGTTCTCCGCCATCCCGCGCATGGAGGTGGTCTTCGCGGAAAACAGCGCCATGGCCACCCAGGGCATCGGCGAACCCCCCGTGGTGCCGGTGGCCGCGGCCCTGGCCAACGCCGTGTTCGATGCCACCGGCGCCCGGGTGACCCATGTGCCATTCACGCCGGAGCGGGTGCTGGAGGCGCTGGGGCGCGTGGCCGGGAAATAGGATCCGGGCGGCGTGTCCGGATAATTAGGATAAATTCATAATAAACGATTGGTTCCTGAGACGTGGATCAGGTCCCCGGCGGGTCCGCCTAAAAGGACCCATGGATATTCAAGATACATATATAAACCATCACTTTGCATCCGGGGAAACGGGTCATTAGAATGGGTCAGCACCTGTCCATGCCTTCGTTCGGGTCCCTTCGAAAGCGCTTCCATGGCTGGGCTTCCGCGAGGACCGCTGTATCCGCGTCGAGGTGGTCATGGGAACGACAGACAGGTTGCCCACGGATCCGGAATCGGAGTTCCGGAGGATCTTCGAGGCCCTCCCCGCCGCGATCCTCGCCCTCCAGCCCGATCTGACCATCCATGCCGTGACGGAGGAGTACCTGCAGGCGACCCAGACGGTCCGGGCGGAGATCGTGGGCAAGGGCATCTTCGAGGTCTTCCCGGACAACCCGGAGGAAGTGAAGGCCACGGGCGTCACCACCCTGAGAGGCTCCCTGGAGCGCGTCCTCTCCACCCGCCGCTACGATTCCATGGCCGTGCAGAAATACGATATCCGGGAGGGCGGGGAGGGGGGGGTACCTGGAGCGGTACTGGAGCCCCACCAATCATCCCGTGCTGGGCCCCGACGGGGAGGTGCGGTACATCCTCCACCAGGTGGAGGACGTCACGGAGTACATCCTCCAGAAGCGCCTGGAGACCGGGACCGCGCCCGGGGATTTCTGCCTGGATCCCTCCCAGGCGGAGGTGGATATCGTGCGCCGGGCCCACGAGATCCAGGAGGCCAATCAGCGGCTCCGCTCCCAGCAGGGGGAGTTGGAGAACCGGGTCCATGACCGCACCGAGGCCCTGGCGGAGGCCATGGAGGTGATCCGCAAGCGGGACGAACAGCTCCGCCAGACCAGCAAGATGGAGGCCCTGGGAAGGCTCGCCGGCGGCATCGCCCACGACTTCAACAATCTCCTGACGGTCATCTACACCAGTGCCGAACAGCTCAAGTTCACGGGGGGGGAATCCCCGGCGGTGGACCTGATCCTTTCGGCGTCGGAAAGGGCGGCGGGCCTCACCCGCCAGCTCCTGACCTTCAGCCGCCAGCAGGTCATGTCCCTGCGGACCCTGGACCTGGGCGAGGTCCTCCGGAATTCCGCGGGCCTGCTGAAGCGGGTGCTGGGGGAGGACATCGACGTGAAGCTGTCCATCGCGCCGGACCTCCGCCCCTTCGAGGCCGATCCCAACCAGATGGACCAGGTCATCCTGAACCTGGCCGTGAACGCCCGGGACGCCATGCCCGACGGGGGCATGCTGACGCTGGAGGCGGCCAACGCGGACCTGGACGAGGGCTACGCCCTGACCCACCCCGGCACCCGCCCCGGCCCCTACGTGACGCTCGCCGTCAGCGACAACGGCGTGGGCATGGACAAGGAGACCCAGGCGCGGGCCTTCGAGCCCTTCTTCACCACGAAGGGCCTGGGCAAGGGCACGGGACTGGGGCTGGCCACGGTCTTCGGGATCATCCAGCAGTCCCGGGGGTACGTCTTCCTCTACAGCGAACCCGGGAAGGGCACCACCTTCAAGATCCTCCTGCCTGGGGTTCCTCCCGGGGAATCGGGGGCGCTGGCCGAACCCCCCGCCCCGGATCCGGACGAGCCCGGGGAAGGGACCCTCCTGGTGGTGGAGGACGAGGATTCGGTGCGGTCCGTGCTCAAGACCCTGCTGGAGGAGGCCGGGTACGAGGTCCTCGCGGCCCGGAACGCCGCGGAGGCGATGCTGTGCCTGTCCGAAGGCGCCGCCCGCATTGATCTCATGGTCACTGACGTGATCATGCCCGGCATGAACGGGCGGGAGCTTTCCGAATGGGTGGCGAAGCGGCATCCGGGGATCAAGGTGCTCTTCCTTTCCGGCTACACCAACGACGCCATCCTCCGCCACGGGGTGCTGGAGGAGGGGCTGCCCTTCCTGCAGAAGCCCTTCTCCACGGATCAGCTGCGCAGGAAGGTCCGGGAGGTGCTGGGAGGCCCGCGCGGCTGACGCGACGGTACACGGGCTGGATCGCCCGGTCAGGCTTCCAGGGAAACCCCCGGATCCGCCTCCCGGGCGCCGGAGGGCTTCAGGAACAGCATCCAAACAGCCAAGGCCCCGCCCGAGCAGACCAGCATCACGCCCGCCATGCCCGCGGGCGTGCCGTGGGTGGTGAGGGAAACCAGGGCCGAGGCCAGGGCGCCGCCGGACATGCGGATGCAACCCAGGACGGCGGAGGCCGTGCCGGCCATGCGGGCCATGGGGGCCAGCACGCCGTGGGCGGCGGTGGGCGTGATCAGGCCCAGGGCGGTGGTCACCAGGAACAGGGCGGGCGCCGCGGTGGCCACGGAAAGCCTTCCGGCCATGCCCAGGGCCAGGAAGACCAAGCTGCCCGTCAGGCCCAACAGGATGCCGGCCAGCAGGGTCCGCACATGATCGTAGCCAAGGCGGGCGAATTGCCCGGACGCCAGCGCCCCCAGGATCTGCCCCGAGGCGATGACGGAGAACACCAGGGCATAGGCCCGGGGGCTCAGGTGCAGGAAGCTCATGAACAGGACGCTGGACCCGATGACGTGGGCTTGGAGCATGCCGAAGCTCAATCCGGCGACCAGGGTGCAGCCCAGCACCGGCCGCGCCGCCAGGACTTCCAGGTAGCCCCGCGCCAGCTGGCCGGCGCCCACCCGGCGCCGGCGGCCGCCGATGGACTCCTCCAGCAGCAGGGCGCAGGCCGCGAGCAGGAGGAGGCCGCCCCCTCCCAGGGCGGCGAACATGCCCCGCCAGCCGAACGCCCCCAGCAGGAGGGCCCCCAGGGCCGGCGCCGCCATGGGCGCCAGGCCCAGCAGGGCATTGGCCGTGGCCAGTTTCCGGCGCACCTCGTCGCCTTCGAACAGATCCCGCACCACGGCGAAAATGACGACGTTGCAGCCGCCGGCCGCGACCCCCTGGGCCAGGCGCAGGGCCAGCAGCACGGGGAGGGAGCCCGCCAGGGCGCAACCCAGCCCGGCCGCGGCGAAGAGGAGGCAGGAGCCCAACAGGACGGGGCGGCGGCCGACCCGATCGGAAAGGGGCCCCAGGACCAGTTGCGACGAGGCGAAGCCCAGGAGGAACAAGCTGATGGCCAGTCCCACCCGGGCCGGCGAAGCCCCCAGCGCGCCGGCCATCAGCACCAGGGCCGGCAGGATCAGATCGATGCTGAGCGGGGGCATCGCGGCCATGGCGGCGATGAACAGCGAAAACCCCTTGGACCGGACGAGACCTTTCAAGCGCCAACCTTCCGGTCCAGGATACCGCCCCGGGTCAGTCGGCGTTCACCTGCTTCACGATCACGCCGCCCGTGGGCCTCGGGAAGGCCCGCACCGCCCAGGGGCGGGTGAGGACCTGGGGCACCATGGCATCCGCAGGGGGCGGCACCACCTGCCAGGTGACCACCAGGTCATTGCCCTGCGGGGTGGGTTCCAGGAAGTCCACGGCGTAGCCGCCGGTGGCCTTCTCGCCGCCGTAGGCCACCACGGCCACGGCGCCGGTGAAATCGAAGGCGGGGGTGTCCCGGTTCTGGCTCCGCCAGAAGGCGTTCCAGGCGCTGGCATCCCCCAGCACCTCGGCGCCGGGGGTGGGCTTTCCGCCGAAGCTGTCGCGCCAGATCCGGGCGGCCTGGGCCTCCCGGGGCGTGGACGGCGCGGCGGCCAGGGCGAGGGCGGGAACGGCGAGGGCGAGGGCCCTCCCGATGAAAAACGGTGAACGCATGGCTTCTCCTGAATGGGAATCTGAAATGGCCTCCCGGTTCAAGGCCCACCCATCGGGGTGGGTCCCAGGGACGGCAAGGGGATGCTAGCGGCTTTCCTGCCGCATTCCAACTCTAATATTTACAATAAAAAAGCCATTTGAATCATGAATGGGACCGCGGGCTACTTTCCCAGCGCCGCCTTCAGTTCCTGGTCCAGGCGGCCGGGGGTGTAGCCCATCCAGGCGCTGGCCACCTTGCCGTTGCGGTCGACGATGAGGGTCGTGGGGATGGCTTCGATCTCGCCCACGGCCTTGGCCAGGCCGGCCGGGTCGGCGGGGACCATGGCCGTGAGGGCCATGGACGGGTTGGAGGCGAAGAAGGGGGTGACCGCCCCGAAGCCGCCGCGGTCCAGGGAGACGGGCACCACGGCGTAGGCGGGGCCCTGGGCCTGCTGGAGGGCGGCCAGTTCCGGCAGGCTCATGCGGCAGGGCGGGCACCAGGTGGCCCAGAAATCCAGCACCACCACCTGGCCGGAGAATTCCCCCAGGGTGCGGGTGCGGCCTTCGGCGTCCCGCAGGGCGAGGCCCGCCACGTTGCGGCCCACGAATCGCGCATCGGCGCCGCCGCCCCCGGAGAAGGCGCGCACGCCCAGCCAGCCCAGTCCCAGCACCCCGGCGGCGATGAGCAGGAGCGAGAACCCCTTCCCCAAACCTTCGGTGCGCTTTTCCTCCAGCCATTCGCCGAACGAAGCCATGCTCGCCTCCCTTGCGTCATTCTCCCCCGATTCATTCGGAAAACGGGGGCGACTCCGGAGAATCGGGCAAAAAGTCCGCATCTTTGGGCAACCCGTCCGGGCCGGTCGTTTTTAAACTGGCTGGCATCCCCCGCACGCACCCCGGGGATTTCCAGGAGGAATCCATGCCCACCAACGTCCGCGCCTATGCCGCCACGTCCCCCACGGACGCCCTCGTCCCCTACCGCTTCGACCGCCGGGATCCCCGTCCCGACGACGTGGTCATCGAGATCCTCTACTGCGGCGTCTGCCACTCCGATCTGCACACCGCCCGCAACGACTGGGGCTGGTCCACGTACCCCATCGTTCCCGGGCATGAGATCGTCGGCCGGGTGGTGGAGGTGGGGCCCCGGGTGACGAAGTTCAAGGCGGGGGACACCGTGGGGGTGGGCTGCCTGGTGGATTCCTGCCGCCATTGCACGCCCTGCCAGGAGGGGGACGAGCAGTACTGCGGGGACTTCACCGGCACCTACGGCGGCGTGGACCGCCACGACCACACGCCCACCCAGGGCGGCTACTCCGAGCGCATCGTGGTTTCCGACGCCTTCGTGCTGCGCATCCCCGACGGGCTGGACCTCAAGGGCGCCGCGCCGCTCCTGTGCGCGGGCATCACCACCTGGTCGCCCCTGCGCCACTGGAAGGCGGGCAAGGGCAGCCGCGTGGCCGTGGTGGGGCTGGGGGGCCTGGGGCACATGGCCCTGAAGCTGGCCAAGGCCCTGGGGGCGGAGGTCACCCTCTTCACCCGCTCCCGGGGGAAGGAGGAGGACGCCCGGCGCATGGGCGCCGATCACATCGTGCTTTCCACGGACCCCGCGCAGATGGCGGGGGTGGCGGGCCGCTTCGATCTCATCCTCGACACCGTCCCCAGCCTCCACGACCTGAATCCCTACGTGCCCACCCTGGCCCCCAGCGGCACCCTGGTGCTGGTGGGCTACCTGGGCGGCCTGGAACCGGCCCTCAACACGGTGCCCATGATCCTCGGCCGCAAGTCCGTGGCGGGCTCGCTCATCGGCGGGATCCGGGAGACCCAGGAAATGCTGGATTTCTGCGGCCAGCACGGCATCACCTCCGAGGTGGAGGTGATCCGCATGCAGGACATCAACGAGGCGTACGAGCGCATGCTCAAGAGCGACGTGAAGTACCGCTTCGTCATCGATATCGCGTCCCTGAGGAGCTGAAGATGCGCAAACGGAAAATCGGGAACCTCGAGGTTTCGGCCCTGGGCCTGGGCTGCATGGGCATGACCCATGGCTACGGTCCCTTTCCGGACCGGGCCGCCATGATCGGGCTGCTGCGGTCCGCCGTGGACCGCGGGGTCACCTTCTTCGACACCGCGGAGGTGTACGGACCCTACACCAACGAGGAGCTGGTGGGCGAAGCCCTCCAGCCCCTGCGGGCCAAGGTCGTCATCGCCACCAAGTTCGGTTTCGGCATCGGCCAGCCGGCGGTGGACGGCGGACCGGCCCTGGACAGCCGGCCGGAGAACATCCGCAGGGTGGCCGAGGCCTCCCTCCGGCGGCTTCGCACCGACGTCATCGATCTGTTCTACCAGCACCGGGTGGACCCGGCCGTGCCCATCGAGGACGTGGCCGGGGCCGTGAAGGACCTGATCCAGGCGGGCAAGGTCCGGCACTTCGGCCTCTCCGAGGCTTCCGCGGCCACGATCCGCCGGGCCCACGCGGTGCAGCCGGTGACCGCGCTGCAGAGCGAGTACTCCATCTGGGAGCGCCGCCTGGAAGGGAAGATCCTTCCCGTCCTGGAGGAGCTGGGCATCGGACTGGTGCCCTACAGCCCGCTGGGACGTGGCTTCCTCACCGGGGCGATGGACCACCGGACCACCTTCGCCGAGGGGGACTTCCGCAACAACCTGCCGCGGTTCACCGAGGAGGCCCGCAGGGCCAACCAGGCCCTGGTGGATCTGCTGGGCCGCATCGGCGCCCCCCGGCACGCCAGTCCCGCCCAGGTGGCCCTGGCGTGGCTGCTGGCCCAGAAGCCCTGGATCGTGCCCATCCCCGGCACCACCAAGGCGGCGCGCCTGGAGGAGAACCTGGGGGCCGCCGATCTGGAGCTCGGCGCCGGCGACCTCGCCGAGATCGAGGCCGCGGCCAAGGCCATGGACGTGCGGGGGGACCGGTACCCCGCCCCCCTGGAACGCCTCACCGGCCGTTGAAGGTCGATGCGCAGGGCGCAGGCGTTGTATGATGATTTAAGTCATTCATCCGAGGAGGCGATATGCGGAAAGCCCTTGTCTTCCTTCTGGCCGCATCGGCGGTCGGCCTCATGGCCCAGGAGGGGCAGTCCTACGGGACCATCCAGGGGGGCGCGGCCTTCCGCAAGGTCGCGAACTACTTCAACGATGGCCCGACCTTCGGGCTGGGCGCGGGACACTGGTTCTCGGACACCTGGTCCCTGGACCTGAAGGCCCTGCGGACGAATCAGGACGTGCGCGCCACGAATTCCGCCACCCACGAGTACCAGGGCCTGGTTTCGGCCCTGTACAACCTGAATCCGGGGGCCCCCAACTGGTATCCCTACCTGGCGGCGGGCACGGGCATGACCCGCATGCACGCGCCCCTGGTGGACGGCGACAAGAACAAGGTGAATTTCCACGCCGGGTTCGGCCTCATGGCCCACCTCACCGACCGGATCATCTTCCAGGGGGATATCAAGGCCCTGCGGGTCTCCGTCAATGGCGGCCACTCCAGCGAGATGCTCGCCCTGGCGGGCATCGGCTACACCTGGGGCGGCGCCCGCAAGGCCGTTCCCGCCCCGCCTCCGCCCCCCGCTCCCGAGCCGGTGGCCAAGCCTGAACCGCCCCCTCCGCCTCCCCCGCCGCCGCCGGCCCCCGAGCCGCCCAAGGAAGAGGCCAAGCCCGTTCCGCCGCCCCCGCCCCCGCCTCCGCCGCCCCCCGCCCGGATCGTGCTGGATGAGGCGATGCTGCACTTCGCCAACGGCAAGGTGGACATCGACGCCGAGGGCAACGCCGCCGTGCGCAAGGTGGCCGAGGGCCTCAAGGCCTACCCCGGCGACTACAAGCTGGTGGTGAGCGGCCACACCTCCTCCGTGGGCGGCAAGGCCCTGAACATCTCCCTGGGCAAGCGCCGTGCCGACGCCGTGGCCAGGATCCTGGCGGAAGCCGGCATCCCCGCCGGCCGCATCACCACCGTGGGCGTGGGCCCCGACAAGCCCATCGCCGACAACGCCACCAAGGAAGGCCAGGCCAAGAACCGCCGCGTGGAGATCGATGTGCAGGTGGCCGACGCCCGGGTCGAAGTGCGCAAGCAGGAGACCCAGGTCCAGGACACCCCCGCACCCGCGCCCCGGAAGCCGGGGAAGAAGACCCCGTAGATCAACCCCCCGCAGGAGGGCGGCCCGTCCCCAGGGACGGCGCCGCCCTTCGCCTTGCGGCCCTCCTAGGTCACAATGGCCCTGGAGGCGGCGCGGTGCGAATCGGCATTCTGGGCTACGGGAAGTTCGGTCAGGCCCTGGGGGGGCTGCTGGAGGAGGGGGGCTGCGCCTACCGGGCCCTGGACCCCGTAGCGCCCGTGCCGGCGGAGTACCGCGCACCGGACCTGGAGACCCTGGTGGCGGCCTCGGAGTTCCTCGCCCTGGCGGTGCCCGTGGGGGCCCTGCCGGAGGCCCTGGACCGGGTGGCGCCCCTGGTGGGGCCGGGGCAGATCGTCTTCGACGTGGCCAGCGTCAAGGTGCTTCCCGCGAAATGGATGGCCGAGCGCCTCCAGGGGCCCCACGTGGGCGTCCACCCCCTCTTCGGGCCCGTGAGCCTGGCCCGCGCCGAGCGGCCGCTGCGCACGGTGGTGTGCGCCGTGCCCGGCCACCGGGCCGCGGCGGACCGGGTGACGGGGCTCTTCCGGAGCCTGGGCTGCGAGGTGCTGGAGCAGAGCGCGGAGGACCACGACCGGCTCATGGCCAGCACCCACGCCCTGACCTTCTTCCTTGCCAAGGGGCTGCTGGAGATGGGGGCCGGGGCGGACCTGCCCTTCGCGCCGCCCTCCTTCCACGCCATCCAGCGCACCCTGGACGCGGTGCGGGAGGACGCCAGCCACCTCTTCACCTCCATCCAGAACCTCAACCCCTTCGCCGGGGAGGCCCGGTCCAAGCTGCTGCAGGCCCTGCAGGCCATCGACCAGGGCCTGGCCGGGCCCGGGGGCGGGGGCGAGGTGCCGGCCCCGGCCTCCCTTCCCGACCTGGGCCAGCGGTCCCCGGCGCTGGTGGAGGCCCGGGCCCGCATCGACGACCTGGACCGCGAACTGGTGGAACTCCTGGCCCGCAGGGCCGAGCTCAGCCGCCGCGCGGGCCGGGCCAAGGCCGCGCTGGGCGCCCCCGTCCTGGATCCGGGCCGGGAGGCGTCCCTGTTGCGGGACCGGCGGGACTGGGCCCGGGCGGAAGGCCTGGATCCGGACGTGGTGGAGGGGGTCTTCCAGGCCATCCTGCGCGCCAGCCGCCAAGTGCAAGGACCGGGCCCCAGGTAGTCATCGAATTTTTCGATTATAGCCATCAGTTACATTCGTTTGCGCCGATGGCCCGCCCGGCCCGACACTGGAACCAGCCAAGAGGCCGGGGCGTCGAGTCCCCCGCCGCGGGCGATTCCAACAACCTGGCCGGCTCCGCCGGCGTGGGAGCCATGCCATGGTCGGCAAGAAGAATGATCGCGTTTCTGTGAAGAACCGGTGCAAGGCCAGCGTGCGCGCCGGCGGCGGCGCCCCCAGCACCATCAGCCTCCTGGACCTGGGCACCCAGGGGTGCCGGGTGGAGATGCCGGCGCACCTCCTGGAGCGCGTCTCCGGGGATTCGGTCCTGGACGGCTGGTCCCTGATCCATCCGCTCCTGCCCATGGATGTGATCCAGGCCCAGGTGCTGGAAGCCCACCCGGCGGACCGGGCCGGCTTCGTGGAAGCCGAAGTGCGCTTCCTGGGCACCTCCGAGGGCTACCGCCGGGAGGTGCAGACCTGCATGAACAACCTGGCGCGGCCCTGGTGGCCCTCCAGCACCCTCACCGGGATGCCTTTTCCGGACCTCTGCTAGCCGCCCGCACGTGCTCCAGGAAGGCATGTCCCGCGGCGTCCAGGTGGCGCTGGGGATTCCACACCAGGTAGGTGGCCACCTGCAGGCGGGGACCGTCCCAGTTCAGGGGGACCAGGCGGCCCGCCTCCAGTTCGTCCTCCACGGCCATGCGGGGCAGGGGGGCGATGCCCAGGCCCACCTCCACGCAGCGCTTGATGGTCTCCACGTGCTGGAATTCCATGCCGTTGCCGGGGCGCGCCCCGGCCGCGATGAGCTGGCGCTCGAACTGGTCGCGGTAGCTGCAGCCGTTGGTCTTGAGCAGGGCCGGCTCCCGCACCAGGTCCCCGGTCGACACGGAGGGGCTCCGGGCCAGGCGGTGGCCGGCGCAGCCCAGCACCAGGATCTCCTCGTCCCGCAGCTTTTCCACGGCCAGGGTCTTGGAGGGAAAGGACTCCTCCAGGATGAAGGCGAAGTCCACCGCGCCCTCCAGCACCTGGCGCTTGAAATCCCGGGAGAAGCCCGGGAGGAACTGCAGCCGGATCTTGGGATAGGCGGCCGTGAAGGCCTTGAGCACCGGCGGCAGCAAATAGGTGCCGATGGTCTCCGTGGCCGTGAAGCGCACCACGCCCACGTCCCCGGTTTCCAGGCTGGAGGACAGGGCCTCGTCCGTGAGGGCCAGGATGCGCTCCGCATAGACCAGGAAGCGCCGCCCCGGCTCCGTGAGCTGGAGGTGGTTGCCCACCCGGTTGAAGAGCGCGTAGCCCAGGGTCTCCTCCAGGGCCTTCATCTGCGCCGTGACGCTGGACTGGGCGTAGCCCAGGGTTGTGGCGGTGCGGGTGAAGCTGAGGGACTGGGCCGCGGTCCTGAAGGTGAGCAGGTTCTTGGTCTCCATGGGACTCCTCGTCGGGTTCTTCGATTCTAGGGTGGGTCGGCAGACCTTAGGTTCCTTGAAACCGTGATGAAGGGGGTGTTCCGGGTTGAGCGGATCCCCGTTCATCCCATCGATCGGCGTTTATCCCGGTTTCCGCAGGGCGGACGCGGAGATGGGTCGGAGGGCGAGTAACTCCTCGAACCAAAGGTGGCGACAACTCCCAGCGACGTTCAAACGGGGATAAACAGGATCCTTGGGAAGAAGCAGGATAAAGAACGTACATCCTTCGCGCCATGAGTACAGCCAAGCGAAACAGGATCTTGGGTTTGCCGACACACCTCCGGTCTGAAAGGGAACTGAAAGACTCGGTGCCTAGACTCGGTCTGTCCATCCTTGCCAGTTCATCCCCTTTCCGGAGCCCCCATGCGCCGATTCTCCCGCAGTCTCTACGCCCAGGTGATTTTCGCCGTGGCCATCGGCGCGCTCCTGGGGTACTTCCAACCGAACCTGGGCGCTTCCATGCGTCCCCTGGGGGAGGGCTTCATCAAGCTGGTGAAGATGCTCATCGCGCCCATCATCTTCCTCACGGTGGTGCTGGGCATCGCCAAGATGGGCGACATGAAGAAGGTGGGCCGCGTGGGCGGCAAGGGCCTCCTCTACTTCGAGGTGCTCACCACCATCGCCCTGGCCATCGGGCTCGTCATCGCCAACTTCGTGCGGCCCGGGGCCGGCATGAACATCAACCCGGCCTCCCTGGACGCCAAGTCCATCTCCGCCTACACCCACGGGGCGCACCTCACCACCGTGGACTTCATCATGAACATCATCCCCAAGGACGTGGCCGACGCCTTCGCCAAGGGGGACATCCTCCAGATACTCCTTTTCGCCATGCTCTTCGGCAGCGCCCTGGCCTTCATCAAGGAGGACGGCGTCCCGGTCATGAGGTTCCTGGACGGGCTCAACAAGGTCTTCTTCCGCCTCGTGGCCATGGTCATGCGCCTGGCCCCCATCGGGGCCTTCGGGGCCATGGCCTTCACCGTGGGCAAGTACGGCCTCCACACCCTGGTGAGCCTGGGCAAGCTCATCGCGTGCTTCTACGCCACCAGCGCCCTGTTCGTCGTCCTCGTTCTGGGCCTGGTGATGCGCTGGGCGGGGCTCAGCCTCTTCAAGTTCCTGCGCTACATCCGGGAGGAGATCCTCATCGTGCTGGGCACCTCCTCCTCGGAAAGCGCGCTGCCCCTCATGATGGAGAAGATGGAGCGCCTGGGCTGCTCCAAGTCCGTGGTGGGCATGGTCATCCCCATGGGCTACTCCTTCAACCTGGACGGCACCTCCATCTACCTCACGCTGGCGGCGCTCTTCATCGCCCAGGCCACCAACACCCACGTCACCCTCACCCAGCAGCTCTACATCCTGGCCATCCTGCTGCTGACCTCCAAGGGCGCCGCGGCCGTCACCGGCGGCGGCTTCATCACCCTGGCGGCCACCCTCTCGGTGGTGGGCAACATCCCCGTGGCGGGCCTGGCCCTGCTGCTGGGCATCGACCGCTTCATGAGCGAGGCCCGGGCCATCACCAACCTCATCGGCAACGGCATCGCTTCCGTGGCCGTGTCCAAGTGGGAGGGGGAGCTGGACGTGGAGCGGGCGAGGTACTTCCTGGATCACCCGGCC
Organism: Mesoterricola silvestris; assembly: GCF_030295405.1. Taxonomy (GTDB): domain Bacteria; phylum Acidobacteriota; class Holophagae; order Holophagales; family Holophagaceae; genus Mesoterricola; species Mesoterricola silvestris. The sequence continues at coordinate 4,536,923 of NZ_AP027080.1, read as the reverse complement.
GTGGTGGAAGAGGAGGAATACCAGCATTCGCGGATTCCGGCCAACCCGGGCGTCCTGTACTGAATGCGGGTGGGCCTTTACGGGAAGGTGACCGTCACGACCAGCCCCGTGCCCGCGTCCGGATCGGACAGTTCGATGGTGCCCCCCAGGGCGTGGGCGACTTCCTGGGCGATGGAGAGTCCCAGGCCGCAGCCCTGGGTTCCGTCCACCTGCAGCCGGCAGAAGCGCTCGAAGACCCGCGCGCGGTCCGCCGGGGGGATGCCGGGGCCGTTGTCCTCGACCTTGAGGACGAGCCCCTGGCCGGGGCGGTCCACGGTCACCGTGACGACGCCGCCGGGCTGGGTGTAGTGGAGGGCGTTGTCCACGAGATTGGCCAGGAGCTCGTGGAGCATGGAGGCGGAACCGGGCATCTCGGCCTGGTCCGTGAGCACGTCCAGGCCCAGGTCCATGTCCCTGGACTGGGCCAGGGCTCCCTGCTCCTCCAGCACCCGCTGGGCCAGCTCCGCCACGTTCACGCGGTTCCGGAAGGGAAGGAAGGAGGCTTCGGCCCGGGAGAGGCTGAGGAGCTGATTGACGAGGCGGGTGCCCTGGCGCACCCCCTGGAGGATGGCGGCGAGGGCCTGGTCCTTCAGGGCCGGGTCGGATTCGCGCAGGCCGAAGTTCACCTGGGTCTGGAGGATGGTGAAGGGGGTGCGCAGCTGGTGGGCGGCGTTGGCGATGAAGCGGCTGCGCACCGCCATCTGGGTGTCCAGGCGCTCCACGTAGCCGTTGATGGCCCCCACCAGGGGCTGGAGCTCGGTGGGCACGGGGCCGGCGTCCAGCGGTTCCAGGGAACCGGCGTGGCGCTCCTGCACCCGGTCCCGCAGCAGGAGGATGCTCTTCAGGGCCCCCCGCAGGGCCAGCCACACCAGGATGGCCACCAGGACCAGGGTCAACAGGTCCTGGCGGATGTTGCCGAGCCAGATGCGCTGGGCCAGGGCGTCGTGGGCCTGGAAGGTCTGGGCCACCTCGATGACCACCGGACCTTCGCCCGGGGCCCCGAAGACCGGCTGGGCGTAGGCCACCACCCGAACGGGTTCGTTGCGCACCCGCGTCGTGAAGCGGGTGGATTCCTCGGGGCGCAGGTCCCCCGGGGGCGCGGGCACCTCGGCGTAGCCCGAGAGCAGCACGCCCCGGCTGGAGGCGATGCGGTAGTAGACCCGGTCCCCGGTGTCGCCCTGGAAGAGCTCCAGCGCGGAGGGGGGAATGGCCACTTCGATGAGGCCGTCCTCGAAGCTGACCTGCTGGGCGATGGTGCGCGCCGAACCCAGCAGGAGCCGGTCCTGGACCACCGTGGCCATGGCCGCGGCGTCCCGGCGGGACAGGAGGATCCCCAGGGCCGCGGTCGAGGCCAGGGGCACCAGGAGCCACACCAGGATGCGGCTGCGAAGGCTGGAGATCCTAATCCACATGGCGCGGCTTCAGCAGGTAGCCCAGGCCCCGCAGGGTCACGATCACGGCGTCGCCCGGCTCCAGCTTGCGGCGCACGCGGTGCACGTAGATCTCGATGGCGTCCGGGTTGACGTCCTCGTCCAGGGAGAAGAGGCTCTCGGCCAGCCCGCGCTTGCTCACGGTCTTGCCGGCCTTCATCATGAGCATCTCCAGCACCGAGTGCTCCCGGGGCGTGAGGGAGAGGGGGGCTCCGGCCAGGGTGAACACGCGGCTGTTGGTGTCGTAGGCCAGGGAGGCGCAGGTGAGCACCGGATTCTTCTGCTGGTTGGCGCGCCGGAGCAGGGCCCGCATGCGGGCCTCCAGTTCGTGGACCTCGAAGGGCTTGGCCATGTAGTCGTCGGCGCCGATGTCCAGGCCGTCCACGCGGTCCTTGGTGCCGTCGAAGGCGGTGAGGATGAGCACGGGCACCGGGTTCCGCCGGCCCCGGAGGCGCTTGAGCACCTCCCGGCCGTGGAGGCCGGGAAGCGCCAGGTCCAGAATGACCAGGTCGTAGGTCTCGGTGGTCAGGCGCAGATCGGCGTCGGGGCCGTCGTAGGAACACTCCACCGTGTACCCGTCGGCGTGGAGGGTCCGGGCCAGCCATTCGGAAAGCGCGCGGTTGTCCTCCACCAGCAGGATCTTCATGGGGCTCCTTCAGCGGGCGGCGGTGACGAATTCCAGGGTGTACGTGCTGGGAAGATCGATGGTCTTGCCATGGAGGCTCTTGTCGGTGCTGCGCAGCACCTTGAGCACGTGGGCGGGGCCCCCTTCGGGCATGCGCCCGTCGGGGATGAAGATGGCCTTGCTGCGGCCCAGGGCCTTCACGTAGGTGGCCCGGTCCCCCCCGTAGAAGTCGGGGGGGATCTGGGCGGCGATCTCCGCGGCGGTGTGGGTCTGGATGTAGCGCAGGGCCTTCACCAGGGCGTTGACGAGCCTCTGGACCTCGGGCTTGTGCCGGGCCACCCAGGCGGTCTGCATGTAGAGGCAGGCCGAGGGGTACAGGCCGCCCAGGGCGCGGACGGTGTCCTCGGGGGTGCGCAGATCCGCCAGGACCCGGGCCTGGCCCGCGTTGAGCAGGCGGCTCGCGGTGGGTTCGGTGGTCATGCCGGCCTGGATGGTGCCCCGGGTCATGGCTCCGATGAAATTGTCGCCCGTGCCCACGGGCAGGAAATTCACCTGGCTGGCCTTGAGGCCCGCGGCCAGCACCAGGTACCGGGACAGGAACTGGGTGGAGGAACCCAGGCCCGTCACGCCCAGGGTGCACCCCTTCAGGTCGGCCATGGACCGCACGGAGGGCGGCATCCGGGCCGATACCAGCTCCACCTCCCCCGGCGCCTGGGAGAACTGGATGACGTTCACCAGGGCCTTGCCCTTGGCCTGCAGGTAGAGGGTGTGGTCGTAGAAGCCCACCACCCCCTGCACGGTGCCCACCAGCAGGACATCGGCCCCGTGGATGCCGGACCATTCGCTGCGGATCTCCACGTCCAGGCCCTCGGCGCCGAAGTAGCCCAGCCGCTCGGCAAGCTTCACCGGCAGGTAGATGATCTTCTCGACGCCCCCCACCATCAGGGTGATGGGTTCGCCGGCGGCCGCCCGGCCCGGACCGGCCGCCAGGGCGAGGGCGAGCAGGCACTGCAGGATTCGGGTGTTCATGGGAGCTCCTGACGGGCGGGTGGGGTGGCCAATCCCCTGCCAGGATGGCCGATTTTCAGAGGTTGGGGACCCGCCCCGTGATGGTCGTCACAGCCATTGGAACTGAAAGGTGGCTGAAAGGTCCAGTGCCTAGATTTGAACCAGAACCTGACATCCGTCTGTCCACGAGTCCGGCCGCGCGGCCCCGCCGGAGGCCCGGGCTCCGTCCCGAACGCACCCTTTCCGAAAGGAAGCCCCATGAACGTCCCCCGGATCCTCGGCCTCTCCACCGCGCTCGTGGCGGGCTGCCTCCAGGCACAGACCGTCGACGTGCAGGCCGAACTGGCCTCCCAGAAGGCCCGCATCGCCGAACTGGAGAAGAAGGTCGCGCCCCAGGCCGCCGCAGGCCCCATCGTCTTTCCCGAGGCGCTCACGCCCTACATCCTCATCGACCTGACCCTGGTGGGCAAGAGCAACGCCACCGCCGACGGCCGCACAAAGGTGGACATGGGCGAGCCCTTCTTCAGCGGCAACCGGTGGGGCCTCAAGGGCCTCGTGAAGACCAACGTGGATGGCCTCGCCGTCATCTACAAGCTCGAAAGCGAGTACTTCCTCTACGACGGCGAGCAGGGCAAGACCAACGCCCTCTTCAACCGCGACGCCTGGGTGGGCATCAGCGGCAAGTCCTTCGGCAAGATCACCATCGGCCGCCAGAACACCCTGGCCCGGGATTTCGCCGTCATCTACTGCGACCCCTTCAACCACGCCGAGGTGAACTACGACGAAGGCGGCTGGACCAACAACTCCAATTTCAAGTCCCTGGTCTACTACGCCGGCGCCGTGAGCCTGGGCCCGGTCACCGGCGGCCCCGCCCAGACCCGCATGGACAAGGGCATCGTCTGGAAGAAGATGAGCGACGAGGGGCTGTGCTTCGGCGCCGCCTACAACCTCAACTACGAAGCCAACACCTCCGTGAAGAATTCCACCGGGTCCGTGGCGCTGGGCTGGAATGCCCGCGTCTGGCACGTGTCGGGGTTCTACACCCAGGCCAACAACAACAATTTCACCCAGAAGTCCATGTCCCTGGGCGGCAACGTCTACGTCACGCCCAAGCTGAAGATCAACGCCGGCTACTTCCACTACACGGCGGAGCAGGGCCTGAACCACTCCGATCGCACGGACAACGCCTACACCCTCTCCGGCTCCTATTCCCTCAACCCGAAGTGGACCCTCTTCGCCGGCGTCCAGACCATCAAGGTGGATCACGCGGGCATGGCCACCGCCACCGGCGCCATCCCCAACGCCTTCGCCAACGGCGCCAACGCCGCCTTCTACACCACGGGCAGCAAGGACTCCTACTACGCCGCCGTCCGGCGCCACCTCAGCCGGAAGATCGAGGCCTACGTGGTCTACGACTACATGAAGCTCCACGACGCCTACAAGCTCTCCACGTCCATCGCCAAGGACAGCCAGGCCGAGTACGGCGTGGGCCTGCGCATCTCCGCCCTGTAGCCTCCACTTAAGGGACCCATCCATGTCGACCCCTACCCCTGAAAAGAGCGGATGGCAGGGCGCCAAGCCCCTCCAGCTGTTCGCGACCGTCCTGGTCGGATGCCTCCTCTACTTCGTCCTGCCCCGGCTCGCGCCGGTTCCGGACGCCAAGCTCTTCGCGGGCTCTGCGGGGGCCAAGGCCGCCGCCGCCAAGAAGGACAAGACCGCCAAGCCCGCCCCCGACAAGGCGGCGAAGCCCGCCGTGGACAAGGCTCCCGCCCCCGCGGCCGAAAAGGCCTCCCCCTCCGCCAAGGACCTGGCCGCCGCCCGCATGGAGGCCGAGGTGAAGGCCAAGGTGGAAGCCGGACTCAAGGCCAGGGCGGAAGCCGAAGCCAAGACCAAGGCCGAGGCCGACGCCAAGGCCAAGGCGGATGCCGAGAAGCTGCGGCGGGAGGACTGGGTCCGCGCCCTGCACCTCTTCGCCATCTTCGTGGCCACCATCCTGGGCATCATCCTGCGGCCCCTGCCCATGGGCGCCGTGGCCATCATCGGCGTGGGCCTCACGGCCATCACCGGCACCCTCTCCATCGGCGAAAGCCTCAGCGGGTTCTCCGAAAAGACCCTTTGGCTGATCATCGTGGCCTTCATGTTCGCCCGGGGCTTCATCAAGACCGGCCTGGGCACCCGCATCGCCTACTTCTTCATGAGGCTCCTGGGCAGGCGGACCCTGGGCCTCGCCTACGGCCTGGCCGCCACGGAGTTCTGCCTGGCCCCCGTGGTGCCCAGCAACACGGCCCGAACCGCCGGCATCATCATGCCGATCATGCGCAGCCTGGCCCGGGCCTACGGCTCCAACCCCGGGGACGGCACCGAGCGCCGGATGGGCGCCTACCTCACCATGACCTGCTTCAACATCGACCTCATCGTCAGCGCCATGTTCCTCACCGCCATGGCGGCCAACCCCATGGCCCAGAAGTTCGCCGCCGACTTCGGCGTCACCATCACCTGGAGCAGCTGGTTCGTGGCGGCCATCGTCCCCGGCCTCGTGGGCCTCCTGGTCATCCCCTACGTCTTCTACAAGCTCTACCGGCCCGGGATCACCGAGACCCCCGAAGCCGTGGAGATGGCCACCGCCAAGCTCAGGGAGATGGGCCGCCTGTCCATGTCCGAGTGGCTCATGACGGGCGTGTTCGCCGTGGTCCTGCTCCTGTGGGTCTTCGGCGAGAAGTTCCTGGGCATGGACGGCACCACCGCCGCCCTCCTGGGCCTGGGCCTCCTGCTGCTCACCGGCGTCCTCCACTGGACCGACGTCCTGGCCGAGCACAACGCCTGGGACGTGCTCATCTGGACCGGCGGCCTCATCATGATGGCCGGCTTCCTCAACAAGCTGGGCATGATCCCCTGGTTCAGCAAGGTGGTGGGCGCCTCCATGGCCGGCCACGGATGGATCTTCGGGTTCCTGGTGCTCTGCCTCACCTACTTCTACGCCCACTACTTCTTCGCGAGCATGACCGCCCACGTGGGCGCCATGTATGCCGCCTTCCTGGGCGTGTCCATCACCCTGGGCGCCCCCCCCATGCTGGCCGCGCTGGTGCTGTGCTTCTTCTCGAACCTGCACGCCAGCATGACCCACTACGGCACCGGCCCCGCCGCGGCCATGTTCGGCATGGGCTACGTGCCCATCGGGACCTGGTGGCGCCTGGGCTTCATCGTCAGCCTCGTGAACATCGCCATCTGGGTGTTCGTGGGCGGCGCCTGGTGGAAGGTGCTGGGTCTCTGGTAGCGCTGGAACGTCGGGAACGGGCCGCTCTTGTGGCCCGTTCCAGCGGTCCCATTGTGAGCGCCCGCGGGAAAGCTGCGGGCGCTTGCCGTTTCCAGGCACAGCGAAAGGGATCGCGGACGTGGGGCACCCCTCTCCGGGCTTGGGCCTCCCGTCCTGACGTCCCGTGAGGTTACGGGCCGGGAACTTTGCGGTGACAAGGGTCCACCCGTTTGGCCACCTGGAATGGGAAGACGTGGGGACAGTTGGATTAGCTTCACGGTGGGGAATTGAGCGCGGACAGGGCGGCGTTGACAGGGGGTGGGGGGCGCCTAACCTCACCCCAGAGGTCACCATGCGCATTCCCCTTTCCAGCTGTCTGGGCATCGCCCTGTCCCTGGCTTCCTTCGCGCCCTGCCGCGGGGAGGAGGCCGTCCCGGCCCTTGGGTTCAAGGAGGTGCTCGACACCTCGGGGCCGGAGCTGAAGCCTTCGGCGCGGGTCCTCGCGCTGGCGGGGAGCCGGGTGAAGCTGGTGGGCTTCATGGCGAAGATGGAGGTGGCTCCCAAGGGGGCCTTCTATCTGGCGCCACGGCCCGTGGCCTGCGACGAAGAGGGGGGAGGCACCGCGGACCTGCCCCCGGAGGCGGTGTACGTCGTGGTCCGGTCCTCCCCCGGCGAGGAGATCGCCTACACGCCCCGGGCCCTCGAGGTGACGGGGCAGCTCCAGGTGGGCTACCGCTGCGAGCCCGACGGACGCGTGACGCACCTGAGATTGATTCTGGACCAGCCGCAGGATCTGCTCGGCGCCGTGCCGAAGCATTGACCATACCCCACGCCCCGGAGGCACCATGAACCCCCTCGTTTCCATCCGCAGGGCCCTCGCCCTCTCCGCGCTCCTGGCCGCGGTGCCGGCGGCGGCGGCCCCCGCCGGCGCCGCGCTCATGCCCCCCGACGGGGCCCGGTTCCTCTCCCACCAGCGCTTCGATATCCGGGTGGAGGGGCAGAGCTCCGGCGCCTGCACCGCGAAGGTCTGGATCGACGGGCACCAGGCGGCCTTCACCTCGGGCGCCCAGGGCACGACCACCACGGACGGCATTTCCGCCCCGGGCTGGGCGGGCTTCAACGTGCGGGGCACCACCCTGGCCTCCCCGGGCTGGCACACCCTCACCGCGGAGATCACCGACGCCACCGGCACCGCCACCCTCACCTCCCGGGTGCAGGTCATCGATCCCTTCCACGGCGGCCGGGGCGGGCGCCGCCTCACCCGGAACATCGTCATCATGCTGGGCGACGGCATGGGCGTGGCCCACCGCACCGCGGCCCGCATCGTGCGCTACGGCGTCACGGCGGGGGATCCCGGAGGGCGGCTCGAGATGGATCGCTTCCCCGGCCTCGGCCTGGTGAGCACCCACTCCCTGAACAGCATCATCACCGATTCCGCCCCGGGCATGGCCTGCTACGCCTCGGGCAACCACTTCGCCAACAGCCAGGAGGGGGTCTACCCCGCCCACGTCACCAATCCCTTCTTCGCGCCCCGGGTGGAGTACCTTTCGGAATACCTGCACCGCGTGAAGGGCACCGCCCTGGGCCTGGTCACCACGGCCGACGTGGAGGACGCCACCCCCGCCGCCAACGCCGTCCACACCGCCAACCGCAACAACGGCACGGGCGTGGTGGACCAGTACCTGGACGAGAGCGACGCCTCCGGCAAGGGCGGCCACGGCACGGGCCTGAAGGTCCTCATGGGCGGGGGCCGGCGCTGGTTCCTGCCTTCCACGACGCTCTATTCCAGCCGCACCGCGGCCACGGGCTACGCCGGGCTGCCCAAGGACGTCCTGTCCGGATGGGGCCTGCCCTCCACGCCCGCGGCCCAGGGCCTGGCGAACCGGGATCTCATCGCCGAATTCAAGGGCGCCGGGTTCACCTATGCCCGCACCTCTGCCGAACTCCAGGCCCTCACCGCCGGCCACGCTCCGGACAAGCTGCTGGGCCTTTTCGGCTACGGCAACATGAACGTGGCCCTGGACAAGGTGGCCAAGCGCCGGGGAATCCTGCCTCCCGGGGCCTCCAGCTTCGCGGTGGACGACTACCTGGCCCCCGACCAGCCCATGCTGGACGAGATGGCCGAGGCGGCCTTCCACGTGCTTTCCCGCCACCGCGAGGGCTTCGTGCTCATGGTGGAGGGCGCCCACATCGACAAGCAGTCCCACCTGATGGACGCGGACCGCGCCATCGGCGAGACCCTGGAATTCGACCGGGCCGTGGGCGTCGCCCGCAAATGGGCGGACCGCCTGGGCGACACCACCGTGCTGGTGCTGGCGGACCACGAGTGCTCCGGCTTCAGCCTCATCGGCGCCCTGTCCCTGGAGGGCGGTGTGCAGGCCCTCAAGGCCCTGCCTTCCGATGCCGCCACCCTGTCGCCCTCCCAGGTCCCCGCGCGGCAGAACGCCGTGGGCACCTACGACCTGGCGGGCTTCCCGGCCTACCAGATCCTCGCCGACGGCTATCCCGCCACCATGGACATCGACAACAAGATGCTGGTGGGCTTCGGCGCCAACAGCGACCGCTACGAATCCTGGCTCTCCAAGCCCACCCCCGTCATCGACAGCCTCCTGCCCGGCGCGTTCAAGGGCACCGGGGGCCTGCTGGGCGCCAAGGGCTACGCGACGATCCCCGAACTGCGGAACGTGGACGCCAACGGCTTCTTCGTGCGGGGCCAGCTGAACGGCGAGGGCCAGGCCGTCCACACCGCAGCCGATATCCCGGTGTCGGCCTACAGCTCTGGCAGCCGTGCCTGGATGCGGTTCGTGGGAACCCAGAAGAACACCGACATCTTCTTCAAGCTGGCCCAGGCGGCGCTGGGGGGAGACGAGCGCGGGGACTACGACCGGGACGACGACTAGCTTCCTGGCCACCGGCCCACCGTGGGCGCCCGCAGCCAGGCTGCGGGCGCTTTCCGTTTGCCTCGCCCGGGTGGGCAGGGGAGAATGGCCTGATGGCACCATCTCCCTCGTCCTTCACCTCGGCGCTCATCCTTCTTGTCCTGGTCACGGACCCCCTGGGCAACATCCCTCCCTTCATCGGGATCCTGCGGCAGGTGGATCCGGCCCGGCGCAGGCGGGTGATCATCCGGGAAGTGCTCCTGGCCTCGGCGATTCTCGTGTTCTTCGCGCTGTTCGGGCAGGGGGTGCTGCGGCTCATGCACCTGTCGGACACCTCCCTGGGCATCGCGGGTGGTGTGATCCTCTTCCTCATCGCCCTGAAGATGGTCTTTCCCCACGCCGAAGGCAACGCGGAATCCGCGCGCAAGGGGGAGCCCTTCCTGGTGCCCCTGGCCATCCCCCTCATCGCGGGGCCCAGTTCCATCGCCTCGGTGCTGCTCCTGGTCTCGGGCGATCCGGCCCGGCTCTGGGAGTGGCTCGCGGCCATCGGGGTGGCCATGGCGATCTCGGCCGTGGTGCTGGTGTTTGCCGAGCGCATCGCCGCCTTCCTGGGCGAGCAGGTGACGATGGCCTTCGAGCGGCTCATGGGACTGGTGCTGACGGCCATGGCCGTGGAAATGCTTTTGTCCGGCATCCAGAAATTCGCCAGGCAGGTGATGGCCGCGGCTTAGATATCCCCTGCATCCGGTTCATCCGGCTTTTATCCCCGTTTCAGCAGGGCCAAGGCAGGGATGGGTTGGTGCACCCGGGTATGGAATGCGCCGGCTCAACGCTGCGCTGGCCCTGCTGAAACGGGGATAAAAGCCGGATGAAATGGATGCAGGGGATGAAGCCAAGCCATAGCGAAGCCTCTGGCCATTCCCAGAGAGTCACAGCCTCGTAAGCGTACGAGTCAAATAACCGCCATCACCCCGGCATTGACGATGCGCCGGCCCTTCCACAAATTCCATTCCTAGTCCACCGCCGCCGGGGGATCCACGAAGTCCTCGTCATCCAGCGGGCCGTCCGGGGGGAGCTTGTCCAGTTCGGCGCGGACCAGGGCCTGGTGCTGGCGTTCCTCGTCCCGCAGTTCCACGAACAGGGCGGCCACGGCGGGGTCCTGGATGGAGGCCAGGGCCCCCTCGAAGAAGGCGTGGGCCTTGATCTCGGCGGCCAGGGCGGCCTCCATGGCGCGGCGCGGGGTCATGAAGGCCCGGGCGGCGTCGTAGTCGGGGGCTTCCACGTCCCAGATCATGGCCGCGTTGACGCGGGAGGGGGCGTCCCGGAAGTCCAGCTCCCGGCGGGCCCGCAGGTCCCGGCCGTGCTTGGCCTCGTTCTCGATCATGTAGCGGAAGAACTTCGCGGCTTCTGGGGTGCGGTGCTGCTCCATCTGGAACGCGAACTCCTCGTAGCGTTCCATGGCCTCGTCCTCCACCAGGATGGCGAGGTCGAGGGCGTCCATCAGGGTCAGCGCGGCCAGGTCAATGCCTCGGATGGTCATGGGGGCTCCGGTTCACTTCTTGATGAAGAGGTCCAGGATGTTCTCCACGGGGAGGGCGTTCTTCGAGAGCTCCTCCTGCCGGGCCTTGACCAGGTCGCCGTAGGTGGGGGGAGGTTCGGGGTTGCGGTAGAAGACGCCCAGGTGGAGCTTGCGTCCGTAGTGCTGGGCCAGGTCCATGGCCGCGAGGCGGTCGCTGGAATCGTGGCCCAGGGCCTCCAGGCTCTCCTGCATGGCCTTGAGGCCCTTGATCTGCTGCTCCTCCATGCCGTAGGTGACGCAGGGGGACTGGATGTTCACGAAGGCGAAGCCGGGGTAGCGGATGGCGGCCTCGATGATGGTGGCCATGCCGGCCAGATCCGTGGGGGCGGCCTGGGCCACGAAGCCCGCCCCGTAGGCCAGCATGTAGAGCAGCGGGTTCACCGGCTCCTCCAGGCTGCCGTGGCGGGAGGTGCAGGTGGTCAGCCCCTTGTGGGAGGTGGGCGAGAGCTGGCCCTTGGTGAGGCCGTAGATCTGGTTGTCCATGACGATGTAGGCGATGTCCATGTTGCGGCGCACCATGTGGGCCAGGTGGCCGCCGCCGATGGAGAAGCCGTCCCCGTCGCCGCCGGCGGCGAGCACCAGCAGATCGGGGTTGGCCATCTTGATGCCCTGGGCGATGGGCAGGCTGCGGCCGTGGACGCTGTTGAAGCCGTAGGCCGTCGTGTAGCCCGGAATGCGGCTGGAGCAGCCGATGCCGGAGACGAAGGCGATCTCGTGGGGGGGGCGGCCGATGGCGGCCAGGGCCCGGTAGATGCCCTGGAGCACCCCGAAGTCGCCGCATCCGGGGCACCAGATGGGCTTGAGGTCGCTCTTGTAGTCCTTGGGCTGGAATTCGCAGGTGGCGGTACCGTTCATGGTCGACCTCACTCCTGGGGCTGAAGTTTGCCCTCGTGCCTGCGCTGCAGTTCCGAGAGGAGATTGTGGAGGGCCGCGACGATCTCGCCGGGCAGGAAGGGATTGGCGCCGCTGCGGGCCAGGGGCCGCACGCCGGAGGGCAGGTCCAGGTGCATGCGCAGGAGCTTGTGGAACTGGGCCAGGTGGGTCTGCTCGATGATCAGGCCCTTGCGCACGGAGGCGAAGAAGTCCCGGTAGGCGCCCTCGGCCACGGGGTAGAGCAGGTAGGGCACCATGAGCTTGACGTTCAGGCCCTCCTCCTGGGCCATCTGGAGCGCCTCGCGGCACACGCCGGCGACGCTGCCCCAGGCCACCATCGCCAGGGGGGCGTCGGGGTTGCCCAGCACCTCGAAGAGGTCCTTGCGGTCCTTGAGGGGCTCGAACTTGCGGGTGCGCTTCTCGTTCATGCGGGCGTGGACCGTGCCGCTGTTGGTGGGGGCGCCGGATTCCGTGTGCTCGATGCCCGACGCCAGGTAGGTGCCGCCCAGCATGCCGGGGTGGCTGATGGGGCTGATGAAGTTCTCGGTGGGGGCGAAACGCTTGTAGTCCTTCAGGTCGATGGCGGAGGGCTCCAGGCGGTCGATCACCTCGAACTGGCGGGTGTCGATGGGATCCAGGGTCTCCTTGCGCTGGCTGATCTCCTGGTCCGACAGGATGATCACCGGCGTCTGGTAGAACTCGGCGATGTTGAAGGCCTCCACCGTGATGCGGAAGGTGTCCGCCACGCAGGTGGGCGCCAGCACCGGGCGGATCACGTCGCCGTGCGCGGAGAAGACCGCGGCGAAGAGATCGGCCTGCTCGTTCTTGGTGGGCAGGCCCGTGGAGGGGCCGCCGCGCTGCACGTCCACGATCACCAGGGGCAGCTCGGCGATGGTGGCCAGGCCCATCATCTCGGTCTTCAGGGAGAGCCCGGGGCCGGAGGTGGCGGTCATGGCCTTGACCCCCGCGAAGGAGGCCCCCACGGCCGCGCCGATGCCGGCGATCTCGTCCTCGGCCTGGAGCACCGACCCGCCGTACTTCCACACGTGGTCCGTGAAGAACTGCATGATCTCGGTGGAGGGGGTGATGGGATACCCGCCGAAGAACCGGCAGCCCGCGAAGATCGCCGCCGCCGCGCACATGTCGTTGCCGTCGGTGATGAGCTTGACGGCGCCCTTGGTCTCGGAGGGCACGATGTTCATGTTCACCTTGAGCGGGTTGGCCATGGCGAAGGCCCGGCCCGCGTCGAAGGCGCGCTGGTTGGCTTCCACCAGCTCCTCGCCCTTCTTGGCCAGCTTCTTGCGGATGCCCTTCATGACGGCCACGGCGCCGATGCCGAACCAGCCCGCGATGAGGCCCAGCACCACCGTGTTCTTGGCGCGCTCGGTGCCCGCGGTGTCCTTGGCCATCTGGGCGATGGGCACGGGGATCACCTGGCGCGGCACCACGCCCACCAGGGGGATGCGGTCGGGGGGGATCAGGGTGGCGGCCTCGTAGATCACCACGGTGGTGCCGCTCACGGGCAGTTCCGCGCCGAACTTGAGGAAGTCCTCCCAGTTGAGCGCCACGGCCACGTCCAGGTTGCCGCCCGGGTTCAGGATGGGGTCGGTGCTGATGCGCACCCGGCAGCTGGATTCGCCGCCCCGGATCTGGGAACCGAAGCTCTTGGTCATGACGCCGTGGTAGCCCTCGGCCGCCGCGGCCTGCAGGAGGGAGTCCCCCGCGGAGACGATGCCGTCGCCTCCGGAGCCGGCCATGCCGAATACGAGATTGTGCGCCGGACTTTGGTCGCTCATGGCTTATGCCCTTCAAAAAGGGGGTGTCGGATCGGTTCAGGATTTCCCATGCGTCCGCCCCATGTTATCCACCGGAGGCGGCCGGGGAAATGGGCATCTGGGCAGAGATCCGCAATTCCGGCGAAGGCGGGCCGGGGGATCGGATTTTGGCTGGGGGAAAGCGAATTGAAAGGTAATTATGCGTGCATCGGCCGTCCCAAGGGGAGAAATCAAAGGACTTTTCGGTCGTCAATGAGTGACCTTTGTCACGATAGGTGGCGTTTTCCTTGTTTTCCCGGGTTTCGTAGTGCCAGCTACGTTTTGCCCGGGCCTCCGGACCAAGAATCGCTTATTGCCTGGAGTGTCCCATGTCCCATTCCATCCGCCAGCTCTGCCTGGCCCCCGAAGGCCACGCGGAGGTCCTGCAGGGCAACATCGCCTTCGCCGTGGGCTGCGTGCGAAGCGGCGTCCACAGCGCCGACGGCTACCCGGGGACCCCCAGTTCCGAGGTCATCGACCGGGGCCTGGCCCAGGTGCAGGACCTCATCACCGTGGGCTGGTCCGTGAACGAGGCCGCCGCGGCCGCGGTGGGTTTCGGCCACACCCTGGCCGGCCGGGACTGCGTGGTGACCATGAAGATCCCGGGCCTCTTCCAGGCCGGGGACATCTTCACCAGCGGCTCGGGCATCATCAAGGAGCGCGGCGCCCTGGTCTACTTCATCGCCAGCGACTTCACCCCCAGCTCCACCCAGCACCTGGTGGACCCGCGGCCCCTGTTCAAGAGCTGCTTCGTCCCGGTGCTCGAGCCCCGCAACCACCAGGAGATGCTGGAGGCCCCGGGCCTGGCGGTGGAGGTGGCCCGGGCCTTCAACACCCAGGTGGTCGTCATGCCCAGCGGGGCCCTGTGCCACAGCGAGGGCCTGGTGCGCCTGAACGCCTCGCAGACGCGCGAGCCCGTGAAGATGGCCGGGGATCTCCACGGCTTCAACGTCCTCCCGAGCATCTGCAGCAAGTCCTACCTGGAGGTCATGGCCACCCGCATGCCCGGGCTGGTGGAGATGGTGGAGAAGAGCCCCCTCAACCGCTGGGACAAGGGTTCCGGCAAGGTGGGCGTGGTCACCTACGGCGTCTGCGATCTCTACCTGCGGGAAGTGATGGAGGCCCGCGGCCTTGAGCTGGACGTGCTGTCCCTGGCCTTCTCCAACCCCCTGCCCCTGGAGCTCATCAAGCGCTTCTGCGCCACGGTGGAGGAGGTGGTGGTCATCGAGGACGGCTACCGCCACCTGCAGGAGGCCATGGAGCAGGCCGGCCTGAAGGTGCGGGGCAAGCTGCCCTACAGCCCCGTGACGGAATGGACCCCGGCCCTCATCGCCGGGCTGCTGGGCCTGGAGGTCCCCGGGGCCGCCCTGCCCGTGGCGGGGGTCATGCGGCCCCCCCTCATCTGCCCCGGCTGCCCCTACCGGCTCATGGCCCAGGAGCTGAGCTACGCCAAGAGCAAGGGCACCGTGGAGGCCATCTTCGGGGACATCGGCTGCAACGCCCTCCTGTACTTCATGGACGCCATGGACACCGGCCTGGCCATGGGCGCCAGCGAAGGCAAGCGCACCGGCTACGTGCTCTCCCGGCCCGAGCAGGCCTCGAAGTGCGTCAGCATCATCGGCGACAGCACCGAGTGCCACAGCGGCATGGACGCCACCCGCAACGCCATCTACCGCAACGTCCCGGGCGTGAAGATCATCCTGGACAACGAGTGGACCGCCATGACCGGGGGCCAGCCCTCCCCCACCTCCCCGGGCAACCTCGCGGGCCAGGCGAACCGTTTCGACCTCCCCGCGTCCCTGGCCGCCCACGGCGCAAAAGTGGAGGTGATCGGCGCCTACGAGCGCAAGACCATCCGCGCCACCCTGCGCAGGGCCCTGGCGGAGGCCGCCGAGGGCGTCTTCACCACCATCGTCGTGCGCGACGGCGCCTGCCTGAAGAAGATCAAGCCCAGCCGGCAGCGGGTCCAGGTGGACCCCGAGGCCTGCCGCAAATGCGATCTCTGCCTCATCTGCCCGGGCATCGCCAAGGGCGCCGCCGGCGTGCCCGAGGTGACCAACCTCTGCTCCGGCTGCGGCGGCCACGAACCCGCCTGCAGCCAGATGTGCCCCACGAAGGTCCTGAAGCCCGTGAGCCTGGATGAGCTGGGCGTCGCCGCCGGCGGCACCTTCCCCGCGGCCCCGGCGGAGATCCCCGGCGCCGCCGCGGCCGGCCTCCCCCGGCGCCTGTCCCTGGCCATCCGCGGCGTGGGCGGGCAGGGCAACCTCTTCTTCGGGCGGGTCCTCACCCAGCTGGCCATGGCCGCGGGGTACGGGGAGCGCAACATCGTCAAGGGCGACACCCACGGCATGGCCCAGATGGGCGGCCCCGTCATCAGCACCTTCGGGTGCGGCGACGTGGTGAGCCCGGTTCAGCTGCCCGGCACCGTGGACTGCCTCATCGTGATGGAGAAGAGCGAGGTGCTGCGGCCCGGGTTCCTGGACCTCCTGCGCCCCGGGGGCACCATCCTCCTGGCCGGGACCCGCATCCTCCCCGAGGGCATGGCCGAGGAGGCCTATCCCACCGACGCCCAGCTCCAGGCCATCCTGCGGCCCTACCACCTCATCGAGGTGGACCTCCTGGAGAAGGCCATCGCCCTGGGCGATCCCACGGGCAAGATCGCCAACGTCGTGCTCATGGGCATCCTCAGCACCCTGGAGCCCTTCGACCGGTTCCCGGCGGAGCTCTGGTGGAAGGCCCTGCAGGCGGTGAACCCCAAGCCCGCGGTGTGGGCCGCCAACTACGCCGCCTTCAATGCCGGCCGGGCCTCGTCCCGGCCCGTGGAAGCGAGGTAGTCTAGGGGGTTGCCCACGCCCCCGAGGACCCCATGCAGTACGAATTTCCCGTATTCGAGCACCTGTGCCCCTCCTGGGGCCGGGTCACGCATCTGGGCACCCGGCAGGTCTACGCGAAGGGGACCCTCATCCTGGACATGGACCAGCCCGCGGACGGCGTCTACTACGTCCAGGAGGGCCTGGTGGACACGGCCCTGTACACGCTCACCGGCCCCGAAAAGGTGCTCTACAGCGTGGGCGAGGGGTGCCTCTTCGGGCAGGCCTGCTGCTTTTCCACCGGCACCACGGGCGAGGCCACGGTGTGGGCCCACACCAACTGCACCGTCCACTACTTCCGCCGGGAGACCGTCGAGGGCCCCATCGCCCGGGAGCACCCGGAGCTGCTCCTGGAGATGGCCGGGCTCCTGGGGCACATCGTGCGCATGTACGGCGTGTGGCTCCAGGACAGCCTCAGCCAGGACTTCTTCGAGCGGGTCTGCCGGATCCTCGTGTACTTCGTCCGCTGGAAGAAGGGGCCCGGCCCCATCGGGAAGGAGGTCACCATCAACGCCGACCTCACCCAGAACGACCTGGCCAAGCTCCTGGGCCTGCACCGGGTGACCGTCAGCAAGGCGGTGGGGCGCCTGCGGGAACAGGGCATCCTCCGCCGCTTCACCAAGAACGAACTGGATATCGCGGACTTCCCGGCGCTCTGCCTCCTGGGCCAGGTCCCCGTCCACGCCCAGGCCGCCCCGCTGGCATAATCGGGCAAGGCGGCCGACGTCCGGGCGCCACGCCGGGGCCGCCCATGCTCACGATCCTTCCACTCGCATCCGCCTTCCATTCCGCCGCCCAGGTGCGGGAGACCGTCGCCGCCCTCGGGGCCGCCCTGGAGGCCCGGGGCATCGTCCACCGCATGCTCACCTCCCCGGGGGAGGCCGCGGCGCTGCTCATCGTCACCGGCGGAACGGAGCACCTGGCCCTGGAGGCCCTGGAGGGCCAGGAGGGGCCGGTCCTGCTCCTGGCCCACCCCCGGCAGAACTCCCTGCCCGCGGCCATGGAGGTGCTCTGCCGGCTCCGTCAGGAGGGGCGCCCCGGGCGGATCCTCCTGCTCAACGACGGGGAGGAGGGCTACGCCGCCCTGGCCCGGGTGGCGGACCACCTCGCGGTGCGGGCGCAGCTGAGGGCCACGCGCCTGGGGCGCATCGGGGCCCCTTCCGACTGGCTCGTGGGGAGCATGCCCGATGCGGCCCGGGTGGCCGAGGCCTGGGGCCCCCAGATCGTCGACGTGCCCCTGGAGGCCGTGCGCGAAGCCATCCGGGACGCGGACCCGGAGGAGGCCGAAGCCCTGCGCCGGGACTTCTGCGGAGGCGCCTCCGGCATCCTGGAGCCCGGCGCCGCGGACCTGGACCTGGCCGCCCGGGTCGGGGCGGGCCTCCGGGCCGTGGTGAGGGCCTACGACCTGGATGCCTGCAGCGTGCGCTGCTTCGACCTGGTCAAGGAGCTGGCCACCACGGGCTGCCTCGCCCTGTCGGCCCTGCTGGACCAGGGCATCGTGGCGGGCTGCGAGGGCGACGTGCCCGCGGCCCTCACCATGCTCTGGATGCAGGCCGTGAGCGGCGGCGCCAGCTTCATGGCCAACCCCCAGGACCTGGACCCGGCGACCTCCACCCTGTGGCTGGCCCACTGCACCGTGCCCCGGAGCCTGGTGCGGAGCTACGCCCTCCGCTCCCACTTCGAATCCGGCCTGGGCGTGGGCATCCAGGGAACCCTGCCCGAAGGCCCCGTCACCCTCGCCCGCATCGGCGGCCCCGCCCTGCGCGGCCTCTTCGTCTCGGACGGGGAGCTCCTGGCCAACGGTGACTCCCCCCAGCGCTGCCGCACCCAGGTCCAGGTGCGCCTCCAGGGATCCGTGGCCCCGCTCCTCGAGAACCCCATGGGCAACCACCACGTCCTCGTCCCCGGCCACTGGGAGGCGCGGCTGCGGGAGTACCACAGCCTGTGCGTTCCGGCCTGAACGGGCGCCCCTGCCGGTGGCCGCGGGTTTGATGTGCCCAGTTCCCCGGGGGGGTACCGTCACAACGGTGTTCCAACATCATCCGCCGACCCACCGTGAGCGCTCGCAGCAAGCATGCTGCGAGCGCTCTGCCGTATCCAGGCAGGGGATGGGTGGGTCCTGAGGTCCAAGGGCATCCCACTTCCCCGATTCCCCATGGGCAATGGACAACGGAAAGCGCGAGCAGCAGTCATGCTGCTCGCGCTATCGATGGGTCGGGGCGTTTCGTTGGAACCCAGGTGGGTCGGGGTCCTCCCCTGGAACCTCCCCCTAGCGATCTGGAGCCCCCGGCGGGGACGGACGGGAAGACCGAGGCCTAGAACTGGTTCCAGAGCAGCTGGTTGGTTACCTCATGGTGGAACTGGATCTCGCAGGCCTTCACGATGGCGCCCAGGGCCTTGGGGCAACGCTCGGCCTGGAGGAGCTTGACCTCGGCGAACTTGGCGTGGATGTCCTCGCCCAGGGCGTCGGCCAGGAACCGGGAGCCCTTGAAGAGGCGGATGGCGTCGAAGATGTTGTCGGGAAGGAAGCGGGTGCGGGGGCGCTTGGTGGTGTCCTCGGGCTCGCCGGAGGGGCCCTCCAGGCCGGTCTTCAGGAGGGCGTAGTAGAGCATGTAGGGGTTCGCGTCGGGGCCCACCGACCGCACCTCGATGCGCGCGGACTGTTCGTTGCCCAGGGGGATGCGGATCATGGAGCCGCGGTCCGTGGGGGAGACCTTGATCTGGTTGGGGGCCTCGAAGTGGGGATCCAGGCGGCGGTAGGCGTTGACGCTGGGGTTGAGGACCAGGCAGAGCTCGGCGGCGTTGGCCAGGATGCGGTTGAGGAAATCCCAGGCCTTGGCGGAGAGGCCGTCCCGGCCCTTGGCGTCGAAGTAGAGGTTCTTCCCGTCCTTGTTGGCGGAGATGTTCGTGTGCATGCCGTTGCCGTTCACGCCGGCCACGGGCTTGGGCAGGAAGGAGGCGGTGAGGCCCATCTGGGCCGCCACCTGGCGCGCCAGGAGCTTGTACAGCTGCACCTGGTCGGCGGCGACGTTCAGTTCGGCGTACTTGTAGTTCATCTCGAACTGGGAGGGGGCCACCTCGGGGTGGTCCTTCTCGTTGGAGAAGCCCATGGCCCGCTGGGCCTCGGCCGAGGTGTCGATGAAGGCCCGCAGGCTGTCCCCGGGCAGGGAGTGGTAGTAGCCGCCGGTGGAGATGAACTCGAAGGCGTTGGTCTCGTGGTAGTGGCGCTCGGCGTCGCGGCCCTTGAAGAGGAAGCCCTCGATCTCGTTGGCCGCGTTCATGACGATGCCTTCCCTGGCGTAGAGCGTCTCGGTGGCCTCCCGCAGCCGGGCCCGGAAATCCGAGGCGTAGGGCGTGCCGTCCTTCTCCATGACGAAGCCGAACACCAGCACCTTGCCCGCCCCGAAGATGTCCGCGGGCAGCCAGTAGAAGGCGGGCCAGTCGATGGCGAGGCGCAGGTCGGACTCGGCCTGGGCCGAGAACCCGCGGATGGAGGAGCCGTCGAAGGTGAGGTTGTCGTAGGACTTGAGGAGGTACTTCTTGTCGTAGTCCAGCATGTGGAGCCGGCCCTCGATGTCCGTGAAGGCCACGGTCACGGCCTTGATGCGCTTCTCCCCGGCCAGGTACGCCATGCGCTCCTCGCGGATCTGCTCCAGGGGCACCCGGTCCAGGCGCTGCTGCTTGGCGTGGAGGTTCATTTCCTCCAGGGTGTCGTAGGGGATCTCCAGGAAGGTCCTGAGGCTGTCGGTGGCCATGGCTCATTCTCCGGCGTGAAGACTAAAATTGGGCTTCACAAGGATAAAATTATGGTTCGTTAAGATAAAAATCAAGTAAATTATTTGACAACCTTTGACAAGAGCTCCCGGCCGGGGTGGGCTTCCCGTTTCGCCCAATTTCCGCCATTCTGGAACCATGCAGCACCCCATGGATCCCTACTTCGCACCCCCGGAAGGCCGCATCTTCAGTTGTTTTCCCGGGGCCGAGGCCCGCGAGGGGCAGAAGGAGATGGCGGAGCTGGTGTCCGACGCCATCCGGGAGGGGGCCGCGAGGTTCGACGCCTGGCGCAACGGGGGCGGCAGCAAGGACACCCGTCCCGACGCCCTGGTGCAGGCCATCGAGGCCGGGACGGGCACCGGGAAATCCCTGGGCTACCTGGTGCCGGCCCTGGCCTCGGGGCGGCGCCCGGTGGTGGTGGCCACCCGCACCAAGCAGCTCCAGCGCCAGCTCCTGGACGAGGACCTGCCCCGGGCCCGGGGCATCCTGGGCCGGGAGGTGAAGGCGGTGCTGGCCAAGGGGCGCAGCAACTACCTGTGCAAGTCCGCCTGGGAGGCCCTGGAGGCCAACCCGCCCGCGGAGTTCGCCCTGGCCGACCACGGCCTGTGGATGGCCATGGGGCGGTGGGCGAAGGAGACCCTCGCGGGCGACCGGGAGGAACTGGGCCGGTACGGCGAAGGGGAATCCGAGCTGTGGGACCGGGTCAACGCCCGGGCCGAACGGTGCACGGGGCGCCAGTGCCCCCACTACGAGGACTGCCACCTCACGGCCCTGCGCCAGGAGATCCTGGAGGCGGACCTGGTGGTGGCCAACCACGCCCTGCTGCTGGCGGACCGGGTGCTGCGGGAATCGGCCTTCGGCCAGGTGCTGCCCGACGCGCCGGTGCTCATCCTGGACGAGGCCCACGAGATCGAGGAGCAGCTCACGGACAGCTGTTCAGAGCAGTGGAGCAACCGCGCCATGACGATGCTCTTCCGGGATATCGCCGCCGAGGCCGCCAAGGAGCCCGAGGGCGCCCTGATGGACGCCCACCTGGGGCCCTGGGAGGACGCCTGGTCGGCCCTGTTGGCCGCGGTGCCCCTGGACAGCGGCACCTTCGGCTTCGAGGACGACCGGATCCACCTGCAGCCCCTGGCGGACGCCGTGGGGGCCTGGGTGGAGGCGGGGCAGGCCGCCTGGAAGGAAGCCAAGCGTCTCGCCGCCCGGCGGGTGGACGGCAACCCCGAGGACATGGCCTGGCGCAAGGTGGCCGAGCGCATCGGCACCGCCTTCGACCGCATGGAGCAGATCTTCGCGCAGCCCGCGGGGTGGGTTTCCACCATCACCCGGGAGGGCCCCCAGATGGTCCTCTTCAAGGCCAATCCCGTGGACGTGCGCCCCTTCTTCCACCAGCACCTGCGCCGGGGCTTCGAGACGGTGATCCTCACCTCCGCCACCCTTCGGGACGGCAAGGGGTTCAAGGGCCTGAAGCTGCGCCTGGGATTCACGGACGAGGAAGCGGATCAGAGCCGCCACGTGGAAAGCCCCTTCGATTTCCCCAACCAGGGCGTGCTGTTCATCCCCCCGGATCTGCCGGCCCGGCGACCCGGCCGGGACGCCGTGGGCGACCCGGCCTGGGTGGAAGCCAGCCTGGACGCCATGGCGCGCCTCATGACCGCCAGCCGAGGCCGGGCCCTGGTGCTCTTCACCAGCCGCAAGATGCTGGCCGCCTTCCGCCCCCGCCTGGAGGCCGCCCTGCCGGGCATCACCTTCTTCGTGCAGGGGGAGGGCATGACCCGCTCGGCCATGATGGAGCGCTTCAAGACGACCCCCCACGCCGCCCTCCTGGGCCTGGCCAGCTTCTGGCAGGGGGTGGACATGCCCGGGGAGGCCCTGAGCCTGGTCATCGTCACCGCGCTGCCCTTCACCCCCCCCGACGACCCCGTCCTCCAGGCCCGGGTGCGCGAGGCGGACAACCTCAAGCAGGGCCTGGGCTTCATCGGCATCCAGGTGCCCCAGATGACCCTGAAGCTCAAGCAGGGCATCGGCCGCCTCATCCGCACCCGCACGGACAAAGGCGCCGTGTGCATCCTGGACCCCCGCATGATGCTGCCCCACGAGGACCCCAGCGGCAAGCGCTACGCCGCCCAGGTACGGGCGGCGCTCCCGCCCTTCCCCCTCAGCCGGGACTGGGGGGAGGTGGAGTCCTTTCTCCGCGGCCTCTAGGGAAGGGTGCGTGTCCCTGACGCCCAGAAGGGACACGTGCGAAGACTAGAGCAGGTCCAGCAGGCCCGCCACGTCCATGCGGAGTTCGGGGATGCCGGTGCCCTTGTCGGCGCTCACCCAGGCGATGTCGCCGGGTTCCAGGTGCAGGGCGGCGGCCACGTCCCGGCGCTGGGCCAGCTGGCGGGAGGGCTTCACCTGGTCGCACTTGGTGGCCACGATGCGGTAGGGCAGGTCCACGGAGTGCAGCCATTCCACCATCTGGTGATCCAGTTTGGTGGGGCCCACCTCGGCGTCCACCAGGACGAAGACCATGCGCAGGCTCCGGCGGCCGGTGAGGTAGGACTCGATCATCTCCTGCCAGGTGGCGCGCTCCTTGGCGGGGCCGGTGGCGAAGCCGTAACCGGGCAGGTCCACGATCCACCGGTCGGGGCCCGTGAGGAAGACGTTGATGAGGCGGGTGCGGCCGGGGGTCTTGGAGGTCTTGGCCAGGCCCTTCTGCATGCAGAGGGCGTTGAGGAGGGAGCTCTTGCCCACGTTGGACCGGCCCACGAAGGCCACTTCCGCATGGCAGACCCCCAGCGTCCGCACGGTGGCGGCGGAAGTCACGAAGCGGGCATCTCGAAGGGGCTGGGCCATGGGTTCTCTCTCGGTTCCAGGTCCAGCTTGGCAGATCCGGCGGAATTACTCGATGCGGATCAGGCCGCGCCGCCCGCGCTGGCCCGCAGCAGTTCGGGGAAGGTGTTCACGAAGCTGTGGCCGTAGCCGGGGTTCTCGATGCGGAGCTTGCCGGCGTGCTCGTTGCCGATGATGGTGCGGATGCGCACGTGCTGGCCCAGTTCGGCGTCCTCCAGCAGGAAACCGGAAACGCGCACCACCTGGGGGGTCCTGGCGCCGTCCCGGGGCAGGCCCGGCACCCGCTCCCCCGGGCGCGACAGCACCCGCTCCACTTCCACCCAGGTTCCTTTGGCTACGATGCACACAAGATCACCTCTTCGAAGGCTTGTCCTGATTCAAATGCATTCAACCGTTCAGACCGTCCGGCGTTTGCCGGCTGCGGGAAAGCTGGTTTCACCGGAAATCATGGCACATATTGATAACCAAAACCGCCAAATATTTGCGGATGCAAAGGGATTCGGCCGGATGGGCTACGTATGTGCAAACACGATTTTACCAAGTGCCAAGGGTCCGCCGGGCGGACCGGTCCCCGGGGTGGATCCACCCCCGCCGTCCCGGCTCCGGGATTGACGCTATGTCAAAGCCGGGGTCCGTCCACCGGGCGGGAGGCCTCCGCCGGCGGGCCCAGGACCACCGTGCTGGTGGCGGCGGGGTAGTCGAAGGCCACCCGGCCGTGGTCCAAGCCGATGAGGCGCTTGCGCATGCGCTGGATGAGGTTCCGGTCGTGGGTGGCCACCAGCACCGTGGTGCCCTGGCCGTTGATGCGCTCGAAGAGGGTCATGATCTCCTGGGCCAGGTCCGGGTCCAGGTTCCCGGTGGGCTCGTCGGCCACCAGCACCAGGGGATCGTTCACCAGGGCCCGGGCGATGGCCACGCGCTGCTGCTCGCCGCCGGAGAGCTGCATGGGGTAGCTGGCCAGCTTGTGCTGGAGGCCCACCATCTTCAGGGCCCGGAAGGTGCGCTGCTTCTGCTCGGCGTGGCTCACGCCCAGGATCTTGAGCACGAAGGCCACGTTCTCGAACACCGTCATGGTGCGGATGAGCTTGAAGTCCTGGAAGACGACCCCCATCTTCCGCCGCAGCACCGCAATCTCCTTGTCGGGCATGGAGGCCAGGCGGTGGCCGGCCACGCGGATCTCCCCGGTGGAGGGCACCTGCTCCCGGAAGAGCAGCTTGAGCAGGGTGGACTTCCCCGCGCCGCTGGGACCGGTGAGGAAGATGAACTCCCCGGCGTCGATGTGGAAGCTCACGTCCGCCAGGGCCGTATGGATCCGGCCGTACTGCTTGCCCACGTGCGTGAGGGTGATCATGCCCCTAGCATCCCACAACCTCGGTGTACCAGCCACGGGCCCGCTCGGGGCTGATGTCGCCGTGGAGGAGGGCCCGGCCGTCCCGGAAGAGGATGATGTTCAGGTCCCCCTCCCGGCCGGACAGGGACAGGGGGTTGATCTTCCAGGTGTTGCCGGTGCGCTTCTCGATGCGGGTCCTCAGGGCCTCCAGGTCCAGGGCGCCCGGGGGGTTCACCCGGATCTGCACCCCGTCCAGGCCGCAGAGGCGGGAGGCCTTCACGGTCCAGCGGGCGTTGAGGAACTCGGTGACCTTGTCGGTGCAGAAGCGGCAGCGGGTGGCCGGGAGGCTCAGGAACTGGCGCTCGTTCTGCCAGAAGTCGAACCGGGCCAGTTCCGCGTGGGGTTCGGTCCCCGTGAGGAGCTTGATGGCCTCCAGGGCGGCCCAGCTGCCCACGATGCCCACCGTGGGGCCCAGGACCCCGGCCGTGTCGCAGGTGTCGATGTCCCCGCTGGGGGGCGGCTCCTCCATGAGGCAGCGCAGGCAGGGGGTGCGGGGCGGTTCGATGGGCCACACCAGGCCCTCGCCGCCGATGGCCCCGCTGTAGATCCAGGGGGTGCCCGTGAGGATGGCGTAGTCGTTGATGAGGTACCGGGCCTCGAAGTTGTCCGTGCCGTCCATGATGAGGTCGTAGCCGCCCAGGAGCTCCCGGGCGTTGCCGCTGGTGAGGTCGGTGACCGCGGCCTCCACCTGGATGGAGGAATTGGCCTCCCGCAGCCTCTGGGCCGCCACCTCGGCCTTGGGCCGGAACAGGTCGCCCTCCTGGAAGAGGATCTGGCGCTGGAGGTTGGAGGTCTCGACGATATCCCGGTCGATGAGGGTCAGGAGCCCCACCCCGGCCCGGGCCAGCCACCCGGCGATGACCGAGCCGGTGGCCCCCACCCCCACCACCGCCACGCGGCGGGTCCGGAGCCGGGCGTCGGCCGGGGCCCCCAGGAAGATGCGCTGCTTGGCGTACCGTTCGGACATTCCACCATCATAGACAACAAGGGACGGATGCGTATCCGTCCCTTGGGTCCGTGGGGAATCTACGATCAGTTGCCGGCGCCGTTCTGGGCTTCCGCCATGGCCTTTTCATAGTCGCTCTGGAGGCGCTGGCCGTCGGAGATGGCGAACTTGTAGATGTACTCGAAGCGGTCGGCGCCCTTGGTGAGGCCGATGATCACTTCGTAGACGCCTTCGCCGCCCACCTCGAAGGGGGACGCGATGACGTTGAAGGTGCCCTCCTTGGCGCCGTCGGGGATCTGGACGTCGCTGTCGCGGATGATGTCCTTGCGCTCGCCGCCGGGGGCGACGATGGAGAAGCTGAACTTGAAGATCCCGTCCATGCGGGAGAAGCGGGTGTAGAAACACACCTTGGGGAGGACGAAGGGAATCTGGGGCACCACGATGTGGTGGTCGTACAGACCCATGAGGGAGGTCTTGCCGCCCATTTCCTGCCGGATGTCGTCGCAAAGAAGGGTGAATTCGTGCTTGGGCGCCTTGATCTGGACTTCTTGCATGGGATCTCCTGGTTGAACTGCAAGTCTACCTCCAGAGCGCCGCCTCTCCAAGCAAAGTGCGCCGGAGGCCGCCTCCGGTTATCGTAGGGAGATCAAGAATCCTGGGGGGAAAGGTGCTTCGTGCCGTCGGAATCCTGCTCTGCGCCGCCTTCCTGCATGCCCAGGAGGTTCGGCTCCAGATCCTGGGCACCACGGATGTCCGTGGGCATGTTTTGCCTTTGGACACCTTCACCCTCCAGCCGGCCCCGGGGGGATGGGCCCGCCTCGGCGCCTCCATCCGGGCCCTGAGGGCCGCCAACCCCAACACCCTCCTGGTGGACTGCGGGGACGGCACCCAGGGCGAGCCCATCAACTACGTGTGGAGCCACCTCAAGCCGGCCTCCCCCGAGCCCACCATGGCCATCATGAACGCCCTGGGCTACACCGCCATGGTGGTGGGGCACCAGGAGTTCGACAACGGGTTCAAGCTGCTGCGGACCATGGAGGAGCAGGCCCAGTTCCCGTGGCTGGCGGCGAACATCTTCTTCACCGGCACGGACAAGCGCGCCTTCACGCCCTACCTCAAGGTGGAGGTGGGCGGCGTGCAGGTGGCGATCCTGGGCCTGGTGACCCAGGCCCTGCCCCGGCTGGTGGGGCCCGAGACCACGGAGGGCCTTAGCTTCCAGGATCCGGTGCAGGCCGCCCGGGACCTCATCCCCCGCCTCCGCGAGCAGGAGAAGGTGGACCTGGTCATCGTGGCCCTGCACGGCGGCGTGGGGGACGCCCCCTGCGGCAAGGACCTGGAGAACCAGGCCCTGTGCCTGGCGGACCAGGTCAAGGGCATCGACCTGATCCTGGGCGGCCACACCGGGCAGCAGGTCGCCACCCGGCGCAACGGCGTCCCCATCCTCCAGGCGGGCACCGGGGGCCGGGCCCTGGGCGTGGCGGACGTGGTGCTGCGCCGGGTGCGCTCCCGGTGGGAGGTGACCGGCTGCGAGGCCCGCCTCGCCGTGCCCCCCGCGGACCTGGAACCGGATCCCGCCGTGCTGCTGGCCACCGCGGATCTGAGGGCCTTCACCGAATCCTACCTGAACACCCTGGCCACGAACCTGGCCACGGACCTGGACGGGCGCTGGTGCCGCATGGAGGACACCCCCCTGGCCCACCTCCTGCACACGGTGGTGCGCCAGGCCACGGGCGCCCAGATCACCGCCGTGCCCGCGCCCAACTCGAAGTTCTTCATTCCCAAGGGCCCCACCTCGGTGCGGCAGTTCTACGCCCTGGCCCCCACGGAGGAGGCCGCGGCGCGGATCCGCGTGGACGGGCGCCAGCTGCGGGCCTACCTGGAGCAGGCCGCCCGGGCCTTCAACTTCAGCCACCAGCCCGATCTCTTCAACCGCGCCGCCGCCCCGGACGCCTTCGACACCCTGGACGGATGCGCCTACGCCCTGGACCTTTCCCGGGCGCCGGGGTCCCGGGTGGTGAAGCTCACCTTCCAGGGCCAGCCCGTCCAGGACGACCAGGTCTTCACCCTGGGCCTGCCGGCGCGGCGCCTGGCGGGGGAGGGCGGCTACCTGGAGGCCATGGGCTGGAAGGGCACCCCCGACCTGGTGACGCCCACCTCCCTGCGCAACCTCCTCCTGGCCCACGTCCTTTCCCGGCCGTCCCTGAACCCCGGCACCTCCGACAACTGGCGGATCATCCCCGCCCTGGACCGGGAACGGGTGCTGGCGCAGCAGCCCTAGATGTTCGTCCTGGCCATCTCCCCGGGGGAGGGCTTCGACGCCCCGCGGTGGTCCCGGGTGCTGGCTTCGGGGGTGGACGCCTTCATGATCCGGGAGCCCCGCCTGGAGGCCGCCGGGCTCCTGCGGGCCGCGCGGTGGGCGCGGGACCGCGCCCCCGGGGTCGAGCTGTGGGTCAACGGGCGCCTCGACGTGGCCCTGGCCGCGGGCTGCGGCCTCCACGCCGGGGAAGCCCACCCCGAGGTGCCGCCGGGGCTCCTGCCCCTGTCCCGGCCCATCCACGACCCCGCCCAGATCCCCGGCAGGGCGGGGGCGGTCCAATTGATCCTGTCGCCCATCTTCCCGGTGCCGGGGAAAGGGGAGCCCTGGGGCGCGGCCCGCCTTGGGCAGGTGCTGGACGGGATGCCGGAAGCCCCCTGCCGGGTGCTGGCCCTGGGCGGCATCCACCCCGCCAACGCCGGCGCCCTCCGGCATCCCCGCCTCGCGGGGGTGGCGCTGATCCGGGGGCTCTGGTCGAAAGAGGATCCGCGGGAGGTCGTGGAGGGCCTTAAAGGGGCCTGGGAGGGGTTCTAGGGGGCGTCGGCAGGTCCAAGGCGCCTCGCCCCCCCGATGAAGGGACCGTTCAAGGTGGAGCGGATCCCCGTTCATCCCATCCATCGGCGTTCATCCCGGTTTCCGCAGGGCCAGCGCCGGGATGGGTCGGCGCATGCGGATCAATCACGCGCCGACGCACCCCGGTGCTGGCCCTGCTGGAACAGGGATGAATGCGATGAAGGGGATGAAGGGGAAAAAGCAGAACCTTGTCCGCGTGCCCCACCCGGGATCCCCGGCGATCGGCGCGGCGCCATCAGGCGTTCCACGATGCCCCTTACGGGATTCCCGCGAACCGGTCCGTGGCCGCCACCAGCGCGCGGCAGTTGGGGGCGTCGAAGGCGCTGTGCCCGCAATCCGGCGTGATCACCAGATCGGCCTCGGGCCAGGCGCGGTGCAGGGCCCAGGCGCTCTCCATGGGGCACACCACGTCGTAGCGGCCCTGGACGATGACGCCGGGGATGTGGCGGATCTTCCCGGCGTCCCGCAGGAGCTGGTCCTCGGGGTCGAACCAGCCCTTGTTCACGAAGTAGTGGCACTCGATGCGCGCGAAGGCCAGGGCGAATTCGTCCTCCTCGTAGTGGCCGGTGAAATCGGCGTCGGGGATGAGCTTGCTGGTGCCGCCCTCCCAGCCGCTCCAGGTCTTGGCGGCCGCGAGGCGCACGGCGGGGTCGGGGCTGGTGAGGCGCCGGTGGTAGGCGGCGAGCAGGTCGCCCCGCTCGGCTTCGGGGATGTGGGCCAGGTAGGGTTCCCAGGCGTCCGGGTAGAGGATGGAGGCGCCCCGCTGGTAGAACCAATCGATCTCCTGCTTGCGCAGCAGGAAGATCCCCCGCAGCACCAGCTCCGTGCAGGCCTCGGGGTGCTTCTCGGCGTAGGCCAGGGCCAGGGTGGAGCCCCAGGACCCGCCGAACACCTGCCACCGGGCGATGCCCAGGTGGACCCGCAGCTTCTCGGTGTCGGCCACCAGGTCCCAGGTGGTGTTGTCCTCCAGGCTGGCGTAGGGCGTGCTCTTGCCGCAGCCCCGCTGGTCGAAGAGGATGATGCGGTACTTCTCCGGGTGGAAGAAGCGCCGCTGCTTGGGATCGCTGCCCCCGCCGGGCCCGCCGTGGAGGAACACCACGGGCTTGCCCTGCGGATTCCCGCTCTCCTCGTAGTAGAGCTCGTGCGTGGCGGACACCTTGAGCCGGCCGGTGGCGTAGGGTTCGATGGGGGGGTACAGCCAGGTGAGGGGGTCCTTCACGGGATGCGGATTCATGGTTTCTCCAAGGGGGTCGGGAACCCGGGGACCGGGTTGAACAACTATAGGCAATTTCCGGCGATGCGGCTTGCGGGTTATAGTGGGTTTTCCGTCAATCCGCGAGAGGTGCAGCTTGGAAGGGTTCTTCATCTTCGTCGCGTTCGTGTGGCTCCTTCTGGAGACCGTCCAGCGGAGGGCCCGGGTCTCCCAGCTGGAATCCGATCTGGATCTCCTGAAGGGCGAGCTCCTCCGGCTGCGGGGAACCCGGCCCCCCGCGGCGCCCGAAGCGCCTCCCGCCCCGCGTCTGGATGACACCGCCCCCGTGGTGATTCCCCCGTGGATCCGGGAACTCCCGCCGCCTCCCCGGGTGGAGCCGCCGCCCCTGCCCGCGGTCCCCAGGCCTCCGGCGGCCGCGCCCCTCCCGGCGCCCCCGCCCCTTCCGGCGCCCCCGCCGCCTCCCCCTCTTCCGCCGCCGCCCCCCGCGGAACCCCGCGCGCCCTTCGACTGGGAATCCCTGGTGGGGGTCAAGCTCTTCTCCTACATCGCCGGCATCGCCCTGCTGGTGGCGGCGGTGGCCTTCCTGAAGTACGGGGTGGAGCACGGCTGGCTCGGGGCCCCGGTGCGCATGTCCATCGGCCTCCTGGTGGGCCTGGGGCTCCTGGCCGGGTGCGAGACGAGGCGGGCCCGGGCCTACGCCGTCACGGCCCAGGCCCTCACGGCCGCGGGCATCGCCACGCTCTTCTCCACCTTCTACGCGGCCTCGGCCCTGTGGCATTTGCTGCCGGCGCCGGCCTCCTTCGCGCTCATGGCCCTGGTGACGGCCATCGCCGTCGGGCTCTCCATCCGCAGGGATTCCGTGTTCATCGCCCTCCTGGGGCTCCTGGGGGGCTTCGCCACCCCGCTCCTGCTCTCCACCGGGGAGGACCACCCCATCGGCCTCTTCGGGTACCTGGCCCTCCTGAACATCGGGCTGGGGTGGGTGGCCTACCGGAAGCGCTGGCCCCTGCTCACCGCCCTCACCCTGGCCTTCACGGCGCTCTACCAGCTGGGGTGGGTGGCGAACTTCCTGGATGAATCGAAACTGGGCATCGGCCTGGGGATCTTCCTGCTGTTCCCCGTCCTGGGGCTGGGGGCCCTGTTCCTTTCCCGGGACCGGGAGGCGCCCGCGCTCTTCCGGCATTCGGCCACCCTCTCCGCGCTTCCGCCGGTGCTCTTCGCCGTGCACATGGCCATGAACCCGGTGTACGGGCGGCATTTCGGCCTCATGTTCGGGTTCCTGTTCCTGGTGGCCGCGGGCCTCGCCGCCGTGGCCCTCCTGCGCGGTCCGGAATGGCTCCACGCCCTGGGCGCCGGATGCGTCCTGGTCATCTTCGCCACCTGGCTGGGCTTCAGCTACACCTCGGAGGCCTGGCCCGGCATCCTGGGCTTCACGGCGCTCTTCGCGGCGCTGTACCTGGGGATCCCCTGGATCCAGGCGCGGCTCAAGGTGAAGCGCCCCTTCCTGGGCGCGGGCCAGCTCGCGGTGAGCGCCGCCCCGGTCCTCATGGGCGCCTTCACGGCCCTGGTCTTCCTGGAGCCCGCCACGGCCTCGCCCCTGGCGCTCTTCGGGGCGGTCCTCCTGGTGCTGGTCCTGGCCGGGGCCTTCGCCATCCGCTTCGGGGAAGGCACCGTGTGGTTCCTGGCCGCCCTCTTCGCCCTGGCCGCGGAAACCGCCTGGTCCATGCGCCACCTGGACCCCACCCGCCTCCTGCCCGCGCTGCTCATCTACGGCGGCTTCAGCCTGGTCTTCCTGGGCGTGCCCCTCCTGGCGGCGCGGCGGGGCCGGCCCCTGGAGCCCGAGGGGAGCGGGGCCATCCTGGCCTTCCTCAGCGTCGGGCTCCTGTTCTTCCTGGCGGGACCCGGCGTGGCGCCCCACAGCCTGGGCGTGCTGGCGGCGCTCCTGGGCCTCCTGAACCTGGGCCTGCTTTTCGAGGCCGGGCAGGGGCGGCGCCCCTGGCTCTGCGTCCTGGGACTGGCCTTCAGTTTCCTGGCCCTGGTGGCGTGGTGGGCCTGCGCCCCCGTGCGGGAGCAGCTCTTGCCAGCCCTAGCGGTGGTGCTGGCCTTCAGCCTCCTGGTGGTGGGCGGCACCGTGTTCCTGCGGGAGCGCGGCGAGGCGTCGCCCCTGGGCGCCAAGGGCAGCCCTGAGACCCTCATGGGCCTCACGGGCCTCCTCTTCCTGCTGCCGGTGGCCGGCGATCCCCGCCTGGCCCAGCCCCCCTGGCCCTTCCTGGCGGTGATGGCCGTGCTGGGGCTGGCCATGGGCGTGGCGGCCCTGCGCCTGCGCCGGGGGGCCCTGCTGGCGGGATGCGCCGTGATCACCCAACTGGTGCTGGCGGTGTGGATCCTGGGCGGCGGACGCACCGGTCCGGCCATGGTCCTGGCCCCCTGGGCCGCCCTGGCCTTCGCGGCCCTGGGCTACCTCTGGTTCGAGTTGTCCCGGGGCCGCGGGGACGCGCTGTTCGCGCTGGCCGCGGGCCTGGGGCTGGTTTCCGCCCAGGTGGTCCTGGTCCTGCACCACGGCAATGCCCCGCATCCTTCCCTGGCGACCCAGGTGCCCGTGCACGCGGCCCTGGGCCTGGGCCTCCTGGTCCTGGCGCGGCGCGCGGGGGCCCAGGCCTGGGCCGTGGCGCTGGCGGGCTCCACCGGACTGGTGGTCCTCGCCCTGGCCGACCCGATGCGGACGCCGGCCCAGGCCGTGGACCTGCTCGCGGTGGCGGCGCCCCTCTACGCCATGCAGCTCCTCAACCCGCTCCTGCTGGACGATGCGGGCGCGGAATCCCGGCTGCCCTGGATCGCGGCGGTGCTCACCAGCGCCGTGTTCTTCCTGGGCGCGCGGCCCGCGCTGGGCGCGCTGGGGTACGCGGGCGCCATCGGCGCCCTGCCCGTGGCCCAGGCCCTGCTCCTGGTGCCCCACGTGGTGCGCATGCGCCGGCGGGAAGGCCCCCTGGCCCTGGCCAACCTTGCCCTGGTGGCGGGGGCGGCGCTGGCCTTCATCACCGTGGCCATCCCCCTCCAGCTGGACAACGAATGGATCACCCTGGGCTGGGCCCTGCTGGCCGCGGCCCTGGCCTGGCTCTACACGCGGGTGCCCCACAAGGGCCTGCTGCTCTGGTGCGCGGGGCTCTTCGCCGCGGTCTTCGTGCGCCTGGTGTTCAACGAGGCCGTGTTCGCGTACCACCCCCGCGGGGGCCTCGTGATCCTCAACTGGTACCTCTACGCCTACCTGGTTCCCGCGGTGTGCTTCTTCGCCGCGGCGCGCCTGCTGAAGGACTCGGACGACCGCTTCCTGGCGGGACTTCCGGGGCTTTCCCGCATCCTCCCCGGCGGCGGCGCGGTGCTGCTCTTCCTGCTCCTCAATATCGAGATCGCCGACGCCTTCAGCACCGGGCCCGTGCTCACCTTCAACCTGGCCCACGGGAGCCTGGCCCAGGACCTGAGCTACACCATCGGCTGGGCCGTGTTCGCCATCCTCATGCTGGTGGCGGGGGTCACCTCCCGGAGCCGCCTGGCCCGGGTCGCGGCCATCCTGCTGCTGACCGTGACGGTGCTCAAGGCCTTCCTGCACGACCTCTCCAGCCTGAGCGGGCTCTACCGCGTGGCCTCCTTCGTGGGGCTCGCCATGTGCCTGGCCGGGGTGGCGGTCATCCTCCAGAAGTTCGTCCTGCGCCGCACGGAGGCCTCCGAATGATCCGCCTCGTCGTCGCAGGCCTGCTCTGCCTGGGCCTGGCGGCCCAGAACCGCGCCATCCGGCCCGCGGACCCCGGGCCCCAGCGCCTGGACGTGGACCTGGCCCTCCTGGGCGCCACCCGGAACGCCCTGGCCGACCTGCGCATCCGGGACGGGGCGGGGCGGGAGGTGCCCTACGTGCTGGTGCCACCCGATCCCCGGGCCGCGGTGTGGGTCCCGGCGCGCCTGCTGCCGCTGCCCGCCACGAAGACCACCAGCGGCCTGGAGCTGGACCTGGGGGCCCCCCTGTCCACCTCCCGCCTGCGCCTGGAGGGCCTTCGCCCCCCCTTCCTCAAGCGGTTCCGGCTGGAGGGCAGCGGCGACCGCCAGCGCTGGACGGAGCTGGTGTCGGCCGGCAGCCTTTTCGACCTGCCCGGCGAAGGCCTGCGCCTGCTGGAGGTGGATTTCCCGGCCGGGGACTACCGCTACCTGCGCATCGTGTGGGACGACCGCGCCAGCGCGCCGGCCCCGGCGCCCCGGGCGGCCTTCCTCCTCAAGGCCGCCTCCGCCCCGGTCCTGCCCATGGCCGAGCTGCCCTTCCTGCGGCGCCCCTCCGAGCCCGGCGTGAGCCGCTTCACCCTGCGGCTCCCGGGGCCGCGCGTCCCCCTGCGGGCCCTGGTGCTCACCGTGGCGGGGGACGGCCCCCTCCTGCGGGAGGCCCAGGTCACCGAGCCCCGCCTCTCCGCCTCCAGCCTGGCGCCCCGGAGCCTGGGCGCCGCGCGGCTGCGGCGCGTCCCGGGCGGCGCGGCCTTCGATCTGCGGATTCCCGTGGAGGTCCCCGAAGGCTCCGAGATCGATCTGCGCGTGCAGGACGGGGACAACCCGGGCCTGGAGCTCACCGGCGTGCGCGCCGAGCTGGAACCCCAGCCCTGGATCTACTTCGAGGCCCGGGACGGCGGGCCTCTCACCGCCACCTGCGGCGATGCCCGCCTGCGGGCGCCCAGCTACGACCTGGAGGCGCGCAGGGACCAGCTCTCCCGCGCCCCCGCGGCCCGCGCGTCCTGGGGCCCGGAGGCGGCCGCGCCCCCCGCGCCCGCGGCGGCGCTGGACGGGGGCGTGGGCGCGAGCCTGGACGCCGCCGGCTTCCGCTTCCGGCGCCAGGTGCCCGCCGGGGCCCCCGGGCTTTCCGCCCTGGCCCTGGACGCCCACGTCCTGGCCACCAGCCCCCGGCTCCAGGACCTGCGTCTCCTGGACGCGGGGGGCCGCCAGATCCCCTACCTTCTGGAATCCCGGGACGAGCCCCTCTCCCTGCCCCTGGCCTGGCCCGCGGGCACCACCCGGGACCGCGTCACCACCTACCGGATCCGGCTGCCCCAGGCGGGCCTTCCCGCCTCGCGGCTGGTGCTCGAGACCGGGGCCCGGGTCTTCCGGCGCCGGGTGCGGGTCCTGGACGCCGATCCGGCCCAGGTGCGCGCCGTGGCGGAATGGAGCCACGCGGACCCCGGCGCGCCGGCCCAGGCCCTGGTGATCCCCCTGCCCGGGGCGGGCCCCGACCTCGCCGTGGAGGTGGAGGAAGGCGACAACCAGCCCCTGCCCATCGCCTCGGCCCGGCTCCTGCTCCCGTCCTGGCGCCTGCGCTTCTTCCGGCCTGGGGATGCCTTCCAGCTCTGCTATGGCCGCGACCTGGAGGCGCCGGACTACGACATGGCCCTCCTCGCCGGGCGCCTGCGGGAGGCGCCGGCCCAGGAAATCGTCCTGGCCGCGGGCACCGAGCCCGCCCCGGCGGCGGGGGCGCCCCTGAAGGCGGTGTTCTGGGGGGCCCTGGTGATCGCGGTGGCGGGGCTGCTTTACATGCTGGCCAGGGTACTGGGCAAGGATTAACGGACGTTCTTTATCCTGCCTTTTCCCCTGGATCCCATTTATCCCCGTTTGAACTTCGCTGGGAGTTCTCGCCACCTCTGGTTCAAGGACGTCGAGTAACATGCGTTCCGACCCACCTCGGCATCAGCCCTGCGGAAACTGGGATGAACGCCGATTGATGGGATGAACCGGGATCCGCTCAACCTGGAACAACCCCTTCATCACGGTCTAGCGCCCTAGACGAAGATTTCCAGCACTCCGTTGGAAACCAGCATCCCCCGGGCGCTGAACCGCAGGACCTCCCCGTCCCGCAGCAGGATCCCCGCCCCCACGAAGGGCTCCAGCTTCGCCTCCCAGGCGTCGGCCAGGGGCAGCAGGTTCAGGGCGGCGGCCCGGGCGCGCAGGTCGCCCCAGTGGACCCCGCGGTGCATGCGCAGGCCCAGGAGGGGGATCTCGGCCAGGGCCTCGGCGGCGTCCAGTTCCTGGATGTCGGCCCGGCCCCGGTCCTCGGCCCAGGCGGTGATGACGCCGCTCTCCGTCCAGCGCCAGTCGCCCAGCTGGGAGGCGGCGCTGGGCCCCAGGCCCAGGTAGGGCCGGCGCTCCCAGTAGCGGCTGTTGTGGATGGATTCCTGGCCGGGGCGGGCGTAGTTGCTCACTTCGTAGGGCTCCAGGCCCAGGCGGGGCAGTTCGGCCTGGAGGGCCTCGAAGACGTCGGCGACCTCGTCCTCGGTGGGCAGGGCGAGCTTGCCGGAATCCACCTGGCCCCGCAGCGGGCAGGCCTTGTCCAGGTCCAGGAGGTAGATGGAGAGGTGGGAGGCGCCGGCCTCCACGAGGGTCCGGGCGTCCTGGAGCACCCGGTCCAGGCGCTGGCCGGGGATGCCCACCATGAGGTCCGCGCTCACGCGGGTGAACCCCGCGCGCCGCGCCGCGTCCAGGGCCTCCAGGGCGGCGGCGGAATCGTGGATGCGCCCCAGGCGCTCCAGGAGGACGTCGTCCAGGGCCTGGACGCCGAAGCTGACGCGGTCCCAGCCCTGGTCCCGGGCGGCCTCCAGCCAGGGCAGGTCCAGGGTCCCGGGGTTGGCCTCCAGGGTGGCCTCGGCCGGGTCCAGGTGGAAGGCCTCCCGCGCCGCCCCGGTGAGCCGCGCGAGTTCCGGCGCGGTGAGGAGGGAAGGGGTGCCCCCGCCCAGGTACAGGGTGTCCACCCGGGGCCGGCCCAGGCGCGCGCCCCAGTCCCGCAGGTCCCGCTCCAGGCGCGCCAGGACGGCCTCCTTGAGGGATTCGTCCCGGGTGGTGACGAAGGAGCAGTAGGTGCACCGGTCCCGGCAGAAGGGCACGTGGAGGTAGAGCCCCAGCGGCTCCCGGGCCGCGGCCTCCCGCAGGCGGCTAGTCGAAATGGGTATCAAGGGCCTCGCACCAGAAGTGGTAGGTCATGAGGTGGATCTCCTGGATCCGCGCCGTCACCTGGCTGGGCACCACCAGGACATCGTCGGCCAGGTCCTTGAGCTTGCCGCCGTCCCGGCCCGTGAGGACGAGGGTGCGCATGCCCAGCTTCTTGGCCTCCTCCACCGCCAGGATGATATTGGGGCTGTTGCCGCTGGTGGAGATGCCCACCAGGAGGTCCCCGGGCCGGCCCAGGGCCTCCACCTGCCGGCTGAAGACCTGGTCGAAGCCGTAGTCGTTGCCGATGGCGGTGAGGGCGGAGGTGTCCACGGTGAGGGCGATGCCCGCCAGGGCCCGGCGCTCCTTCACGTAGCGCCCGCTGAGCTCGGCGGCGAAGTGCTGGGCGTCGGCGGCGCTGCCGCCGTTGCCGCACACCAGGATCCGGCAGCCCCGCCGGAGCCGCTCGGCCATGTCCGCTGCCTGGGCGACGATATGGTCGGCCTCCCTGGCGAAGAAGGCCTTCTTGAGGGTGATGGATTCTTCCACATGCTGCAGGAGCAGGTTCTTCATGGTGTCCCTTCGCTGGCCTCCAAGTTTGACGCGGCGGCGCCGCCGTTTCAAATCGCCATGTTCTCCGCGCTTCTGGAATAATGGCCCGGAGGAGGACTCCATGGCCACCGACCCCGATTCCGGCTTGCGCGGCGAGGATCCTGCGGATTCCCGGCTGGACCTGGACGTCATGGACCAGCTGCTGGGCCTGGACGACGGCGAGGTGGGGCTCCTGGAGGAAATGCTGGGCCTCTACAAGGAGGACACCCCGGGGCGCATCGAGGCCATCGGCGTGGCCCTGGCCGAGGGGGACATGGCGGAGATGGCCGACGTGGCCCACGCCGTGAAGGGCTCGGCGGGCACCATGGGCGCCCCGAAGGTGCGGGCCGTGGCCGCGCTCCTGGAGGGGGGCGGGCGCCAGGGGAAGTGGGAGGCGCCCGCGGGCGAGCTGCTGGAGCGGCTCAAGGCCGCCTACGGGGAATCCGTCGCGGCCCTGGAGGCCTTCGTGGCCGCGCGCAAGGCGGGGTGAAACGGGAGGATGCCATGCACGCGCACCTGGAACGGCTCTTCAGCCATCTGGAATGGGCGGACGAAAGGCTGGTGGAGGCCCTGGAGGATGCCCCGGCGGACGTGATGCGGCTCCTGGGCCACGTCCTGGGCGCCGAGAAGACCTGGCTGGACCGCATCCGGTGCGGCGACGAGGCCAAGGCCAACCCCTGGATGGACCTGACCCTGGCCGAGGCCGGGGCGCGGGCCCGGGCCAACGCCGAGGGGTACCGGGAGGTGCTCAAGGCCGCCACCGCCAGCCGCCTGGCGGCACCGGTGCACTACCGGAACATCAAGGGCGAGGAATACTGGACGCCCCTGCAGGATATCCTCCTCCACGTGGCCACCCACGGGGTGCACCACCGGGGCCAGATCGCGACCCTGCTGCGCCAGGCGGGGCGCGAACCCGTGGACGTGGGGTTCATCACCTTCGCCCGGGAGGAGGAGGACCCGGGGCAGTACGCCTACCTGGAGGTGGCGGCCGCGGATCTCACGGAGGCCCTGGAGGGCAACCCCTACGACGTGACCTGGTACCTGGACCTGGAAACCGGCGAGGTGCTGGTGGATCCGGACGGCGGCACGAACAGCGAGGATCTCCTGCCCATCGAGCCCCTGCCGTCCCGGGACCGCTTCCGGATCATGGAGGAATTCGTGGAGAACCTGGAGGACGGGGAGCCTGCCCGGTCCCTGGCCCGGGCCCTGCGCCTGCCCAAGCCCTTCCGCTGCTTCCGGGACACCCTGAGGGATTTCCCGGCGCTGGAGGCGGCCTGGCACTCCGTCCACGAGGCCGGCATGCGCCAGCTGGCCCAGGGCTGGCTGGACGAGAACCTGCCCGGCGCGCGCCTCCTCTGACCGGTCAGAAGACCTTGACCCCCGCCGTGCCCTTGGGGGGGGGCTGGTCGCTGATCTGCGTGCGCCCGGAGGCGTCCACCCACTGGAAGAGCTTGCTGGTGCGGGGATGGTTCTCGGCCACGGCTTCCGGTTCCACGGGCTTCTCGCTCACGTCGAAGCCGCCCCGGCCCTTCTTCAGGAGGGCCATGGACCCGGCCGCCTTGGGATCGGGCTGCACCAGGCGCTTGGCGTAGAGGTTCATCACCCGGGGCACGTAGGCCCGGGTCTCCGCGAAGGGGGGGATGCCCTTGTACTTGATCACGTTGTTCTCGCCCGAATTGTAGGCGGCCACCACCCGGGGCAGGTCCCCCTCGAAGGTGTTCATGAGCCATCGCAGGTACTTCACGCCGCCCGTGATGTTCTGCTGGGGGTCGAAGGGGTCCAGCACCCCGAAGCGCTCGGCGGTCTGGGGCATGAGCTGCATGAGGCCCAGGGCCCCGGCGCGGCTGCGGGCCTTGGTGTAGAAGGCGCTCTCGGCCTGGATGATGGCCCGGGCCAGGTAGGGGTCCACCCCCTCGGCCGTTGCGATGGTGTCCACCATGGCCAGGAGCTCGGGGCTCTTGAGGACCTTGGCCATCTCCGACGAGGAGATGGCCAGGCGGATGTGGCCCACGCCCACGTGCTTGAGGGTGAGCCCCTGGCCCTTCATGTAGGCGGGGGGCAGGTTGTTGATGACGGTGTTGCCGTTGCGGTCGAAATACGTGTAGAGGTAGGTCTGGCCGCGCTTCGCGGGGCTGCCCGCGTGGGCGGCCAGGGCGAGGAGGAGCAGAGCGGGGGCCTTCATTCGCAAATCATCCAGCCACCAGTTTAACCCTTCGGGACCCACTTCACATCCGGGACCCCCGCCAGGGCGTTGGCGGCCCGGGCCAGGGAGAAGAGCCAGTCGCTGAGGCGGTTCAGGTACACGAGGACGTCCGGATGCACCTCCTCCTGAGCGCCGAGGGTCACCACGTCCCGCTCGGCCCTTCGGCACACCGTTCGCGCCCAGTGGGCATAGGCGGAAGCCGGGCAGCCGCCCGGAAGAACGAAGGCCGTCATGGGCGGCGCCAGGGCCGTGAGGCGGTCGATGTCCGCCTCCATGGCGGCGATGGACCAGGTCTGGCGGGTCATGCGCTGGTCAAGCAGGCTAGCGCACGAGGGCGGCGTGGCGAGGATGGCCCCCAGGGAGAAGAGGTCGTGCTGCACGGCTTCCAGGGGACCGGCCAGGTCCGCCGGGAGGTGGAGGCCCAGCACGCCCAGGAGGCTGTTCAGTTCGTCCAGGGTGCCGTAGGCGGCCAGGCGCAGGTGGTCCTTGGGCACCCGCTCCCCCCCGAAGAGTCCGGAGACCCCTTCGTCCCCGGTGCGCGTGTAGATCTTCATGGGTTCCTCACTCGTGGCGTTTGCTCCAGGCCACGGTATCAGCCCGCCACTCCTTCAGCGACTCCATATCCCGCGCGTCCAGGATTCCCTTCTCCTGGGCCCGGGCGGCCAGTTCCGGGAAGGTGGCCAGCACCTTCAGCTCCACCCCCGCGTCCCGGAAGGCGGCGTCCGCCTGGGGCAGGCCATAGCTGAAGAGCGCCAGCACTTGCGTCACCTGGGCGTCCTCGTGGCGCAGGGCCTCCACGCACTTGATGCTGGAGCCCCCGGTGGAGATGAGGTCCTCGATGAGCACCACCCGGTGGCCGTCGGTGTGGGGGCCCTCCACCTGCCGGCCCATGCCGTGCTTCTTGGGTTCGGGGCGCACGTAGGCCATGGGCAGGCCCAGTTCGTCGGCCACCAGGGCGGCCCAGGCGATGCCGGCGGTGCTGGTGCCGGCGACGAGGGTGGGGCGGGCCGCCGCCGCGGCCTCGGCCAGGGCCTTGCGGATCCGGGAGCGCAGGTCCGGGAAGCCCAGGAGCTGGCGGTTGTCGCAGTAGATCGGGGAGCGCAGGCCCGAGGCCCAGGTGAAGGGGCTCCGGGGCGAGAGGCGCACGGCGCCCGCGTCCAGCAGACCTGCGGCGAGATCCAGCATGGGGCCTCCTATTTGACGACGATGCTCACGAGCTTGCCCCCGGGAGGCACCACCACCTTGACGACCTCCTTGCCTTCCATGTGGTGGAGGGCTTCGGGGCAGGCCAGGGCCGCGGCGCGGCGCTCGTCCTCGGTGGCCGAGGCGGCCACCAGGATGCGGCCCCGCACCTTGCCGTTCACCTGCACCACCACCGTCACCTCGTCGGCGGAAAGCCACGCGGGATCCACCGAGGGCCAGGCGGCGTGCATGCAGAAGCCCTCGTGGCCCAGGGTGGCCCAGAGCTGCTCGGCCAGGTGGGGCGCCGCCGGGCTCAGCATGAGGGTGAAGACCTCCAGGGCGTGCTGCAGCACGGGGCCGCGGTGGGGGGCGCCGGCGGGCAGGTCCGCCAGGGCGTTGGAGGTCTCCATGAGGCTCGATACCAGGGTGTTGAACTGGTAGCGGTGGTCCAGGTCGTCGGTGACCTTGTGGAGGGTCTGGTGGAGCTTGACCAGGAGGGTCTTCTCCTCGGCGGTGAGCTGGTCCTTGGGGGGGAGGGGTTCCCGGGTGGGGGCGTGCTCCTCCACCATGCGCGTGATGCGGCGCAGGAAGCGGGTGGCGCCGTCGATGCCCTCGAAGCCGGTCCAGTCGATCTCCTTCTCGATGGGCGCCGCGAAGATCATGAACAGGCGCAGGGCGTCCGCCCCGTACTTGGCGATGACCTCGTCGGGGTCGACGATGTTGCCCTTGGACTTGGACATCTTGAAGCCGTCCTTGAGGACCATGCCCTGGCAGATGAGCTTCTTGAAGGGCTCGTCCCCGGAGGCCAGCCCCAGGTCGCGCATGATCTTGTGGAAGTACCGGGCGTAGATGAGGTGCATGGTGGCGTGCTCGATGCCGCCGATGTAGAGGTCCACGGGGCTCCAGGCGTCGGCCTCGGCCTTGGCGAAGGGGAGCGTCTCGTTCCTGGGGTCCAGGTAGCGCATCCAGTACCAGCTGGAGTCCACGAAGGTGTCCATGGTGTCCGTCTCGCGCCGCGCGGGGCGGCCGCACCGCGGGCAGGGGCAGTCCAGGAAGGTGGGGGACGTGAGCAGCGGGGAGGCCCCCACGCCCGCGAAGGCCACGTCCTCGGGGAGGCGGATGGGGAGGTTCTCCTCCTTTTCCGGCACCACGCCGCAGTCCGGGCAGTGCACGGTGGGGATGGGCGTGCCCCAGTAGCGCTGGCGGGAGAGGCCCCAGTCCTTGAGCTTGAAGGTGATGGCCTTCTCGGCGCGGCCGCCGAGCCTTTCCACCATGGCGTCCACGGCCGCCTCCGAGGTCAGGCCGTCGAATTCGCCGGAATTCACGAGGATGCCGGGCTCCCAGGGGTTCTCGCTCTCGATGACCTTGGGGATGGGCAGGCCGTACTTCTCCGCGAACTCGTGGTCGCGCTCGTCGTGGGCGGGCACGCCCATGACGGCGCCGGTGCCGTAGTCCATGAGGACGTAGTTGGCGGCGAAGATGGGGATCCGCTCCCCGGTGAAGGGGTGGATGGCCTCCAGCTTCGAGCGGAAGCCCAGCTTGATGTCGCTCATGAGCCGGTCCTCCCGGCTCATGGCGGCCACCTGGGCGCAGAAGGCCTTGAGGCCGGGGTCCGATTCCGCCGCCTTGAGGATGAAGGGGTGCTCCGTGGAGAGCGCCATGAAGGTCACGCCGCAGAGGGTGTCCAGGCGGGTGGTGAAGACGGTCACCTGCTCGCCGTCGGCCAGGTCGAAGGTGAGGCGGGCCCCTTCGGACTTGCCGATCCAGTGCCGCTGCATGGCCTTGACGTTCTCGGGCCAGTCCAGCTGGGCATGGCCGTCCAGGAGCTCGTCGGCGTACTTGGTGATGGCGAAGAAGTACTGCTCCAGCGCCTTCTGCACCACCGGGTGCCCCGTGCGCTCATCCTTGCCGTCCACCACCTGCTCGTTGGCCAGCACCGTGCCCAGGGCCTCGCACCAGTTCACGTTGCGCAGGGCCCGGAACACGTCGCCCCGCTCCCACATCTTGAGGAAGAACCACTGGTTCCAGCGGTAGTACTCGGGCAGGAAGGTGGCGATCTCCCGGTCCCAGTCGTAGCTGATGCCCATCTTCTGGATCTGGCCCTTCATCTCCTGGATGTTGGCCCGGGTCCAGATGGCGGGGTGGATGCCGTTCTTGATGGCCGCGTTCTCCGCGGGCATGCCGAAGGAGTCCCAGCCCAGGGGGTTCATGACCTTGTCGCCCCGCATGCGCCGGAACCGCGCCACCACGTCGCCCAGGGTGTAGTTGCGCACGTGCCCCATGTGGATGCGCCCGCTGGGGTAGGGGAGCATGACCAGCATGTAGAAGGTGCGGTCACTGGGCTTGAGTTCGGACGCGCGGGGCGCGCGGAAGGCCTGCGCCTCCATCCAGCGGCGCTGGATCTGGGATTCCTGGTGCAGGGGATCGAAGGGCATGGGGCAGCCTCGCGGTAAACGATTAGTTTACCGGAGGGGGGGGGAAGGGCCAAGGTCAGCCCGCGGGCGCCGCGGTCCGGCGGTAGAAGATCACCTCCGACCCGAATTTCGGACTCCAGCTCATCTTCCAGCGCTCCCGGGCCTCCACCTCGAACCAGGGGTTGGGGGGAAGGCCCTTCATGATCATGACGATCGTGCGCAGCTTCTTCGCCCGGGAAAGGCGCTGGGCCACGGTCCTGAGCAGTTCGTCGGAGTAGAAGACCGAATCCATGTACACCAGGGTGGCGTCCCCGTAGTCGGCCTGGGCCATATCCTGTTCGCGCAGATCCAGGGTCCTGCCCGCCAGAAGGCCCCTTTCCTCCAGGGCCTTGCGGGCGGCCAAGGCCACGGCGACGCGGGAGGAGGCCAGTTCCACTCCCACGGCCCGGCGCAGGGGCGTGGTGAGGAGGGCCTGCATGAGGAAGTAGCCCCGGCCGCTGCCCAGGTCGTACAGCACATCGTCCTCCGCGGCCCCCAGGCGCCGGAGCATGAGGTCCGTGGTGGCCGGCGCGGGCTCGCCGTAGACGTGGGCCTTGTCGTCCTTGACGCCGGCCTCGCCGTGGGAGGCGTTCACCCGCACGCGCTCGGCGTCCGGGGTGTCCCTGCGGAAATCCTCGATGGAACTGCTGGGGATCTGCTCGAAGATATCCTCCAGGTGGGCCGAGGCCACCCGCCAGGACAGGACCGGAGGCCGGGCGGCGGCCGGGGCCAGGGTCCGGGGGGCCTCACAGGCGAGCGGCGCCAGGGAAAGGAGGAGGGCCAGGCGGGAGGCGGATCGGTTCAGCATGGTGGGGATTTCAATGAAATATTCATTGATCCAGGTTCGGTTCCCCGGGCGCGCTTGTCAACGCCCGCGCCCGGTCGGGGAGGCCTTTTTCAGTCCGGGTCCCCGTCCCCCTCGTCCCGATTCCGCGTCGCCTGCCTCACCAGCTGTCCGCACGCCCCAGCCACATCCTGGCCCCGGCTCCGGCGCACGCTCACCGTGATGCCCCGGCCGGCGAGCAGGCCGCACAGTTCCACGATCCGTTCCTCCGAGGGCGGCTCGAAGCCGGCGCCTTCGTGGGGGTTGAAGGGGATGAGGTTCACCTTGGACGGGAAACGCGCGGCGAAGGCGGCCAGGCGCGCGCCGTCCTCCGGGGCGTCGGTGACGCCCTTCAGGAGGACGTACTCCAGCGTGATGCGCTCCCCGTGCTCCAGGGGGAAGGCCTTGAGGGCGGCGGCCAGGGCCTCCAGGTTCCAGACCCGGTTCACGGGCATGATGGTGGACCGGTAGGCGTCGGTGGTGGCGTTGAGGCTCAGGGCCAGGCGGGGCCTGGGCTTGAACCCGGCCAGGCGCTGGATGCCGGAGACCAGGCCGGAGGTGGAGAGGGTGATGCGCCTGGGGGCGATGCCCAGGCCGGCGGGGTCCGTGAGGA
Source organism: Mesoterricola silvestris (assembly GCF_030295405.1). Taxonomy (GTDB): domain Bacteria; phylum Acidobacteriota; class Holophagae; order Holophagales; family Holophagaceae; genus Mesoterricola; species Mesoterricola silvestris. Next base: position 4,492,695 of record NZ_AP027080.1, on the reverse strand, counting down.
GGGCGAAGGCCGCCATGAGGTTGTCCAGGTTGTGCAGGGGCTCGCCCATGCCCATGAAGACCAGGTTCACCGCCTCGTCGGGGCCGTGGCCGTGGGCGTTGAGCATGGTCACCACCTGGCCGGCGATCTCGCCGGGGGTGAGGTTGCGCTTGATGCCCATGAGGCCCGTGGCGCAGAAGGTGCAGCCCATGGCGCAGCCCACCTGGCTGGACAGGCACAGGGTGGTGCGCCGGCCGTAGGGCATGTGGACGCCCTCCACCTGGGAGCCGTCCTCCAGCAGGAAGGCGTGCTTGGTGGAACCGTCCTCGGAGCGCACGCTCTCGGCCAGCTCGGGCCAGGCCAGGCGCACCTCCCGCTCCAGGCGGGTGCGCAGGGCCTTGGAAAGGTTGGTGAACTGCTCCCAGGCGGTCCACCGCATGCGGTAGAGGCCGTGGTGGAGCTGGGCGGCCCGGAAGGGGCTCTCGCCCAGGGAGGCCACCAGGGCCTTCAGGCGCGGGAGGTCCATGCCGGCGGCGTTGGGGCTGGGGCCCGCGGCGAGTTCGGGGGCGGGCTCGTGGAAGCTCACATCGAGATCCGGAAGGTGCGCAGGAAGGCCTTGTCCGATTCGCTCCACTGGCCGTCGTCCTCGGAAGCGCCCGGCAGGGTGAAGCCGGGGGCCGTGTCCTCCTCCTCCTCCCGCCGGTGGAGGGCCACGGTGGCCTCCAGCACCAGGGCGATGTCGAAGCCCTTGTCCTGGATGGCCCGGGCCAGGGCCCGGGTCTCCTCGTCCTTGGCCAGGGCCTGGACCATGGCGGAACCCAGGCGGTCCACGATTTCGCGAAGGTTCTCAGGGATCTTCATGGCCGCCTCCGGTTCCATAGTAATGCCTGCGGGAAGGCCAATGTCACAGCCGGAACCAGTTCTTGATCTGGGCGAGCCATTCCTCGCGCCGGGACTCGGCCTTGGGGGCCTCGTTCATGCGCAGGGACCGGGATTCCATGAGGTCCACCAGCCGGTCCACCACCTGGGGGTTGCGCTGCACGCACTTCTCGAAGGCGGCCTTGGGCAGTTCCACCAGTTCGCAGGGGGTCCTGGCCACAACGGTGGCGCTGCGCACGGCGCCGGTGAGCAGGGAGCCCTCCCCGAACCAGTCCCCGGGCTTCAGCTCGGCCAGCTCCTCCCAGTAGAGGCCCGTGTAGGGCTCGGTGCGTTCGGCCACGCGCACCACCTGCAGGCCGCCCTGCATGACCATGAAGAGCGACCCGCCCGGGTCCCCGGCGCGGATGACGGCCTCCCCGGGCGCGGCCCGGCGGAGGATGATGCCCTCCCGCAATTCGTCGGCCCAATCCGGGGGGAGCCCGATGCGCTCCAGGATGTCCGGGACGGCGCCCTCCGGGAGGACGATGGGGACGGACCGGGGCGTGGTGGCGCCGTGGGGACCCAGGAGGGGGACGCCGCGGCGGTTGAGGACGGTCTGGGTGAGGCGCACCGCCAGGAAGTTGGCGGCCCGCCCGTGGCGCCAGCCCAGGGCCCACCAGCGCAGTTCCAGGACCACGCCCCCCATGTCGAAGCTGTGGGTGACCACCTCGGGCTTGCGGTGGGGGTAGTGGGGAATGCCGCCCAGGGCCTGCTCCAGGGCCGCCACGGTGTCGACCATGGGGCCGTGGGGTTCCACGGTGACCTTCAGGGTGCGGCGGTGCAGCCCGGAGGGGGCGTAGAGGTTGGTGACCACCGCCTGGGCCAGGATGCGGTTGGGGAAAACGGTGGTGTCCCCGTTCTCCGTGAGGATCTGCACGGACCGCCAGGTCATGGTCTCCACCTGGCCCACGAAGGTCTCCTGGCCGGCCATGTTGCGGAGGTTGCCCGTGACCTCGATCCAGTCCCCGGGCCGGAAGGCCTCGTCCAGGTGGAGGGAGATGCCCGCGAAGAGGTTGCCCAGGGTCTCCTGGAGGGAAAGGCCCACCACGGCCGCGGCGATGGCGCCGGTGCCCAGGATCGCCCCCAGGTTCACCCCGCCCGCCTTGTGGAGGAGCAGCACGGCCGCTCCCACGTACAATCCGAAGACCACCAGGTCCCGGGCGAAGCCCGGGACGGCGGTCTCCCGGTTGCTCAGCAGGGGATCCAGGAGGACGTACGTGAAGACGCGGATCCCCAGGTAGGCCCCCACCACCCAGAAGATGGTTCCGGCGGCCTGGATGAACCGCGGATGCTGGTGCTGGGTGCCCAGCACGTAGGCGCCCAGGCCCAGGGCCAGGATCAGCAGGCCGAAGGCCGCGATCCTGCGGGTGGAGCTCACGGCCGTGCGGAGGTCTCGAAACATGGTTGAGATATTAACGCTTCCGGAGATGGCTCCAAAGGAACCAGACGATCCCCGCCACGATCCCCACCCCGATGACCAGGTCGAAGCGGTGGAACCAGACCCCCAGGGTGTCCCATTTCTCGCCCAGCTTGAAGCCCACCCAGGCCAGGACAAGGCACCAGGGGAGGCTGCCGGCGAAGGTGTACAGGTGGAATTTCGTGCGGTCCATCTTCGCGATGCCCGCGGGCAGGGCGATGAAGGTGCGGATCACGGGGAGCATGCGCCCGATGAGGATGGCCCAGCGCCCGAACCGCTCGAAGAAGCGGTGGGCCTGGTCCAGGTGGTCCAGGTTGAGGAGGACGTACTTCCCGTAGCGCTCCACCGCCTTGCGGCCACCCCAGGCCCCCAGCTCGTAGGCGGGGATGGAGCCCAGGTTGCACCCCAGGGCCCCGAAGATCCCCGCGATCCAGATCTGGGCCACCGGGCTGCCGGCCCCCAGGCCCAGGAAGGTCATCTGCCCCTTGAAGGCCAGGAACCCGGCGAAGGGCATGATCACTTCACTGGGGAGGGGGATGCAGGCGCTTTCGATGCCCATGAGGAGGGCGACCCCCAGGGGTCCCATGGCCGCCATGACGGCGGTCATCCAGACGATGATCGGGGCGAGGATTTTATGAAGCACTGGTGTCTCCTGATCCCCCTAGCCTAACCGGGATAGACTGGAATGATGACTGAAGACCTGGTCCGCAACCGGAAGGCGCTCCATGCCTTCCACATCGTCGACACCTGGGAGGCCGGCGTGGCGCTCCTGGGCACCGAAGTGAAGTCCCTGCGCGGCGGCCACGGGCAGCTGCAGGACGCGTACGTGGACGCCACCGGGGGCGAGCTGTGGCTCAAACAGGCCCATATCAGCCCCTACGAGTTCGGCACCTACGCCAACCACGACCCCCTGCGCCCCCGCAAGCTCCTGCTGAACCGGGCCGAGATCGACAAGATCATGGCCAAGGCCACCCGCAAGGGCTACACGGTGATCCCCCTGGCCATCTACCTCACCCCCCGGGGCAGGATCAAGGTGCGCATCGCCCTGGCCGAGGGCAAGACCCTGGGCGACAAGCGCGAGGCCCTGAAGGAGCGGGAGCAGAAGCGGGAAATGGACCGGGTCCGCAAGGGCGACCACAGCTGACGGAGGAACCGTGAAGGCCGTTCATGAAGCGATCAACCTTCGGGAGGGGAATCTGATCGCCGTGTACTTGTGCGAGAAGGGCGTCCCCGCCGAAGTGCGGGGCGGCGCCCACCATTCGGTGCGGGGCGAGCTCTACAACATCCGCGGCCTCCTCCCCGAGGTCTGGGTGCTGGACGACGCCGACGCCCCCCGGGCCAAGGCCTTCGTCCAGGACTACCTCGAGCTCCTCCGCAAGGCCCCGGAAGGGGAACCCTGGACCTGCCCCGCATGCGGGGAAGTCCTGGAACCCCAGTTCCAGTCCTGCTGGAAATGCCAGGGGGAACGCCAGGCCTAGGAGCCTGGCTACGTAATCGCACGTGTCCCGGACTTTCGCCCCGGTTCGTTGCTGAGGGCCAAGCCCGCAGCAACGGAATGCTCTCACCCCATGGTTGGGCCTGTGTTTTCACCCATTGGCCCCGACCCACCTCAGGGCCTCTCTTCGAGTGCTGCGAGGAGGGCATTGGACCGCGCCAACGCTCATTAGGAAAAGCGACCTCGTCTCGAACCAGCCCTTCAGCAGGTCTGGGCTCGAGCCAACTTCAAAACAGCGTCGGCGCCCACCGGCACCGAGAGGGCCATCGCGAAGCAAACCCACAAACCCATGGGAGCCGCTCTCCTCGTCTTGGCCTTCCAGGAGAGCCATTCCCTTCCGAATTCCCTTCTGCTCAACGAAGTGAGTTGGGCGTAGCACAGCCCCAACATCTCTTCCGCATCCCCCGTCATCGCCGGCTTGGCCGGCGATGACGAAACAGGGCGAAAGTCCGGGACGCGTACGATTACGTTGCCAGGCTCCAGTGGCCTTCCATCACGTCGTTTCAAGGCGGCGCAGCAGTTCGACGATGGTGCGGTCCTTGTCCTCGAGCAACCGGTCCTTGTCCCCGAGGGCCTTGTCCTTGTCCTCGATCAGCCGGTCTTTGCCCTCGATCACCCGGTCCTTGTCCTCGATCACCCGGTCCTTGTCCGCAAGGGCCTTGCCCTGGTCGCTGATCACCCGGTCCCTGCTCGACAGGCCAATCCGCAGATCCGCCGCCTCCCTCGCGCGTTCCTGGAAGGCGTGGAGGATCTCGTCCTCCAGGTCCATCTTCACCCGGAGGCCGGGTTCGGAGTAGGCCAGCTTGAGCCTGCGAAGCACGTCCCGGTACCGCTCCGGGAAATTCACCTCCAGGATGTCCAGGAAGTGGGGGTCGGTGTGGGAGGCGACGCCCTGGTCGAAGACCTCCAGGAGCCGCTCCAGATCGGTCCGGCGGCGGTCCTTGAGGCGGTTCATCTGGATGATGACCGAATCGTGGGTCAGGGCCTCCACGAAGGGATCTGCGATGCGGACCTCGTCGCCCGTGGCCGGGTCCCAGCAGCGCCGGTCGACCCTCAGCACCGGAAGGTCGAGGCCCTTCAGGCCCTCGCCCAGGAAGTAGATGGTGAGGATGGGCAGGGGCAGCTCCACGCCCTGGGCGTCCCGGTAGGAATTCCGCGGATCGGCGTAGCTGGTTCCCAGGTACCTCCGGAACCGCTGGATGTCGGAGGTGTCGCGGGCCTTCTGGATCTCGATGAGCACCAGCTTGCGGCTGCCGTCCTCCATGAGCACCTTCGCGGCGAAGTCCATGCGCAGGACCAGGAGGCTGGTGCCATCGGGGCGCGCCACCGGTTCCCGGGTCTCCGTGGGCACGAAGGAGAGTTCCACCACCTCCCGCCCCAGGAGCGCCGAAAGCAGCATCCGCGCGATCCGCTCGTCATCCAGGAGGAACTTGAAGACGACATCGTAGATCGGATTGGCGACGCTCATGGGATGGCCTCCATCACGTTGTTTCAAGGCGGCGCAGCAGTTCGACGATGGTGCGGTCCTTGTCCTCGAGCAGCCGGTCCTTGTCCTCGATCACCCGGTCCTTTTCCGCAAGGGCCTTGCCCTGGTCGCTGATCACCCGGTCCCGGCTCGACAGGCCGATTCGCAGATCCGCGGCCTCCCTCGCGCGTTCCTGGAAGGCGTGGAGGATCTCGTCCTCCAGGTCCATCTTCACCCGGAGGCCGGGTTCGGAGTAGGCCAGCTTGAGCCTGCGAAGCACGTCCCGGTACCGCTCCGGGAAATTCACCTCCAGGATGTCCAGGAAGTGGGGGTCGGTGTGGGAGGCGACGCCCTGGTCGAAGACCTCCAGGAGCCGCTCCAGATCGGTCCGGCGGCGGTCCTTGAGGCGGTTCATCTGGATGATGACCGAATCGTGGGTCAGGGCCTCCACGAAGGGATCGGCGATGCGGACCTCGTCGCCCGTGGCCGGGTCCCAGCAGCGCCGGTCGACCCTCAGCACCGGAAGATCGAGGCCCTTCAGGCCCTCGCCCAGGAAGTAGATGGTGAGGATGGGCAGGGGCAGCTCCACGCCCTGGGCGTCCCGGTAGGAATTCCGCGGATCGGCGTAGCTGGTTCCCAGGTACCTCCGGAACCGCTGGATGTCGGAGGTGTCGCGGGCCTTCTGGATCTCGATGAGCACCAGCTTGAGGCTGCCGTCCTCCATGAGCACCTTCGCGGCGAAGTCCATGCGCAGGACCAGGAGGCTGGTGCCATCGCGGCGCGCCACCGGCTCCCGGGTCTCCGTGGGGACGAAGGAGAGCTCCACCACCTCCCGCCCCAGGAGCGCGGAAAGCAGCATCCGCGCGATCCGCTCGTCATCCAGGAGGAACTTGAAGACGACATCGTAGATCGGATTGGCGACGCTCATGGGACCGGGGCCCTCCCGGGGAAAGCCTAGGGGCATTCCCGGGCGTTGGCCACGGAACGGCTCATCGAGTGCTTCTGGAGGTTCTGGAAGATGATCGGCGCGAACAGCCATACGAAGACCAGGAACCCGCCTGCCAAACCATCGCCCGGTGTGAAAGCCATTGACGGGCACCCCTCGCGGCCTAACGTGATCCTCCATCCGAGGGTTCTCGGTACTCCAACAGGTGCGCCCATGATCCACCCCAATGATGCATTTCCATCCAAACTTCCTCCCAAATTGGAGGATGGGGTCCTTGCCTGTATCACCGGCGGCATGATGCACCGCCAGCAAGCGGCCATTCCGGGCCACATCCCATCTTCCTCCAGCGCGTGGACTGGCCCCCAGGGGACGACCACGGGACCCGTGGGGAGAGCGATCCTGGAGACCGTCAAATCGGAAATCGCATCGGAAACCCTGCGAGCTGGATTGAATGCCGCGAAGGCTGTCGGCCAGTTGGTGGCCATGGGGCAGTCCATTCCCATGTCATCTAGGCCCGTGGCCGATCGTACCCACCGCTGGCTTAATTGACGGAGGGTCCCTGGTCCCGGGACCTCCCTGCGGTCCGCCTCCGCGATATCCTGGCGATGGTGGCCGTCAAGGCGTGGGTGGGAAGCATTGCGGCCTGGGAGGGGGAAGGTGGGGTTTGGCTGCTGCCTTGCGGCCCCACGCTGGCCGCGACGTTCCTGGCGACGGCCTTCCTCCTCGCCTTCTGCAGCCGGTACCATCCGGTGGAACGTTTCCGCCCCTGGGAGTGGCCCCTGGCGCTCCTCCCCTGGGGGTTCCTGACGGGAGTCAAGGTTCTCCGCCTCCTGCTGGCCCCGCCAGCCCCCGGGCCCGTGCCGCCTTCCATCGCCCTGGAGGTGGTGGGAATCGTGCCCTACGTGGAGGAGCTCCTCTACCGGGGCCTCTTCTGCCGGGTCGCTTCCAGGCGCCATGGCCCAGTCCTGGGCATCCTGGGTTCTGCGGCGGCCTTCGCCCTGGACCACCGGCAACCCGGCTTCATGCCCCACGCATTCTCCGCGGGCATCGCCCTGGGCATCCTCGGCGTGCGAACCCGGTCCCTCCTGCTGTGCGTGGCCTGCCACTCCGGCTACAACGCCATGCTTGCGTTCTGGTGAGGATGCGCTCCTTCACCAGGTTCGACAGGTCCTTCCCTCGGATCTTTTCGAAGAGCAGCCGGGCCGCGTGGCCTCCTCCCCTGGTGTGGCCGTCCTTCAGGTGGCGTCCAGGCGGCGCAGCAGTTCGACGATGGTGCGGTCCTTGTCCTCGAGCAACCGGTTCTTGTCCTCGATCAGCCGGTCCTTGTCCTCGATCACCCGGTCCTTGTCCGCAAGGGCCTTGCCCTGGTCGCTGATCACCCGGTCCCGGCTCGACAGGCCAATCCGCAGATCCGCGGCCTCCCTCGCGCGTTCCTGGAAGGCGTGGAGGATCTCGTCCTCCAGGTCCATCTTCACCCGGAGGCCGGGTTCGGAGTAGGCCAGCTTGAGCCTGCGAAGCACGTCCCGGTAGCGCTCCGGGAAGTTCACCTCCAGGATGTCCAGGAAGTGGGGGTCGGTGTGGGAGGCGACGCCCTGGTCGAAGACCTCCAGGAGCCGCTCCAGATCGGTCCGGCGGCGGTCCTTGAGGCGGTTCATCTGGATGATGACCGAATCGTGGGTCAGGGCCTCCACGAAGGGATCTGCGATGCGGACCTCGTCGCCCGTGGCCGGGTCCCAGCAGCGCCGGTCGACCCTCAGCACCGGAAGATCGAGGCCCTTCAGGCCCTCGCCCAGGAAGTAGATGGTGAGGATGGGCAGGGGCAGCTCCACGCCCTGGGCGTCCCGGTAGGAATTCCGCGGATCGGCGTAGCTGGTTCCCAGGTACCTCCGGAACCGCTGGATGTCGGAGGTGTCGCGGGCCTTCTGGATCTCGATGAGCACCAGCTTGCGGCTGCCGTCCTCCATGAGCACCTTCGCGGCGAAGTCCATGCGCAGGACCAGGAGGCTGGTGCCATCGGGGCGCGCCACCGGCTCCCGGGTCTCCGTGGGCACGAAGGAGAGCTCCACCACCTCCCGCCCCAGGAGCGCGGAAAGCAGCATCCGCGCGATCCGCTCGTCATCCAGGAGGAACTTGAAGACGACATCGTAGATCGGATTGGCGACGCTCATGGGACCGGGGCCCTCCCGGGGAAAGCCTAGGGGCATTCCCGGGCGTTGGCCACGGAAGGGCTCATGGGGTCAGTGCCGGAGCTTCCAGAGGTCCTGGAAGATGATCAGCGCGAACAGCCCCACGAAGAACAGGAACCCGCCGGTGAGGATGCGCTCCTTCACCAGGTTCGACAGGTCCTTCCCCCGGATCTTCTCGATGAGCAGCAGGGCCGCGTGGCCGCCGTCCAGGAAGGGGATGGGCAGGGCGTTGAGCACGGCGAGGTTCATGGAGATCAGGGCGACGAGGCCCATGAACTGGAGGAGGCCGGCCTTGGCCGCACGGCTTCCGGCCCGCACGATGGTGATGGGGCCGCCCACTTCCTTGAGGCTGACCTGGCGGCTCACCAGCTTGCCGAAATTCCCCAGGATCTCCCAGCCGAGGAGCGCGCTGCCCTTCACCGCGAAGGTCGCGCCCAGGAGGAGATCCCCGGCCCGCATGGGCCGCCGGTCGAAGGTCCAGCTGGAGGGCTCGAAGGCCACGCCGATCTTTCCGGCCCCGCCCACCTCCGCGGGGGTGATGGTGAGGGTGCGGCTCGTGCCTTCCCGGTCCAGGGCCACCGGGATGGGCTGGCCGGAGCGGGCCCGGATGTAGGTGATGGCCTCCTCGTTGCTGTTTCCGGGGAATTTCAGATCCCCGAAGCGGGTGATCTGGTCGCCCGGCTTGAGGCCGCCCTGGGCGCCGGGCATGCCGGCGTTCACTTCCACCACCAGGAGGGGGGAGGGCTGGGGATGGGCGGCGGTGGTGCGGGCGTTGTTGATGCCCAGGAAGAAGAAGATCACGACGGTGATGAGGACGTTGGCCAGGATGCCGCCGGAATAGAAGGCCATGCGCTTCCAGGCGGGCTGGGCCAGGAAGCCGTGGGGGTCCTCGGCGTCCGGATCCTCGGGGTTGTAGCCCGCCAAACGAACGTAACCGCCGAGCGGAAGCAGGGACAGGCGAACGTCCGTCTCCTGCCAGGCGAAGCCGGCCACCCGGGGGCCGAAGCCCAGGGAGAAGACCTCCACGGGCAGGCCCATCCACTTGGCCACCAGGAAATGGCCCAGTTCATGGAAGAAGATCAGGCCCACCAGGAGCACCACCGGTCCCCAGAAGCCCGCGCCGGGGATGAAGGAGACCAGGAGGAGGGCGGGGGCCGTGTACAGCAGACGCTTCATGGGTTTCCTTGGGTGTGTTGAAGGATCCAGGTGCGGGCGGCGTCCCGGGCACGCCGGTCCGTTTCCATCACCTGATCCAAAGTATGGGCCGGTTCGGCTGGAATGGCGGACAGGATCGCGCCACAACAGGCCTGGATCCGCCAGAAACTGATCCGGCCTTCCAGGAAGGCGGCCACCGCCACCTCGTTGGCCGCGTTGAGGATGGCCGGGGCGGTGCCCCCCTCGGCCAGGGCCTGGTAGGCCAGGGCCAGGCAGGGGAAGCGCTCCAGGTCCGGGGGCTCGAAGGTCCAGGTGCGGGCGGCCTCCCAGTCGTAGGGGGGGACCGGACCGGGCAAGCGATCGGGGTAGAGGAGGGCGTACTGGATGGGCAGCTTCATGTCGTTGGCGCACACCTGGAGCTGGTAGGTGCCGTCGTGGAACCCCGCCATGGCGTGCACCTGGCTCTGGGGGTGGATGGTCACGGCGATCTGGTCCGCGCCCAGGCCGAAGAGGAAGGCGGCCTCGATCACCTCCAGGCCCTTGTTCATGAGGGTGGCGGAATCGATGGTGATCTTGGGTCCCATCTTCCAGGTGGGGTGGTTCAGGGCCTGGTCGATGGTGGCGCCTTCGATCCGCGGGCGGTCCCAGTCCCGGAAGGGGCCGCCGCTGGCGGTGATGCGCACCTCCCGCACCGCCTCCGGGGGGTGTCCGGCCAGGAGCTGGTGCAGGGCGGCGTGTTCGGAATCCACGGGGAGCAGCTCGCCGCCGCCGGCCGCCAGGGCCTGGCGCATGAGCGCGCCGCCCACCACGAGGCTCTCCTTGTTGGCCACGCAGACCCGCAGGCCGGCCCGCAGCGCGGCTTCGGCGCTGGCCAGGCCCGCGGCCCCCACCACCGCAGCCAGGAGGGTGTCGGCCCCGGATTCCAGGGCGCAGGCCCGGAGGCCGTCCATGCCGTGGAGGATCTCCGGCCGGTAGGAGAGCTGGCCGGCCAGCCACTGGGCGTCCTCCGGGCGGGTGAGGGACACCAGCCGGGGCCGGAACCGCTCGCACTGGGCCCGGAGGAGATCCCGGTTGCGCCCGGCGGCCAGGGCCGTGACTTCCAGGCGGTGCGGGTGGGCGGTCACCACATCCAGGGTGGAGGTGCCGATGGAGCCGGTGGATCCCAGGAGGGCGACCTTGCGCATGGATCAGTTCAGCCCGTGGACGAAGTGGATGTAGGCGTAGAACACCGGGGCGGCGAAGACCAGGCTGTCCAGCCGGTCCAGCATGCCCCCGTGGCCGGGAATGGAGATGCCGCCCATGTTGGAATCCTTGGCCCCCGCGCTGCGCTTCCACATGCTCTCCACCAGGTCGCCCATGAGGCCCGCCACCCCCAGCAGCAGCCCGATGGCCAGGGCATCCACCACGGACCACTGGACGCACACGAAGGCCCGGATGAGGAAGGCCGCCAGGACATTGCCCGCGAGGTTGCCCCCCACCCCCTCCCAGGTCTTCTTGGGGCTCACCCGGGGCGCCAGCTTGTGGCGGCCCAGGAGGCTGCCGACGAAGTAGGCGCAGGTGTCCCCGATCCAGGTGATGAGGAAGAGGGCCAGCACCAGGCGCCCGCCGGTGTTGGACAGGGTCGTTTCGTCGAACATGAAGAGCTTCACCATGAAGCCGGTGCCCATGCCCAGGTACACGGCCCCCATCCAGGTGATGGCCTGGCTGGGGAGGGCCTTGTCCAGGTCCCGGTCCGTGAGGAGGGCCCCGAAATGGATGACCAGCGCCGAAAGGGCCAACACCAGCCAAAGGGGCAGGGGGTCCGTGGCATCCCGGCCCAGCAGGTAGAAATGCAGGAGGAAGCCCCAGCCCGCCAGGGTCCCGGCGGCCAGGGAGGGATTGAAGCCCATCTTCCGGCCCATGAGGGTGAATTCATGCATGGCCATGAGCAGGGCCCCGGCCAGGAGGCCCATGAACAGGGTCTTGGCCCAGGGGTTGGAGCCCAGGTAGAGGAGGGTGAAGAAGAAGATCGCGAACACCAGGGCGGTGCCCACCCGCACGGCAAGGTTGCCCTTGTCGATGCCAGCGCGCTTGGGGGGAGGGGCTGGGGTCATGGGGACTCCGCTCAGATGCCGCCGAAGCGGCGTTCGCGCTGGGAATAGGCCTCCAGGGCCTCCCGGAGCTGGGGGCCCCGGAAGTCGGGCCAGAGGCACTCGGTCATGTAGAACTCGGCGTAGGCGGCCTGCCAGAGCAGGAAGTTGGAAATGCGCAGTTCCCCCGAGGTGCGGATGAGCAGGTCCACGTCCGGGGCGCCGGCGGTCCACAGGCGGCTCGCCAGGGCCTCCTCGTCCAGATCGGCGGGCAAGACCCCGTCCTCGAGGCATTTCCGTGCCGCCGTGGCCAGTTCCAGCCGGGCCCCGTAGTTCACGGCCAGGTGGAAGACCATCCCGGTGTGGCCGGCGGTCTGTTCTTCCAGGGTGCGCAGATCCTTGAGGATCCCCCCGGGCAGTCCCTCCGGGGCGCCCAGGTGGTGGAACCGGATGCCCCGCTTCCGGAGCTTGGGCAGGAACATCCTCAGGTACATGCGCAGGAGGGCCATGAGGACGGCGACCTCCTGGGCGGGGCGCTTCCAGTTCTCCGTGGAGAAGGCGTACAGCGTGAGGTGGCCGATGCCGGCGTCGGAGGCGGCGTCCAGGATATCCTGGACCGCGCGCACGCCCTCCTTGTGGCCCTTGATGCGGGGCCAGCCCCGCTGGGCCGCCCAGCGGCCGTTGCCGTCCATGATCAGCGCGACGTGGCGGGGAACGGTCACAGGCCCATCCGGGGAGCGGAAGCGTAGACGATCAAACGAGGCATCTCCAGGCGATTGGCACGAAGGGCGCACACGGGGCGCGGCGGACGGATGGTGCGAATTCTACCATGGCGCCCGGGCCCCTTCCTTCCGCCGGCGACAAATTCGCGCCGGTTCTTGCCTTGGAACAGAAGGGATACGGTAATCTAGATCATTCCTTGGAAATGGGAAACCCTCGATGGTCCAATTCAACACCCGCGCGAACGAGATCCTGCTGAAGCTGGTCTATTACGGGCCGGGCCTTTCCGGCAAGACGACCAATCTCCAGGCGCTCCACGCCATGTGCTCGGAATCCAACCGGGGCGAGATGTTCTCCGTGAACACCCAGGAGGACCGGACGCTGTTCTTCGATCTGCTGCCCATCAACCTCGGGTACATCTACGGGAACGCCATCCACCTCCAGATCTACACGGTGCCCGGGCAGGTGCAGTACGACGCCAGCCGCCGGGTGGTGCTGGGCGGTTCGGACGGCGTGGTGTTCGTGGCGGATTCCAGCGAAGCCAAGATGCAGGAGAACGTGGACTCGCTCTCCAACCTCTACCACAACCTCAATGCCAACCGCTTGAACATCAAGCAGATACCCTTCGTCCTGCAGTACAACAAGCGGGATCTCCCGGACGCCATGCCCGTGGGCGTCATGAACCGCCGCTTGAACTTCCGTTCGGTGCCCTACTTCGAATCCATGGCCAACCGGGGGGAGGGGGTCCTGGACACCTTCCTGGCCATCGCCCGGGAGACCGTGGGCACCACCTTCAAGAAGTATCACCTGGACAAGAAGATCAAGGACTTCGACGAGATGCTCAATCTCATCGATTCCAATATCAAGGCCAGCATGCACGAGCTGCCCCGGGCGGCGGAACCGGTGGCGCCCCCGCAGGAATCCACGGTGCTCCGGCATTCCGGCGTGTCCATCACGGACCTGGCCCCGGGAAAGGTGGCGGACGCCCAGGACCTCCTGGAGGACGCCCTCACCTCCAACATGGAGACCGCGCGGCTCTACACCGAACTGCGCACCGTGAAGGACTCCCTGGAGAAGAAGAACGAGGAGCTCCGCCAGATCTACGGCCAGCTGGAGCGCGCCAACCAGGACAACCTCAAGACCCGCCGCTACCTGGAGGGCCTCATCCAGAGCGTGGGCGAGGCCATCGTGTCCTTCAGCTCCGACGGCCGCATCCTCACGTGGAACGCCGCCGCCGAGCGCATCTTCGGCTACGCCCGGGCGGAGATCGTGGGCCGCACCCTCCACCAGCTGGCCCCGGCCTCCTGCGCCGGGGAACTGGACCAGGTCATGGCCCAGGTGGGCCGGGGCCAGGTCATCCGCGACGTGCCCACGGTGCGCCTGCGCAAGGACGGCACGGAGTTCCCCGCCAAGGTCACCTACGCGCCCATCCGCGGCAGCGACGACCGGGTCCTGGCGTACTCCGCCCTGATCCGGGACGAGGGGGAGCGCCAGTCCCTGGAGGCCCGGCTCGCCGATGCGCAGGGCGCGGCCGTCCTGACCCGGATCCTGCCGCCCATGCTCAACGAGGTGGCCAACCGGCTCAGCCCCATGACGCTCCAGCGGGACCTGCTCCTGGGGGAGGCGGACCCCGTCGTCGCCCCGCGCCTGGCCAAGGTCCTGGCGGGCGTGGACCACGCGCAGATGCTCCTCAAGCCCCTCTTCATGCTCTTCTCCCCCTCCTCGCTGCGCATGGCCAACGCCAGCCTCAACGAGCTGGTGCAGGAATCCGCCCGCCGCGTGGAAGGGGAGGCGGCGGCCGCGGGCGTCTCGGTGGAGCTCTCCCTGGACCCCGCCCTCCAGCCCACGGCCATGGACGCCGGGATGGTGCTGGAAGCCACCCTCTGCCTCCTGCGCACGGGGATCCGGGCCTCGGCCCGTTCCGCCGCCAAGCGCCTGCGGGTGGGCACCCGGCAGACCTCCACCGGGCAGCAGCTGGTGGCCCAGGACACCGGCCCGGCCCTCTCCGAGGAGGAATCCCGCAGGGTCTTCGATCCCGCCCAGGCCACCGACGTGGATTCCCTGGGCATGTGCGTGGTCGCCTCCGTGGCCAAGGCCCACGGCGGAAAGGTCACAGTCCGCAGCCAGGAAGGACTTGGTAACGCTTATCTGGTGGAGTTGTCCATGGCCGAAGCACCGCCGTCCCCGTCCGTGCCCGCGAACCTGGAGGGTGCCCGCATCCTCGTGGTGGATGACGAGCAGTTCCTCCTGGAATGCCTGGTGGACGCCATCGAATCCTGGGGCAGCCAGGTGACCCCCTGCTCCCTGGCGGCCGAAGCCATCCAGAAGCTCCAGGGCGGCGCCTACGACCTCATCGTCTCCGATATCCGCATGCCCGGCCTCACCGGCATCCAGCTCTTCGAGTGGATCAAGGAGCACCAGCCCGCCATGGCCAGCCGCATCCTCTTCACCACCGGCGATTCCTTCGACCCGGAAACCCGCGCCTTCCTGGAGCAGGCCAAACTGCCCCACCTGGGCAAGCCCTTCGACCTGAAGAAGCTCCGCCAGGCGATCCTGGACCTCAAGGCAAGCAGGGCGAACTGAGCGTCCGGGTTCCGGACCTGCGCCCCGGGTCGTCATCACCGGACAAGCCGGCGATGACGGGGGGTGAGGAAGGGACGATGGGGCTAGGCTACGCCTATTGGCTTCGTTGAGCGGGGGGGTGTCCGGGAGGGAAGCGCCCTCCGGGAGGCCCCGGGCTTGGCGCGCGGCTTCCAATGCGGCATGGATTCGCTCCGCGTGAGCGAGACCGACGCCGGCAGGCGCCGACGCTGATCGCCATCGCTTCACCGATCAGTGTCGGCGCGTCCCCAGGTCCACCCCGAACCACACGAAGCGAGGCCCCGGCGTGGGTCGGGGCCAATGGGTGAAACACAGCCCGATCCCCGGGTGGAGATCCTTCCGTGGCTGCGGGCCGTGCCCGCAGCCACGACCCGGGGCGAAATTCCGGGACACGCGCGCCTAGTCCGCCCAGGCCTTGATCTGGTCCCACACGTCCCCTTCGGCGCAGTCGCCGTTGAGGAGGATGGCGAAGACGTGCTCCTTGCCGTCCCGGGTCTGGAGGAAGCCGCAGGCGCTCCACACGCCGCCCAGGTGGCCGGTCTTGACCCGCACGCGCCGGGCCAGGGCGGGGTCCTTGATGTGGAGGCGGAAGGGCTCCCCGCCGATGATCTTGAGGGAGGCGATCATTTCCGGGCCCACCTCGAAGTCGTTCCACGCGGCCCGGAGGGCGATGGCCAGGGTGCGCGCCGAGAGGCGGTTCTCCTTGCTCAGGCCCGAGCCGTCGGTGATGGCCACCTTGTCCGGGCCCAGGCCCAGCATGGTCGAGTAGAACCCCTGGATCTGCTTGACGCCCTGGGCCCAGGTGCCCCCGCCGAAGCGCTTGACAAGCATCTCGATCATGAAGTTGTTGGAGAACTTGTTGATGTCGGCCACCAGGTCCCGCAGGGGCGGGGAGTGGAAGGCCAGGAGCTTGCGGGGCTGCCCTTCGCCGGCCGGGGCGCCCTCGACGGCGATGCCGTCCTGGATGAAGATCCGGGTGAGGGTCTCGGTGGCCAGGCGTTCCGGATCGGTCACCAGGCGGCCCCGGTCCCGGTTGAAGTTCACGGAAAGGGGCAGGACCGGCGGCGTGGTGTTGGAGGAGGTGTTCTCCCAGCCGTCGCCGTAGCGCTGGCCGTCGAAGGCGGACTGGTCCAGGCGCACCCGGCCCCTCACCGCCGTGACGCCCCGCGCCTTGAGCTCCTCGGCCATGAGCCAGATGCGCTCGGAGGTCAGGTACGGGTCCCCGGCCCCCTTGAGGACGAGATCCCCCGCCACCGTGCCGCCCCGCAGGTCCCCCCACACCTCCGTCTCGATCTCGTAATCGGGCTTCCAGGTCTTGAGGAGGGCGTAGGTGGAGAGCACCTTGGTGGTGGAGGCGGGCACCAGGGCGCGGTCGGTGTCGTAGCCGTCAAGGAGCTTACCGGTCTGCAGGTCCCAGAGGCCCGCGGAGGCCCGGATGCCCCGGGCCTCCATGCGGCGCCCCCAGGCCGGGAGATCGGCGGAAGCGGAAACGGTGGCCAGAAGACAGGAGATGGCGAGGAGGCATCGGATCATGGGGGCCTATTTGGGGGTCGTCGTGGGGGTGTCGGTTTTCGGGGTCGCGTCCGTGGCGGCCCCCGGGGCGGTGGCGGCGGCGGCGGCCCCCGGCACCCCCAGCAGGTTCCCGGCCGCGGAAAAGGCCCAGTCGCTGGTGAGGGTCTTGCCGTTGTAGATGCGGAAGCTGTTCTCCTGGACCTTGGTCTTGACCCCGACGATGGGCAGCCCCGAGGTGTCCCCGGAGGCTCCGGGCTGCACGGCGGTGATGAGGTCCCATTCCCCTTCGCGGCTCATGGGGTCCTTGTAGACCTTGCGGACGACCGGGGGCCGCATCTTGCCCAGGTCCTCCAGGCTTAGGGGGTAGCCGCCGGTCTTGGCCCGGTAGGCGCGGATGCCCGCGGCCAGGGCCTCGCCCCGGAAGATGAGCTCCGCTTCCTGGTCCCGCTGGATCTCCGCATGGGCGGAGGGCAGGAGCGCGGTGAGGAGGATGCCCATGGCCACGATGATCGCCAGCAGCATGGCCAGGATGAATCCCCGTTCCTCTGTGGTGACGCGCGCCATCCGGACCTCCGGCCCCCAGCTTACCTCAGGATGCCGGCAAGGGCGTTTTAGTGCCGGGATTTGAGAATCTGGATGAGCTGGCCCACCAGGTGGGGATCGAACTGGATGCCCGCCAGGCGCTGGATTTCCGCCTCGGCCTGGGCGGGGGTCTTGGCGGCCCGGTACGGTGTTTCCGAAATCATCATTTCGTAGGCTTCCACCAGGTGGATGATCCGGCTGCCCATGGGGATGGCCTCGCCCTTCAGCCCGTCCGGGTACCCGCCGCCGTCCCAGTGCTCGTGATGGTGGCGGATGATGTGCAGGACATCAAAGGGGAAGTACAGATCCTTCAGGAACGTGGAGGCCAGGACCGGGTGCTGGCGCACCTTCTCCAGTTCCTCGGGGGTGAGCCGGGGCTTGTCCAGCACCCGGTAGTCCAGGAGCAGGGTCCCCACATCGTGGAGGATGGCCGAGATGCTCACCGCCTCCACGGCCGCCGTGGGCAGGTCCACCTTGCGCGCCAGGTCCCGGGAGAGTTCGGCGGTATGGATGCTGTGGGTCTTGAGGGAGGGGATCCGCCCCTCGGCGGAGGCCAGGATGCGGTGGCTCACGGAGAGGAAGGCCTGGTGGTAGCGCTCGTGGAGGCCCACCTCCTGGAGGTAGAAGCCCAGCATGCGCGAAACCTGGCGCACCAGGTCCTGCTCGTGCATGGAGAAGGGGCGGTCCTCCAGGCGGAAGAGCATGAGGAGGTTCTCTCCCCCCGCCTCTTCCTCCAGGAGGACCGGCAGCAGGGTGGCGAAGTGCCCGGTGCGGGGCTCCCGTTCCGGCCATTCGGACCGGGCCAGGATCGGCGGATCGGCATCCGCCCCCTGGGGCGCCTGGGCCAGGATGTGCCGGAGGACCTCCTTCTGGAGGTCGGCGGAAAGGGGCAGGCGGCTGTAGACCAGCAGCGGCCTGGCCTCCTGGGTTTCGCTGAGGCGCAGGGCCACGGCGGCGGATGGGACCATCTGGCAGAGCAGGCTCGCGGCTTCCCAGAAGAAGGTCTGCTGCTCGGGGACGACCCCCTCGGTTTCCGTCGCGGGATAGGCATCGGCCTCCGGCGCCTCCACCTGCACCATGGCCCCGGAAGGGGGCGCGGGGACCCTCAGCGCGGGCAGCTCCTCCACGGCGGGGGCCGGGGGCTCGGGGTCGGGCTGGGCGGCGGGGATGGGGAAGGCGTTGAGGGCCAGGACGATCTCGGCGCAGATGGCCTGGGCCAGGGGATCCTGCCGCGCCGCGTCGTAGACCCCGCCCTTGGAGGGGTCCCGCTGGATGAGCAGGGCCTTCCAGTCGCCCCGGTCGTAGATGGGTGAGATGTGGAAACGCGCCACGTTGGCGGCTCCCAGACTGAAGGGCTTGAGTTCCGGGTAGTTCTTGGGATCGTTCACCGTCAGGCTCCGCCGTTCCCGGGCCATGAGGACCAGGACGGGGTCCTGGGGCGCGATGCGCTCCTGGGGCGGCAGGGTGCGGGGCCAGCCGTAATGGCTGACCAGTTCGAAGGCTCCGGTGGCGGGATCCCGCAGGTAGAGCGCAGCCTTGGTGCTGCCCAGATCCTCCAGGCACCGGTAGATCAGTTGGGAAAGCCGCTGGATGAGCGGATCGCTTAGACTGCGGAGGCTTGGCAGCATATCCGGTATCCTACGCGCTGGCCCCGGCCGCGTCCAATCGTTCTCAGGCCCGGCTCACCATGATGGCCTGGGGCCCGCGGGCCCCCTGGGTGATCTCGAACTGGACCCGGGCGTTGATGTCCAGGGTCCGGAATCCGCCGGACTGCACCGCGGAGTGGTGGACGAAGATATCCGGCCCTCCCTCGTCGGGGGTGATGAATCCGAAACCCTTCTGGGTGCTGAAGCTCTTCACGAAACCAGACGACATGTTCGCCTTCCTCGGCGGGCCTTCCGCTGGGCAAAGACTATCGGTGGCCTGGGTTGGAATCAACAATGTTACTTTCATGCCAAAAAAAGAGGGCGGCCATCACAGCCGCCCTCCCGTTCCGGCCCTGCCGTCGCCTAGAGCTTGACGACGTTCGTGGCCTGGGGGCCCTTCTGGCCCTGGGCGACCTCGAAACTCACCCGCTGGTTCTCGGCGAGGGTGCGGAAGCCGCGATCCTGGATCGCGGAATGGTGGACGAACAGATCGGCGCCACCCCCATCGGGGGTGATGAAACCGAAACCCTTTTCAGCGTTGAACCACTTGACGGTGCCTTCGGACATGGTGTCTTTCCTGCGGGGGCCTGCCCCTTCTCGCCTGGGGTTTTCAGTTCAGGGTCCTTGCCAGGCCAAGGCGCCGGGGGGAGCGGAGCTCCCGGGGAGAACGCGTTCATGACCCGCCGGGGGCGGATCACCCCTGGGATCATAACCCAGCCGGGGAACCGCTTCAACGGAGAGGAACGTACATGGAACGGCCCCCGGGGAGGGGGCCGTCGGGTCTACAGCTTGACGACGTTCGTGGCCTGGGGCCCCTTCTGGCCCTGCGCCACATCGAAGCTCACGCGCTGGTTCTCCTGGAGGGTGCGGAAGCCCCGGTCCTGGATGGCGGTGTGGTGAACGAACAGATCGGCCCCACCCTCATCGGGGGTGATGAAACCGAAGCCCTTTTCAGCGTTGAACCACTTGACGGTGCCCTGAGCCATTGCCACTTCCTAGAAAAATGATCCTGGGTAGGGTTATCGCCACGCTCCTCCCAGGTGAGGATCCATGGCACCAGGACCGTACCGTTGGGAACGGGCGGTTCTGGTTGGGGGATGAGAAATAGATTAGGCCATGAGGATAATATAGGAATTCAAAAAGTTCCCCAAGATTTCACGGGAATTTCAATATTTTTTTCGGGACCCCGCCCCCACCCCCGCCCTGGGTCCCCAAATCCTCTGCCTTCAGCGATATCCTATAGAACTACCCCTGCCATCCCGGAGAAACCGCCATGCGCCCTGAAAACCCCATCGTCCTCATCACCGGCGCGTCCTCCGGTTTCGGAGAGGCCACCGCGCGCATGCTCGCGGCCCAGGGCTGCCATCTGGCGCTGGGCGCCCGGCGCGTGGAGAAGGTGAGGGCCCTGGCCGCGGAACTGGCCTCCAAGCACGGGGTGAGGACCTTCGCCGGGGCCCTGGACACCCGTGCCACCGCCAGCGTGGAGCGGTTCGTGGCCGAGGCCGCCGCGGCCCTGGGGGGGCTGCACGTGGTGGTGGCCAACGCCGGCCTGGCCCGGGGCACCGACCGCATGGATTCCGTCCTCGAGGAGGACTGGCAGGCCATGCTCCACACCAACGTGGAGGGCGTCATCCGCACCATCAAGGCGACCCTTCCCCATGTGCGCCGCAGCGGATGGGGCCACTACTTCACCATCGGCTCCACCGCAGGGCACTGGGTCTACGAGGGCGGCGGCGCCTACTGCGCCTCCAAGCACGCCCTGAAGGCCCTCACCCGCACCCTCCGCCTGGAACTCTGCGGCGAGCCCATCCGCATCACCGAGGTGGACCCCGGCATGGCCGTCACCGAGTTCTCCCTGGTGCGCCTGCAGGACGCCGCCAAGGCGGATTCCGTCTACACCGGGGTCGAACCGCTGGTGGCCGAGGACATCGCCGAGTGCATCCGCTGGGCCCTGGCCCTGCCGGACCACGTGAACATCGACCAGATGATCGTCAAGTGCCGGGACCAGGCCAGCCACAACGGCACCCGGATCCACCGCCGCGCCTGATCCGCCGGTCCGCTTTTGGGCAAAAGGGAACATGGGGGTTCCCTTTTGCGGGTTTTGACCCATCCTCTGTCATGGCTGGCGGGCCCCTTCGGGCCTTGGCTGGCCACCTGCCCCGCTCCTGTGGCATCATGAGGATCTATGCCGGCACCCTCCTCCATACTCCTTCTGCACGGCCTGGGAGGAAGCGGTCTCGGGACCGTCAAGCTCCTGGAAGAAAGCCTCCAGGCCGGGGGCTGGGAGAACGCGGTCTTCCTGCGCCCCACCCTCCAGGCCGTCCACATGCCCCCCGAAGGCAAGCCCATGGACCGCGTCTTCGTGCAGGCCTGGGACGAGATGAACGCCTTCCTTGGCACGCGGGTGCCCCACCTGACGGTGGGCTTCAGCTTCGGGGGCCTCCTTTCGGCCTTCGCGCCGTCCCCCCTCCGCCTTTCGGTGTGCAGCCCCTGGTCCCAGCTGACCCCGGACGCCATCCAGCGCGCCGCCGCCCGCCCCGAGTGGCGCGTGCTGCACGGCCAGGAGGACACCCTGGTGCCCCCCACCCAGCACCTGCAGATGCTCCCCGATTCCATCCCCCTCACCCTCGACCCCAAGGGCACCCACGACTTCGACGCCTGGATGCCGCGGATCGTGGACTGGATCCACGGGAGCTGGGACGCGTTCCAGGTGAGTAAATAACCTAGGCGGCGTGGTTTTCGCCGGGCTCGTGGGGTTTTTCCACGCAGGAGCAGGGCTGCGCGTTGGCGCCGGCCTCGGCCAGGAGGGCCATGTCCACCCAGTGGGCCGCGCAGGCTCCGGTGGAGGCCTTCTTCACGTGCACCTGGGCCCGGTCCCGGTCCAGATCCAGGGCGACGACGGTGACCAGCGCCGAGACGCCTCCTCCCGCGGGTTTCCAGATCATGCACACGCCAGGGCGGATTCCATCCATCTCGAACCTCTTTCTGTTTATTTTCGCGCCATCGTGCAGGGAATGCAATCAATTGCCCAGCCAAAGCACGTGGCGGAGGACGGGGATCTGCAGGTTGGCGTGGAGGGCGAAGGACAGGACGAAGCCCAGGAGGAGGCCGTAGGAGAGGCGCCGGAAGGGGAGGGGGCGCTCCAGGCGCTGCCAGGTCCAGCCCCAGGTGAGGCCCAGCAGGAGGCCCCACGCCCAGCCCCACTGGGGCAGGTAGGCCACGAAGAGCAGCGCCAGGGCCCCGTACAGGGCCTTCATGGGCACGCGGCAGCCCAGGCGCTGCAGGGGCAGCAGGTAGGTGAGGCCCGCGCCCAGGCCCCACGCGGCCAGGTCCGGCGCCCAGCCGGGGTTGGCCGCATAGTCCCACCAGGGCTTGGCCAGCACCAGGCCCAGGGCCAGGGCCGCCGGGAAGGCCCGGGGCGACGGCGCCCGGCAGGGGCGGAAGGGCACGGGGTGGAGCTGGCCGAAGGCTCCCAGGAAGGCGAAGACGCTGGCGCCGGCCAGGGGCATCACCGGATGCAGGAAGCCGGTGAGTTGCCATAGGCCGATGCGCAGCCAGATGAGGGCCCCGTCCTCCCGCATGGGGTCCTTGAGGGCCACCCACAGGGATGCGGCGCCCATGAGGGCCACCAGGGCGCTGGGCACCAGGTCGGGTGTGCTCCAGTGGTCCAGGTTGAGTCCCCGCATGAAGAGGAGGGCCGCCGCCAGGCCCGCCAGGGCCAGGGGCCGGATGGGCACCGCGTCGAAAAGGCGCGGCCGGTGGCGCTTGAGCAGCACCGGCACCGGCAGGAGGGCCACGGGCAGCACCAGCACCCAGAAGCGCGGGCCCTGGAAATCCAGGCCATAGATGGCCAGGCCGTGCACCAGCCCGCCCAGGTAGAGGAAGAGCCAGGCCGCGATCATGGACGCTCCAGGCGAACGGTCCGCACGCCGTGGGCCGGCAGGGGGAGACGGACCCGGTAGCTGAAGGAGGGGCCGTTGGGCAGGACGGATTCCAGGACGCCCCCATCGGGCCGCAGGTCCGGGGCGGCGCCCTGGAGGGTCACCCGCACGGCGTCGAAGGATTCGTTGAGGTCGTTGCGGACCTCCACGGCGCCCCCCGGCAGGGTCCGCACGTGGAGCCGGCCCAGCGGTACGCTGGCGATGGGGTTGGGGCGGCCCGTGCCCGCGAGGTCGTAGGTTTCGCTCACCAGGCGGCCTTCCGTGAAGCGGATGATGCGGTACCCGTGGTAAGTGTGGGGCCAGCGGGTCACCCGCCGGAGCTCGTTGCCCAGGGCGGTGACCACCGCGTAGTGGGTGCCCGGGAAGTCGGCGCGGTCATCCCGCAGGTTCCCCTCCGCGTCGAAGATCGCGTCGGAGTGCCAGTGCCCGCTGAGCACCAGGGGCACGCCGTGGAGGCGGCAGAGGTCCATGAAGGCCCCCCGGTAGCCGTTGAGGTGGCCGCCGCTGCCGCCGGCCTCGCCGTGGATGGCCGATCCCGCGGGCAGCACCGGGTGGTGGAGCTGGATGACGGGGGTGCGCCCCTCCAGGTGCTCCAGCTCCCCCTTGATCCAGTTGAATTCCGAGGGGGTGAACTGGTCCCGGCCGTGGGAGGAATCCAGGCTCAGCACGCGCAGGGGACCCAGATCGGCCCGCTGGGGGCCGGGTCCGAAGGCCCGCAGGTAGGCCGCCCAACCCTTGCGCTCGTGGTTGCCGGGCGCGGCCAGGAAGGGCATCTCCAGGCGGCCGAGGTTCTCCAGGAGGAAGGCGTACCATTCGGGCCGCACGTCGTACGAGATGTCCCCGCTGCCCAGCACCGCCGCGGGCTGCAGGAGATTCATCTCCTCGATGAACTGGGGCAGGAGGGCCTCCCGGCCCGGGGGCGGGAAGTCTCCGGCCTGGACGATGAAGAAGGACGCGGGCCAGGTCCTGCGCACGAACACGGCTCCCGGCTGGCGCAGGTCCTGGCTGGAGGTGCGCACCCGCAGGGCGTAGCGTCCGTCCCTCAGGTCCGGGATGCGGGTGGCGAGGCAGAGGATGTTGCCGCGCCACCAGCGGGTGGGGGGCGGCAGGGGGAAGGCGGCGCCCCCGTCGTCCTCCAGGCTCAGCGCCGTTTCCGGCGCCGCCCAGGGCAGGCTGGTGCGCAGGTACACTTCCAGCGTCGTGCCCGGGGCCTGGACCTGGGGGGTGCCCAGGCGGGGCCGGTCCAGGCGCACCCGGAGCGGGAGCCCCGTGGCGACGATGATCGCCGCCCCCAGCGCCAGGAGGAGGCCCCAGGCTTTCACGGCCGGTCCTTCAGGGGCCTGTTGTGGGAAAGGAGGAACTTCGACCACTGGTGGAACCCCTCGGCCAGGGCGCGCATCCGCTCCACCCGCGCGGGCTCCAGGGCCGCCAGGTCGGAAGGATCGCCGCGGTCCGTGCGGAAGAGCTGGGCGCGCCCCCCGGGGTCCACGGTGAGGTAGTAGTCGCCCTGAAGGAGCCCGATGCGGGGCGGCCTGCGGAACGTGGTGAAGGTGAAGGCGGCGGAACGCTCCTGGAAGGCCGGGTCCAGGGCGTCCTTGCCCAGGGTGGAAGTGCGCCAGGGCACGCCCAGGAGGCTGGACAGGGTGGGCAGGAGGTCCATCTGGGTGGCCACCGTGTGCACCCGCCGGGGCTTGAGGAGGCCCGGCGCGTAGATGAGGAGGGGCACATTGTGGATGGCCAGCTTGAGGTCGCCGAAGCGCTTGTCCACGTCGTTGCGGAAGGCGTCGTCGAAGCGGGGATCCTCCGTGCCCCGGGGCAGTCCGTGGTCGCCCCACAGGACGAAGACGGTGTCGGCGAACCAGGGCTGCCTGCGCGCGGCCTCGAAGAAGGTCTCCAGGCTGTGGTCCATGAGGCGCACCGCGTTGAACTCGTCGTTGCCGATGAAGCCCCCCCTGGCCAGGGCCGCCGGGTCCAGTTCGGCCTTGCGGAAGTCCTTGAGGTGCTTGGGAATGGTGAAGGGGGGATGGTTTCCCGAGGTCTGGATGTAGCTCCAGAAGGGGGGGGCCTGGGTCCCCAGGTTGTCCGCGGCCTCCCGCAGGAGATCGGCGTCGCTGATGCCCCACACGTCCACCACGGGGCTGCGGAACGAGCCCTCCTCGTGGATCCTCAGCCCCGGGAAGTTCTTCTTGAGGACGCCGCGGATCTGGGCCCAGTTGGCGCTGCCGCCCAGGAAGAAGGTCTTGGAATAGGCGTCCAGCCCGGAGAGGACCGTGCCCTGGTCCAGCAGGAGCGGGTTGCGCGTGGCGTTCTCCACGGCGCTCACGTCCGGCACGCCGAAGAGCGTGGCGAACATGCTGCGGCTGGTGTTCTCCATGGCGACGTAGAACCGGTCGAAGAAGATCCCTTCGCGGCAGAGCCGGTCGAAGCAGGGCGTCGGGTCCAGGGGGTTGCCCTGGATGCCGGTCTTGAAGGAGGCGAAGCTCTCCAGCTGGATGAAGACGACGTTGGGGCGCCGGGCCGGGTCGATGAGGGGGTGGGGGACGCCCCTTCGGGCCAGGGTGGGCAGGCCCTCGGCATCGGTGGCCTCCGGGATGCCGAAGTACTCCGCCATCACCGGCGCGGAGGCCTTCACCTTCCGGAGGTCGAAGCCGCCGTCCATGTCCCGCCGCGTCTCCAGGAAGAACAGCACGGGGTTGAGGGCCAGGTGGGCCTGGAAGGTGCCGGGCAGTTCGAAGGCCTCGGCCCAGCGCAGGGGATAGGCCGACCAGCGGCCCCACATGAGCGCCAGCAGGCCGAAGGCGGCCAGGGCGTGGAGGGCCTTCCGGCCCCGGGGCACGGGGGACGCGAGCTCGAGCCTGGAGGCCAGGGCCCGCAGGCCCCAGGCGGAAAGGGCCAGGACGGCGGCCAGGGCCAGGGCGATGCGGACCACGGGATAGCTCTGCCAGACCATCTTCAGGCTGGTGCCCGCGTTCTCCAGGAACATCACCAGGGTGCCGTTGAGCCGGGTGTGGATGTAGCCGTAGGCGCCGAAGTCGGCGACGTAGGCGAGGAGCACCGCGGACAGCGCCGCGAGGGCGTAGGCGGCCCAGATGCGCCGGGCGGATTTCATGCCCAGGCCGAAGCCGCCGCAGAGGCCGTGGTGGATCCCCGCGAGGACCAGGAACCCGTAGAGCCAGGCCCGGGCCTCCACGGTGTCCACCATGGCCACCAGGATGAGGCCCGCGTAGACCAGGAGGGCCGCCGCCAGGGTCAGGGCCCCCAGGGCGGCGCGGGAGGGGCGCCCGGGGTTGCCGGCCTTCAGGAGGAGCAGCGCGGGCAGCACCAGGATGGCCGCGAGGCGCGCGTCGAACTTCAGGCCGATGTAGAGCGCGTGGGCGGTGCCGCCCTCGGCCCCGCCGAAGCGCAGCAGGAAGGCCAGGCGCAGGAGCCCGAACAGGATCACCAGCAGCGCGAGGAGGACGGCCAGGAGCCGGAGCTTGGTTCGGGGCATGGACGGCCTTCCTATGGGTCTGGGGAGATTCTAACCCGCCGTGGGGGCCGATTCGCGCAAAAGGCGCCGCGAGAGGGGCAGGGAGGCCAGGGCGAAGAGCGCGGCCACGGCCCAGCCCAGGCGGTAGCCCTGGGCCCCCAGGTGCTGGCAGCCCCAGCCGATGACGCCGCCGATGAGCAGGGAGCCGATGCCGATGCCCGAATCGAAGGAGAAGAGGGTGGTGCCGAAGGCCGCGCCCCGGCGGTCGGGGTGGGTGATCTCCAGCACGTGGGCGTTGAGGAGGGTGTGCACCATGCTGTAGCCGCCGCCGTAGAGAAGGGCCGACAGGGCGTGGCGGCTGGCGCCGCCGGGCATCAGGGCCAGCATCCCGAGGCCCGCCCCCGCCGCCAGGAGCATCCCGGGCAGCAGCCGCGTGGGCCGCGCTCCGAAGCCGACCCGGGTCATGAAGACCCGCATGGCCACCATGCCGATGGCCATGCAGGACAAGAAGGCCGCGTCCGTGGGCAGCAGGCCGAACAGGGGCGGGAACCCCTGCTTCAGGGCCTCCTGGGCCGTGTAGGTGCCCAGGGCGCCGTAGCCCAGGGCCGTGGTGAAGAATACGAGGCAGGGGGCCAGCAGGGTCCGGTCCGGCCACTGAAAGGCCGGCCGCCGCTCCCGGTCCAGCCGGTCCGGAGGCAGGGTGAGGGAGAGCCCGCCCAGCACCACGAAGGCCGCCGCCAGCACCGAGGTCATGGTCGGGAACCCCATGCGGCCGTAGGCCGCCAGGCCCACCACGGGACCGAAGATGACGCCCCCGGGGCTGGCCAGGCCATACAGCGACATGCCGTCGGCCCTGCCGTCCTCGGGCAGCACCTCGCCGAGGGTGGCCATGGTGGCCGTGAGCAGCCCCGACCACACCACGCCGTGGGGGAAGGCCAGGGCGTAGAAGGCCCACCGCGCGTGGAGGAGGCCGTAGGCGCCCAGGAAGAGTCCGAACCCGATGGAGCACCCCACCACCATGCGCCGCTTTCCCACCCGGTCCCCGAAGGGGCCGGTGACCAGCGCCCCCAGGGCCGAACCCGCGGTGAAGGCGGTCATGAACCGCCCGGATTCGGCGATGCTCGCCCCCAGGGCGAGGAGGCGCAGGGGCACGGTGGGGAAGAGCTGGAAGGCGGCGAAGAACGTGATGAACGTGATCGCGAAAACCAGGACGAAGTTGCGGGTGAGGAACCTCGAGGTCACTTGGCGGCCGGGATGTCCTTCCCGGCCAGGGCGTCCTGCTCGTCCTGGGGGAGGCGCCACACCCAGCGCCCCGTGGTCCTGTCGAAGATATCGAAGCAGGCCAGCCAGTTCAGGAGGCCCGTGACCATGACGTACGAGGCGCCGTACTCCTGCACCAGGTTGCGCACGGGCTCCGTGCCCACGCCCCCGAAGAGGTAGCCGAAGAGGGCGTACACCGGGCCCGTGCCCGCCGTGGCCGCGGCGCCCAGGGTGGGCATCCACTGGAGGGGCGAAAGCTGGGGAACGTAGACGCCGCCCCGGATGCCGTCCACGGCGCCGTTCTGCAACTGCAGGAAGCCCAGGACGAGGAACACCACCGTCACGGAGAAGAGGGCCTTGGCCCGGCCCTTCTCGCCGATGAGCCAGTAGCCGAGGCCCGGCACCAGCCAGTTCAGGAGCACGGGCTTCCAGGAGGCGTGGAAGGCCTTGGCGCCCCGGAGGGGGGCCGGCAGCTTGGGCAGGGGTTGGGCTTCGCTCATCCGGCCATTCTAGCTGAAAAGCACCGGGAGCCCCAGGGCGGAAGGATCCGCCCGGGGGCTCCCGGAGACGTGCCTGTTCGGTTCTAGTCCGTGGCGAAGGGCAGCAGGGCGATGTTGCGGGCCCGCTTGATGGCCTCGACCAGCATGCGCTGGTGGAGGGCGCACACGCCGCTGGTGCGGCGGGGCAGGACCTTGCCGCGCTCGGGGGTGAAGCCGCCGAGGGTCTTCACGTCCTTGTAATCGATGAAGGTGGACTTCTCGACGCAGAACTTGCAGAACTTGCTGCGCCGACCGCCAAATACCTTCTTCTTCTTGGGCTTGCCTTTTCCGTCCGTGCGACGCTTCATCCCATCACCTCTTCAAGGGAACGTTCCTTGATCCCGGCCTGGGCCTTGCGGCGGCCTTCGCGCTCGTAGCGCACCTTCTGGCGCTCCGCGGCCTTGGTCTGCTCGTCCATGCGGACGGACATGTACTTGATGACCGAATCGTGGTTGCGGAAGCGGCGCTCGAGCTCGGCGATGAGGGTGGGACCCGCGTTCATGTCGAACAGGGTGTAGTAGCCCTCGCTGAACTTCTGCACTTCGTAGGCCAGCTTCTTGCGGCCCCACTTCTCGGTCTTGAGCAGCTCGCCATTCTGCTCGGCAATGATCCCCTCGAAGTGCTTCACAAGCTCTTCAGCCTGTTCGTCAGTCAACGTAGGGGAGGCGATGAAGATGGTCTCATAGCGACGCATCATTCCTCCTCGTGGATGTGAAGCCCCGACATGGTACCGGAGCAAGGAGGTCCCCAGGCGGGGACGCGAAAGATCAGCATCTCAGGAAAGGGCATGTTTTTCAAGCCGGAAGCTTGAAGCCGGCGCGGCCGACCAGGGCCGGGGCGTCGGGAGCGGACCCGAGCTGTTCCATGAACCGGGCGAAGGGCTCGTCCAGGGCGTCGATGCGCTCCCACTCGTCGTCGGTCCACTCCCCCAGCACGAAATCCACCAGGGGGCGCTGGAAGGGGCCGATGCCCAGGCGCAGGCGCGGGATATCCTGGGTGCCCAGGTGCCCGAAGACGGACTTCAGGCCGTTGTGGCCCCCGTCGCTGCCCGAGAGGCGGAAGCGGCCCTCGCCCAGGGGGAGGTCCTTGTCGTCGTGCAGGAGGATCATCCGCCCGGGCTCGAACCCGGCCTTGGCGGCCTCGGCGCAGCACTGGCCGCTGAGGTTCATGTAGGTGCCGGGCACTAGGGCCAGGAAGGGGTGGCCCAGACGATACAAGGCTCCAGTGCTGAAGGTGTGCACGACCGCGGGGTGCGGGCAGTGCGCTTCCATCCAGCGCTGGAGCAGCAGGCGTCCCAGGTTGTGCCGGGTGGCCGTGTAGGCCGCACCGGGATTGCCCAGCGGGACGAGGACGAACACCCTACTTCTTGGCCTTGGCGGCGGGGGCGGGGGCGGCGGCCGCGGCGGGGGCGGCTTCGGCGGCGGGGGCCTCTTCCTCGGCCTGCTTGCCGACGACGCTGCACACCACGTTGTGGGCGTCGCCGTGCAGGGTCAGGTGGGAATCCAGGTTCAGCTGGTCCAGGCGCAGGGAGTCGCCGATCTTGAGGTGCTCGACGTTCACGTCGATGTGGGCGGGGATGAAGCTGGGCAGGCACTCCACCTCGATCTCGCGGTGGGTGAAGTCCAGCAGGCCGCCGTCCTTGACGCCCGCGGGGGTGCCCTTGAGGACGATGCGCACCTTGACCCGGACCCGGTGGTCGGGATCGACGCGCATGAGGTCCACGTGGACCAGGCGGCGGGTGACGGGGTCGCGCTGCACGTCCTTGATGATGACGTGGCGCTTGATCTCCGTGCCCTCGCGCTGGAGGTGGATGAGGGAGTTCATGCCGCTGTCGCTGGCGATGATGCGGGCCACGGTCTTGGGGCTGATGGCGATGGCGACGGGGGGCTCGTTGAGGCCGTAGATGACGGCGGGGATCATGCCCTGCTTGCGCAGGCCCTTGCTGGCCGACTTGCCGATGGTCTCGCGGAGCGCGACCTGGATGGTTTCCTGAGTCATGGTTCCTCCTACCTGGCCGGATCTCCGGCCCTCTCGTTGGGAAGGCGGGGTCCGACGGGACCCCGGTTTGGGACGAAGGGTCAGATTACCCTGGATCGGGCCTCGGAGCCATCGATAACTGCCGTCCGGTCCCGGCCGTTCCATGCAATTTACAAGCCTCCGGGTTGGAGACCGGGCATAATTCGACCCATGAGCCGCCATGCCCCCCGACCGGAAAACATCCTCAACCGGGAGTTGAGCTGGCTGGCCTTCAATGAAAGAGTCCTGGAAGAGGCGGAGGATCCGACGGTTCCCCTCCTGGAAAGGGTGAAGTTCCTGGCCATCACCTCCAGCAACTGGGACGAATTCTTCATGGTGCGGGTGGCGGGCATCTGGCGGCAGATCGACGCCGGCATCACCCAGCCCGGGGCCGACGGGCGCACCCCCCGGCAGATGCTGGAGGAGGTCTCCCGCCGCATCCACGACCTGGCCCACCGGCAGCACGAGCTCTTCCAGTACGTCATCAAGCCCCAGATGGTGCGGGAGGGCCTCTTCATCCTCCAGGCCGAGGACCTGGACGCCGAGCAGCTCCGCTTCGTTCGGGAGTACTTCGAGAACAACCTCCTGCCCCTGATCACGCCCCTGGCCGTGGACACCGGGCACCCCTTCCCGCGCCTGGGCAACCGCGCCCTGGTGCTCATGGCCGAACTGGAGGCCGAGGCCTCCCCGGAGGAGGCCTTCCCCGTCTCCGAACTGGCCGTCATCCCCATCCCCACGCCGGTTTCGGCCCGGTTCCTGCGGGTGCCCTCGGCCCCGGGGACCCACGCCTTCCTCATGCTCGAGGACGTGGTGCGCATGCACATCGCCCAGATCTTCCACGGATACGCCATCCGCAACTGCCACGCGCTGCGGGTGACCCGGGATTCCGACCTGCCGGTGGAGGAGGACCCCAACGAGGACCTGATGAAGGCGGTGGAGGAGCACCTCCGGAGCCGGCGGCGCGGGGCGGTGGTGCGCCTCCAGTACGAGCAGGACCTGAGCCCGACCCTGCTGGCGATGCTCATCGACGAGCTGGAGCTCAGCCCCGAGGACCTCTACCCCAGCGAAGGCTTCGCGGCCTTCTCCGACCTGATGCAGCTCTACGCCCAGCTGGACCTGCCCCACCTCAAGGACGCGCCCATGCCGCCCCTGCCGGTGCCGCAGCTGGAGACGGCCCAGAGCGTCTTCGACGCCATCGGCCGGCACGACATCCTCCTCATGCACCCCTACCAGAGCTTCGACGACAGCGTGGTGCGCTTCGTGCGCGAGGCGGCGGACGATCCCAAGGTCCTGGCCATCAAGATGACCCTCTACCGCATCAGCACCACCAGCCCCATCGCCGCGGCCCTGGAGCGCGCCGCGGAGCGGGGCAAGCAGGTGGCGGCCATCGTGGAGCTGCGGGCCCGCTTCGACGAGGAGGGCAACATCGCCTGGGCCCGGCGCCTGGAGAAGGCGGGGGTCCATGTGGTGTACGGCATGATCGCCTACAAGACCCACGGCAAGGCCTGCCTCGTCATCCGGCAGGAACCCGAAGGCATCCGCCGGTACTGCCACCTCTCCACGGGGAACTACAACGAGCGCACCTCCCGCCTCTACAGCGACATCGGCCTGTTCACGGCCAGGAGGGAATTCGGCGAGGACCTTTCCAACCTCTTCAACGTGCTCACGGGCTACACGCGCCCGCCGGCGCTCCACAAGCTCATCATGGCGCCCCAGTACTTCCGGAACGCCCTCTATGCCCGCATCGACCGGGAACGGGACCATGCCCGCGCCGGCCATCCCGCGCGGATGGTCCTGAAGATGAACGCCCTGGTGGATCCCCCCATGATCCAGCGCCTCTACGAGGCCAGCCAGGACGGGGTTCAGATCGACCTCCTGGTGCGGGGGACGTGCTGCCTGCGGCCCGGCGTGCCCGGGCTCTCCGACAACATCCGGGCGGTCTCCATCATCGACCGGTTCCTGGAGCACGCGCGGGTGTACCACTTCCACAACAACGGGGAGCCGGAGACCCTCCTGGCCTCCGGGGACCTGATGCAGCGCAACCTGGACAACCGGGTGGAGGTGGCCTTCCCCCTGGTGGACCCCCTCGTTGCCGCACAGGTGGTGGAAATGCTCGAGTTGCAGATCCACGACACCGTCAAGGGCCGGGTGCTGAGCCAGGACGGCAGCGTGGCCCGCCGGGGCCTGGACCCCTCCTGGCCCCCCCTGCGGAGCCAGCACCGCAGCTACGAGCACGGCCTCCTCACCAGCGGCATCAAGGCCCTGACCCGCAAGCTGCCGGATCTGGGGGACTCCGATATCTGAACGCTGGGCCTGGGGCGCCCTTCGTGGCAGTCTATAAGGCTGGAGACCGCCATGGGAACGAGAATCAGTCGCGCCGCCATCTATGATGTCCTGAACGCCTACCAGATCCCCGGGGCCAACGCCAACCTGGTGGCCCTGAAGGCCGTCAAGGCCATCGACGTGGAGGACGCCGAGGTCATCCTGCGCCTCCAGCTCCT
Source organism: Mesoterricola silvestris (assembly GCF_030295405.1). Lineage (GTDB taxonomy): Bacteria > Acidobacteriota > Holophagae > Holophagales > Holophagaceae > Mesoterricola > Mesoterricola silvestris. The sequence goes on along the minus strand of NZ_AP027080.1, from coordinate 4,460,278 downwards.
GGACGCCTACCAGGACCGGGAGCAGGTGGTGCGCCAGGCCCTGGGCGGCGCCGTGGGCGCCATCGACGGCGTGGAGAAGGTGACCATCGCCATCGAATGGGAGCGCACCGCCCAGGCCGAGTTCAAGAACCTGCTGCCCACCGTCAAGAAGTGCTACGTGATCGCCTCGGGCAAGGGCGGGGTGGGCAAGAGCACCGTCGCCTCCAACCTGGCCGTGGCCATGGCCGCGCTGGGTTACAAGGTGGGGCTCCTGGACGCCGACATCCACGGCCCCAGCATGGGCATGATGTTCGGCATCAAGGAGGGCCCCGAGGCCACCCCCGAGGGCAAGATCATCCCCGTGGAGAAGTTCGGCCTCAAGCTCATGTCCATCGCCTTCCTCATCGACGAGGACCGGCCCGTCATCTGGCGCGGCCCCATGCTCAACAAGGCCCTCACCCAGTTCCTGGGCGACGTGCTCTGGGGCGACCTGGACTTCCTCTTCATCGACCTGCCCCCCGGCACCGGCGACACCCAGATCTCGCTCATCCAGAACGCCAAGGTGGACGGCGCCGTCATCGTCAGCACCCCGCAGGACGTGGCCTTCCTGGACGCGCGCAAGGCCATCGGGCTCTTCCAGACCGTCAAGGTCCCCGTCACCGGCGTGGTGGAGAACATGTCCAGCTTCGTCTGCCCCACCTGCCACACGGAGACCCAGATCTTCGGCCACGGCGGCGTGAAGGCCGCCGCCCAGCGCCTGGGCCTGCCCTTCCTGGGGGAGGTGCCCATCGACCTGGCCATCCGCATCGGCGGCGACTCGGGGGTGCCCCTGGTGGCGGCCCACCCGGACAGCCCCCAGACCAAGGCCTTCATGGGAATGGCCCGGGAGCTGGCGAAGGCCTAGCCCAACGTTCCGACCCACCCAGTCTCTTCAAAGCGAAAACGTCGCGAGGATTTTCGGTCGGCAACTCGTCAGGAATCACCTGTCCAGTTCGAAAACGCCCATCATCCCATTCATCCTGTTCATCCGATTTCATCCCTGTTCCCGCAGGGCCAGCGATGAGGTGGGGTGGCGCCCAGTTGATCTGCATGCGCCGACCCGTCCCTGCCCTGGCCCTGCGGGAACAGGGATGAATCGGATGCAAAGGATAAAGGGGATGAACGTGCCTCCATGGGCTAGAAGAGATCCCTCATCCCGGACGGATCCGGTTCCAGGGCGGCGCTCAGCTTCGGGACCAGGTCCCGTAGGCCCTGGGCGCGCAGGTAGGCCTCGTCCAGCGTGGCGGTGGAGAAGAGTTCGTGTTCGGGGTCCCCGGCGTGGAGGCTGTCGGCGATGTGCACGCCCAGGGCCGGGGTGAAGCCGGGGGTGTCCTGGTGGGCGGGCTGGTGGTGCCAGGCGGCGGCCTGGATCACGGCATGGGGGAGGCCCCACAGGCCCAGGAGGTAGGCCCCCACCTCGCCGTGGGTGGCGCCCAGCACGTGGAATTCGGCGGTCTCCAGGTCCGCCCCGCCCGGGCGGGCCAGGTCGAGGACCCGGGCGTACTCGTCGGGGAACCGGGAGGCCAGCACCAGGATGCCGATGTCGTGGAGAAGGCCGGCGGTGAAGTGGTCCGCGGAGGCGGACCGGCCCAGGCCCCGCATCTCGGCGATCTGCTGGGTGGCCGAGGCCACCGCGAGGCTGTGGCGCCACAGGTGGGCCAGGCTGAACTGGGAGAAGCGGAAGGCTCCCGCCTGGCTGAAGAGCCCATGGGCCAGCACCAGGGAGCGGAGCAGGTCGATGCCCAGGATGGAGATGGCCTCCGCCGGGGCGGACACCGTCTGGCGCGGGCTGAAGAAGGCGGAATTGGACAGCTTGAGGACCATGGCCGTCATGGCCATGTCCTTGCCGATGGCGGCGGCCAGGTCCTCCAGGGTGGCCCGCTCCGAGCCCATGAGGCCGGTGATCTCCTGGAACAGCGCGGGCACGCTGGGCAGCCGCCCGATGCGGGCCACCAGTTCCTTCGCATGGTCATTGCGCACCCGGGAGCCCAGGTGGAAGGCGCGCAGCAGGGCGGACTTCAGGAAGGCCGGGTCGCAGGGCTTGCCCAGGAACTGGTGGGCCCGGTCCACCACCTCCACGGCCTGATGGCGGTCGTCCCGGCCGGAAAGCACGAAGCGCAGGGTTCCGGGGTGGCGCGCCATGACCTTCTCCAGGAGCTGGGCCCCGTTCATGCCGGGCATCCCCAGGTCGGCCACCACCGCGTGGAACGGGGATTTCCCCAGGGCCTGCAGGGCGGCCTCGCCGCTGCCCACGAAGGTCATGGCCCAGGTTTCGGACATGTCCGCCATCGCCTCCCGGAGGCGGCCCAGGAGGATGGGGTCGTCCTCCACGAAGAGGATGCGCTTGCGTCTGCCCATGCCATCCTCCCCGGAGGAATCCAGGTGGGCGGCCCGGCGGCTCAGGACTTGCCGGGTTCGCTGCGGTGGTGCTTCTTGACGACGTAGCGGGGGCGGTCCCGCACTTCCTGGTAGATCCGCCCAATGTACTCCCCCAGGAGGCCGAAGGCGAGGAACTGGGCTCCCACGAAGAAGAAGAGCACGGCGAACAGGGTGAAGACCCCGCCCACCGACCCTTCCGGGTGCAGGAACCGGTAGGCCATGAGGAAGACGCCGAAGCCGATGCCCAGGAGGGAGATGATCACCCCCAGGACGCTGAGCATCTGGAGGGGCAGGAGGGAGAAGCTGGTGAGCAGGTCGAACTGGAGGTTGATGAGCTTCCAGAGGCCGTACTTCGAGTCGCCCGCGGCGCGTTCCGCGTGCCCCACGGGCACTTCGGCGATGCGCTTGGCGAAGCTGTTGGCCAGGGCGGGGATGAAGCTGGAGCGTTCCTTGCACAGCAGCATGGCGTCAACGACCTCCCGGCGGTAGGCCCGGAGCATGCATCCGTAGTCGTGGAGCCGCACGCCGGTGGTCCTGCGGGTGACGGCGTTGACGATTTTGCTGGGCATGGTGCGGAAGAAGCTGTCGTTGTGGGTGCGGCCCTGGCGCCAGCCGCCCACCACGTCGAAGCCCTCCTCGATCTTGGCCACCAGCTTGGGGATCTCCTCGGGCGGGTTCTGGAGGTCGGCGTCCATGGTCACCACCACCTCCCCCCGCACGACGGCGAAGGCCCCGAAGATGGCGGAGTGCTGGCCGTAGTTCCGGTTGAACTCCACCACCGTCACCCGCGGCTCCTCCGCCGCGATGGCCAGGAGCATGTCCAGGGAGCGGTCCCGGCTGCCGTCGTCGGTGAAGACGACCTCCCAGGTTTTTTCCTGTCCCGGCCAGTTCTCCTTCAGCACCTTGGACAGCCTCGCCCAAAGGTTGGTAATATTTGCTTCTTCGTTATAGATGGGAATTACGATACTGAGATAGGAAACCATCCGGGACTCCGATGGGACCATTCTACCCTCAACACCCGGGGACCTGCAGGAGCCCTCCATGAACGAACCGAAGATACTGCTGGTGGAAGACGAGCTCAGCCTCGCCGAGGGGATCAAGCTCAACCTCGAACTGGAGGGACTTCCCTGCACCTGGGTCACCCGCGGAGACGACGCCCTGAAGCGGATCCTGGCCGGGCAGTACGAGCTGGTGATCCTGGACGTGATGCTGCCGGGCATGGACGGCTTCACGGTCTGCCAGAAGGTTCGCGAAGCCAAGAACTACACGCCCATCCTCTTCCTCACCGCCAAGAACACAGAGGACGACCGGGTGCGGGGCTTCGAGACCGGGGGCGACGACTACCTGGGCAAGCCCTTCCAGGTGACCGAACTGCTCCTCCGGATCCGGGCCATCCTCCGTCGGGAGGACTGGTACCGCAACCGCAGCCTCGGGGGCCGCCAGCGCTTCGGGGAGTTCTGGGTGGACTTCGAGAACTTCTGCGGGGAAGGCCCGCAGGGGCCCTTTGTGCTGGGCGTGAAGGAGTGCATGATCCTCAAGCTCCTCATGGAGCAGTCCGGCCAGGTGGTGAGCCGCACCGACATCCTGGACAAGGTCTGGGGGGAGGAGACCTACCCCACCACGCGCACGGTTGACAATTTCATCGTCCGCATCCGCCGCGCCATGGAGCGGGATCCCCACGCCCCGCGATGGGTCCACACCGTGCGCAGCGTCGGATATCTCTTCGACCCGGAAGGCACGCCGAGGCGGGGAGAGGAGTAGAATCCCCCCACGGGGGTGCCCATGTTCCGTTCCCTGGCGGCGGCGATGCTGTCGGCCCTGTGCCTCTGGGGCCAGGCCGCTCCGCGATCCACCCCCGACGAGATCGCCGTCGTGCGGGAGATCAACAAGATCCGCCGCTTCCCCCGGGAGTATGCCAAGTACCTGCGGGCCCTCGGGCTGCGCTTCGAGGGCACCCTCTGGCGCCTCGCCGACCACGTGCCGATCCGCACCCAGGAGGGGCGGGCCGCGGTGATCGAGGCCGCCGAGTTCCTGGAGCGGGTGGAGCCGGTGACGGCCCTCATCGCCTACGACGAGAACCTCCACCTCGCCGCCCGGGACCACGTGGCGGACCAGGGCCCCACGGGGGAGACGGGCCACATCGGCACCGACGGCTCCAGGCCCTCCCAGCGCATGCGGCGGCACGGCGAGCCCGGGTCCCTCACCGGGGAGGTGATCAACTACGGACTGGAGACCCCCCGGATGACCGTGATCCAGCTGGTCATCGACGACGGCGTGAAGGACCGGGGCCACCGGCACAACCTGTTCAACCCCGCGTTCCGGGCCGCCGGGGCCGCCATCGGGGACCACAAGGCCTACGGCACCATGGTGGTGGTGGACCTGGCCGACACCTTCACGCCCAAAGAGAAGCCGTGAGGGATGGGTAGCGTGCCCACGGGAATCCCCCAGGCCCTCCTCGCGCTTCTCGCCGGTGTGGTGGCCGGCGCGGTCCTGGCGGTCCTCGTGATGCGCCGGCGGACCCCGGCGGCCGCCGCGGGCCTGCCGGAGGCCCTGGACCGCTGCGCCATGGGGGCGATCCTCATCCGGGACCGGAGGGCGGTGTGGGCCAACGCGCGGTGCGCGGGGATCCTGGGGGTGGATGCCGGGGCCATCGCGGGGGTGGAGACCCGGGCCTGGCACCGCGACGAGGCGGCCTACGTGGATTTCGGCGCGGTGGTCGAGGGGCTCGCGGAACCGGGAGCCTCCTTCCGGGGCGACGTGCGCCTCCGCAAGGTGGACGGAAGTCCCTTCTGGGCCCACCTGGTGGGGGGACCGCTGGTGCCGGGCCGGCCTGGGCAGGGCGTGCTCTGGCTGGTGGAGGACGTGACGGAGCGCGTGGAGGCCCAGTTCGACCTCTCAGAAGTCCTGTCCCTGAACCAGAAGCTCATCGCGGCCTCCCCCACGGGCATCATGCTGTACCGGGCCGCGGACGGGGCCTGCGTCCTGGTCAACGAGGCCGCCGCCCGGATCCTCAGCGGCAGCCAGGAGGAGATCCTCCGGCAGAATTTCCGCCGCCTGGAATCCTGGAGGGAGACGGGCCTGAGGGAGGCCGCGGAGCGGGCCCTGGCCTCGGGCGCCGAGGAGACCCTGGAGGTCCACTTCACCTCCAGCTTCGGCAAGGAGGTGTGGGTGGTGGCCCACCTGGTGCCCTTCACGAGCCGGGGCGAGCGGCTCCTCCTGCTCCTGGGCGATGACGTGTCCGCGAAGGTGGAGGCCGCCCGGGCCCTGCGCGCCAGCGAAGAGAAGTACCGGGTGGTGGTGGAGACCCTCAACGAGGGCCTCGCCCTGGTGGATTCCTCCGGCGCCCTCACCTTCTGCAACCAGCGCCTGGCGGAGATGGGGGGCTACGAGCCCGCGGAGATGCTGGGCAGGCCGTACTCGGCCTTCGTTCCGGAGGCGGGGCTCGCCTTCCTGGTGGAAAAGAACCTCCTTGCCCAGCCGTCGGCGTCGGAGACCTTCGAAATGGGCCTGCGGCGCCGGGACGGATCGCTCCTGGAAGCCCGCGTCTCCCTGGCCTCGGTCCACGATGCCCAGGGGGCCGTCACGGCCCTGGCCATCCTGGTGACCGACATCTCGGCCCGGAAACGGGTCGAACGGGAACGGGAGCGCCTCCTGGCCGAACTGGAGCAGAAGAACAAGGAACTGGAGACCCTGCTGTACGTGGCGTCCCACGATCTGAGGAGCCCCCTCGTGAACGTCCAGGGCTTCAGCCAGAGGCTGGGCAAGTCCCTGGACGAGGTGCGCAGGGCCCTGGAGGGGGCCGCCACCCTGGAGGGTTTCTCCACCGCGGCCAGGCCCCACCTCCAGGAGCGCATGCCTTCCTCCCTGGAATTCATCCGGGCCTCGGGCATCCGCATGGATGCCATCATCAACGGCCTGCTCACGCTCTCGAGGGCCGGGCGCATGGTGCTGCGCACCGGGCCCCTGGACATGAACGCGGTCCTGGCCTCCTGCGCGAAGACCCTGGCCTACCAGTTCCAGAGCGTGGACGGCACCCTGGAGGTGGAGGACCTCCCGCCCTGCAGGGCCGACCCGGTCCAGGCCACCCAGATCATCGCCAACCTCCTGGACAACGCCGTCAAGTACCGCCATGCGGACCGCCCCCTGCGGGTGCGCGTTTCCGGCGAGGCCCGGGGGGACGTCAGCGTCTACTGCGTGGAGGACAACGGCGTGGGGATCTCCCCCGAGCACCAGGCCCGCATCTGGGAGATCTTCCAGCGCCTGGACCCCCAGGGCCCCGTCCTGGGCGAGGGCCTGGGCCTGACCCTGGTCCGGCGCATGGCCGAACGCAACGGGGGCCGGGTGCGGGTGGAATCCGCGCCCGGCCTCGGCTCCCGCTTCCTCCTCGAACTTCCCAACGGGTGAGGCCATGCCCCATGTACTGCCCTTCGAGAACGTGACCATCCTCATCGCCGAGGACGACGAGGGCCATGCCGTCCTGATCCGGGAGCACCTCCAGGAGGCCGGCGTGACCGGCCCGATCCTGCGGTTCCGGGACGGGCAGGAGGTGCTGGACCATTTCAAGGGCCCCGGGCGGGAGGGGCGCAGCCTCCTGCTCCTGGACATCAACATGCCGCGGGTGGGGGGTGTGGAGGTCCTGCGCCGCCTCAAGGCCGACCCGGGCACCCGCCGGACCCCGGTCATCATGCTCACCACCACCGACGACCCCCGGGAGGTGGCGGTCTGCTATGATGCCGGGTGCAATTTGTACATCACCAAGCCCAGGAATTTCGAGGACTTCTCCACGGCCCTCACCCTCCTGGGGCGGTTCCTCCCGGTTATCCAGGTGGCGGACCCATGACCGAACCCATCCTCATCCTGCTGGTGGAGGACGACCAGGGCCTCACGGAACTGGTGAGGGAGGAGATCGCCCAGCGGGGATGGGGCTTCCTCCACGCCGGCACGGGGCAGGCCGCCCTGGAGCTGCTGGCCTCCCGGCGCCCCGATCTCGTGCTCCTGGATTTCTCGCTGCCCGACATGACGGCGGTGGAGATCCTGGACCGGGCCGACATGCCGCCCTTCATCGTCACCACCGGCAGCGGCGACGAGCGGATCGCCGTGGAGATGATGAAGAAGGGCGCCCTGGACTACCTGGTGAAGGACGCCCACTACCTGGGCGCCCTTCCCGGGGCGGTGGAAAGGTCCCTCCATGCCGTGGGGATCGAGCGCCAGCTCCGGGAGGCCCGGGAGCAGCTCAAGGCCAGCGACGCGCTCCTGCGCAATGCCCAGAAGATGGAAAGCCTGGGCCGCATGGCCGGGGGCATCGCCCACGACTTCAACAACCTCTTCCAGGCCATCCAGGGCAACCTGGAGGTGGCCATCCTGGAGGGAACCGCCCCCGGGGCGGCCCGCGCCTCGGTGACCCGGGCCCTCAAGGTGCTGGCCAGGGCCTCGGAGCTCGCCCACCGCATGCTGGACGTCTCGGGCAAGGGCTTCCGCCGCTCCGAGAATCTCGATCTCAACCGCCTGGTCCAGGATTGCCTCGCGGCCCGCGGCGCCGCCGGCGTCAGCTTCGTTCCGGGCAGCGGCCTGCCCCCGGTGGACGGGGACTCCGGGCAGCTCGCCGAGGTCCTGGACGGCCTCGTTTCCAACGCGCGGGAGGCCCTGGGGGAGGCGGGGGGGACCATCCGCATCGCCACCCGGATCCAGGATCTCCTGGAAGGCGACCCCGGCTCCGGCCACTGGATCCATCCGCCCCCCGGCGCGGGACCCCTGGTATGCCTGTCCGTGGAGGACCCCGGCGCCGGCATGACCCAGGAGGTCCTGGACCGGGCCTTCGATCCCTTCTTCTCCACCTACCGCCCCGGCCGGGGCCTGGGCCTCCCCACCGCCCTGGGCATCCTCAAGGGCCATGGCGCGGGCCTCTGGGTGCGCTCAGTCCCCGGCGAGGGCACCACCCTCCGGCTCTTCTTCCCCCCCGTGGAGGATCCCACCCCGGAACCGGCCCCCCCCGCGCCCCCGAGCGGCAAGGCGGCCCTTCTCCTGGTGGATGATGACGAGGACCTGCAGGAAACGCTGGGCGATTTCCTGCGCGATAACCTCGGCTACCGGGTCATCCAGGCCCGGGACGGCCTGGAGGCCGTGGAGGCCTACCGAAGGGAGCGCGGCATCCTCGGCCTCATCCTCATGGATGCCACCATGCCGCGCATGGCCGGCCCCGAGGCCTTCCGGATCATCCGGGAAATGGACCCCGGAGCCCGGGCCATCCTCTGCTCCGGGTTCTCCGAGGAGGCCGGCGCGCGAGTGGCGCGGGACGGCGGGTTCCTGGGCTTCCTGAAAAAGCCTTTTGGATTGAAGGCATTGGAGGAAACCATCGCCAGGGCGCTGGGATCCTGAGGAGGCACGCCGAAGGTCCGGATCACGGGCCGGTTTCGAAGACGCCATTGGTAGCCCCCTCTTCCATCCCCTTCATCCTGTGCATCCAATTCATCCCTGTTACAGCAGGGCCAGCGATGTGATGGGGCGGCGCATTGTTGATCTGCATGCGCCGACCCATCCCTGCTTTGGCCCTGCGGGGACAGGGATGAATCGGATGAAAGGGATGAAGGGGATCAGCGCCCGAACTCAGCCCATTCCCGGCCGAGGAGCCGGGCTGTAGGTTTCATGGACAAGCAATTTATTGCCTTCGGTAGTGATGGCCGAGGTGGGTCGGAACCTTGGCCTAGGATCGTAGCGCGTCCTTCAGGAGGAGGTCGTTCAGGCGCTTCACGAAGCCCGTGGGGTCCGCCAGGCGGGAGCCTTCGGCCAGGAGGGCCTGGTCGTGGAGGAGGCGGCCGTAGGCCTCGATGCGGGGGTCGGTCATGTCCTTGGCGTGGATCTCCAGGAGGCCCTTGACCACCGGGTGGTCGGGGTTCAGCTCCAGGACGCGCTCCCGGGGGCCGGCGCCCTGGCCCAGCTTCTGGAGCAGGCGCTCCATGTGGGGATCCATGGCGTCCTCGTCCGAGGTGAGGCAGGAGGCGCTCTCCTTGAGGCGCCGGGTGAGCCGGACGTCCTTCAGGCCCCCGATGAGGCCCTTGAGGAGGCCCAGCAGGGGCTTGTAGGCCTCCGCGGCCTCCTCCTCCTTCTTCTTCTCCTCGGGATCCAGTTCCGGCTGGTGGCGGTCCGCGGCCTTGAAGGCCCGGCCCTTGTAGTCGGGGAGCGTGGGGAACACGAAGGCGTCGATGGGGTCGGTGAGCAGCAGCACGTCCCAGCCGCGGTGGCGGAAGGCCTCCAGGGCCGGCACGTGCTCCAGCACCGCGCGGTCCTCGCCGGTGAGGAAGTAGATGTCCTGCTGGCCCTCGGGCATGGCCTCCACGTACTGGGCGAGGGTGGTGGTCCGGCCCGCCTCCGTCTTCAGGCTGCCCACCAGGAGCAGGTCGCAGATCTGTTCGCGGTTGGCGAAGTCCCGGGCCAGGCCCTCCTTGAGGAAGGGGCCCAGCTCCTTGAAGACGCCCTCGTAGGTCTCGGGCTCGCTGGCGCGCAGGTCGTTGAGGGCCTGGAAGACGTTCTTCACCAGGCTCTTCTGGATCTTCTCCAGGAGGGGGTTGTGCTGGAGGAGCTCGCGGCTGACGTTCAGCGGCAGGTCGGAGCAGTCCACCACCCCCTTAACGAACCGCAGGTAGGGCGGCAGCAGGGCCTCGCAGTGGTCCATGATCTGAACGCGGTTGATGTAGAGGCGCGGGCCCACCTTGGGCTCGGCGAACTGCAGGTCCCAGGACTTGCGCTTGGGGATGTACAGCAGGGCCTTGAATTCCAGCGTTCCTTCGGCCGCGTAGTGGATCACCTTGGCCGGGGCGTCGTAGTCGTCGGAGATCTGCTTGTAGAAGGCCTCGTGCTCCTCGGGGGTCACGTCCACCTTGCTGCGCAGCCAGAGCGCCTTGCGGGAATTGAGGGTCTCCTCCTCGGTCTTGCCTTCGCCCTTGTCCGCGTCGATGACCACCGGGTGCTCGATGAAGTCGGAGAACTGCTTGACGATGGACCGCAGGCGGTACTCCGCCAGGAACTCCTTCTCCTCCTCCTTGAGGTGGAGCACCACGTCGGTGCCGCGCCCGGCCCGTTCCGCGGGGTCCACGGTGAATTCCCCGAGGCCGTCGGATTCCCACTTCATCGCGCCCTGCGCTCCGGCGGGGCGGGAGATCACGGTCACCTTGTCGGCCACCATGAAGGCGGAATAGAACCCCACCCCGAACTGCCCGATGAGCCCCGGCTTGGCAGCGGCATCGGCCTGCTTGAGGCTCTCCAGGAAGGCCTTGGTGCCGGACTTCGCGATGGTGCCCAGGTTCTCCACCAGGGCGTCGTGGTCCATGCCGATGCCGTTGTCCGACACGGTGAGGGTGCGGGCCTCCTTGTCCACCACGAGGCGGATCTTCCAGTCCCGGTCGCCCTCCAGCAGGGGATCGTTCTGCAGCGAATTGAAGCGGATCTTGTCGATGGCGTCGCTGGCGTTGCTGATGAGCTCCCGGAGGAAGATCTCCTTGTGGGAGTAGAGGCTGTGGGTGATCAGGTTGAGGATCTGCTGGAGTTCACTCTTGAAGACGTGCTTTTCGGACATGCGGGGCGCTCCCTGGTGAAAATTTCTTTTTACCAGAGTCCGGGCAAATCTACGAGGGGCCCCGCGCCGCGGTGCGGTCAGGTCGGCATTCCGAACATGTCGATGAACGGCGTGCTGTTGACCGCCGCGAGATTCAGGTAGGCCTCCAGCTCCACCGCGAAGGCCCCGGGCAGGTCCGTGAACACGAGCCCCGCGTCCACGAATTCCTTGCCGTGGTGCCGGTTCCGGCGGGTCCACACCACCTTCCCGTTCACCGGCTGCTGCGGAACGCCGGGGTGGCTAAGGCGCAGGGACTCGACCACCGCGCCCGGCGCCAGGAGCCCCAGGTCCGCCAGCGGGACCCGGATGCCGCAGCCGCGGGCCCCCAGGTCCCGCAGCTCCTCCCCGGTCCAGGTCCGGTCCCCCACCCTGAACCGTGCCGTGCAGGTCTTCTCCGTGGAAATGCGGGGATGCAGCCTCTTCTCCATGGTCGCCTCCATGAGCCGCGGGACCCCCGCCCCGCCGCCAGTTCTCCCTTCCCGGCGCCGGCGGATCCTCGCGCGACCAATATAAGTCCCGGGAATAAAACGTCCATAAATAATCCATGGGCCCACAAGAGATTAAGAACCTCCAAGCCCCGCGTCGGCCGGGGAACCTCACCTAGGGCGGAACCATGTTCCCAGGTATGGGGCAAGGCCAGCACCAGGAGCATCCGGATGATGGGAAAACCGAGCCAATCGCCGTTCCGGTCCATTGCGCGTTTACTGCTCGCGGCGCTTCCTGCCCTTTTGCTGGCCTTCCTCTTGGGCTGTTGGCAGCCCCACTCCAACCAGGTTCCTCCGCCGGAGATCCTGGGATTCACCGTTTCGGATGAACGCGTGGAAAGCGGCCGCGAGGTCGAACTGTTGCCGGTCTACCGCCATGGCAGGGGAAACATCAAACCGGCGCCAGGGGAGGCGCCTTCGGGGGTCGGAGTCCGGGTAACCGTGGACACCCCGACCACCTTCACATTGACCGTCACCAGCCCTGATGGCCAGGAGGTTGCGCGCCCTGTCACCGTGGATGTGAAGCCCGCGCTCCTGCTTAGGAGCCGGGGGCTCCGCTTCGCGCGGGTCTGGGTCACGGTAACGGGCCCCTGGGGCTACCGGGAGGTGGTTCAGGCCCCGTGCACCCTCCGCGGTCTCCAGCGTGGGGCATACACCCTGCAGGCCGGGGAAGTGGAGGACGGCGGCATCCGGAAGGTACCTTGGGAGCCCGTCCTGACCGCTGCGGTGGACACGGCCGTGGTGCGGACGTTCTCATACCCGGAGCCGACCTTCACGGTGGACCTCCCCGGATGCGAGCCAATCGAGTTCCTCCTGATGCCCGCCGGCACCTTCCAGATGGGCACGGAGGAGACGGAGGGCCTTCTGGCCCTGCGAGGTCCACTCCCCCGACCTGTCCATGGGGTGACCTTCCGGGCGGCCTTCTACATGGCCAAGCACCTCACGACTCGAGATCAGTGGTGGGCGGTGTCCAAGGGAGGCCAGGGCGAGAAGCCCGCGAACCCTACCTTCCCCGTAGACGAGGTCAGCCACCTGGACATCACTCAGAGGTTTCTGCCGGCCCTCGCCCCCCGCTGCCCGAACCAAGCCTTCGCCCTGCCCTCCGAAGCCATGTGGGAGTACGCCTGCCGCGCGGGCACCTCCACTCGCTACTTCTTCGGTCCAGACGAGTCCCACCTCGACGAGTATTTCTGGCGTCGCTCCGCAACGCCCGCGCCGGGCCATCCCGTGGGCAGCAAGCTGCCCAACCCCTGGGGCCTCCACGACCTCTCCGGTCTCGGTTTCCAGTGGTGCGCGGATGCTTCCTATCCAGACTACGTGGGCGCGCCCACGGATGGTTCGGCGCGGCTGGTGCCCCTCCGGGACTGGGACTACTTTATTGCCCGGGGTGGGGACGGCATCAATACCGGCGGGCCCAGCGCGGCGCGCCAGGAGTTTCCAGCGTGGTCGAGATCAAGCCTTCTGGGTTTCAGGTTGGTCGCGACGCGCCCTTGGTTCAGTCCGGAGGATTGATCGTCCTCCTCCAACCCGAAGGAGTCCCTATGCTCACCCTCCGTTCAGGCGTTCCTGGCCCCTGGACGTTCATCCTCCTCCTGACCCTGGCCGCCGCGACCCCGGGCCAGGGCCAGGTGGTCCGCGCCATGGCGGCCGATGATCCCAACCTCGACCCCCGCTGGGACTGGAGGCCTGAGCAGGCCGTCGAACTTGCCTTTTCCGTCCACGGGGAAGCTCCCACCCCCATCAAGGCTAACGTTCCGTTCCATACGCCCGGCAACCGGCTATACACAAAAGCCGAGCCCGATATGAACCCCGAGGACGGGTGGATCCTCGTCCACAGGGACTTCGGGACGCCCCAGCAGGCCCTTCCATTCCCCCTGTTCACGCTCTACAACCGCTTCCGCGGAATCTTCAGAGTGATGCTCTACAATGCCTTGGATCGCTCGGATTCCCTCTACATCGGTGAACTGTCCTTCGTGGATGGAGGGGCGTCAGCCGCCAACGCCATCGCCTGTTTCACCTTCCAGGATCCCGAGCGCTGCTTCTTGGACAGCTATGCCCCTGCGGACGTGCAGCGGTCCACCTGCGTCATGTTCAAGGCCGGGGACTGGGCCGTCTTCGACTACCACATGCTGGGTTACGACCCCGCGCTGGCCAACCGGGATCCCGTGCTTCTCTTCAAGCTCATCGGTATCGAGAAGACCTCCATCGACCTCCAGGGCGGTGGCGGTCTCAGTCTCCTCCAGACTCTAAACAACCAAGATCTCTCCATTTCGGGAAGCTCCGCCCACCCCACAGGCCGCCTAACCGTGGGGCTGGAGAACGGCCTGAGGCAGTACCGCTCGGTCACGAACTGGTACGAGGAGTTGGCCAGCGAAAAGCACAAGGGGAAACCCTGGCAGCCGCCAGTCCAGGCATTCATTAAGTCCGGCGTCGGAAGCTTCTTCCCCTATGCCATGGCGGTGGCCGGGTTCGTAGAAGCTTGGTTCGGGGGAGCCAATACGGCCTCGCCATGGGAGCCCCTGGCTTTCAAGGGCGAGTACGACCTCAAATTGAAGGGCGGCTTGGAACGGGCTCTGCCGCTATGGGCCCACGCCTTCTACATGAACCCAGGCAAACCGTCGAATCGTGCGCAACGCCCCGTCCAGGCCGTGCCCTGGGGGATCTTCAATTTTCCCACCGCTCCCACCGTCAAGGTCACGCCTGGGGGATCGTCCGGGAGGTTCCTGGTTACCCTCGCCAAGGATCCTGGGATCCTCGTGAACCCAGAAGCCGGTCTGGATGTGACTTCCATTAAAGTGGCCTTCACGGGTGGCGATCCCAAGGCCCTTGTTCCATCCTCCACCCCGACCACATCTGACGCGATCGTCGAGGCGTCAAAGCAGGAATTGATCCTCCGAACCGAGTACATGGACATCCCCACGGCCCTCAAGACGCCTTGCCCCACAGTGAGCGCCTTCGACTTGGTTCCGTTCATGCGCTGGGAAATCCGGTTCAAAACGAAGACCGCCACACGGCTCATGGACGCCGAACAGGTCATGATCAAAAACTTCCGCTGGATTAACCCGGAGATGCCCAAGGTAGACCAACCGGAACTGGCCCCCGACGTGCTCGAGAAACTTAAGCCCGCTGGGACCCCACCTAACTGCGGCGTGATGTAAGCCCGGACACGATCCCAAAACCAAGGTGCGGACCCTGCCTTAGGACGCTTCGGCCTGCCCACTCTGTTCCGCACCGCCTATCGCCAATGGATCACGGCAAGCGCCAGCAGCAGCTTGCTGCTGCGCAAGCGCTACCGTTGGGTCGGATCGCCGGTCCGGGACCCCATGGGCCGATCCCTCCCCCGGGAACCTCCCAGCCTGGACCCGCGGCCCCCTCTTTTCGTTGCCTATACGACCCCTTTTACTTCAGCCACCGGTCCATCCACCCCAGGACGTTCTCGTGCCACTGGAGGGAGTTGGCGGGCTTGAGGACCCAGTGGTTCTCGTCGGGGAAGACCAGCAGCTTGGAGGGGATGCCCTTGCGCTGCAGGGCGGTGAAGGTGGCCAGGCCCTGGGCGTAGGGGATGCGGTAGTCCTTCATGCCGTGGATGACCAGCATGGGGGTCTTCCAGTTCTTCACGAACTCGATGGGGTTGACGGCGGCGTAGCTGGCGGGGTTCTCCCAGGGAAGGCCGTTGTGCTCCCATTCGGGGAACCACAGCTCCTCGGTGTCGAAGTAGGCCATGCGCTCGTCGAGGTTGCCGTCGTGGCACACCAGGGTCTTGAAACGGTCGGTGTGGCCGGCGATCCAGTTGATCATGAAGCCGCCGTAGGACGCGCCCAGGGCGCCCACGCGGTCCTTGTCCAGGAAGGGGTGCTTGGCCAGCATGTGGTCCAGGCCCTTCATGAGGTCCTCGAAGGGGGCGCCGCCCCAGTCGTTGCGGATGGCGTCGGTGAAGGCCTGGCCGTAGCTGGTGGAGCCGTGGAAGTCCACGCAGATGGCGGCGTAGCCGGCGCCCGCGTACACCTGGGGGTTCCAGCGGTAGTGGAAGTCGTTGCCGAAGGTGCCCTGGGGGCCGCCGTGCACCAGGAAGGCCACGGGATACTTCTTCGCGGGATCGAAGTCGACGGGATAGACCAGGTAGCCGTAGACGGTGTCGCCCTTGGCGCCCTTGAAGGTGAACTGCTCGGCCTTGCCGATCTTCGCCGCGGCCATGCGCGCGTCGTTGAAGTGGGTGACCTGGCGGATGTCCTTGCCCGCGGGATCCACGGTGTAGAACTCCGTGGGGCCCTTGAGGGAATTCATGCCGTAGAGGATGCGCCCGCCCTTGGCGAACTCGATGCCGTCCAGGGTGCCCTGGCCCACGATCATCCTCGCCTTGCCCGTGGCGGGGTCCATGGCGAAGAGGGCGCGCTGGCCCAGGTTCTCGGCCAGGCAGTAGAGGGCCTTGCCGTCCGGGGACCACGCGAAGGAGGCCACGGACCGGTCGCCCCGGGGGGTGTCATCCACCCGCAGGGTGAATTTGCGTTCCTTGCCCGTGGCCCGGTCGCGCAGGACCATGTCGAAGCGGTCCGCCTCGAAGCCGGGGCGGCTCATGGCCAGGTAGGCCAGGGTCCTGCCGTCGGGGGAGAAGCGGGGCTGGGCGTCCCAGGCGGGGTTGGTGGTCAGGCGCCTGGGGGCGGCGGAGCCGTCCAGGGGCACCTCGAAGAGATCGAAGTTGGTGGACCAGGCTTCCTTCCGGCCCATGTCCCGGGCGGAGAACACCAGGGCCTTGCCGTCGGGGCTGACGGCGAAGTCCTCGCTGCCGCCGAAGGGCTTGGAGGGGCAGTCGGCGTCCATGGCGGGCATGAGGTCCCGGGCCGTGCCCGTGGCCAGATCGAAGGTGAACACGTGGTTGCGGGTGCCGTCGGTCCAGGTGTCCCAGTGGCGCACCATGAGGGCGTCGAACTCCATGCCGGAGGCCTTGACGGCCGCCTTGGCGTCCAGGACCTTCTTGGTCTCCTCGGGGCTCTTGCCCGGGAAGACGGCCATGCCCAGCAGGAGGGACTTGCCGTCCGGGGACACTTCCAGGGCGTCCACGTCCAGGGGCAGCTTCGTCACCTGCACGGCCTCGCCCCCGTCCAGGGGCAGGCGCCACACCTGGGAGGACCCCGAGCGCCCCGACACGAAGAAGACGGCCTTGCCGTCCCGGGCCCAGCGGGCCTGGGAATTGGAGGTGCCGGGGGAGGTCACCCGCCGGGTCCAGGTGCCGGCCACGTCGCCCAGGTACAGATCATGGGCGGTTTTGTTGGCGGCCAGGTCCGGCGTGCCCACGGAGAACGCGAAGGTGGCGCCGTCCGGGGAGATCCGGGGATCCCCCAGGCGCTCCATGGCCAGCAGGTCGTGGACGGAGATGGGGTGGGGCCCGGCCGCCAGGGCGGGTAGGGCCATGGCCCCGCAGAGCAGGGACAGTGTGAGCGACCGCAGCATGCTTCCTCCTGGCCTCCCCTTGGGATGGCATCGTTATATGATACTGAAACGGAGCGGTCGCTCCTAGTATTCGGCCGGCAGGCTGTTCAGCTGCGCCAGGGTGTACACCGGGCCGTCCTTGCAAACGTAGCTGCTGCCGGTGTTGCATCGTCCGCACTTGCCCAGGCCGCACTTCATGCGGTTCTCCAGGGTCGTGAAGATGGATTCCGGGGGGAAGCCCAGCTTGGCCAGCACCGGGAGGGTGAGCTTGATCATGATGGGGGGGCCGCACACCAGGGCGACGGTGTTGTCGGGGGCGGGGTTCAGGGCCTCCACCACGGGGGGTACGAAGCCCACCTTGCCGGTCCAGCCGGGGACCTCGCCGCCGGGGTCCACGGTGACCACCAGGTTCACGTCGGGCCGGGCCTCCCATTCCTTGAGCTCGTCCTTGTACACCAGGTCGTTGACGCTGCGGGCGCCGTACACGATGGTGATGTCCTTGAACCAGTCCCGGAGGTCCAGGCAGTTCCAGATGACGCTGCGCAGGGGGGGCAGGGCGATGCCGCCGGCGACGAAGACCAGGTTCTTGCCCTTCCACTGCTCGATGGGGAAGCGGTTGCCGTAGGGGCCCCGGAAGCCCACCACGTCGCCCTCCTCCTTGTCGGCGAGGGAGGCGGTGACCCGTCCCGCCTCGCGGAAGGTGCATTCGATGTAGCCCTTGCGGGTGGGGGAGGAGGCGATGCAGAAGGTGGATTCGCCTTCGCCGAAGGCGCTGTAGAGGCCGAACTGGCCGGTCTCGAAGCTGAAGGCCTCCGCCGCGGCCGCGTCCAGGAACTCCAGGCGGAAGGTCTTCACGGCGGGGGCTTCCTCCGTGATCTTCGCGATGCGCATGAGGTGGGGGAGGTAGATGTTGGTGTCGGTCATGGTCGCTTCTCCCTCAGGCCTGGGCCGCTTCCGCCAGGTGCTCCTGGAGGTTCATGTCCACGGGGCATGCCCGGGTGCACTTGCCGCACCCGACGCAGCCGAGCATGTCGTAGCGCTCGGGGTAGTACGAGAACTTGTGGTAGACCCGCTGGCGCCAGCGCTGGGCCTGGGTCTCCCGGGGGTTGTGGCCGGAGGCGTGGAGGGTGAACATGGGGCCGCCGCAGGAATCCCAGGTGCGCAGGCGGTGCCCGCCCTTGGCGTCGGCCTCCTCCACGATGTCGAAGCACACGCAGGTGGGGCACACGTAGGCGCAGGCGCCGCAGCCCACGCAGCGCAGGCTCTGCTCCATCCAGATGCCGTCCTCGAAGCGGTCCTTGAGGCGCCGGGTAAGCCCGGGCTGGTCGAAGGCCACCGGCACCTCCACGACCTTCTTCTCCAGGCCGGGATCGGGCTGGAAGGCGCCGGGGGCCAGGGCCACCATGGCCCGGCCCTTGGGGGTCAGCACCTCGGCCAGGAACCCGCCCTCCACCGGCGTCAGGAGGATGTCGCTGCCCCGGGTGGACCCGGGGCCGCCGCCGACGCTGGTGCAGAAGCAGGCGTCGTCCTTCTTCGTGCAGCCCACGCCGATGATGGCCAGGGCCTCCATGCGCGCGTTGAAGAACCGGTCGCGGGTGTCCCAGTTGAACACCGCGTCCAGGGCCCCGAAGCCCGAGGCCTCGCAGGGGCGCACCCCGAAGAGGACGGTGGGCTCGGCGTGGGGCTCGGCGTCTTTCAGGTCCACGGCCTTGGCGCCCAGGGTGAAGGTCATGAGCCGCTCCACCTTGGGAAAGGCGGCCTCCTTGGCGCTGAGGATGGTCTGGATGTAGTCCGCGGCCACCTCCTGGAAGGAGGCCACCGGGTTGAGTTCGGTGCGGCCGTCCCGGTCCGTGGGGGCCAGGATGCGCCGGCCGTCCTTGGCCAGGGCCGCGAACAGCGCGTCGAGGGAGGCTTGGGGGAGGAAGAAGGTTTCTGCCATGGCACCCTACCGGATGAAGGACTCTTTGTCGTCGGGACGGAAGGTGGACAGGGCGTAGTCCAGTCTGGAACTGGCCCCGGCCCGCTGGCCGAACTGCTGATGCACGCTCTCCTCGCAATTGAAGGTGAGGAGGTGGATGGGGATGCCCACGGGGCAGGCCCGGCCGCAGTCGCCGCACTCCACGCAGCGCCCCGCCAGGTGCATGGCGCGCACCATGTGGTACTCCAGGTTGCCCAGGGCGTGGCTGGCCACGGGCACCCACTGGGGCCGGTTGCAGTCCATGGTGCAGTGGCCGCAGTAGCACATGGGGCAGCTGTTGCGGCAGGCGTAGCACTTGACGCAGCGGCTCAGCTCCTTCTGCCAGAAGGCCCAGCGCTCCGCGCGGTCCATCTTCCCGAGGCGCTCCAGCAGTTCGCGGTCCCTGGCGGGGAGCTCCTTGGGGGCCAGGGCCAGGTGCTCCTCGATGGCCTGGGCCGAGGCGAGCTCGACGGTGCCGTCCCCGGCCAGGGCCAGGAGGTTCTCCTCCTCGATCTGGCGTTCGGCCATGAGCTGGAGGATGGCGCGCAGGGCGTCGGGGCCCGCGGTGATGGCGACCCGGCCCAGCTTGCGGATCTCGGGCCGCGTGAGGTAGGTGGCGAGGTTCTGCGCGCAGTCCCCGTCCAGGACCAGGCGATCCGCCCTTTCGGCCTTCTTCACGAAGACCGGGCGCCGGGCGCCCATGGTGCCCTTCTCGTAGCCGATGACGGCCTTGACCTCGCCGCTTTCCAGGAGCTGCCGGGCTTTCTCTCTCAGGTCCATGGTCCCCTCACTCCACGCCGGTCAGGGCGAGTTCCTTGTATTCGGTGTAGGGGCCCAGGGCCCGCACCGTGGTGGTGACCTCGTTCACCAGCTCCGCCCACCGGGCCCCCTCCGCGGCCGACACCCACGAGAAGGTCACCCGGCGGGTGTCGATGCCCATGAAGTCCATGAGGTTCCGGTAGATCATCCAGCGCCTCCGGGCGTGGTAGTTGCCGGAGGTGTAGTGGCAGTCGTTGGGGTGGCAGCCCGAGACGATCACGCCGTCCGAACCCCGGGCGAAGGCCTTGGCCAGCAGCATGAAATCGATGCGCCCCGTGCAGGGCAGGCGCAGCACGCGCACATTGGACTGGTATTTGATGCGGCTGGTGCCGGTCAGGTCGGCGCCGGCGTAGGTGCACCAGTTGCAAACGAAAGCGGTGATCTTCGGTTCGAAGGCTTCGGTCATCGTGGCATCCCCTCAGAGGGTCATGAGTTCGGCGAAAATCTGTTCGTTGCTGAAGCCCTGGATATCGATGGCCTTGGTTCGGCACGTCGAGACGCAGGTGCCGCAGCCCTGGCAGAGGCCGGCGTTCACCTTGGCGAGGGTCTTGATGAGCGTGCCGTCCCGGCCCCGGATCTCCTCGGCCTCGATGGCCTGGTAGGGGCAGGCGCTCTGGCAAAGGAAGCAGCCCACGCAGTAGGAGAAGGTGGGGGCCGGAAGCCGGTTCACCACGGCCACCACGGGCTCGCGGGTCAGCTCGTCCTTGCTGAAGAGGCTGGCCACCTTGGCCGCGGCGCCCGAGGCCTGGGCCACGGTCTCGGGGATGTCCCGGGGGGCCTGGCAGGCCCCGGCCAGGAAGATGCCGGCGGTGTTGGTCTCCACGGGCTTGAGCTTGGGGTGGGACTCCGCGAAGAAGTGGTAGGGGTCGTAGCTCACGTGGAGCCTCTGGGCCAGCTCCTCGGAGCCGTCCTGGGCCTGCACCGCGGTGGCCAGCACCACCATGTCCGCCTTGATCTCCACCGGCTCCCCGCCCAGGAGCGTATCGGCCCCCTTGACGATGAGCTGGCCGTCCTCCTCGTAGATGCGCGAGACCCGGCCGCGGATGTACTTCACGTCGTCCTCTTCGATGGCCCGGCGCACGAATTCGTCGTAGTCCTTGCCGCCGCTTCGGATGTCCATGTAGAAGACGTAGGCCTTGCCGTGGTGCATCTTGTGCTTGTAGAGCATGGCGTGCTTGGCGGTATACATGCAGCAGATCTTCGAGCAGTAGGGCACGCCCTTGGCCCGGTCCCGGCTGCCGGAGCAGGCCACGAAGACCACCGTCTCGGGCTCCTTGCCGTCGCTGGGGCGCTTCATGACGCCCAGGGTGGGGCCCGAGGCCGAGGCGAGGCGCTCGAACTGCAGCCCGTCGATGACGTCGGCGTACTTGCCGAACCCGTACTCCGGGAACTTGTCGGTGCGCATCACCTTGAAGCCCGTGGCCAGCACGATGGCGCCCACGTCCAGGGTGACCAGCTCGTCCTGCTGGTCGAAGCGGATGGCGCCGGTGGGGCACATCTTCTCGCAGACCTTGCACTTCCCGCTCTTGTAGAAGGTGCAGTTGGCCTTGTCAATGACGGGCTTGTTGGGCACGGCCTGGGGGAAGGGCACGTAGATGGCGCTGCGCTTGCCCAGGCCTTCGTTGAACTCGTCGGGGATCTTCTTCTGGGGGCACTTGGTGATGCACATGCCGCAGCCGGTGCAGAGCTTCTCGTCCACCTGGCGGGCCTTCTTGCGGATGGTGGCCTTGAAGTTGCCGATGAAGCCTTCGAGCTTCTCCAGCTCCGCGTAGGTCATGAGGGTGATGTTGGGGTGGCGCGCGGCCTCCACCATGCGCGGGGTGAGGATGCACTGGGAGCAGTCCAGCGTGGGGAAGGTCTCCGAGAGCTGGCTCATGTGGCCGCCGATGGAGGGGGACTTCTCTACCAGCACCACCTTGTGGCCGGAATTGGCGATGTCCAGGGCCGCCTGGATCCCGGCGATGCCGCCGCCCAGCACCAGGGCGCGCTTGGTGACGGGCACGCGGATGGGGTGGAGCGGCGTGTTGTGCTTGACCTTCTCCACCATGACCCGGATGAGGTCCGCGGCCTTGTCCGTGGTGGCGTCGTTCTTCTCGTGGACCCAGGAGCAGTGCTCGCGCAGATTGGCCATCTCGCAGAGGTAGGGGTTGAGCCCGGCCTCCTCCACGGCGCTGCGGAAGGTGGGCTCGTGCATGCGCGGGGAGCAGGCCGCCACCACGACGCCGGTGAGGCCGTGCTCCTTGATGGCGTCCTTGATCATGGACTGGCCGGGGTCGGAGCACATGTACTTGTAGTCCACGCTGTGGACGACGCCGGGGACGTTCCTCGTGCGCTCCGCGACCTTGGCGCAGTCGACGGTGGCGCCGATGTTCTCTCCGCAGTGGCAGGTGAATACGCCGATACGTGACATCGCAGGCTCCTCAGACGGCCGCGGGGGCCATGACGGCGGGCACCATGTGCCGCTGCAGCCCCAGCTGGTTGGCGTCGATGCCCATGGCCAGGCCCAGGGCCTGGGTGATGAACAGGACGGGAATCGTGTGTTCGGCGCCCAGATGGGCGTTGATCTCGGGGCGGCGCATATCCAGGTTGGACTGGCACATGGGGCAGGCCACGACGATCGCCTCGGCGCCGTGCTTGACGGCGTTGTCGACGATCTTCCCGCTCATCTTGGCCACCAGGTCGGTGCGGGTGACGGAGAACGCGGCGCCGCAGCATTCGGTCTTGAAGTTCCATTCCCGCGGCTCGGCGCCGGCGGCGGCCATGAGGCGGTCCATGGACTGGGGATCCTCGGCCCGGTCGAACTTCAGCACCTTGGGGGGCCTGACCAGGAGGCATCCGTAGTAGCACGCCACCTTGTGGGCGAAGGGCCGGGTGATCTTCCCGGGGAGGACGTCCTTGAACCGGTCCAGCACCTCGAGGATGTTCACGATGCGCACGGTGCCGGCCAGGGGCAGGTCGATGACGGCCTCGATCTCCCGGGCCAGGGCCGGGTCCTTTTCCAGGGCGTCCCGGGCCGTGCTCAGGCGGTTGTAGCAGGCCGCGCAGGGGGCCAGGATCTCGGTAAGGCCGGCGGCCTCGGCCTGGGCCAGGATGCGCGCGGGCAGGGCCAGGGCGAGGTGGTGGTCCAGCACGTGGGCGCTGGAGGCCCCGCAGCAGTTCCAGTCGGGCACCTCCACCAGTTCCAGGCCCAGGGCGGGGGCCAGGGCCCGCACCGATTCGTCGAACTCCCTGGAGGAACCGAGGAGGGAGCACCCGGGATAGTAGCCGATCTTCATGGGGTCACCTCTTCTTTCCCAACGTGAGCTGGAAGATCCGTTTCATGCCGCTGCGCCCCTTGATGACGTGGGGCAGGAGGGGGAGCTTGCCGCGCACGTACATCTTCGGGGCGAGGTTCACGTCCTTGAGGAGGTGGCGGCTGCGCAGCTTGTAGTCGGCCACCAGCCCGATCTCGTAGAGGCGGCCCGTGGCGCGGATGGAATCCAGGAAGGCCCGGTGGAAGGCCAGGATGTCCTTGCTCTTCGGGTGGGCCAGGTCCAGGGCGAGGGAGGCCTCCCGGACGTAGTCCATGACCTTGGCCACCTCCACCTCCTGGGGGCAGCGGGTGGAGCAGGTCTCGCAGGCCAGGCAGAGCCAGATGGCCTCGCTCTCCAGCACCCGCCGGTCCAGTTCGGGCCGTTCCAGCTGGAGGAGGCGCAGGGTCTGGCAGGAGGTGTTGTCCATGTCCTCGGCCACGGGGCAGCCCGCGGCGCATTTCCCGCACTGGTAGCAATGGTTCAGGTTGATGCCACGTTCAGCGCGGAGGCGGGAGGCGAGGGAATCCCCGGGGGCGGGTGCGGGGTGGGCACTGGACATGGGCGTCTCCTTCGTCGTGGGAGATGACTTCAATTCCCCCTGAATCGTGCTTGGGCGCGTCTCTCGTGGAGATCGGTCAAGGGCAGGGGGGACCCTTGATTATCGCTGGATTCCGGGCCGCCCAGCCCGAAATGTGACCTCTATCAATAAAAAAAGATCGAATTTAACATGACTAAACATGTAGGTTATTTTGTACCCATGTGGAAATCGAGCCCGCGTCCCAGGTCCCGCAGGGCCGCCGCCCTCCTCCTGGGCTCCGTCCTCGGCGTGATAACTTGGATGACCATGAGTTCCTGGCCCCTTTCCCTTTCCCTCCTGCGCGTCTACCCCAAGAAGCTCGGCTCCGCCGCGGCGGGGTGGGCCGCGGCCCGCACCCTTCCCGGGGGCCTGCGCCAGGCCGTCCTGGGGCGCTTCGTGAAGGCCTACGGCCTGGACATGTCCGAGGCCGAACACCCCCTTTCCGGCTACCCGAGCCTCCAGGCCCTCTTCACCCGGCGCCTCAAGCCGGGCCTGCGGCCCCAGGCGGAGGAGGCGCCGGGTTGCGTGAACAGCCCCGTGGACGGGGTCCTCATCGCCTCGGGCCGCATCCAGGCCGGCCAGGCCATCCAGGCCAAGGGGCTGCCCTACCGCATTTCCGAACTGCTGAAGCACGACCCTTCGGCAGCCCGCTTTGAGGGGGGCTTCTACCTCACCCTCTACCTGTCGCCCAAGGACTACCACCGCATCCACGTGCCCATCCGCGGCCTGGTCACGGCCGTGGGGCGCGTGGAGGGCGAACTCTGGCCCGTGAACGGGGCCAGCACCGGCCACGTGCCCCGCCTCTACGAGCGCAACCGCCGGGCCACCTGGGTGGCCCTGGGGACGGGCCCCGACGAGGGCCTGGAAGTGGCCGCGGTGGCGGTGGGGGCCACCCACGTGGGGGGCGTGGTCATCGACGAGCGGTGGCTTTCGGGCCGGACCCTGCCCCGGGACGGGTCCCTGGGCGTGGACCTCCTGCCCTGCGCCCCCGGGGACGACCTGGGCACCTTCCGGTTCGGGAGCACGGTGGTGCTGCTCGTGGGCGGCCCCGGGGCGGCCCGGTGGGAGCCGGAAGCCGCGGGGGGTCCCGTGCGCGTGGGCCAGCGCCTGGGGCGGTTCCGGTGACCGACGACACGGAGATCTTCCAGGAGTCCGAGCCCCTGTGGGAGGCCGGCGGGGATCTGCCCGGAGCCCTGGAGGCGGTGCTGGTGGCCAGCGGCGAGGTGCTGGACATGGCGCGCCTGCGCGAGCTCACGGGGCTGGGGGAAGGCACCCTCCGCCTGGGCCTGGAGAAGCTGGCCGAACGGCTCCAGCCGCCCCGGGGCCTGCGGCTCCTGGAGGTGGGCGGCGGCTGGCGCATGGCGGCGGCGCCGGAGTACCAGGCCATGATCAGCCGCCTGGTGACCATCACCCGCAGCGGCAAGCTCACCCCCGCCCAGATCGAGACCCTGGCCATCATCGCCTACCGCCAGCCGGTGACCATCCCCGAGATCAACGAGCTGCGCGGCGTCACCAGCTGCTCCACCCAGGTGAAGAGCCTGGCCGAGCGCGAGCTCATCACCCCCGCCGGCCGCAAGGCGGTGGTGGGCCGTCCCATGATGTGGGCCACGACCATGAAGTTCCTGGTGCACTTCGGACTGCGCGGCCTCAACGACCTGCCCCGCCTGGGCGACTTCGGCGAGGCGAACCTGGAGGCCCTGGCCCTGGCGCGCCTGGAGCCGCCCCTGCCCGAGGGCGGCCTTTTCGACGGCGTGGAGGATGAACCGGGGGAGAGCGATGACTGACGACGTGTACAAGGGCTGGACCCGCCCCGGCCCGCGGCCTCCCGGCGGCCTGGAACCGGAGGAAGGGGAGACCCTCGACTTCATCACCGGGCACTACCGGCTCTTCCAGTACAAGCGCGGCCACCGTTTCTCCACCGACGATATCCTGACGGCCTGGTACGGCACCACCTGGTGCCCGAGGCCGGCCCGGGTGGCGGATCTGGGCTCGGGCATCGGCAGCGTGGCCACCTGCGTGGCCTGGCGCTGCCCCGGAGCCCGGATCCACACCGTGGAGGCCCAGGCCATCTCGGCGCGCCTCGCCCGCAAGAGCGTGGCCTACAACGGCCTCCAGGACCGCTACACGATCCACGAGGGGGACCTGCGGGATCCGGATCTCTTCCCGGACGAGGCGCCCTTCGATCTGGTCACGGGATCCCCGCCCTACTGGCCCGTGGGCTCCAAGGCCGAGGCCGCCCATCCCCAGGCCATTCCGGCGAGGCTGGAAGTGCGGGGGGACATCGGCGACTACGCCCGGGCCGCGGCCCGCATCCTGGCCCCGGGGGGGATCTTCGCGTGCGTGTTCCCCTCCGACCAGGTGGAGCGGGCCGCCAGGGCCTACCGGGACGCGGACCTGCTGCTCATGCACCGGCAGGACGTGGTGTTCAAGGAGGGGGAGCCGTACGGCATCGCCCTCTTCGCCGGGTGCCGGAAAGGCGACCTGCCGGAAGGCTTCGGGGAGGCCGCGGCCTTCCCCCGGGTGGCGCCCCCCCTCACCATCCGCCGGCGCGACGGCAGCGTGGATCCTTCCATCGCCATGGTCCGCCTGGCCATGGGATTCCCCCCGGGGCTGGCCCTGGGGTGAACCGGTACGGTTTTTCCTTGGTAACCTCTAGCTGTCATCCATCCCTCCGAGGCGCCCCATGGACCGTGGAACCCTGATAGGCCTGCTGCTGGGCCTTGGCCTGCTGGTGCTGGCCATCTCCCTGGGGCCCAATCCCCGGTACTTCATCCACCCCCAGAGCATGGTCGTGGTGGTGGGGGGCGTCATCGCCTCCACCCTCATCCGGTTCCCCCTGGGCGCGGTGCGGGGCGCCTTCGGCGTGGCCACCCAGGCCTTCTTCACCCACCCCGCCGCGCACCAGGAGATCGTCAACGAGCTGGTGGGCCTCTCCCAGCGGGCCCGCCGCGAGAGCATCCTGGGCCTGGAGAAGCACCTGCCCGCCGATCCCTTCATGCAGGCCGGCATCCGCATGGTGGTGGACCGGGTGGACCGGGAGCACATCAACGACGTGCTCAGCCAGGAGATCTTCGCCACCCAGGAGCGCCACTCCCTGGGGCAGGAGATCTTCCGCTTCATCGCCACCGCCGCCCCCAGCTTCGGCATGGTGGGCACCCTCATCGGCATGGTGCACCTCTTCGCGAGCCTCAAGGACCCCAGCGGCATCGGCCTGGGCATGGCCCTCTCCCTCCTGTCCACGCTCTACGGCGCCGTCATCGCGTACCTCTTCGCCCTGCCCATCTCCGGCAAGCTGGAACTGCGGAGCCGGGAGGAGGCCCAGCGCAAGCGGCTCATGCTGGAGGGGATCCTGGGCATCGCCGACGAGATGAATCCCGGCCAGCTGGAAGAGCAGCTCAACGCCTCCCTGGCGCCGCGCTTCAAGACCCGCAGGGCCGGAGCCCCCCGTGGCTAAGATCCTGAGCCGGTCCCAGCGCCGGAAGGACGACTACGAGGGCCTGTGGTTCATCACCTTCGCGGACCTCATGGTGCAGCTCATGGCCTTTTTCGCCGTGATCTACTCCTTCACCTCCCAGGACCAGCGCAAGGTGCAGGAGGTGCTCCTGGCCCTCCAGCACGAACTGGGCGCCAAGGGCACCGGGGTCCTGCCCGGCCACACCGGCATCGCCCCCGAGCGCGCCGCGGACCTGGAGAAGCTCCTCAACGACCTCAAGCCCGTCGACGGCCCGGACCACGGCGTGCGTATGCAGGTGGTGCGCTTCCGGGGCGGCCTCCTCTTCGGCGAAGCCAGCAGCGCCTTCGATCCCACCTTCGAGCCCATGATGAAGCGCATCTCCGAGATCGCCCTCCAGTACCCCGGCTACACCCTCGTGTGCGAAGGCCACAGCGCCCAGGACGAGCAGGGCCGGCCCAAGGGCCAGGACGCCCTGGAACTCAGCTCCCAGCGCGCCCTCACCGCCGTGCGCCACCTGGCCGCCCTGGGCATGGACCCCGCGACCCTGGCCGCCGAAGCCCACGGCGACTCCCAGCTGGAAGGCAACCCCGACACCCCCGAGGGCCGGGCCCTCCAGCGACGAGTCAAATTCCGCTTCCAGAAGCCCCTCGAACGCTGACGAAGGTCCGTGTCCCGGACCTTCGCGCCAAACCCTACGCGCCGACGCTGATCAGTTTCGGCGCCAAGCGGCTTCGACCCGCCTCACGCGAAGCGAATCCATCAACTCATTGGAAGACACCCACCTCGCATGGGCCCCCCAGGGGAGCCTTCCTGCTCCGGTCTCCCAGCCCCCCAACGAAGCGAATGGGCGTAGCACAGCCCACCCACCCCCTCCGCAAGCCCCGTCATCGCCGGCTTGCCGGCGATGACGACCCTGGCCGAAAGTCCGGGACCCGTACGATCCTATTCTTCGGGTTCGTCGTAGTCCGCGTTGGTCCAGACGTTCTGGACGTCGTCGTTGTCCTCGAGGAGGTCGATGAGCTTGAGGAAGCTCTTGAGCTTGTCGTTGTTCATGTCCACGCGCACGGCGGAGGTGCGGATGATCTTGGCTTCCAGCACGGGGAGCTTGGCGGCGTCCACGGCGTCCTTCACGGCCTGGTAGGCGGCGGGGTCGGTGCTGATGATCCAGGCCCCCTCCTCGCCCTGCACGTCGTCGGCGCCGGCCTCCAGGGCCACCTCCATGACGGTGTCCTCGGCCACTTCCCCGTCCACCACGATCTCGCCCTGCTTGGTGAACATGTAGGAGACGGAATTGGCCGCGCCCAGTTCGTTGCCGAACTTGGAGAAGTAGCTGCGGATCTCGGGGGTCGTGCGGTTCTTGTTGTCGGTGAGGGCCTCCACGATGATGGCGACGCCGCCGGGGCCGTAGCCCTCGTAGAGCACCTCTTCGTAGGTGACCCCTTCCAGTTCGCCGGTGCCCTTCTTGATGGCCCGTTCCCAGTTGTCCTTGGGCATGTTGCTGCCCTTGGCGGTGTCCACGGCCAGGCGCAGCCGGGGGTTGGAGCCCACATCCCCGCCTCCCAGGCGGGCCGCCACCGTGATCTCCTTGAGGATGCGGGTGAAGACCTTGCCCCGCTTGGCGTCAGCGGCGCCTTTCTTGTGCTTGATCGTGGACCATTTGCTGTGGCCGGACATGGGAAACTCCGTAAAAGGGTAAGGTCAGCCTCTGATCGAACGCTTGGAAATCCGGGCGAAGGGAGGGGGTTCCTGCCGGATGATGGGCCGCTCGAGCATGAATTGGTACCACTGTTCGCCGTAGACTTTCATCTTCATGGGTTTGTTGTTCTGGAGGCAGGTGCGCTGGGCGGCGAGACGCTCGTCTCCCTGGCAGATCGCCAGGCCCTTGTTGACCACCTCGATGGCCTTGTCCCGCTCCTTCATTTCATTCAGCACCCAGGCATACACCGCGTAGAGCAGGCTCTCCTTCTTGCCGGCCTTGAGGGCCAGGGTGAAAGTCTCCTTGGCCTGCTTCTTGTCGCCGCGCTTCCACTGGAGGATCCCCAGCATGGCCTTGGCGATGTAGTGCTGGTAGCTGGCGGTGCGCAGGAGGGGTTCGGCCTCCTCGTTCTTCTTGCGGACGTACTGCACGACCCCGATCTGGCCGTCGATGGAGCCCTTGACCATGAACTGCCAGCGGGAGAGGGCGTAGCCCTCCTTCATGACCTCGATGGCGGGGTCGAACTGCTGCTTCTTCATGAGTTCGCCGGCGCGGTTGAAGATGGTCTCCAACTGGTTCTGCACCTGGCGCGAGCGCCAGATGAACAGCGCGATGCCCGCGGCCAGGCCCAGGGGGATTCCGATCCACAACGTCACTTTGAGCGGCAGGAGGATCAGGACCACGCCGATGGCGACGCCAAGGCCCATTAGGAGATTCAGCACAGGGACTCCAGTCCAAGGCCGCAAAACGGCCGAACGTCTATCTTACAAGGGATCCGCCGCCTCTTCCAGGCTCGGTTTTCAGCCCAGCACGCCGGACCGGAGGGGGGGCCGCTTGCGCCGCACCACCCGCTTGGGGGCCGGCGCGGCCTCCACCACTTTGCGGGGCCGGCCCGGGGCCCGCTTGGGCTTCTCGACGGCCTTGCGGGGGGCCTTTTCGGCCTTCTTGGCGGGCTTGGCCTTCTTGGCGGCTTCCTTGCGCACCAGCGCATGGGCCGCGCGGCCGGTCACCACCACCCGGCTGCCGTCCTTGAGCCGCTTGACCTTGCTGCCCGGCTTGCGCCCGCGCTTCACGGCCATGGGCAGGGGCTCGGCCTCCAGGAACTCCCGCTCCAGCTCGGCCTGCAGGGCCAGCATCTCCCCGTTGTCGGCCTCGTGGTCGTGGCCGCACAGGTGAAGGAAGCCGTGGATGATCAGGGTCTCCACTTCCCGCCGGCGGCTGACGCCCAGCTTCTTGGCCATCTTCTCGGCCATGGGCAGGCTCACGACCAGGTCGCCCAGGTGCTGGAAGGCGCCTTTTTCCGGATTTGCCGGGAAGCTGAGGACATCGGTCGTCTGATTGATGTCGCGGTGCTCCCTATTGAGCTTGCGCATCGCCCGATCATCCAGGTACGAGATGGAAATGCCCTGGGCCTTCGGGGCGAGGCGGTCCCGGAGTTTCTGCAGCAGTTCCCCCAGGGAACGGTCACCAGGGCCTCTCAGCTTGCTGCGGCTGGACCAATCGATCTTAAAAGGGTTCTGTGCGGCAGTCATATGGTCCTCGCTCAAAGAGAGTCTGCAAGTTCTGTCTAGTATTTGTGCCTCCAATACGCTTGTCAATACCATCACTGAAATTGACAATTTTCCTTGAATAATTGGGGAACCTAATCCTTCAAATAGGCACCTAATGTCTGGTTGCAGCCCTTGGGTTTTCCAGGTCCTCCCATGCCTAAGTTTTGGAAATACGGCAAAATCCTATTCAGGTGTCGGGCGGGAGGAGTATTTTGAAGAAATGGAACCGATACTCCCCGATTGGATGAAGGAACCCGTCACTCGATACCTGGAACTCCTGGACCGATGGAGTCGCACCCACGCGCTGACATCACTGGAGATGGAAGAAAGGTACGAGGAATTGATCCTGGATTCCGCCGTGCTCCTGCCCTTCCTCGGGGCCCTGGGGCCGGGGTGCAAGGTCGCGGACTTCGGCACGGGCATGGGCATCCCCGCCCTGGTGCTGGCCCTGGCCCGGCCCGACCTGACCGTCTTCGCCCTGGACAAGTCGAAGAAGAAGATCGCGTTCGTGAAGCAGGCCGCCCTGGAACTGGGCCTGGCGAACCTCCGGCCCCTGGCGGGGCGGGCCGAGGAACTCCCGCCGCTCCGGGCGGATCTGGGGGTGGCCAAGGCGGTGGGCACCCTGGATCTGCTCCTGGGCTGGTGGGACCGCCACGGCGCGCCGGGGGCGCCTTTCCTGGCCCTCAAGGGCGGGCCGGAGGAGGCGCCGGCGGGGTACGCCCTGGCTGCCCACGGCTACCGCCTGCCGACCCGGGGCCGGCGGACGGTGCTGGAACTGCGCAGGACCTAGGAGCTAGCGGGTGACGATGTCGCCCACGAAGATCTCCTCCTTGCTCCGGAGGATGCGGCAGGTGGCCGTGGCCGCCTCGGTGCGGACCACCATCAACTGGCCCAGGAAGTAGTTGGTGGAAGGCTGGGCGGCGTCCTTGACCGGGTCGCCGGTGATGGTCGCGCTGTCGATGGGGCGGCGCCGGGCGGTGACGAGGATATCGCCCACCTTGAAGCCCTGGTTGGTGCCCTGATCGATGATCACCATGTCCCCGGCGGCGGCCACGGGGCGGTCCTCGCGCAGGAAGATGATCTTGGCCAGGGGTTCCTGGAGGGGCACGGGGCTGCCGACGTCCTTCCTCAGGTTGGCGACGATGTTGGCGGGCTCGGTGAAGGGCACCGCGTAGGCGCCTTCGTAGATCCCGTCCAGGGCGTGCTCGATGACGGCCACGGAGGAATCGGGGTAGAGGGTCACCACGCGCACGACGCCCTGCTGCTGGAGCACGTCGCCGATCTTCGTGCGGTGCGTGGTGTCGTCCGGGTGGAAGAAGCCCTTCTTGAGCACCTTGGTGACCACGAGCCGGTCCCCGGCCTTGAGGCCCTGGTTGGTGCCGCCGTTGAAGTACACCATGTCGCCGTCGGAGAGGATGCCGCGGGTGCGGTCCTGGTGGCCGTGGATGAGGAATCCGCCGGACTTCTTGAAGTAGTCGTCGGCGCCTTTGGGGGTGATGAAGGGGAGCTGGATGAAGTCCTGGAAGGAGAACCCGTACTCGTCCAGGGTCGGCTTGGGCCGGCTGCGCAGGTCGGGCCTCAGGGTGGAGACCTCGTAGGGAGCCGCGTCGCCTTCCTTGCCCGGGGCCACCGCGGAGCGGGAGGCGTCCACGATGAGCGGATCGCCGGGGTAGATCCAGTGCGGATCCTTGACCCACTTGTTGAGTTCCCAGATCTGGGGCCAGGAGAAGGGGTTGCCCAGGTACGTGTTGCCCAGGTCCCAGAGGGTGTCGCCCTTCTGGACGATGTGCACCTTGAACCCGGCCGGGGGCGTGATCTCCTTGGGGTAGTCCCAGCGGGAGGAATGGGCGGCGACCTTGATGGGTTCGGCGGTGGTCTTGCTGGACTGCATCGCAGCGGGCTCCTGGGCGGACAGACCCATGGCCAGGCAAGAGACGACCGCAAACGCATGGAGCCTAGTCCGCTTATGCATCAGGTTCTCCCGGGAAGGTTGGTTGGGATTATAGGACATGGGATCGGTTGGTGCCTTTAATATTATGCACCGCCTTCAGTCCCCATGGGAAAACGGGGAATGAAAAAACCGTCAGTTGGCTTCGGATGAGGTTCCGGCGCTGCGGAAATAGATGATCCAGGCCTGGCTCCCGCCCATGGGAATGGGGGCCTGGGCGTAGCGCGCGATGCGGGCCGAACCTCCCACCTGGTCCAGGAACATGCTCCGCAGGTCCTCCGCGGGGCCCAGGATGACGTGGAGGGTGCGCCAGCCCAGGGCGTGGCCGTCGAGGATGCGCTCCTTGAGGCGCTCCTGGGCGTCGTTGCGGCCGTGGCCCTTGAGGTCCAGGGTCCCGTCCACGTCGATGGCCATGCCGGCGGCCAGATTGATCTGCACGGGAAGGAGGGACTGGGGCTCGGAGGGCGGCGGTTCGGGGGCGGGGGGCTCGGGCGGCTTCGGGGCCGGGGGCGGGGGTTCCGGCCTGGGCTCGGGCCGGGGCTCGACGCGGGGCGCGGCCTTGGGTGCCAGGACCGAGGCGGGCATGGCGACCATCCCCTTGAGTTCGCCCATGGCGGCGGCGAAATCCTGGGCCGGTTCGGGAGGGGGGGGCGGCGCCGCCGGGGCCGGAGCGGCGGGGGCGGCGGGGCAGGCCGCGGGCCTGGGGCGCTTGCCCATGGCGCTGAGGAAGACCGCGTCCTCCTCCTCCATGGGCTTGAATTCGGTGGGCTTGGGCTTGGGGGGCGGCGCCTTCGGGGGCGCCGGGTCCTCCGCCAGGGATTTCTTCAGCTTTTCCAGATCCTTCTTCCAGACCATGACCGACTCCATTTTCCATAGGTTAGCCCCCTCCGTTGCAGAGTTGCCACACCTGAAGCAAAATGCCCCAGGTATTCGGCGGAAGGGCCCCGGCCGGCATGGGGGTGCATGGGAAATTCAACCTGGCACGGAAATGGATGATCTATCAACCGGAGGCACACATGAAAACCTGGATCCTCGCCGCAACGACCCTCGCCCTCACCGTGGGCGCCCCCCTCGCCGCCCAGGAACCCCATTTCGGTCTCGGGGTGACCGTGGGCGTGCCCACCGGCGCCCTCAACAGCACGACCTACGCCGGCGGCGCCACGGAGTCCTACGATTCGACCCTGGGCCTGCAGTTCACCGCGAGCTTCCCCGTGGACCGGTCCCTGGCGTGGCGCCTGAATCTTTCGGGCCAGACCTTCTCGGGCCATGTGGACGAACCCGGGCAGTTCCGGGTGAACACCCAGGACGCCATGTTCAGCATCGGCGCGGACGCCCAGATCTTCGTGGGCGGGGGCAACGCCCAGCGCCACATCGGCACCTACCTCATCGGCGGCCTCGCCCTGGACCTGGAGCGCTTCTCCTCCAGCTACGACGACCCCAGCTACTACCCCGACACCGTCACCAACAAGAGCCGCATGGGCCTGAACGTGGGAATCGGCCACAGCATGCGCTACATCGGCCGGTGGCGCTGGAACTTCGAGGCCACCTACCACAAGACCCTCAGCTCCCACGACACCGGCGCGGGCGATCCCCCTGCGGCCGACTTCATCCGCCTCGGCGCCGGCGTCGTGTTCTAGCCCTGGGGCCCGGATGCTTTCGGGGGCGTGTCCCGGACAGTCGCCCCGGATCGTTGCCGAGGGCCCGGGGCCGGGCCCTCGGCAACGGAAAGCTCTTCGCTCATCCATGGGCCTGTGTTGTCACCCATTGGCCCCGACCCACCTCTTGGGAGTGCTTCGCGCCTTCGTGGAGGACGTTGATTGGCGCCGAGGCTGATTAGTTGCGGCGGCTGCCGGCAGCGGGATGGATTTCGCGAAGCGGATCCATCAGAGCATTGGAGACGCCTCTCGCCTGGGGCCTTCGGGAAGGGCGCGGGGTTCGAGGTTCCCATGCGCTCAACGAAGCGAATGTGCGCAGCCCAGACCTTGCGTCCCTTCCGTCATCCCCGTCCTCGCCGGCTTGTCCGGCGAGGACGAACCGGGGCGAAGGTCTGGGACACGGAGGGTCAGTCTAGGCCGCGGCCCGGGTCCGGCCTTTGTGCTTCTTCCGGGGCGCGGACTTGGCCTTGGCCTTGGGGGCCGGGGGTTCCTCGTCCTTGCCCATGAGGCCGTTCACCAGGCGCCGGCAGTCGCCGCTTTCGGGGTCCAGGTGCTGGAGGCGGCGCGCATAGGCGAGGCGTTCGGGCATGGGGTTGGCGTCGTCGCCCTTGACCTGGTCCAGTTTTTCGGCGACGTAGGCCTGCACGGAGCCCTTGCGGGCGATGTCGGCCTTCTCCTTGGCGAGGAAGCCCTGCCATTCCGCGAGGGAGGCGGCGTACACCTCCTGCTCCTTGCGCAGCTGCCCGGCGAGGGAATCGATCTCCTTGAGGGAGCGCTCGCTGGAGGCAATGGCGTTGCGGAACTCGTCCAGCTGGGCCCGGATCTGGGTGCGGGTCTTGATCTGGTCCGAGGTGAGCCCGCCCAGGTTGTCCAGGTCCGCCAGGCGCTGGTCCAGCTTGGCGGCCTCCCCGCGCCAGGTCTTGAGGTTCTCCTCGTGCTGCTGGCGGATGCGCCCGAAGGTCCCCTCCGCGGCCGTCACGTTGTCCGCTGCGGTGCGGGCGGCCTTCTGGAGGTGGCCCACGGCGTCCTCCCACGCCCCTTCCAGGACGCAGGAGCGCGCCGCGAGGCTCATGACCGCCACCATGGCGTGCATGGCGTTGTAGTCGGAGGGGTTCACCGCGGGGCCGTCCTGGGCGAGGACGGCCTCCGTGGCCTTGCGCACGGGGGCCGAAACCCCCTTGGCCAGGTTCTCCTCCCAGGCCGCGCGGTTGTCCCTGAACTTCTCCGGCAGGTTCTGGCCGAGGAGGGGGAGGGACAGGGCAAACAGGGAAGGGAGGAGCGCCGGGACCAGGGACATCACTTGGCCTTCTTGCCCTTGGCGGGGGCCTTCTTTTCGGCGGGGAAGGGATCCTGGTCCGCGCGGACGCGGTCGATGATCTCGTTCACCTTGCTTTCATTGGCCGTGCCGGCGACGTTGTGGCGCAGCCGGAAAAGGAAGTTCAGCTTGTCCAGCTTGGTGGTCCGGCTCTCGTAGTTGGCCTTGGTCTTCATGACGTTCTGGAAGTAGGTGAGGCGCTTCTCGTCGTACTTGGGGCCGCTGGTCTCCTTGACCACCTTGCCCTTGACCTTGACCGCGGCGACGCCCTTGGCGATCTCCTCGGACTCGTCCTTGAGGCTCTTCTGGAAGGACTCGATCTTGGGGGTGCAGGAATCGTACTCGGCCTTGGTGGCGTCGATGCTTTCCTGGATGGCCTTGATGGCCTTGGGGCCGTTGACGAGGTTGGTCTGCCACTGCTTGAGGGCGGCCAGGTCCTGCTGGTCCTGGGGGGTGAGGGCCTTGGCCTCCAGTTCCTGGAAGCGCGGGAGGTTGGCCTTCAGGTACTTGGCCGCCTCGTTCTTCTCGGCGGGATTCTTGGGGTTGTTGTAGACGCGGTCCTTGGCCACGAAGGCCTGGTACTCGGCCTCCTCGGCGGCGTTCCGGCCGGGCTTGGCCTTGATGGCGGCGATGCGGTCCGCGCCGTCGGCGATGCCCTTGTTGGCCTGCTCAATGGCCTGGGTCCAGGTGGCCTGCAGGGGGCTCAGGGCTTCCTTGGTGCTCTCGTAATTGACCTTGGCGCAGGCCTGGGCCTTGAGGAGCAGGTCCAGGGTCTTCTCCCACTCCCCGGCCATGGCGGCGGCCTTGACGTTGAGGAGGTAGAGGCGGGTGAGGCCGCTGAAGGAGAGGGAGGCCTGCATGGCAGCCGCCGGGCCGCTCTTGTCGAAGGCGGGCAGGGACGCCGGCAGAAGGGCCTCGGCCTTCTGGAGCGCTTCCACCGGATGGAAGTCCTTGAGCAGGTTCTCCACGGCGGGGGACTGCTCCTTGAGGACCTTGTTGTAGTCGGTGGCGGCGGGAGACTGCGCCACCAGGGCGGCGGGGACCATGGCCAGGGTCAGGTACGGGTGGAATCGCATCGGGGGCTCCAATCAAGGGAAGAAATCAGGGTACCCGAATTGGTGGTTCGGCATCGACCCCGAGGTAGTTCCATGTGGTATTTATGGAAGTTATGAGCCGGTGTTTGGGCCGCAGAAGCCCGGACCGGATATCGATGGAAATGGGGAGAAGGTAGTAGCGGGGCGGCCCGGAGGGGGGGGTCACCTTCATGGCCACCAGGTCCCAGGTCCCGCGGGGGATGTAGTCCTGCACCCACCGGCGGCGGGCGATGGGGATGTGGAGGAGGGGCAGGGGGGCCTCGCCCGCGGGGGTGAGGGCCACGTCCGCGAAGGCCCCCTGGCCCGACCAGGCCGCCCCGGGCCACCGCTTCCGGGGGCCGGCCCAGGCCTGGAGGCGGGAGCCCGCGGGGGCCTCCCGCACGGTGAGCGCCAGCTGCAGGGAGGCCAGGTCGGTGCGCACCGGACGCTCCCAAAGGACCAGGGCCCCCGCGCTCAGGGCCAGGAGCGCCGACCAGAGGGCGTAGTACCAGCGTCGGCGGCGGTGGATGGGGTCCATGGGCTAGTCCTTGAAGGTCAGGTTGGGGCTCATTTCCAGGATGACGAGGATCAGCCGCTCCAGTTCGTCCACCATGAGCAGCTTCAGGGTGGTGCGGGCGTTGGCCGCCGCCAGGTCCGAGGGGGGCTCCGAAGGGGGCAGGCCCCCCTTGAGCAGGAAGAAGACGCGGCCCTTTTCCATGCGGGAGACGTACTTCCAGGGAAGGTGCCCCGCCCCCAGCCGGCGCGCCAATTGCCTGGGAAGCCCCTGGTGCTCCACCGTGACGCCCATCTCGTCCACCAGGACGTGGGTGCCCTCGATGAGCACGAGCCCCAGGGTCGAGAAGAGCAGCAGGAGCCCCCCCAGGAGGCACAGCAGCACCGAGATGATCAGCACCATCCAGATGCGGACGGTGGGTTCGCCCACCGCCAGGGCCT
This sequence comes from Mesoterricola silvestris, assembly GCF_030295405.1. Taxonomy (GTDB): domain Bacteria; phylum Acidobacteriota; class Holophagae; order Holophagales; family Holophagaceae; genus Mesoterricola; species Mesoterricola silvestris. The sequence goes on along the minus strand of NZ_AP027080.1, from coordinate 4,423,070 downwards.
GGTGGAGGATGGTGGCGAGGCCCTGCACGGCGTCCACCAGCATGCTCATGGCCCGCAGCCCCACGAGCCAGGAGCCCGCGCAGAGCAGCACGGCCAGGGCGCGCTGGGCGGAGCTGGGTCGGAAGACCAGGGGCGAGGTGGTGGACATGGGTCTAGGCGCCGGCCATTTCCAGGAGGATCCCCTGGGCCGCCGCGGCGGGGTCCGGGGCCTGGGTGATGGGCCGGCCCACCACGAGCCAGGTGGCGCCCTCCCGCAGGGCCTGGGCGGGGGTGACCACCCGGGCCTGGTCCTGGGTGGCGACGCCCCCGGGGCGGATGCCCGGGGTCAGGCGGTGGAAAGGGGCCCCGCAGGCGTCGCGCACCGAGGCGGCCTCGTGGGCCGAGCACACCACGCCGTCGCAGCCGCAGGCCTTGGCCAGGCGCGCCAGGTGCAGGGCCAGGTCGCCGGGTTCCGCGGTGGATCCCAGGCGCGCCAGGGCCTCCCGGTCCAGGCTCGTGAGCACCGTGACGCCCAGGAGCTGCGTCCTGCCGCCGCGCTGGCGGTGGGCCTTCACGGCCTGGGCCGCGGCCTCGATCATGGCCGGGCCCCCCTGGGTGTGGATGGTCACCAGGGAGGGATTCATGGGCAGCAGGGCCTCCATGGCCCGGTGGACGGTGTTGGGGATGTCGTGGAGCTTGAGGTCCAGGAACACCGGGCCGGCCTTCTGCACCTCCCGCACGAAGGCCGGGCCCTCGGCGCAGAACAGCTCGAGGCCCACCTTGAACATGCCCGCCCTGCCCGAAAGGGTCCGGGCCAGGGCCAGCGCCTCCGCCCCGGTGGGCACGTCCAGGGCCACCACGAGCCGGTCGATGATGGATTGGGCTACGGTCATGCACTCACCCCCGCTAGGAGCATTCTGTCAGATCCAGCGGCGTCCGCGTCACCCGATCCCGGCCCCCTGCAGCAGCCCCGTGAGGGCGCCCATGACCATCTGGGACCAGTAGTGGAAGCCCCGGCGCAGGGGCTTGGCCAGGTAGCTGGCGTGGAGCCGGTCCTTGAGCATGGGGTAGTTGCCGTCCGGGTCCAGCACGGCGGCGGTGACCGGGCTGTCGAATTCGAAGGTGGTCCACCGGTCCTGGCCGTCCCAGGTGAGGCGCCGCTCGGAGCGGTCCTCCAGGCGCACCCACAGGGTGATGGGGGCGCGGATGCCGCCCCGGCGCACCAGGGTGATGAGCCCCCGCCTTCCGGGCGCCGCGGGCTGGGGCGCGGCGAAGGCGGCCCCCTTGGGGGAATCCATCCAGCCGCCCTCCATGACCTCCCGCACCTCGACCTTGGCGATGGCCATGTCCAGCACGTCGGTGCCGTCAAGCCAGTCCTTCCAGAAGGCCGAGAGATCCCGCCCCGTGACGCGTTCGGCCACGCGCCGGAAGTCCCGGCCCTTGGGGTGGCGGAAGGCGAATTCCCGGGCGTAGGTCTGCATCACCAGCTCCATCTGGGGCCGGCCGATCATGGCCTCCAGCTGGGCCAGCATCATGGCGGGCTTGGCATAGGCGGCCACCACGTACGACCGGAAGTCCCTCGTCTGGAAGCTGGGCCAGGAGATGGGGTCCACGGACGGGGCGAGCCAGTACGTGAGATGCTCCACGGCGTCGGTGCCCACCTGGAAGCGCCGGCTGCTGAAGAGGCTCTGGTAGCCGCGCTCCAGGGCCCTCTGGGTGAACCAGCTGGTGAACCCTTCGTCCAGCCAGGCCTCCTCCACCTCGTTGGAAGCCAGCATGCCGTAGAACCACTGGTGGCCGATCTCGTGCACGGTGACCGCCTCCGGCTCGCCCCGCAGGGCGAAGGGGTCGAAGCGCGTGGAGGAGGCCGTCACCAGGGTGGGATACTCCATGCCGTCCGCGCCATGGGCTTCCGCGGGCACGTCCACCACGCTGAGCACCGGGTAGGGGTAGGGCAGGAACCACTCCGCCCCGTGGCGCAGGGCCACCCGCGCGGCGAACATCTGCCGCTCGAGGTTGCTCTTGTTCTCGGGCTGGTAGTAGCAGAGCACCTGGACGCCGCGGTACTCGAAGCTCTTGAAGCTCCAGCTGCGGGAGGGCATCACGGCCCAGGCGAAGTCGTGCACGTCCTCGGCGTGGAGCTTCCAGATGACGTTGAGCTTGCGCTTGGGGTCCGGGGTGACGTCCTCCTGGGTCTTGAAATTGGTCTGCGCGCCCACGTGGGCCAGCAGGAGCGCGTTGGGCAGGGACAGTTCCACGTCGTAGGTGCCGAAGTCCGCGTAGAACTCCGTGCGGGCGTGGTAGGCATGGCAGATCCACCGGTCCCCCTCGTACACCCCGGCCTTGGGGAACCACTGGGCCCCCATGAGGAAATTGCCCTGCCCGTCCCCGCTCCACCCCGTGCGGGCCAGGACCCTGGGGAACCGGCTCTCCCAGGCCACCTCCAGGCGGATCGTCTCCCCCGGAGCCACCGCGCGCCCCAGGCGCACCCAGTAGACCGTCTCGTCCTCCCCGAAGTGCCCGTCCAGGCTCCGCCCGTCCATGGAAACCGATAGCAGCCGGCAGTACCCGTAGCTCCGGGGATCCCGCGCGTCGAAGCGCCGGAATTCCCGTTCCCCCGCCGCCTCCTTGGCGAAGATCGTCTGCGGCCCCTTGAAGGCGTTCAGGTACAGGTGCAGCGGAAACTCCGCCGTGGCCGCCGTGCCCGTATTGCGCCAGGAGATCGTCTCCCGCCCCTCCAGGGCCTTCCCCGGCCAGTCCAGCGCCGCCTCGATGCGGTAATTGGCGATCCGGGGCGACTTGGGCTTGTCGAACCAATGCCCCGGATCGAAGGCCCCCAGGCTCCAGCACCCCAACGCCAATAAGACCATTTTCACCAGTCGCTGCATGTCTTCCCTCGGATCGGCCTTGAGATTAGCGCAATCCGCCTTTGCATTGTTCCCCTGCCGTGCTAAGCTTATCTTTCCGGCGCGGGGTGGAGCAGTCCGGTAGCTCGTTGGGCTCATAACCCAAAGGTCGCAGGTTCAAATCCTGCCCCCGCTACCAATCGCTGGTTTGAACAAAGCCTTGAACTTCAAAGAGTTCGAGGCTTTTTCGCATACCTGGGAAAGATCCTCCCGCCTCTGCGGGGTGAACCTAAAGTGTAAGGGAATCCCGGGGTCACTGCACAACCAATGCACAAGTGGGATGCCTGGAAACCGGCTCCAATACTGGGTTCCTGGTCGGCGGGTGCACCGTGACCACGCGAGAAGGATCCGGGACGATACCTAGGGAACCGCCAAGGGCTCCCATCAGGCTGTTTTCCGTCAGAGGAGCCAGGGTGAAGACCCGGACGATGCCACGCCAATAGCCAGGGAGGGGTTTTCCTGGGAACGCCGTTGGATCGAAAGAAAGGCACGGGTGGTCAAACTAGGAACCGGATGCTGGGTGGACAGGGTCACGGTGACCAGCGCCTGGGACAGGTCCTGCCCAGGGTATGGGGTGCAGTGGATGAGTCCTGGAAAGTGGGGTACCAGCGCCAGGGCGTTTTAAGGGACCCAACGGGACGGTGGCTGACGCTCTGAGCCGGGTGGACGGAAATGGCTCTGGCTGCCACAAGGGCGCTGGCAAGAGTTCCCGGAGCCATGACACCCCATCGGCTCCTCGAGTCCGTGGTGGACCGGGCTGGAGAGGCAAAAACCTTAGTCTGGTAGACTAAGATGTTTGGTTGCATATTAAGTGTTGAAATAACAAGGCTAAGGCTTGGTTTGGGTACTGTCCCCGCGTAGGTAGTGACGCCCCTTTGGTGGGCGCCCTGCTGAAGGGTATCGAAGCCATGACCACGCCGATCCAGCCATCCTCTCCCCAGCCACTCAGTCCTCAAGGACGACTTGCAAGGCGAACTTATTTCCAGAGCCTTCTCTCCATGGGGTTCACGCTCCTGAAGCTGCACAAGGTCGATGACCACGGTGAATGCACCTGCGGTCCGTGGTCAGGCACTCGATTGAAGAACGAGTCAATGCGGAGGCAGTATCGGCGGGATGGGATCGTCCAGCCTTGTGGGAACGCTGGCAAGCACCCCATACGGTCAGCCAAGTCCTCGGTGGTGAAGACGGTCGAAGAGGTGGAGCAACACCTGGAAGAGGGCGGCTCCATCGGTCTCTGTATCCGTATTGACGGGCTGCCCACCGCGCCCATTCCACTGATCGTCTGGGACTGCGATCGTCCAGGCTCGTATGAGTGGCTGCAAAAGCGAGGCATCGTCAGCGACCTTGAGGTATGGGGAAAGCGCGGTCAGCACATCTACGGGGTGCTGGCTGAAGGGGTACCTGCTCTCCGCTCAGATACGTACAGCCTGAACCCAGGGAAGAACCAACCGACGAGCGAGGAGCGCCCCGGCATCGATATCAAGGTTTCCGGCTTGGTCGTAACCCCGTACAGCCCGAACAAGCGGCTCTGGTTCAAAGGCGAAGACATTTCAGAGTCGCCTACACAAGTGGAAGCGATCTTTGGATCTCTGGATTCTCTCATGGAAAACCTCCCAAGGTTCGATCCAAGGGAGCAGGTACCGGGAATGCGCCCCTTTGAGGAGCCAGAAGAGGAAAGCACCGATAGCCAAGAAGGTGTGACCGACTTTCCCGAGGAGAATCGCAGGAAGAAAAGAACTCTGCGGGTGCCTTCAGCCCACCGCCCATCACCTGAGGAAGTCGAAGGCGTCCTGAAAGGCAGCCCCTACCATCAGAGGAAGCGGCTTGCCGGGAACTTCTTGAGGAGAACGATTGCCATCGAGACTCGCCATGATGCCAATACCTTTCGGGTCGTTTGCACCCTTCTCAAGCATTACTTCTTGTCGGAAGTGGATGCGGTGAGCCTTCTCCTCAAGCTGTATGAGCCCCGTCATGTTGATGCCGATGGCGTACGAAAGCCCCTGGAGGAGCAGGATCTGAATCGGTTGGTGATCCGGGTATCAGAGGGATCCTACAGCGATCCGATTCCACCCATTGAAGACCCTGAGGAGTTGGCAGCCATTCGGAACCTTCTGGCGCTGAACCGGAAGAAGCGGGATGCCCGTTCAAACAGGCGAAAGCAATTGCGGACAAAGCAAGCAGAGCAAGAGGACTTTTCCGCCATAGGCAGGTTCCTGGCGGAAGTTGGCGGCTCTCCGGATGAGACAGGGAAAAGGGTCTCCTCCGCTCAGCTGTTCCAGGAGTGCAATGCCTGGCTCAAGGTTCACTACTTTGGAACGACAGTTACCAAGAAGAGGTTTGGTGATGCCTTGACCGCCCTGGGTTACCAGAGAAAGCGCGTTCGGGTTGGAGCAGGGATGGTTCAGATGGTGCTTGGTATCCCGTTTGAGCCTTGGATGAACGTGGGGTGATCACGATGGCTACCCCCCTAATAAACTGGGCGGTTGATGTGCGGGTGGGGATGGTGGGGATACTTGCCATAGGTGGGACATACTGCTCCTCGAAGCCATTTGAGCCCTGGTGTTAGGATTCTCTGAAACCCATCCACGGTGAGCCCTGTGTCTTCGATTGGCACCAAATTCCTTGCGACCATTGCTGCAGCCGCCCTGGGTTCAGCATCCCTCTTTGCTCAAAGCCCTGTGGCTGGCGCGGGACTTGGTTCCTCCCATCCAATTCCGGAAGGGTGGAGTCTCTATCCCATGCCATCCAAGAAGAGTGAGGATTGGATCCACGCGAATCATTCCTCCCGGGAGTGGCAAGTACAGGCTGTCGATGGGAAGGTTGTCATCACCAGGATCCCCGAGGAGCCTCAGAAAACTCCCACGCGCAAAGATGATCTGCCGTTCAAAATCAAGCCTCGCAAAATATGGGGCTTCAGCATGGTTATGCCAGCCCCGCCTCCACCTCCCGATGCCTCCCCGGAAGAGAGAGCGAAGATAGAGGAAGCCACAAACAAAATGAAGCCGACCTACCACCGGACCTATTCCCAAAGGTTCATTGGACGCCGCGTGGTTGCAAAGGCGCCTGATGGTTGGATCGTTGGTTTTGATGCGGGTGAGTGGGGAGGTGGGCTCTACTGGTTCAGTTCTGATGGCAAGAAACACTATCAGATCGCGCTCCCTCGCCCTGTAGGGTGGTTGGATGCCGAAAACGTCCGGGACATTCTCCCTGACGGAGGCTCGTTCCTGGTCGCCCAAGGATTGGCGCATATGTCCTTGGATCGGGGCAAGGTCATCAGGGTGTCTAGGGAAGCAAAGGGGAAATGGAAGGCTGAACTGGTCGCTGACTTGGGGAGTGCGCCTTGTCTCTGCCTCAAGGATGGGGATGACAGCTGGATCATTTTCACGATGGAGGCAATGCTCCGCCTCCGTCGAAAGGGTCCAATGGAGACCCTGGGACAATTTGAGTTCGCGGGATGGCTTTACCCCAATTCCATAGCCCGGGCAGGGGACGGGGCAATCTACGTAGGGATGAGGCACTTTGTCGCAAGGGTTCTGCCTGACGGGGATCGGTATGAGGTGGAGTTGCTTGTCCCCAATGACCTACCTCTCTTTGACCCCGAAACCCTCCGAGTTGATGCGGAGTTTCCACATCCGGACTTTGACGACTGGAAGCCCTGGAAGGCAAAAATGGAATGGGCAGTGGAGGAGGACGGATTCTCCTATCTCAGGAACATTCTTTGGAAGGATGGAGCGAACCAGGTTTGGCAAGTCCGATGGGAGCAAGAACGAGTGAAGGTCATTGCGCCTGACGGGACTTCCAAGGAAGCCCTTGCCCCGTTCATCACTTCCCAGGCTCACTACGTGGACAAGGACCAGATCCTCCACCGGCAATCCTCCGGATGGGAATGTCACGGCATCCTGGTTGGAACGGGAAGGAACGGGATCCCGCTGAACTACTTCCTTGTCGTCGTGGTGGATCCCCAGAGCCGTTCCTGGGAACTCCTGTATGGACGTACGACCTGGGATGGCTGCCCCGATCTGGTGATCAAGCCAGGATCAGTCACCGTTGAATGGCAAGACGATGTGCCGAAGCGGGAACTGAGGATGGAGAGCAAGTGGACGGTTTCTCGGAAGGAGGGCGGAGTCACCTTGCAGAAGGACACGCCGATGTATCGGCTACAACATGGGTACCCAGCTTGGTTCATGTTCACGGCTGATGATGCATCCCCGAATCCGGATGAAGCGGAGCATCTTGGATTGCTCTCTGTGTGCTGGGATATTTGGAAAACGGATATGCAGGGTGGCATCGCCCGGTCCAACAAGGCAGCGATTCCCAAAGATCCTGGTAACCAGGTGTGGAGAAAGGGGAGCGGTCCTGATACTTGGTTTCCTGAACCAGGAGAAGTTCGGTTCCGTTGGGAGAAGGAAGTAGAAGTCCGGCGGTTGGGTATGCCACTCCGGACTGTAAGCCCTGAGGAAGCGTCCAAAATGGCAAGGGACGGTTCTTGGCGCTTATTCCTCACCCGTGACCATGACGGTCAATTTTTGGGAGATAAAATTATTGAAGTTAATTAAAATGGATTTAGATTTGGCTTTTTTGTTTCTTCATTAGTGAATGAAAATGCTCTTCCATGCGTTTCATTTCATCGCTGGCGGCTTTCCACTCTTCTAAAGTTTTTGGGCGACGACCAAATTCATCTTGAAAATACTCAGAGCCGTCCTTCATCTTTGCGAACATTTGCCCTCCGCTCATTGCAACCCTTGATTCTGGTGGCATAAGAAATGTCCCAAGCTTGTTCCACATGGTTGTCTTGAGTTCTGATTCAGGAAATAAATCACTCTCTTCTTGCCCTGCTATATATCTAAATGCTCTATTTTTTATAATATAGTTTACCTCTAATATTTGTTCATCCGTTAGGGAGCGCGATCGCTCAATGTCATGATACGAGACGAGTGGATTGTCGAAATAGCGATGGTTGGTTCTCGGTTGTCTTGCAATATAGGGACCCGGTTTTTGGCAGCGTCCCCATTCCAAGTGGGTTAAGACAAACAGGTGATCCTGGTCGAGAGGCACAATCGTCTGGGTGCCTTGCCATTCAAGCAGGGGATCACTCCCGTTAACCAGCTTCCTGTCGCCAGGGAAGATTAGCCGATTAAAAAGAGTCACCGGGTGGTCTGAAAAGATAAATTTTTTAGTAGAACTGCCGGTGGAGAAAATCTCCCTGACGCCCTCCATCCACATTACACAATGCATCCTGCGAACTCTTTGCATCCACACCATTAGGCTCTGTTGGGAGTTAGCGCCCGGGAATTGTCTAATAAATTGAAGCCCCTTGGGTGTTCTGAGACGAAGTGCGTCTAGAAACTCAAAAAGTTGGGGGTAGGATTCATGCATGCCATCCCAATCTTCATTCAATAAGTCATCAAATGCCTTGCGACCATTTGTATCAATTGCGCCAAAGAGCATCCTCTCGATTACATCGTCCTCTTTCCCGAGGATTCTTATTGTGTAGAGATCGGGTTCCCAAAACCAAGCGTCAGGACCCTTGTCTAATATTGCTCGACTATGTCCCCGGATTCTGCCGGAAGCGTCTTTGAAGGATTCGGGGGCTAAATCTAAAATCTTAAATGCGGTCTTGTCTGGGGCAAGAAAGCGCCTTTGGTACCATTCTGGAATGTAATGATGCCTATGGCTTTGTTGAGGCATTTGCATTCTCCTTTCTATTATCCTCTATGCGGTGGAGGCGAATGACGATGCATCCTTCTGCAGTCCTGTCAGGGTGTCAACGGGATTGGCTTCCATGCGTCCAAGGCAATTATCCGAAAATGGTCATTCCTGCTGCGATTTTCACGAGATAAAGCGAATTGCCTTGCCGATGATCCTCCTTTTTCTGAGGAGTTGCTTCTTGTTGTGTCCCATGTCCAAAAATGAGTTTGCTTCTGCAAGACTATTGAAAAACTTCACATTTCGGATATGAAACCAGACCAAGGATTTAAAATATTCCTGTAATTGGTAGCAGTAACTTTTTGTGTTTTCGCTCTGGTCGCCAGCATGAACGGATTTGTTCCTAAATTCTCTAAGATGCTCCAGTATTTGCTCGTGGTACTTGTGGTCTTTGTAGAGAAAGGCGCAACGTGCAATAAGCGAGTCGTAATGAGCTGAACCATTTGAGGTGATGGATTCGGTGGCGCTCCAGAGGCGCAGAAATGCGGTGCTTTGGTCCCGCTCGTCCAGGGCTCGAACGTATCTGATAAGGGTATCTATTATAATTTCACTATACTTACATTTTTTAATAGCGGAAATAGCTTCTTTTGTTTTCTTCCAGGCTATCTCAGTGTTGTCAAATTTGAAAATACTGGCTGGTGTAAAATTTGGCTCATACCACACAGATTCAATTGCCGAGTGCCCTTTTGAATTATGGATGGTATGGATGCTTCCCAGACGAATTTTATTTATGGGTTGCCATTGGTCTCCTATGATTTCCATATAACTATTTCCGAGTAGAGACCATATTGATCTTACTAGATCTAGGCTTTTTAGCGCCTTGGTCATTGCTATCTGAGGAGACTTAGCCCTGACTTTAATCAGTAATTTTGTATATCCATATGGCGAGCGTGGCACTGGAATATTGTTACGTTTGATTAGCAGTTCTCTTTCCGAGTATTTGTGGGGATAATCCGTATCCACTTTCTCAATAGTGCATCCTTCAATTCTCAGCTTTGTCGGAGTGCTTTCATAAGCAATTGAGATATCTGTAAGAATGTGAAACTCTTGCTCCTCGGTGGCTAACTCCGCCACAAGGGCTTTGTTTATGCTTTTAATAAAAGTATCTGGGGTGATTTCGCCATCGATTCCTGTAATAGCCTTCCAAATTAGTAGGGATTTTGGGATGCCGTCCGTTGCCGCTGGAAATTCGAGCATCGAATCGAGGGCAGGTAATGCTTCTTGAAGTGGAAAAATAGAAAAGGACACTCTGCCGTCTCCAGAGGATAATTTGGAGGCATTAACTCTCTCCAAGATGATTGACGGCTTCAGTTTCTGATTTTTTTTCCAGGATATCGCCATCAGAAATCCTTTTGGCAGGACCATCCCCTGGGGCAGCCAGGCGCAATGCTCGTGAAATTTGATAGGAAATCATAACACTCAGAATATCCAGGGGCTGAATTTGCTTCTGGTTCCGCTCTATGACGCTATTGGATTGTCAAAGACCCAGGTTGGGCGTTTTGACCGGGGCTTATGCCAACCCCAATTTCCGACAGAGGGCGTCCTGTGATCGGCGTTTGGCGTCTAAGGAGGTCTCGACGTAAATCAATGTGGTGGCTATGTCCTTGTGTCCGAGCATTCCCTGAATTTCTGAAATGGGTGTACCGGCTTCGGCGTGAAGTGAGGCGAAAGTCGCCCTCAATCGGTGCTGGGTGACGTTCCCTAGACCAAGTTCCTTGCACACACGCTGCAATGCCTTTTTGCAGAACTGGGGGTGGTGGTGCTTTCCGTCCTCGCCAGGGAAGACCCATTCACTACGCTGTTTTGGCATGGCAAAGATGGCATTCCAGAGCCAGTCAGGAACTGGAATCACCCGCGCTTCCTTCCCCTTCGCCTTGCCCACGGTGTAAGTCCGCTGGTCGGGAGAAAACCATTCCCACCGCATCCCCAGGGCTTCGGATTCCCGGATTCCAAGCCCCAGCATAGTTTTGAGCATTACTGCTACATGTGGGGAATGGGCGTGAGAATCAACCGCCGCAAGGAATTCTGGGATCCGTGAGGCAGGGACTGTGGGGCGGGGCTTCTTCTGAAGCCGCAAAGGCTTTACCTCGAATGGCAATTGATCAAGGTCGCCCACCCGGATTGTAAAGCGGATCAGCGCACGGAGGAGTTCCAGGGTGTTGTTGGCGTACCTTCCAGATCGACCAGCCTCCAACAACTGAGACCGCACTTGCATCACCGCGTCTGCCTTGATGTGATCCACTCGCACGCATCCGAGGCTTGGTTTGAGCCATCGACGGTAACGGCACTCAGCCGATACAAGATGCTTCTGGCTAAAGGTAGTCTGGTTCGCCTTCCACCAGGATTCCCATACCTGGTTCAGCGTTGGCGGGATCTTCTTTTGCAGGTTGAGTTGACCATGCAGGAGGTCCCTCCTCTTCTCCTCCATGACCTTCCTGGCTGTTGCCAGGTCGGTAGCCTTGGTGGATCCGTGCGCCCTTTGACCGTTGACTTGGATGGAATAGTGCCAGAAGGGTCCCACCTTCTTCAGACCGGGGATGTTTGCCATGCCTTCCCTCCAGGGGATAGGCAGAGGCGGGGCGGAACTCCAGGATCCAGGTTGGCTGCACATCTACTGCACAAGTGCTGTGGATGGCTGTTTCAGGGGATGGATGCCCCTCTGTCAAATGCGCTAATAATGGGCACTTACATTCCGGCGCGGGGTGGAGCAGTCCGGTAGCTCGTTGGGCTCATAACCCAAAGGTCGCATGTTCAAATCCTGCCCCCGCTACCAATCGAAACGGTCGACTAAAGTCGGCCGTTTTGCTTATGTGCCCGAGAATCACCGCGAAGCCGCGCACCGGGCGGGCCTGTCGCGAGTCCTGGTCTCCTTCTTGCCGCCCTTTGGGAGGGCCGTCCGATCGATTCCTCCGCCCTCCCGAACCGGAATCCGGCCAGATTCGAGAGGATTTTGGGCGAGATTCGGCCCCGTTTTGGCCCGAGGGTTACGATCCGGAGAGTTCTTGCCCGAATGCCTCTCGGCGGCCTCGAGAGCCAAAAGCTGGTCCTCCCATGTTTCCAACCGGGCCAACCGGAGCAGCCGCTTGTGGCTGATCCGCCGCGCCGTCCCCAGGAGCACCTCGGCCTGGATCTTCGGCGCCAGGAAGGTCAGTCCCACCACCATCGATACCCGGGCCTGGCTCACCCCCATCCACGTCGCTGCCTCTGTGAAATCCCGGACCTCCCCGGCCTCCACCGCCCGTAAGATCCGGTGGGCCAGGGCGAGCAGTTTGGCCGACGGGGATGGAGGCTGGACCCGAGGGTGCGGTGCCTGCTCAAGGATGGGGCCAAGAAGGCACCGACCATGCTCAACCAGATCGTCGACGCCTTCAAAGACGTTGCAACTACATACGAGCGCCTGTGGCAGAACAGCACGTTCGTTTATCGAGCCCCGTAGTGTTACGCGTATGCCCTACCGCAGAGCAGACCGTCAATGGCAGCCTTGATCGGAATGGGCTGGTAGGGCGGCTTCCCGTAGGACCACCGCTTCTCGGCCTGGTTGTAGCCGAATAGCTCAATCTCTCCCGGCCCCTTGGTCGCCTTCTTTGGGGCCCAAAGGTTCACCCACTCCTGCCCCGGGGTGATGGCCAAGGTGACTATGTACCCAGGGAACTGGATGAGGAGAAAGATCGTGGCCGGGTCTCCACCAGCGTCGAGGACTCGGCGCGTCAGTTCGTCCTGACCCTCGAACAGGCCTGTGTCCCGGATAACCCGGGTTATGTGCTTGCAGCAGCGCAGGGCATGCCCCAGCGGAAGGTTCTCCCGCCGCTTGAGGAAATCTGGGCAGGTGCAGGAGTGGGCGCCCAGGTCCACCGTGTAGACCTTATCGGAATCGATGGAGAAACTGCGGACCTCGAAGGTGCGCTTGAGTTCAGGCGGAATCTCATGAAGGCAGGGCGTGGCCCACTCACAGGCGAAGCTGACGGCGCTGAGGTTGAAGGTCCGGGATGGTGGGCCGGGCTTCCAGGCTTGGTATACGACCCTGGTTGGCTGCTGGGAGGTGCGGAGGCGGCCGACTTCATCCTGTAGTTCGGTGATCTTGGCAGCTTGGTCGCGGATGACCTGATCCTTGCCGTCGTCCGGCCTTACCGACTGGAATCGCGATAAGAAGCCCATGGGGTCTCCATGCCTGAACCTTGAGGATGAATGCCCATAGGTTACACCTGGAGCACAGGGTTATCCTCGACCGGTGAGTAAGACTCCGCATTGCGGGTCGATTGGGACGTACACCGAGACGGGGGCAGGGTATCTACCTGCGACCTTTGGTATGGGTTCGTCTGGCAAAACCCTTCAATTGTTGAGGCTGAGCTCAAGCGACAAGCATCTGCGCCAGCCAACCCTTCTCTTCCAGTGTCTGCCATGCCAACCGAATCTGCTCTGGCGTGAATCGTTTCTTTCTCGCACTCCAGCCATATACCAAGCGCTGAGCACCTTCCAGGGTCGTTGCACCTTCGTGACAAGCTACCCAATGCACTGTGGAAAGTAGCTCAAGGCCGAAAGGAGTCTCGAAGCCCTCTACCAGATCCACCACGCGCTCCAAGTGGGCCTGGGTCGTCGGATTGGCCACAAGGTACCGCTCCGCTTCCTCCACGGCACCTGGCACCAGTTCGAGTTGTTTGGTGGGGGAATCTCCGCCATCCGAATATCCAGAGACCAAGTGTCCCTCAATACGCGTCAGGACATTGCGCAGGTTCTCAGCGTATGGTCCATACAGGTGCTTTACATAGCTGAGGCGAAGAGGCTCTTTGGTTTCTTGAAGGAAATACATTAGCTTGTGAACTTCCAGCAAGGAAACGCAAGGATCCATCAGGCCGCCAAGATAGCGGTGCATCAGTGTGACCAACGCTGCGCGCCCCTGTGTCATTACGGGCACTTCGCGAGACTGAACCATCTCCTTTGGCTCAGGAGCGCCTGCAGGAGGGAAAACATGCACTTGGAGGTCTGAAATCCCTGCCAGCGCTGTTTCAATTCGTGGGCCCACCTGGCCCCAGTCCAATCCACCCAGGCCGCACCCTAGGGGAGGGATGGCGATGGATTGGATGCCTAGGGCCCGGATCTGGGAGGCAAGATCCACCAAGCCAGACTCAATGTCTTCCATCCGGCTCTTGCCCTTCCAATGTCGTTTCGTTGGAAAGTTGATGATAAATTTGGGGTTGGTCATCTGGCCAGTGGCGTAGATTAACATTCGCCCCGGAATAACTTCGCCACGTTTGCAGGCTGCCTGGTAGGCCTTAAGGTTGGCAGGGAAAGCCTTGCTGAACTGCAAGGCGAGGCCTCTCCCCATGTAGCCAACGCAATTGACCGTGTTCACAAGGGCTTCCACGTCCATGCCCAGAATGTCGCCTGCCTCTTGCCGGAACATGGCTATACCTCACCTCAAAAATACCACGCGCTGCGAACTTCGATAATTGGGATATGAGTCGCGGATGTTAAAGAAGTCTGGACCGCTTTCTGGAGAAGGGGAGAGGTGACCCCAATTCGTTCGATCAAGTGCCAGGGAAACTGGCCATGCAAAAGAAACTCGGCCTGCTTGCCTTCCTTTAGATCTGGATTGCTGAAGTCTCCCCCCTGGATGGCTGGCCAGTTGAGGTCCCTAAGTTGTGCGAGGTTTGCACGGAAGGAGGTGTAGTTAGCGCCAGCGTTGGACAGACTGAATGCCCATGGGATGTCGTGCTGATTCGCCCAGGCTACCACCGCATTCAAGTCGGCTTCGAGATGCACGATCAGGGACTGACCACCCGTATAAGTGATGTCGGGATGGTTCCCTCGATGAAGGAGGTAGAGCATCACGGATCGAGGGCAAAAGTAGAACGGCACATACTCGCCCACATGGATTCCGGGATGGCAGGTAACGGGTAGCTTTAATCGTCGTGTCTTGATCTTGGACATTCCTATAGAAGCTTTGGGACCACCCTTTTGAATCATTTGGGCATCCGAAAGCAGCCAGCCGTCCGCCGCCATGGGCTCCAGATTGTCCATGTGGGTGATGTGGTAGATCTTAGGTTGGGCGGGGGGCGTACTCATAGGGGGCCAGAAACTAGGATAGTCGATGTTTCCGCTTCATCGCTCGTCAGAAGTGACCCACCCCGGCCAGGCCGAGCTCGACCACCGTGACTGCGGGTCCAGAATGTTCTCCCAACCTAGCATCGAATCGCCTTCCTAGGCTCAAGGACGAATGCCTGAACGAGAACTGGTTCAAGGACCTTGTGGAGGCCCGGCAGGTGGCCCGAGGATGGCTCCGTGACTACAACCACTACAACCACCATCGCCCACACACCGCTCTCGGGGGACTTCCCCCGGCGGAGTTTGCGCACCGCTGGGCTGAGCTCCGGTCGCCTCGGGCTCCCTCCGCCCAGCCCAGCGACACTACCCCAATCAACCCAGATTCCGTGTCCTTTCGGCAGGCGTGCGTGAATTCGTTGCTTGATGGCCGGTAGGCTCACTCTGGAAGCCGGACGAGGCCTGGCTGGCCCAGGATCGGAATGTGGTCCGGCAGCAGGCCGTCGAGGATGCCCGAGTTGCTTTGCCTTTCCATCCGGAAGAGCCATTGGGCCAGGGTCTCCGGGCCGGGACCCGCAAGGGCGCATGCTAGCCAATGGGCCCCCGGAGCGTGTTGGCCGCATCGCATCGGCACGAATCGCATCGGAGGCCGTGCGAGAGGAGGTGGTCATTGCACGATCCCATGCCTTCTGAAGCCTCATTTGGCACAGAGGAGCGCGCCTCCGCTTCGCTGCATCACGCTCCAGGCAAGGTGGGTGCCCGTGGTTGAGCTGGAGGGTTCGCAGCCCTTCCTGACCCCATGGATGCAGCGCTGGGCCTGCGGCCGCGCCTTTCGCAAAGGACTCCCAAACCGGGCCGTGGGCCCCTCAGAGATAGGACAGCGCCGTGAACAGCCTTCGGCCGGGATCCTCGATCTTCCGCCGGCCATGCATGATCCGGGTATTGTCGATGGCGATCAAATCCCCGTCTTCCCAGTCGACCTCGGTGGTGCAAGCTGCCGTGACCTTGGCGACCGAGTCCACGGCCCAGTCTGGAATGGATGAGCCATCGTCAAGGGTCATCACCGGCGGTTCGTAGTTGTAGGAAGGCCCGAGCAGGCTATTGGCCCACGCCAGGCGATCGCCGAAGCGGGTGGGATGGGCCATGGGCACCCGGACCTCCACGAGGAGGGTGCGGTCCGGCTGGATCGTCATCCGGGTCCGAACAGGATCCCGGATGAATCGGTCTACGGCGGCCTGGTCGATCAGAGGAAACGACTCGAGGGTGGGCAACTCGTGGCGCAGGTAGCGGGCCCAGAGGGATTCTGGGACTTTCCGACTGAAGATGACGTCATGGGCGAGGAATAGGTCGCGGACGGCAGGCGGAAGGCCGTCCCAGGCGCGGTAGCCGTCGCACAGGATCGTTCGCGAGCCCTTCCTGGCCGCACGGGCCGAAAAGAACCAGACCAGGTCGGGGAGGCTGGGCGTATTCCCGTTCTCGCAGTGGAGCCCGACGGCGTCGAAGCCGGCATCCACCATCTGGACATCCGGCGCGAACCATTCGCGGGCGGGATCCATGGCAGTCCGCCTGCTGACCTTGTGTACCAGGGCTGAGAACCGGTCCAGGTCCAAGTCGAATCCCCGGAACAGGACCGCTCCCCTGCGGGCCAGGTGCTGGAAGAGGATCTCTGGGACGTCCAGGATGGGTTGGCCCGTGCACTGCACTAGCTCGAAATCCTGGGCCCCAGGGGTGGATTCAATGAGGGATTTCATGGTTCCTCCACAGGTTGTGCTGGTTGGTAATCGGACTTCCGGCCGGCCTGGGGCTGATCCTTCCCGTAGCTCGCCGGGAGCCGTAGCGAAGCCGCGGCGGCAATGCCGGCGGCGGGAACCAGGCAGAACAGCGCCAGGGAATAGGCGTGGGCCTGGAGGAGCGGAGCCCCGGAGCCAGACGCTCCCTGGGCCGCCCAGGCCAGGGCCGCCGCCAGGCCATTCACCCCCAGGGCAGCGCCCAGGGAGCGGACCAACTGCACCACGGCGGTCATGGTGCCCAGGTCGGAAAGGGCTGCATGGTTCTGGACCACCAGGAGGGTCGAGTTGGCAACCCCTCCCATGCCCAGGCCAAGCAGGAACTCCGCCAGGACCAGGTCCAGCCATCGGTCCCCCAATGCGGCAAACCCCAGGGCGGCACAGGACACCGTCATGAGCAACGCACCGGCCAGGGCTACCCGGCGATAGCCCTGGTTCACCAGCATCCAGCCACTGGCCATGGAGCCTATGACCCAGCCCAGGGAACCCGCGAGCACTGTCGCGCCCGCCGCGGACACGGGATGGCCCTGGAGGTTCTGGATCAACTGGGGGAGGTAGGTGGCGCTGGCATACAACACCGAAGCCGCTGCCCCGGAAGCCAGGATCGCTGGCCCCAGGGTTCCCCTGGGATGGCTCCTCGCCTTCCTAAACCGGATGGCCAGGGTGCCTCCCAGGATGAGGGCCACACCGCCCAAGGCGGTAGCCACGCCCGCCGGGGAGCCCGAAGCCGCCATGGACAGCGCCAGCAGTGCCAGGGTGACGGCGGCCGTGAGCACCAGCAGGTCCAGGGGGTTCAGGGCCGAGGGCGCCCGCAGGCGCATGCCGCCTGGGAAGTGCCGCCAGAGGAGCAGCAGCATGCAGGCGCAGGCGGGCAGGTTGACCAGGAAAACCCAGCGCCAGCCCAAGGTCAGCTCCGCGACCGTCCCGGCGACGGGCCCCAGGATGGCCGCCAGGCCCCAGACCCCGCTGACCAAGCCCTGCCGTTTGGGACGGTCCTGGGGGTCGCTGTAGGCAGCAACAAGGAGGTAGGCGAGCAGGAGGATTCCTCCCGCGCCCAGCCCCTGGAGGGCCCGGGCCAGGATGGCCATGGGAAGGCTCCGCGCGAAACCGACCCAGCCTGAGCCGGCGCCGAAGATTGCGATCGCCGTGGCGAATGCAGCTCGGATCCCGGTCGTATCGGCAATTCGGCCGAACACAGGCGCGGCGGCCGTCTGGGCGAGGATGAACCCGGAAACCAGCCAGGCCGATGCTCCCGCTCCTCCGAGGTCAACGAGCATCCTGGGCAGGATCGTGCTGACCACCGTGCTGTCCATCGCTGCCAGCATGAGGGCCCATAGCCCGAGGGCCATGGGGGTCTTGGATGCGGGTGCCGTCAGCATGGCCTGCCTCCCCCGGCGTGGATGGCGCCCACTCCAGCGAACTGGTCCAGGGCGGCACGCTCATCCTCCGTAAGGGCCTGGTCGGCAAACCGGAACGGGCGCCCGCTCAAGGTCTCTTCCAGCAGGCGGAGGGTGAACCGCCGCTGGACCTGGGCGGCGAAGTTGTCCTGGATGAATTCCACCGGCAGGATCGAGCGGGTCTCCCTTTCATAGGCTTCCGAAAGGGCATGGTTGTGCCGTCCCAGGGCCTTGCAGATCCGCTGGGCGTCGAGCATCTCCCGGTCTGCCAAGGCGGGCAGGAGGTGGTTGAAGACGTGGTGGTCGAACTGGATGTGCCGTGCCTCGTCCAGGCCATGGGCCGCGATCATCTGGGTAAGAAAGTGGCGCCGGTCGGGGTCGAGCATGTGCAACCGGTGTTCGAAGATGGTGATAACCGTCTCCCCTGGATAGGCCGATGCAAGGAGAGCCACCAGTTTGGTTTCCGGTGATTCGGGGCCCAGGAACAGTGCCAGGCGCGCCTCGAGTGTCCGGTCGGAAAGATCAAGGGGCACACCCAGGAGCAACGCCACGTACCGGTAGAACATGTAGGAGTGCTGGTACTCCTCGGCGGCAAAATGGAGCATCGCGTTCATCATCGGCAAGCCGGCCAGCCGTGTGGATCCGGCCGCCTGTCCGCCGATGATCCCCAGGCATATGGACACATGGCGCTCGATATCCGCGAGCTGCGCCAGTTCCTTGGCGAGGTAGGCCCGGGCTGCTTCCGATCCATCCGGGGGATAGTTACACAGGCGGGCGTAGAAGCGGATCTCGGACGGGTCCAGGTGCTCCGGCCACGGCAGCGCGTCGGGATGGAAGGTACCCAGGTCGGCCCGGTGGTTGATGGTGGCCAAGGCCCGCCCGTAGCCTTGTTCACTCATGTTGCATCTCCTTCTCGAACTCCCTGTAGCCGCCCTCGATCCCCAGGAACAGGTCCTTCACGGTGATCCAGTCCTGGGTGAACAGTTCGGTGTCCCGCAATTCCTCCATGAGAAAGTAGTAGTCCTTCGGATCCTCGAACTCGAACAGGACGAAATCGGAAACATCGGCCCTGAACGCTTCGGCATCAAAGAAGCGGAGGCGCACCCGTTCCTGGTAGCGCCCTAGGATGGGCCCCAGGCGGGTCTCGTTGAACCGGTTGCGCTGCTCACGGGGCATGGCCAGCCATGCGCTGGAGAATTTCATGGTCATGACCACCATGTATTTCATGGGGTACCTCCATAGGACAGATCGGTGTGGGTTGACCCCGCCAACCCACGGAGGACTTGGGAAAAGGCCGCCGCGATCTGGTCGCGTCGGGGTCGGCCGGTAACGGTGAAATAACGCCCCTGGATGTCTTCGGTCATGGCCAGGGCGGCGAAATTCCGGACCCGGGCATAGTCGGGCAGTTCTACGTTGGCTTCCCGTACGGCCCGGAGGACAGCCTCGGGGCTGACCTGGGCGCGCGGAACGAGGAGGGCGACCGGGAAGGCCTGGCGGTCCCCGAACACCACGGCTGCCGTGATTTCCGGCTTGGCGCAGAGTTCAGCTTCGATCCACTCCGCCGATACCTTGCGCCCCGAGTCGTTGATGAAGATGTTCTTCTTCCGTCCCAAGATACGCAGGAAGCCTTCGTCATCGATCTCAGCCAGATCTCCCGTGGCCAGGAAGCCATCGGGCCCAACCCGGCATGAGCCGGGGTCGGCGCCCAGGTAGCCTTCCATCAATGTCTGGCTGTGGAGCAGGAGTTCACCGTCCTCGGCCAGGGCTACCTCGCAGTCTGGGAGGGGCCGGCCCACGGTGCCCAGCTTGCATCGGCCGGGTAGGTTCCAGGAAACCACTGAGGCGTTCTCGCTGAGCCCGTAGCCTTCAAGGACTGGGATCCCCCGTGCGGCCAAGGTTTCCAGGGTGCCCACGGCGACCGGTGCACCCCCGCAGGCAACCAGGGGAGGGACATCGCGGCCGAACAGGGTCCGGCTGAGGCTGGCGGCAGGCATTTCGGGACAGTGCGAGGCGGCCTTGTGGACCGCCTCGACCATGGAGGGGGGCAGGGCTAGGAAGGTGGCGCGAGCTTCTGCCAGGAAGGGGAGGTAATGGCTGGCTGGCGGGCCTCCTCCCGTGAGGGGTCGTTCGTCCATGGCAAGGAGGACCAGGGTGCCGCCGGTGGAAAGGGGCAGGTAGATCCCGCAGATCTGCTCGATTAGCAGGCTCAGGGGGACCAGGCTGAAGTAGCGCCTGAGGTTGGGTTCGCCGATGAGTGGCCTGAGGGTATCGACTTTGGCCTGGATGGCGCGGTCCGAAAGGAGCACCCCCTTGGGGGAGGAGGTGGTCCCCGACGTATGGATGGCCTTGACTAGCAGCCGTCCCCGGTCAGGGTCGCCCGTCCACGTGGGCGGCTCCGCCGTCCCCCCTGCCATGGGCATCCGCACCAGCACGCGCCGGCTCCGGGGAACACAAGCGAGTTGGGGAGCATGGGCCCCGGAACCGTCCACCAGGCACAAGTCCGCCCCATGGAGCAGGGCCCTTGCCTGAGAAGAGGTGAACTCCAAGGGAACAGGGACTTCCAGGTGTCCCCCGAACAGCAGAGCCAGGTCTGCGCATACCCATTCCGGGCCATTGGGCATGAACAACCCCACGCGCAACCTGTCCTTGCCCAGGCGGGCAGCACGATCCGCCAGTTGGCGCTGGAGCCTGGCGACGGCGCTCCCCAGGCGACGATACGAGTAGGCTCCGGGAGTCCCAAGCACTTCGATGGCTGGCGCGTCGCTCGATTCGAGGTTCCTAAGGATGCGTTCCAACATGGTCAGCTCACTTTCAGTTCCTGAACGGACAGGGTCATTTCCTGGACCCGGTGGAGGGCGTTGCGATGGATGGCCACCGATAGGAAGGATGCGAGGAAGTCGATCACCCCGGTCAGGGGCGCATGCTCGTAGTAGCTACCCCACTGGGCCTGGTCGGTTTCCGGGAGCGCTTCCCGGGTGGCGGCGGCCAGGGGCACGAACTCCATGCCCGCGCTCCGAATCAGGTGCCTCACCTGGCGGGTGGCCGTCACGAGGCCGTAGCGGTAGCCGAGTCCCAGGACAAACCAGGGGGTATGGCTCACCAGGTGCATCCCCGCGCCATTCCGGCGACTCGCCAGGCTCCCCACCTCGAGGATCTGGTCCCGGCGGACTTCCCTGCCCAGGGCCTGGCTGAGGCCGATCTCCGCTGGCGCGGGGAGGTATTGCTCGGAGAAGAATGGGCGCTCCTTGCCCTGCGAGAAGGCCACGCACGCGAGGTAGTCGGTGGCATCCCTGGTCTCCTCTGTCAGGGTCAGGAGCAGGGCCGGCCTCGGGTCCACGCTGGCCTGGAAGGCCCTGGCATAGGCGGATTTGATGATGGAAATGATACTTTCATATCCTGGGCTGTTGGTGGTGATCAGATGGAATGTCATGGTGGTCGCGATGTCGTTCATGATCTCCTCCCACTTCTTATGGGGTCGTGGCGAACATTGGCATACATATGGGCTTTCATCGCAGATGGTTGGTCCCACTAGGCATGATCGTGGCTAACAGAGATAAAAAACGTTTTTATCAAGGTTGGCTTTGCAATAGGGATGGTCCGGTGCTAATTCTTGGTCAACGCCCAGTACTCGTAGGGTGTAGGAGATATAGAATTTGGCCCTTTCCTCCATGGAAAGGTTCAGGCCTTTTCGTCGCTGAATCAGGATGCCGGTTATCATCCGCTCGTGATAAAGGGCCCCGGTGATGGCGGACCCAAGCAGCGAGATGGACAGTCGTGTCACCTTTGGGAGCAGGACCACAAGCAGCGCGCGTAGCCGGGAAGCGGAGATTTCGAGTAGGTCCATGATTTCCGGCTCCAGGTCCTCGGGTGGGTCGAAGGTCTCCCGGTAGCCCAGCAGCAACATTTCGTTTTCTTTGCTGTCCAGGGCGTTCCCTCCTGCCGTCACTATGTTTCGGATGAAGATGGCAAGCCCCTCGATGGCCTGTATCCGGGCCGCGGGGTCCGCTGGGTCGGGATCTGGCGGTAGGTGGCGGATGGAAGCTTCCATCACATGACGGAAGGATCGAAGGTAGGCTTCCCGGTAGAGGCCTTGCTTGCCATTGCGGAAATAGTGGTAGATTAGTTGCGATGTAACTCCAGCCTCCTTTCCTATTTCATTGATGGACACTCCGTCGAAGCCACGTCTGGCAAAAAGGTGGATGGCGGCATCCATCAAGCGGATCCTTCCGATTTGCCCGTTCCCTTTGGGTTTGCGATCCCTCACGCTGCACCTCCGGAAGATCATGGAGTTCGCCATGACCATCAGCCGATTTAGGACAAAAGTAGCTTTCTGCTTGGTGAGCGCAAGGTTGTTTCAAAAATAAAGTTAACTAACTTAAATAAATTTCGAATTAAATAAAGTTTAATTTGGTAATTAATTATTCCGACTTTGTGCGGTTCCGCCCCCTTCGGTGTCTCCTCGCCAGGAGTCACCCTTTGCCGGCGTAGCACATATTGATTCATAACCAGGGACACTCTGTGGACTCCGGTCCGCCAAGCCGCCTCTGACCCGTGGTCCCCGGCTCCATCGCGGAGAATCAACCTCCCAGGCGGGCTTCAACCAGGAAATGCTTGAGCTCATAACCCAAAGGTCGCAGGTTCCATTCCTGTCCCCGCAACCCATCCGAAGGGGTGCGGCAGTCGCCGAGAACCGCTTCAGCCTTTCCTGGGGTCCCACAGGTAACTGACGGGAACGGCGAACAGGTCCTCTCCGAAGCCGACGCAGGTCTCTCCGTCGTAGACGACCACGCCGGCCTTGAAGCGGGGGCCTGTATCCTCCTTGAGCTTCTTCAGCCCGCGGAAGTCCTTGAGGGTGACGGTGGCCGATGCCTTGATCTCGATGCCGGCGAGTCCGGCCGCGCCGCGGTCGGCGATGATGTCGACTTCGATGCCATCCTTGTCGCGGAAGTGGTAGAACCGTGTGGGCGTCGCACCCCAGTCCGCTTGGCGGCGAAGCTCCTGGTACACGAAGGTCTCCAGCAACTGGCCGAGGGCCTCGCGATCTTTCCACAGGTTTGGACCGTCCAGACCCAGGAGCGCACAGGCTAGGCCGGTATCCCCGAATTGGAGCTTGGGGGTCTTGATGAGCCTGCTGAAGCGATTGCTGTGCCAGGGTTGAAGTTCTTCGAGGAGGAACACGTTCTCCAGGAGGGTGGTGTAGTCCCGGATGGTTGGCCGGGTCAACTGGAGGGGGGCGGCGAGGTCGGTGATATTCAAGAGGCGGGCCGTCTGGCCAGCCGCGCCTTCCAGGAGGCGGGGCAGGGCATCCAAGGATGCGATCCGTGCCAGGTCGCGCACGTCCCGCTGGATGAGGGTCGTGAGGTAATTGCGATACCAGGTTCCTCTCCGTTGGGGGGTCGAACGGGCAAGGGCGGCAGGAAAGCCACCCGCAGCGATCCGGTCGGCCAACCCGCTTCCAACCCGGGTCGCCGATCCGATCCGGAAGGACCCTTCGAACACCCGGTCCAGGAAGGCGGGATCGGACCCCATGGTTTCGCACTGGGCCAAGGGATGGAGGCGAAGGATCTCCATCCTGCCCGCAAGGGAGTCGGACAGCTTCGGGACCAGGAGGACGTTGGCCGATCCCGTGAGAATGAGCCGGCCAGGCCTGCGATCCCGGTCCACGGCCGCCTTGAGGGGGGCAAAGAGGAACGGTACCCGCTGGACCTCATCGAGGATCGTCCTCTCACCCAGGTCGGCCACGAAACCCACGGGGTCGGCCGTGGCGGAGGCCAGGACCAGGGGGTCGTCGAAGGAAACGTAGGCATATCCCCTGGGCAAACCGACGGTCCTGGCCAACGTGGTCTTGCCGCATTGGCGAGGGCCGTGCACGAGGACGACGGGGGTGTCCTCCAGGGCTTCGAGGAGGCGGGGGGCGGCAAATCGGGAAAAGAAAGGGGCGGAATCCATGGCGTCCAATTGTAAGGTTAGATACCGTCCAAACGAAAGCGAATATACCGTCCAATCGAAAAGTTTGAATGCGTCCGGATGAAAAGTTCGCCGAGGTGATCCCGCAAGGGAGTCGGACAGCTCCGGGACCAGGAGGACCTTGTTTCAGCTGGGCCCGAATTGCAGTTTCACGTCCTGCCCGTTTCGACGCACGACCCACACGTGCCTGGCTCCCGTCGCGACCCGATCCTGAACGGCCCGGCGGGTGAGATTCGCACCCTGCAGGTCACCGACCTGGATCAGTTCATCGCCGATTTGGCATCCCGCCTTCTCCATCGCGCTCCCGGGCTTCACCTTCAGGACGACGAGGCGCTGGGTTCCACCCTTCCGGTCCCAGACGATGGGTAGATTCCGATTCCTTTCCCTGCGGATGGGCAGGTTTCCGGCGGCATCCAGGGTGAAGGATACATGGTTCGTTATGAAGTCAAAGCAAACGGGAGCGGCGAGCCATACGCGCGCTCCGATGCCTCCGGTCGCTCCGGTCCCTTGGAATTCGACGGGCAGGTTGGTCCAGGCGGAGGAACCGGCCCCGATGCGGTCAACCATGACCTCCGAGCCTGCTTGTTCGACCCCCGAAAGGCCGACGGAGGCGACGGCTCGACCTTCCCCTTTGGGCAACAAGGAATTCGGCAGTTGGATGCCACCGGATGCCCCCGTATCCACGAGGACCGAGGTTTCCTGGCCGCCGAAACGGAGCCTGATGAGAGGCCCGTCCGGACCCTCCGTGATGGGAAGCCTGCCGTCCGAACTCACGTGGTTCTCCCACCACACCAGGCGACCCGCCTTGGGGTCCAGGAGGAACCGGGTGCCCCGGAGGAACGACATGCCCAGGATGCCGTCCAAAGGCTCGTCCTGGAATCTGCCGACCTGGGCCCGGAGATCCATCCGCACCGCCATGATGCCATCCCTCATGACCTTCCCCACTTCAACGCGCTTGAGGATCACGGATCGCGCGCCCATGGACTGATTTGCGCTGTCGACAAGGGTCGTGTCGATATCGGGCTCATCCCAGAAGAATTCGGACGGCACCGTAGAATCCACCGCGCACGCGCCCGACCCCGTATCCAGCAGGAACCGGAAGGTCCTCGTCGCATTCCACGTTCTCAAGGAATGAAGGGTCACGGAAACGATGGGGAGCCCGTTCTCATCCAGGGTCAGAGGCGTCGTGGGAACCGTCTTGCGTTCCTCCGCCCCTGCCGGGATGGGGGAAAGCAGGGCGATGGCCAGAAGGGGAAGGACGTGAATCCGCATGGAACCGCTCCCGAACGCTGGGCCAGGACCGCCGCAAGGTCGGTTAAACGCCTTTATACCCTGCGATGAAGCCGCGGATGAAGTCGTTCAATGAACCACCGAACCAAAGCACGAGCGCTGAGGCCAGCATCAGGTTGCGGTTCTTCCGGGCGTAGCCATAGATAAGGCCTATCAAACCAAGGCATTCGATTGCGATGGAAATCTTGTTCTGCATCGGCTTTTGCTCCAAGGTTCCTGGCGGGGGGGTTATTGACTTTAGCGCAGATTTGACGCCGTCAGGGGAGGGACTGACGCCGGAAAAAAGTTTGGCGGCCCGTGTCGAATTTGCGGCTCGCCGTTCGTCGTCATAGTGTAGGCACCCATCCCCGGGGGGACCCCGATGCGACACCTCAAGATCCTCGAACACATGTCGCTGGACGGCGTGATCCAGCATTCCGCGGATGGGGACCCCTTCCCCCACGGCGACTGGACCGCCCCCTACCGGACCCCCGCGGGCCGGGATGCGATCCTCGCCGCCCAGGGGGAGACCTTCGACCTGTTGCTGGGCCGGCGAACCTACGACATCTGGTCGGGCTACTGGCCCAAGGCACCGGACAGTCCCATGGCCAACCGCCTCAATGCGGCCAGGAAATACGTCGCGACCCACCGGCCGGAAAGCCTTGCATGGGGTCCGTTCGAAGGTCTGGGTCCCGACATCGTTGAGGATATCCGGCGCCTCAAGGCTCGGGACGGCCCGGCGATCATCCTATGGGGCAGTTCCACGCTCACCTCGCCCATCCTCGAACACGGGCTCGCGGATGAAATGGTGCTGGCGGTCTATCCGGTGCTCCTGGGAACGGGCAAGCGCCTCTTCGCGGAAGGGACCCCGCCCCGTTGCTTCGAGCGGGTGAGCGCGAACGTCTTCCCTTCCGGCATCGTCCTTGTATCCTACACGTCCGCAGGGCCTTTCCGCGGCCCGAAAGGGTGAACGCCATGACGAAACTCCGGGTTCATTGTTTTGGGATGTCCATCGACGGCTACGGGGCCGGGGCCTGCCAGGATCTCCAGAATCCCCTGGGGATCGGGGGAACGCAGCTGATGGAGTGGTTCTTTCCCACGCGCCTGTGGCGCGGGATGCAGGGGAGCGAGGGTGGGGAGACGGGCGTCGACAACGGCCTCGCGGAGGAGGGTTTTGCCGGAATCGGAGCGTGGATCCTGGGGAGAAACATGTTCGGCCCCGTCCGGGGGCCGTGGGAAGAACCTGAATGGAAGGGCTGGTGGGGGGATGAGCCGCCGTATCACACCCAGGTCTTCGTGCTCACGCATCACCCGAGACCCGTGCTGAAAATGGCGGGGGGCACGGAGTTCCACTTCGTGACGGAGGGGATTCACGGGGCCCTGGAACGGGCGAAGCGAGCGGCGGGCGGTCGTGACGTGCGCCTTGGGGGCGGGGTTTCGACCGTCCGGCAGTACCTGGCGGCGGGATTGATCGATGAGATGCATATGGCCATCAGCCCCGTTCTGCTGGGGTCAGGGGAACATCTGCTAGGGGGGATCGACCTGCCCGCGCTGGGCTACGGATGCGTGAAATCCATCGCAGGGGAGCGAGCGACCCACATCCGTCTGGCCAAACGCTAGGCAAAGAATCCGACCCACCCCGGCTTTCCGTGCCGATGCCAGGAGATGTCTGGATCCTCGGCCGGGAACGGGCTGGGTCCGACGGCTGATCCCCTTCATCCCGTGCATTCGGTTTATCCCTGTTCCCGCAGGGCCGGGGATGGGGTGGGGCGGCGCGTCGTTGATCCGCATGCGCCGACCCATCCCTGCTTTGGCCCTGCGGGAACAGGGATAAAGAAAGGATGAAAGGGATGAAGGGGATGAAAGATTCTCTGGAAGAACCTAGGCCACGGCTTCCACGGCCCCCTTCATCACCTCGGCCAATCGTTCGGTGGCGGGCTTAAGGTAGCTGCCGGCACGCCAGGCGAGGGCCAAGGTTCTAAAGGGCGGGGGGTCGACAAGAGGACGCACGGCCACGGCGGCCCGGGCGGTTTCGGTGGGGACGGCCAGACGGGGCAGGAGGGTCACGCCGAGGCCGCTGGCCACCATCTGCACGAGGGTGGGCAGGCTCGTGGCGCGGTAGCCCAGTTCCTCGATCCGGGACCGGGAGCAGGCGGCCAGGGCCTGGTCGCGCAGGCAGTGGCCGTCCTCCAGGAGGAGGAGGCGCTCGCCGTCCAGGCGCTCCAGGGGGAAGGGGCCCCGTTCCCGGGCCAGGGGGTGGGCTTCGGGCAGGGTGAGGAGGAAGGGGTCCTTGCCCAGGGGGAACCACTCCAGGTCCTCCAGTTCGGCTTCCACGGCCAGGAGGGCGGCGTCCAGGTGCCCTTCCTGGAGGCTGCGCACCAGCACGGGGGTGCGCTCCTCCAGCCACTGGGGCACCAGGGCCGGGAAGGCGCGGCGCAGGCGGGGGGCCAGTTCCGGAAGCAGGTACGGGGCCAGGGTGGGGATGATGCCCAGGCGCAGGGGGCCGGCCAGGGGGTCCTGGCGGCTGCGGGCCTCCTGCACCAGCTCCCCCGAGGCCAGGAGGATGCCCCGGGCCCTGGCCACCAGGGCGGCGCCGGCGGGGGTGACCACCACGCCGCCGCGGCCCCGCTCGAAGATCCGCACGCCCAGCGCCGCCTCCAGGGCGGCGATCTGGGCGCTGAGGGCGGGCTGGGCCACGGCGCAGGCTTCGGCGGCGCGGCGGAAGTTGAGGGTCTCCGCCACGGCGAGGACGTACTGCAGTTGGCGGAGGGTGAGGGGAAGGGGCAGGGCCATGGCTCCAGCTTACGCCGTCCGGAGGCGGTCCTCGAAGGCGGTGAGGGCGGCCTTGGCCCCTTCGCCCATGGCGATGACGATCTGCTTGAAGGGGACCGAGCTCACGTCGCCGGCGGCGTAGATGCCGGGCACGCTGGTGCGGCAGTGGGCGTCGATGAGGATCTCCCCGGCGCGGGTGGTCTCCACCAGCTCGCGCACCACGGCGCTGTTGGGCGCCAGGCCGATCTGCACGAAGACGCCGTCCAGGTCCACGGTGCGCAGGCCGCCGGTGGCCCGGTCCTCGTAGCGCAGGCCGATGACGCCGGTCCCGTCGCCCAGGACCTCCTGGGAGCGGGCGTTGGTGAGCACCTCGACGTTGGGCAGGCGGAGCAGGTGCTCCACCAGCACCTGGTCGGCCTTGAGCTCCGGGGCGAATTCCAGGAGGGTCACGTGGCTGCAGATGCCCGCCAGATCGATGGCGGCCTCCACGCCGGAATTGCCGCCCCCCACCACCGCCACGCGGCGGTCCTTGTAGAAGGGGCCGTCGCAGTGGGGGCAGAAGGCCACGCCGCGGCCCAGGTACTCCCGCTCCCCGGGCACGCCCAGCTCCCGCCACTGGGCGCCGGTGGCCACGATGAGGGCGGGGGCGCGGAGCACCTCGCCGCCCTGCAGGTGCAGCTCCTTCAGGGGCCCGTCCAGGACCCGCTCGGCCTTGCGGTGCTCCAGGATCTCCACGGGGTAGGACGCCAGGTGGCGGGCCAGGTCCGCGGCCAGTCGGGGCCCCTCGGTGCGGGGCACGGAGATGAGGTTCTCGATGCCCAGGGTCTCCCGCACCTGGCCGCCCAGGTTCTGGGCCACCAGGGCGGTGCGCAGCCCCTTGCGGGCGCTGTAGATGGCCGCGGAGGCCCCGGCGGGGCCGCCGCCCAGGACCAGCACATCGAAGTCCCGGGGGGCGGCGTCGGCCTGGGCCGGAGTATGGCCGAAGTGATCCTCCAGCTTCTCCAGGAGCTCGCCCAGGGTCGCCTTCCCAACGTGCAGGAGGGTGTCGCCCGCGAAGACGCTGGGCACCCCCTGGATGCCCAGGGCGCGCACCTCGTCCTCGGCCAGGCCTCCGTCGATCATTTCGTGGGCGATGTCCGGGTGGAGGGCGGCCATGAGATTGAGGGCCTGCACCACGTCCGGGCAGTTGGTGCAGGAGAGCGAAACGTAGGTGCGCAGCCGGATGGGTCCGTTCAGGGCCCGGACGCGGCCCTGGACGCCGGCGTCCGGAAGGCGCCCCTTGCCGTCGGCGTTGAGGACCGCCAGCACCAGGGAACTGAATTCGTGGCCGCCGGGCACCCCGCGGAAGGCGATGCCCGTGGGGACCCCGTCGCGGAAGAGCTCGAAGCGGATGCCGGAGGTGCCGTCCGCATCCCCCAGGGCGATGCGCGGCCCGGCTCCGGCGACCTCCGCCAACAGGTCGCGCAGCTCCGCGCGCCGCGGGTGATCACCGCCTTCCAGGCGAAGTTCGAAGGCGCCATCGAGGTTGGCGAAAAGCTGGGTGAGCTGCTGGCGGATGCCGGGGTCGAGCATGGTGTCTCCTGGGGATGCGGGGTCAGATCTTGCCGACGAGGTCGAGGCCGGGCTTGAGGGTGGCTTCGCCGGGCTGCCACTTGGCGGGGCACACCTCGCCGGGGTGGCTGGCCACGAACTGGGCGGCCTGCACCTTGCGCAGCAGTTCGCCCGCGTTGCGGCCGATGCCGTTGTCGTGGATCTCGGCCACCTTCACCTTGCCTTCGGGGGAGATGAGGAAGGTGCCGCGGTAGGCCAGGCCCTCCTCCTCGATGTGCACGCCGAAGGCCCGGGTGAGGCTGCCGGTGGGATCGGCGAGCATGGGGTAGCGGATCTTCCGGATCGTCTCGGAGGCGTCGTGCCAGGCCTTGTGCACGAAATGGGTATCGGTGGACACGGAGTAGATCTCCACGCCCAGCTTCTGGAATTCGGCGTACAGGTCGGCCATGTCCGCCAGCTCCGTGGGGCACACGAAGGTGAAATCGGCGGGGTAGAAGAAGAGGACGGACCACTTCCCGGCCAGATCCTTGTGGGAGACCTGCTTGAAGGCGCCGTCGTGGAAGGCCTGCACGGTGAACTCGGGCAGGGATGCGTTGATCAGGGGGGTCATGGACTGCTCCTTGGAAGTTCGGGTCCCTCAGGTGGGACTCCCCCAAGGTAGGCCTGGAGTTCGATAACGAGAAATACAAATAAATATTCAATGTGATAACCAAAAACAATCACACGCATGGAATGCAGGGCGGCACCCCCGGCCCCCGGCCTCGGCGATCCCGCCCCTCCTGGGGTAGAATGAGAAATTAAAGGTGCGGATTCCCCCGCCATCCTGATTTTCCCCGTACCCGGGAGGCTTCCCATGGTCCTGCTTTCAAAATGGCGCCTGCTGGCCGGCGCCCTCCTGGCCCTGCTGGCCTTTTCCTGCTCCTCGAGCCGGCTCCACACCCCCGAGGGCAGCCTGCGGGTCCGGAACGACGGCTCGGTGTCCATGACCCAGCTCTACATCACGCCCAGCACCAGTTCCACCTGGGGGGCCGAGCAGTTGGGGAACACCCCGCTGGCGCCGGCGGATTCCCTCACGTTCATCGGTCTCGATCCCGGCTACTACGATGTGCGGGCGCGGTTCTCGGACGGCACGTCGGATACCGTCTTCGACAACCAGGTCCTGGACGGCGGCACCACGGTCCTGGGCCTGTTGAACAGCGGCACGGGCGCCGTGGCGGTGTTCAACAACACGGCCTTCCCCATCACCGGGATCTACCTCACGCCCTCCAGCTCCGACACCTGGGGTCCAAACCAGACGGACGCGCCCCTGGGGGCCGGGCAGAGCCTCACCCTCACGGGCGTCTCCCCCGGCACCTACGACCTGAAGGTGATCTTCTCCACCTCCACCTCGAGCGAATACAAGGCCTTCACCGTCACGGCGGGGGGCACGGTCACCCTTCAGGTCAATTAGGAGGCGAACATGC
Organism: Mesoterricola silvestris; assembly: GCF_030295405.1. GTDB lineage: Bacteria > Acidobacteriota > Holophagae > Holophagales > Holophagaceae > Mesoterricola > Mesoterricola silvestris. The sequence continues at coordinate 4,392,234 of NZ_AP027080.1, read as the reverse complement.
GACTTGTCCCCATCACCCTCTCCCTTCTCGTCGCCTCGCTGAGCCTGTCCGCCACCGAGGGCCCCAGGAATGAAACCCGCCCGTTGCGGGCCGGAAAGGGCGAGGCCCGGGTGCGGAACCCGTCGGAGGCCAGGAAGGTCTCCGAGCAGGCCCCCGCCACCGGGCGCTCGGTACCTTACCGGCCCGCCAAGCCCGGGGAGGGGGCGCCCAAGGAACCCCGGTCCTAGGGTGGGCCGGCAAGCCCTGGGTGCCTTGAAACCGTGATGAAGGGGCTGTTCCCCGTTCATCCCATCCATCGGCGTTCATCCCCGTTTCCGCAGGGCTGACGCAGAGGTGGGTCAGAGCGCAGGTTACTCGACGTCCTTGACCCAAAGGCGACGGCCATTCCCAGCGAAGTTCGAACGGGGATAAACAGGATCCAGGGGAAAAAGCAGGATAAAGAACGTCAGGTCAAAGCTGGAGCCCGACCACCCCGCAGGCTCCCAGCCATTTCGGCAGCCATGGACCGGGCGCGGGCAGGGCTCAGAGCGCGGACTCGATCAGGGCCCGGATCTGGGCCGCGGACTGGGATCCGCGCTGGTCGACGCGCTTGCCGTCCTTGAAGAGCACCAGGGCCGGGATGGACATGATGCCCAGGGCGGCCGCGGTGTCGGGGTTGGCGTCGATGTCCATCTTCAGGATCCGGGCCTGGCCAGCCATGTCCTGGGCCACCTTCTCCAGCACCGGGGTGAGGGCCTTGCAGGGACCGCACCAGGGGGCCCAGAAATCCACCAGGGTGACGCCCTGGGCGATGGCCTCCTGGAAGGTGGCGTCGGTGAGGGCGGTGAGGTCAGACATGGGACGTCTCCTGGGAAGGGGATGGGGTGGAGGTTTCCGCGAGCCAGCGCTCCGCGTCGATGGCCGCCATGCAGCCGGAACCCGCGGCCGTGATGGCCTGCCGGTAGATGGTATCCTGCACGTCCCCGCAGGCGAAGACCCCCGGGATGGAGGTGCGGCTGGAGCCCTTCTCCACCAGGAGGTAGCCGTTGGCGTCCAGGGGCAGCTGGCCCCCGAGGAAGGCGGTGTTGGGCCGGTGTCCGATGGCCACGAAGAGCCCCTCCACGTCCAGCCGCGAGGAGCTCCCGTCGACGGTGTCCCGCAGGTCGAGCCCCGCGAGCTTCTCCACGGCGTTGCCCGGGGAGGTCTCCACCCGCCGGGTGAAGAGATCGGCCACGGCCTTGTTCCAGTGGAAGGTGATCCCGCGGTTGGCCTTGGCCCGGTCCTGCATGGCCCGGGAGGCCCGCAGGCCTTCGCGGCGGTGCACCAGGTGCACGTGGCGGGCGAAGCGGGTGAGGTAGAGGGCCTCCTCCAGGGCCGTGTCGCCCCCGCCCACCACGGCCACGTCCTTGCCCCGGTAGAAGAACCCGTCGCAGGTGGCGCAGGCGGAGACGCCCCCGCCCCTGCGGCCCAGCTCCTCGTCCTTGCCGATGCCCAGCCACTTGGCGGAGGCGCCGGTGGCGATGACCAGGGCCTCGCAGGTGAAGGCGCCGGATTCGGTGACCACGCGGAAGGGCCGCTGGTCCAGTTCCACGGAGAGCACGGTCTCGGCGGCGATCTCGGCGCCCAGACGCAGGGCCTGGGCCCGGAGCTCCTCCATGAGCGCGGGGCCCTGGATGCCGTCCCGGAAACCGGGGAAGTTCTCCACCTCGGTGGTGATGGTGAGCTGGCCTCCGGGCTGGACCCCCTCCAGCACCAGGGGCTGGAGGTTGGCCCGGGAGGCGTAGATGGCGGCGGTGTAGCCCGCGGGGCCCGTGCCGATGATGAGGATCTTGCGGTGCGGTTCGGTCATTTCATTCCCTTGGAAGAATCACTGTTGGAGCCATGCGAGCATTTCGGCGGGCTTCTGGAAGCCCAGGCTGCGCCGGACTTCGCGGCCCTCGCCGTCCAGCAGGATGACGGTGGGGAAGCTCCGGATGGAAAGGGTCCTGGCCAGGTCGGGGCGCACCTTGTCGGCGTCGATCTTCACGGGCACGGCGTGGTCCTTGATCCAGGCGGTGACCTGGGCATCGGGCCAGGTCTTCTCGTCCAGCTCCTTGCACTGGGCGCACCACACGGCGAAGGTGTCCAGGAGCACCAGCTTCTTCTCCGTCTTGGCCCGGGCCAGGGCCTTTTCGTAGTCGGAGCCCCAGAGCTCCGGGGCCTTCTCCGGAGCGGCGGCGCCGCCCGCGGGCAGGAGCTTCACGTCCAGGCCGGTCTCCACGGCGCGCAGGCCCAGCAGGGCGCCCAGCACCACCAGGGCGATGGCGAAGGCCTTGCGGAGCTGGCCCGGGAGGCCCTCGGCGGCCTCGAAGGCCCCGAAGACGGCCGCGCCCGCAAGAGAGGTGACGAACCACATGGCGTAGTTGGCCCATTCGGGCACCACCAGCCGGATGTTCCAGGCCGCGAAGCCCAGCACCACCAGGCCCATGACGTACTTGAACCGGGTGAGCCAGTCGCCGCTGCGGGGCAGCCCGGCCGAGAAGGTGCCCACCACCATGAACAGCACGCCCATGCCCAGGGCGAAGGTGAAGAGCTGGAGTCCGCCGCGCACCGCGTCGCCCTGCTGGGCGATGCCCACCAGGACCGTGCCGATGATGGGCCCCACGCAGGGCGCCGCCAGGGGCCCCAGCACCAGGCCCATGAGGAAGGCGCCCAGGTAGCCCTTGCGGGGGCCGGAACCCTGCAGGCGGCTCTGGAGCCCCTGGGGCAGGGCGATCTCGAAGGCCCCGAAGAGGGACAGGGAGAACAGCGCGAAGAGCACCGAGACCGGGATCAGGAAGCCGGGCTTCTGGGCGAAGGCCCCGAAGGTGGCGCCGCTGCGCGCGGCCACCACGCCCAGCACCGTGTAGGTCACGGCCATGCCCAGGACGAGCACCAGGGACAGGGAGAAGCCCTTGAGCCTGCCGCCGCCCTTGGCGCCGATGATGGCCATGGTGATGGGGATCATGGGATAGACGCAGGGGGTGAGGCTGGCGCCCATGCCGGCCAGGAACACCACCGCCAGGGCCAGCAGGAAGCCCCGCTGGGGGGCCGGGGCGGGAGGAGGCTGGGGCGCCGCGGCGGGGGCCACCGCGGGCGCCGCCGCGGGCGCGGCCTCGGGGGCGGGGGAGGGTGGCGGCGCCACGGCGGGCGCGGCCACGGCGGGCGCGCCTCCCGGGATGTCCGAGGCCTTGACCTTGAGGGTCCGGGTGGTGGGCGGGAAGCAGTTCCCCCCCTCCCCCTCGGTGCAGAGCTGGAACTGCACATCCAGCGCCACCTCGCCCTTGAGGCCCGCGCCGGTGACGGGGATGCGGATGGTGCCGTGGTAGATGTCCTCGCTGAGCTCGTCCTTGGCGTCGGCCTTGGGCAGGGGGCCCGCCTTGATGGCGCCGGGCTTGGAGGCCAGGGTGACCTCGGTGAAGCCCTTCTTGATGTGGGCGCCCTTGGGGGTGGTGATGACCACCGCTCCCTTCTGGAACGACACGCTGACGGCCGGGTCGCTGTCAAAAGCGGAGGCCGAAAAGGCCATGGCGCCGGCGAGGGCCAGGAACTTCAGGATTCGGGTGAATTGCATGGGGGCCTCGGAGTCAGGAAAGGGGCTTGAGGGTGAGGGGGTCCCGCAGGGGCAGGCGGATCAGGGGCAGGGGCGCGATGTCCTTCAGGGCCCCGGGGTGGTCCTTGACGTCGCCGGCTTCGGCCTCGGAGGCCTTGCCCACCACGAGGATCACCAGCTGGCCGGGGTCCAGGTACTTCTTCGCGGCGCGCTGCAGCTCCCCGGGGGTGACGGCCTGGATCTTCTCCCGGTAGTCGGCCCACCAGTCCTCGGGCCACCCGGTGAGCTTCTCCTGGGCGAAGGCGTTCACCACGCCGGCCTTGCGGCCCCACTGGGCGGGGAAGGCCTGGATGATGCCGTCCTTGATGACGGCCAGCTCCTCGGCGGGAACGGGCTCGGCCTTGATGCGCTCGATCTCCGCCAGGGCCAGGCGCAGGGCGTAGGCCACGGACCGGTTCTTGGTCTGCATGGACCCGCTCCAGTTGCCCTTCCAGTGGGCCCCGTCGCCGAAGCCCGTGCCCACGCCGTAGGTGAGGCCTTCGTCGCTGCGGATCTTCTTCATCAGGCGGGAGGTGAAGCCGCTGCCGCCCAGGACCTGGTTCAGGAGCAGGGCCGCGAACCAGTCGGGATCCGACCGGCGCAGGCCCGGGAGCGCGAAGCGCACCAGGCTCTGGGGCACATCCTTGTCGATGACGTAGATGCCGGGCTTGCGCTGGAAGGCGGGCGCGGGGACCTTGGGGCTGGCCTTGGCGGCGGGGCCGGGCTTGAGGGCGCCCAGGGTGCGGTTCAGGAGGTCCAGCATGGCCTCCTTCTTGAACCTGCCGGACACGGAGATCACGAGGTTGTCGGGGTGCAGGAGCCGGGCATGGAAGGCCGCCAGGTCCTCCCGGGTGATCGCCTTGAGGCTGGCCCCGGTGACCTGGGCGGAGGTGAAGTGGTCCTCGCCGTTGAGGAGGCGATTCATTTCACCGCCGGCGATGCCCTCGACCTTGTCGTTGCGGGCCAGCATGCCCTGCATGACGTTCTCCTTGGCCCGGTCCAGGCGGTCCTGGGCGAAGGCGGGGCGGGTGAGCACCTGCATGAACAGGTCCAGGCCCTCCTGGAGGTCCTTCTCCATGAATTCCATGCCGACCGAGCCGGAGGTCTCCCCCAGGCTCGAGGAGATGTCCCCGGCCAGGAATTCCAGGCGCTCGTCCAGGGCCGCCGCGGGGGTCTTCTCCGTGCCGCCGGCGCGCATCTGCATGCCGGTGAGGGCGGCGAGGCCCTCCTTGCCGCGGGGCTCCAGGTAGGCGCCGCCCCGGATGAGCACCTTCAGCCGCACGAAGGGCACGCCCTTGGGCTCCGCAGAGATGTAGACCGGAATGCCGTTCTTCAGCCGGGCCTTGAAGGCCGCCGCGCGGGGGGCCTCGAAGGCCAGGGGCCTGAAGGCGATCTGCTCGGGGCGGGGGGGGAGGGCCTGGGCCAGCAGGGCCCCGCCCGCCAGAAGGGCCAGAATCGTTGCGCGGGCCATCACTTTGCCTCCTTGCGGCGGACCACCAGGGTGGTGCGGTTCTCGGGAACGAAGTACTGCTGCGCCACCCGCTGCACGTCGGCGCGGGTCACGGCGCTGAGGTGGGCGGGCTCGTCCAGGAAGTCCTTGTAGGTGCCCGCGCCTTCGGCCTCGGCCAGCTGGTCCCGGAGCTCGGCGTTGCTCTCCATGCGGGCGTAGGTGCCGGCCTGGACCTGGTTCTTCACCTTCTGCAGTTCGGGTTCGGTGACGCCTTCCTTCTGGATGCGCTCCACCTCCTGGATGAGGAGGCCTTCCACCTCCTCCGGCGTGTGGCCGGGGGCGGGGGTGCCCCCCAGGTAGAAGAGGCCCCCGGCCTTCATGGCGCGGAGGCCGGCTCCGGCGTACACCGCCACCCGCCTGCGGATCACGAGCTCGCGGTTGAGCCGCCCGGACCGTCCGTTGAGGATGGAGCTGAGCACGTCCAGGGCCGCCGCGTCCTTGTGGACGGAGGAGACGACCTTGTGCACGCACTGGACCCGGGGCATGGCGTCGGCGTTCGCCACCAGGCGCTGCTCGGCGCCCTGGGGCGGCTCGAGGGTCGTGACCTTGGGCGGCGCGCCGGCGTGGGCCGGGATGCCGCCGAAGTACTTCTGCACGGTGGCGAAGGCCTCCTCGGTGCGGAAGTCGCCCACGAGGATGGCGGTGATGTTGTTGGGCGCGTAGTAGGTGGAGAAGAAGTAGTCCGCCTGGTCCCGGGTCACCGTGGCGATGTCGCTGGGCCAGCCGATGACGGGCCAGCTGTAGGGATGGGCCTGCCAGATCATGGCGTTGAAGGTCTCCTCCACCTTGCCGGTGGGGGTGGCCTCCACGCGCATGCGCCGCTCCTCCAGCACCACGTCCCGCTCGCTGTAGAACTCCCGGAACACCGCGTTCCTGAGCCGGTCCGACTCCAGCCAGGCCCAGAGCTCCAGCTTGTTGGCGGGGACGTCGATGTGGAAGAAGGTGCGGTCCGTGGTGGTATTCGCGTTCAGCCCCGTGGCTCCCGCCTGCTTGTAGACCTTGTCCAGCTCGTCCTTGACGATGAGGCCGCGCTGCTCCCGCACCAGCCGGTCCAGCTCGGCCAGGAGCTGCTGGTGGCGGGGACTTCGCACCCTGGGGTCGTTGATGTCGGCGATCTCGCCCCGGCGCAGCTTTTCCCGGAGCTGGTCCAGCTCCTTGCGGACCTCCTCCATGGTCCGGTCCTGCAGGGCGTTGAGTTCCGCGTCGCGCGTGGCGTCGCGGGTGCCGATGACCTTCGTGCCCTTGAACATCATGTGCTCGAACAGGTGCGCGATGCCCGTGATGCCGGGGCGCTCGTCGGCGCTGCCCACCCGGGCCACCCATCCGCAGGAGATGGTGGGCTCGTCGTGCCGCTCCACCATGAGGATCCGCATGCCGTTGGGCAAGGTCCGTTCGATGACGGGGATGTCCTGGGCCTGGAGCGGGCCCAGGCTGCCCAGCACGGCCAGGGCGAATCGGATTCGGAGCGATGCCATTCTACCTCCCAGGGTTTGATAATCTTCCAGGTTCAATTAGCGGACGATCCGGTGGCACCCGGGTGGTCCGGTTTGCGAATTTCCCAGGAGTCCAGTCCGGTCCGGGGCGCCGCCGCCCGCCCTGGGGATCCAGCTGAAGGAGCCCTGAACGTAACCAATCACCGGGTCCGGGCATGTTGGCTTTGGCGAAGGTTCCGAGCCAAATCCCGAATCCAAGGTGTGAATGTTCACGTTCATTCTTTCCATTGTCCTGGCGGCAGGGTGCTGGGTCTGGGCCGACCCCGTTCCCTCGGCCGGCCCGGATGCGGAGCTTGCGGCCCTGTGCGAGGTGGACCAGGCCGATTGTGAGCCCCGGCCCACCTCGCACAGGGCCGCGAGGGAATGGGGCGCCCGGCGCCGGGAGCGCATCCACCGGGCTCGGATCTTGCTGCGTTCGGGGACCCTCCGGGATCCTCACAGCTTCGACCACGCGGCGATCCTATTCCACCATGGACCCAGGCTCGACGATTCCCTGGTGGCGCGCGAACTGGCCGTCCTCGCCTGCTTCCTGAAGGCCACCTACAACGGCACGTGCGCCCTCGCGGAGGACCGCTACCTGTTGCGGGTATCCCGGGCTTCCACCAGGTTGGTGCCGATCCAGCTGACGCGGCCCCGGTGGAAGACCTGTGGCCGATTGATGAGCTTGAAGACCACTTCCCGGTGTTCGAGGCAGAAGGCCCTGGCCCGGACAGGCGAATTGGTGACCAGGGTCGGAGGCACCGCAAGGCCGAGGCTGCGTGCGAGGCGCAATTGGAAGCCCTTGTCCTCCGCCAACCGGGTCATTTCCGGCTGGTTCACGGTGAAGGTGAACGGTGCGAGCAGGAGGGTGAAGCACTGGCAGGTGCGTTCACTGGCGTCCTGCAGGAACTCCCCTTCCCCCGGCTCCAGGGCGTCGAGCCGCTTGCGACGCAGGGGCTTCCAGATCCAAGCGCTCGTCACGTTCGCCAGGTCGATCTCCTCGCCGTCCTCGTCCACCAGGGTTCCGCCCTCAAGGGCCGTGGGGTCGAAGGCGAGGCGGGTCCGCCCTGGAAATGCAGGGACATTGAAGCGCGCCCAGGATGCCTTCCGGTCCCGGAGCTTCTTTATGACGAGATTTGCGACATCATCGTACGCATTGGTGACGACCAGGATCATGGCTACCCTTCCGTGAAGCAGGTGTCATGATCCAGGCAATGGATTCAGGGCGTGGCGGAGCCTTGAACGGCTACTGGGGAGCCGACCCCGGCTGGCCTGCGCCCTGGCTGCTCGGGAACACGGGCTTCCGCTTTTCCACGAAGGCGGCTTTGCCTTCCCCGTAATCGGGGCTCTGGTACACCATCCGCCTCAGCCCCTGGATGCGCTCCTGGGTTTCGGGACTCATGGAGTAGGAGTTGCCCAGGACGCGCAGCTGCTCCTTGAGCACGCTGATGGCCAGGGGGGAGTTGTCCAGGATCCGGGCCACGAGGGCCAGGGTGAAGGCTTCCAGCTCCTCCCCGTCCACCAGGTGGTTCAGGAGGCCCAGTTCCCGGGCCCGCTCGGCGCTGATGGGCTGGGCGGTGAAGAACAGTTCCTTGACGATGTGCATGGGCATGGCGCCGATGAAGCGCATGAGGCCGGTGGTGGTGTAGGGGACGCCCAGCTTGGCGGGGGTGATGGCGAAGGTGGTGGTGGGGGTCCCGATGGCCATGTCGCAGGTGACGGCCAGGTCGCAGGCGCCCCCCCACACGCTGCCTTCGATCATGGCGATGACGGGGACGGGGCAGTTCTGCACGGCCCGCAGGGCCGTGGCGAGGTCGTCGTTGTAGCCCAGGGGGTCGATGCCGGGGTCGGGGAGTTCGCGGATGTCGAAGCCGGCGCTCCATACCTTGCTGCCCTTGGGCGCCCGGAGGATGATGGCCCGGGCCCCGGAGGCCACGAGCCTCTGGATGGACTGCTCGATGCCGTTGAGCATGGCCTCGGACAGGCAATTGCGCCGGGCCGTGTTGTTGAGTGTTATAACGCCGATTCCGCCGTTCAAATCCGTGAGCACGTGATCCATGGGGTCTCCATCCCTGGGATGATCGCATGCTTCCCGAAGGCCTGCGGGAGCCCGGCCCGCCCCGGGCCCCGGATTCCCGGTCAGAAGATCCGGCCCATGCGCCAGACCAGGCCCGCGTTCAGGGAAAGGCGGGGCGCCCCGTCGGTGTGGCCCGCCTCCACGCCCAGGTCCACGCAGAGGCGGGGCGTGAGGTCGCGCCGGACGGCCAGGACGCTGCTCAGGGCCTGGGGTCCCAGTTTCGTGGCCGCCAGGGCGTAGGTGTCCAGGGTGAGGTTCCAGGCCGGGGCCACCGCGCAGGTGATGGCCAGGGACAGGGCGGCCTGGCGCACGCGCCCCCCGCCCCCCTTGCGCCCGATCCAGTTGGCCCCGGCGTTGAGGTCGAAGGCCCAGCGGCCCTGGGTGCGCGAGGCCGTGAGCAGGAGGGTGTCGTCGTGCCGGCCGGTGCCGATGCCCTTGGCCACGCTGGCCCGGGGGATCTTGTGCCAGTGGGCGAGGCCCAGGTCCACGCCGCCCCGGGCCTGGGACAGGAAAAGGGCCTGGCCGCCGATCACCGGGTCGCTCCCCCCGGCCTTCTGCTCCCCCTGGGAATCCTTGCGCAGGGCCGGGCCGCTCCAGCCCACCCGGAGATCGAACCAGGAATCGATCCCGACGTTCAGCTGGGTCGGCACGAACCGGTCCTTGGAACCGTCCCGGTTGTGGATCGTCTGGGCCCCCAGCTCCAGTTCCGCGAAGCCCGGGTCCGTGAGTCCGGCCGAGGTGGTGAACAGGGGCCGGCAGGCCTTGGGGGTCAGGTCCGCGGGGGGCGTCTGGGAGGCCAGCGTCGAACAGGCCAGCGCGGCGGACAGGGCGAAGCCGAGGCGCTTCATGGCGCATCTCCAGGGGGGAAAAGGTTGTTTGAAAATCCACGTGCGACTGAATCTCAACTTCACCATCAACGATCCACAAATACAAGACCCGAAGGTCCGCTTGTGCCCCGGATCACAGTGCGGCGCCCCGGAACGGCATTCCCGCGGCGGCTGGGTTATCAATGGATCGAAGCCGGTTGCGGAGGTGGCCCATGACATGGACCTGGGTGCGGGCGGGGGCGCTGGCCCTGGCGGGCCTCGCCGCGGCGGGGCAGGAGACCCCCATGAACAACCGGGTGGTGTGGTTCCGCATCCTCCCCGAGCCGATGCCCGAGGGCGTCACGGCCTTCGCCCTGGAGGCCAGCAGCCAGTTCCTGCGCACGGGCAACGAGACCAGCGCGGACGGCCGCTCCCGGGCGGTGCTGGACGGCGAAGACTGGCAGCTCACCGGGGATCTGGCCGGGCGGCTGGGACCCGGGCGCTTCAACGTGCGCCTGCGGGCCGTGGCCAGCTCCGGGGGCATGGGGGACCAGGCCGTCGCCTCCTTCCACAAGCTCTTCGCCCTGCCCGACGGCAGCCGGGGCCAGGTGCCGCGCAATCAATTGGAGTACCGGCTGGTGGTGAACGGGCGCCCCGTGGCGGCCCTGGACCGGCCGGCGACGCGCCTCCTGGCCACGGACCTGGCCTACGTGGTGGATTTCGGGAACCGCGCCACGGGCTGGCGGGTGGGGGCCAGCCTCCAGGTGCCCACGGGCAGCGACCGGGACTGGTCTTCCTCCGGGGGGTTCAATGAACTGGCCGGGGTGGCCGGCTGGCGCACCTGGGGCCGCTGGACCCTGCACGGCCAGGGGGAGGTCCTGCACCTGGACCTGCCGGGGGCCAGCCCCTTCCGGGAGGCCATGCCGCGGCGCACCCTGGGCCGGGCCTGGGCGGGGATCGGGTTCCGGGACGACGGGCCGGGCTTCTGGCGGGGCTTCGCGGTGGACGTGACCCTGCAGTACCACCCCAGCCCCTACAAGGTGGGCGTGGACTGGATCGACCTGCCGGGCATCCAGCAGCACTGGACCTTCAGCCACCGGAACCTGCCCCGCTGGCGCTTCGGGTTCTCGGAGGACGCGGGCAGCTACACGGAACCGGATATCACCGTGTTCGCGGTGTTCCGGCCCTGATCCATTGGGTTCCCTTATGAACCTATTCAATCCATGCAGGATGGCCCTGGCGCGTTGACGGGGGGGCCGCCAGGGCCTATTCATGGAATCACATGGAACCCATGGCCCGACGTTTCGCTCTCGATGCCGCCCTCCCGGGCGCGCCCATGGCGGACGCCGTCCTCGCCCTTACGAGCCTGTTCATTACGGTCGTACTTCTTGCGCCCGGGGCGGGGGCTTCCTAGAGCACGACGGAAAGCAACCCACCGCCCCGCACCCCCCAGGTCGCGGGGCTTTTTTCATTCCCATCCTCCCAGGAGATCCCATGAGCCCTGTGCTGCGCAGCACCTCCACCCCGCTGGACACCCGGAACGCCGGTTCGGGTTCCCCCGGCCGGTCCACGGACCCCGGCCAGGCCGGGCCCCGCACGCCCTTCCCCGCCAACCGCCCGGCGGATGTCCCTGAACTCCAGGACGGATGGAGCTTCCGCCTCCTGGTGTGATCCCGCCGGCGGGGGGGAGCATTCGCCGCTGAATTAATGGATAATCCACCATGCCTCCACGTGGACCCTCCTCCCTTCCGGGCCGGCCATGATCGCCCTGGCCCCGGGCCGACTGCTGGGTTCCGTGGACGGCGCCCTGGTGTGGGACATCACCCGGAACCTGGCCCTCAACGGGCTGGGCGCCTACCTGGTGACGCGGCTGGGTTCCGTGCGCCGGGCCCTCACCGGTTCCCATTACCGGGCCAAGGACCAGCTCATCCTGGCCCTGGTCTTCGGGGCCTTCTCGGCGGCGGGCAATTTCATCGGCATCCCCGTCCAGGGCGCCCTGGCCAACACCCGCATCGTGGGGCCCATCGCCGGGGGGCTCATCGGCGGGCCCCTGGTGGGGATCGGGGCGGGCTTCCTGGGCGGGGCGGTGCGGTACTCCATGGGGGGCTACACGGCCCTGGCGGCCCTGGTCTCCAACATCCTGGCGGGCCTGATCAGCGGCCTCGTGCACCGGCGCCTGGGGGCCTCGCGCATCACGGTGCCCGTGGCCATGGGCACGGCGGTGCTGGCCGAGCTCAACCTGAAGGTCTGCATCCTGCTCATGGCCAAGCCCTTCGCCCAGGCCTGGCAGCTGGAGCGGGCCATCGCCATCCCCACCATCCTGGCCAACGCCGCGGCGGTGGGGATCTTCCTGCTGGTGGTGCGGGACGTGTTCCGGGAGCAGGAGAAGCTCAAGGCCCAGGCCACCCAGCAGGCCCTGCTGGCCCAGGCGGAGCTCCAGATGCTCAAGGCCCAGGTGAACCCCCACTTCCTGTACAACACCCTGACCACCGTGGGCGCCCTCACCCGCACGGATCCCGAGGCGGCCCGCACCGTCATCAAGGATCTGTCGGTCTTCCTGCGCCGCTCCCTGGACCGGGGGGAGGAGATGACGACCCTGGCCGACGAACTGCAGACGGTGGAACTCTACCTCAGCCTCCAGAAGGCGCGCTTCGGCGACCGGGTGCGGGGGGAGATCCAGGTGCCGGCGGAACTCCTGGGCCTGGTCCTGCCGGTGTTCATCCTGCAGCCCCTGGTGGAGAACGCCATCAAGCACGGCATCGGCCCCCGGCGGGAAGGGGGCACCGTCACCCTGCGCGCGGGCCGCGAAGCCCAGGGCGCCTGGATCGAGGTGCGGGACGACGGCCTGGGCATCGAGGCCCCGGACCTGGAGCGGCTCAATCTGCGGGGCGGGACGAAGTCGGAGACCGGCCTGGGCCTGGGGCTCACCCACGTGCACCGGCGCCTGCGGCTGATCTTCGGGCCCGCGTCGGGACTGGCCCTCTCCAGCCCCGGTCCCGGCGGGGGCACCGTGGCCCGCCTCACCCTCCCCGCCCAGGCCCTGCCATGAGCCGCGTGCGGGCCGTCATCGTGGACGACGAGCCGCTGATCTGCGGCGAGCTGAAGACGCTCCTTGAGGCCCAGGAGTGGGCCTGGGTGGTGGGGGTCTACCACGACGGGGCCCGGGCCCTGGCCTTCCTGGAGGAGGAGGGGGCCGACCTGGTCTTCCTGGATATCCAGATGCCCGAAATGGGCGGGCTGGAACTAGCGGCGCGCCTGGCGGCGCTGCCCCGGCCGCCCCGGGTGGTCTTCGTGACGGCCTACGCGCAGCACGCCCTGGAGGCCTTCAAGGTGCAGGCCATGGACTACCTCCTCAAGCCCTTCGACGCCGCCGACCTCCTGCGCATCCGGGACCGCATGGCCGGGGCCGGGCGCGCCCCGGCCGAAGCCCCCCGCTTTCCCCGCACCATCCTGGTGGAGGGGGCCTCCGGGCTGGACGTGGTGCCCGTGGACCGCATCCGGATGATCGTGGCCCGGGAGCGGGAGGTGTTCCTGGAGACCCTGGACGGCCGCAGCCGGCCCACCCGCACCCGGCTGACGGAGTACGAGGCGAGGCTGGACCCCGCCTTTTTCCTGCGCTGCCACCGGAACTACATCGTCAACGTGGACCAGGTGCAGAACCTCACCCCCTGGTTCAACCACGCCTACCTGATCCACCTCAAGCCCCTGCGGGACGGGGTCGTGGCCGAGATCCCCGTGGGGCGCATGTACCTGCCCCGGCTCAAGAGCGTCTTCGGCCTGTAGCCGCCTCCGGGCCGCTGGTACCCCCATCAGGGCCGCCGGTGCGCCGGAGGTGGACGGGGAGCCGCGCAGGCCTCCTCATGGATGCACACCCTGGCAAACCCATAGGAGGATCGGACGTGGAACGCAAGAAGCTCATCGCGCTCATCGCGGCCTTCGCGGCCCTGGCGGGGATCCTGTGGCTGACCCCCGGGGTGAAGGGACTGACGCCCACCAGCAGGGCCGCCCTGGGGGTGGCGGTGTTCGCCATCATCGTGTGGGTCACCCAGGCCCTGGAGGACGCCGTCAGCGGCCTGCTCATCGTCTTCCTCCTGGCGGCCCTCAAGGCCACTCCGCTGGCCGGCGCCTTCGGGGGGTACGCCAACACGGCCCTGTGGCTCATCGTCATCGGCTTCATCATGGCCGGGTGCATGGAGAAGTCGGGCTTCTCCAAGCGGGTGGCCCTGACCCTGGTGAACCTGGCCGGCGGGGACGCCGTGAAGATCTACTGGGCGGTGGCGGCGGTCATGGCGGTCATGACCTTCCTGGTGCCCTCCATCACGGCCCGCACCCTGCTCATGCTGCCCATCATCCTGGGCATCGGCCAGGCCTTCAACGCCGAGCACGGCAAGAGCAACATCATGAAGGCCCTCATGTTCATCGTGGCCATGAGCGGCACCATGATGAGCATGGGCGTGCTCACGGCCCACGTGGGCAATCCCATCACCGTCGGGCTCATCGAGGCCGCCGCCAAGCGGTCCATCTCCTGGTCCATGTGGTTCAAGGTGGGTGGCGTTCCGGCCTTCGCGCTGGCCTTCCTCTCCGTCTACGTCCTGCGCCTCATGTGGCCCCCCGAGACCCGCACCCTGGGCACCGGCCACGACTACATCCGCACCGAGCTGGAGGCCCTGGGGCCCTTCTCCCGGGCCGAGAAGTACACCCTCGTGGTCTTCCTGCTGACCCTGGCCCTCTGGGCCACGGACTCCTTCCACGGCATCAACGTGGTGATCGTGGGCATGGCCTCAGTGATCGTCCTGCTCTGGCCGTCCCAGGGCGTCATGGGATGGAAGGAGGCCCAGTCCAAGGTGCCCTGGAACGTGTTCGTGCTGTACGGCTCGGGCCTGTCCATGGGCGCGGCCCTGGCGTCCTCGGGCGCGGCCAAGTGGATGGCCGGGACCCTCCTGGGGCCCCTGGTGCACCTGCCCCACGTGGCCCAGCTGATCATCATCATCTGGCTCATCACTGCCCTGCAGGTGTTCTTCACCGGCGGCGGGCCCAAGACCACGGCCCTCACCCCCATCGTCATCGCCCACGCCGTGGCCATCGGCGCCGATCCCCTGGCCTTCGCGCTGATCGTCGGCATCAACATGCCCCACCAGTACCTGCTTCCCGTGACCAACATGCCCAACGCCGTGGCCATGGGCAGCGGCCACATCACCTCCCGGGAGATGCTGAGGACCGGGGCCGTGATGAGCGTCCTGGCGGGGGTCTTCATGACGGTCATGGCCCTGACGTACTGGACCTGGCTGGGGCTCACCCGGTAGGAGGCGGCCATGTCCGTGACCACGCTTTCCGACGAACTGAGGCTGATCGTGGGCCGGGACCACGTCCTGGACGGCGAGGTGGACCGGTTCGGCTATTCCTACGATTCCTCCTTCCTGCCCCTGGTGCCGGCCCCCAGGCCCGACGTGGTGGTGCGGCCGCGCACCGCGGAGGAGGTGTCGAGGGTCATGGCCCTGGCCTTCGCCGGGGGGATCCCCGTGACCCCCCGGGGGGCCGCCAGCGGACGCACCGGGGGCTCGGTGCCCCTGCACGGCGGCATCTCCCTGGCCCTGGACCGCATGACCGACATCCTCGAGGTGGACGAAGGCAACATGATGGTCACGGCGGAGCCCGGCGTGCGCACCATGGACCTGCACGACGCCTGCGCGGCCCGGGGGCTCTTCTACCCCCCGGATCCCGCCAGCTGGAAGTTCAGCACCATCGGCGGCAACGTGGCCGAGAACGCCGGCGGCATGCGGGCCGTGAAGTACGGCGTCACCCGGGACTACGTCATGGGCCTCCAGGTGGTGCTGGCCGACGGCACCCTCCTGGAGACCGGCGGAAAGGCCATCAAGAACGTCACCGGCTACGATCTCACGGGCCTGTTCACGGGCTCGGAGGGGACCCTGGGGGTCATCACCCGGGTGCTGCTCCGGCTCATCCCCCTGCCCAAGGCCCGTGGGGTCCTGCGGCTCCTGTTCGCGGACATGGACGCCGGCTGCGCCCTGGTGCACCGCATGCTCAAGGCCGGCATCGTGCCTTCCGCGGCGGAGATCATGGACGACGTGAGCCTCCAGGCCGTGGCCCGGCACCGCCGCATGGCCCTGCCCGCGGGGGCGGGCTGCTGCGTGATCATCGAGGTGGACGGGGAGGACGCCGCGGAGCTGGAGGCCCAGTGCGGGCGCATCCGCGGCGTGGCCGAAGCCTGCGGCTGCCTGGAATTCAAGGTGGCCCAGGACAAGGCCGAGAGCGACGAACTCTGGGCCGTGCGCCGGGGCCTAAGCCAGGCCGTGGCCGCCCTGGCCCCCAACCGCCTGGGCGAGGACATCTCCGTGCCCCGGGACGCCTTTCCCGAGGTGGTCCGGCGCATCGGCGCCATCGCCAAGCGGTTCGACCTGCTCATCCCGGTCTTCGGGCACGCCGGGGACGGGAACCTGCACCCCTCGGTGCTCTGCGACATGGCCGACCCCGCCCAGGCCGAGCGGGTCCACCGGGCGGTGGACGCCATCTTCGAGGCGGCCCTGGCGGTGGGCGGCACCCTGAGCGGCGAGCACGGCATCGGCATCACCAAGCGCCCCTACCTGGCCCAGGCCCTGGGGGAGGCGGGGGTGCGCACCCTCCAGGCCGTGAAGGCCGGCCTCGATCCCAAGGGGATCCTCAACCCGGGGAAGATCTGGTGAGCGGCCTCCTGGAGGAAGCCAAGGCCCTGGTGGCGGGCTGCGACCGGTGCGGCACCTGCCTCACCGTCTGCCCCCTTTTCAAGGTGCGGGACGTGGAGCGTTCCAGCGCCCGGGGCAAGAACGCCCTGGCCCGGGGCCTGGCCGAGGGGGGCCTGGAGCCCGGCCCGGAGGTGCGGGGGGCGGTGGAATTCTGCCTGCTGTGCCGGGCCTGCACCGACGCCTGCCCCAACAAGGTGCCCACGGACGAGGCCATGGTGCGGGTGCGCCAGCACCTCACGGACCGCGCGGGGGGCCCCACGGTGACGTACCGCCTGGTGGGGGCCGCGCTGCGCAGCCGCGCCGCGGTGGGGCTGGGCGCCCTGGCGCTGGGGGCGCTGCGGCGCCTGGGGCTCCTGCGCCTCCTCCCCTCCGCCCTGGTCCCGAAGGAATTTCCCCGCAAGGCCTTCCTGGCCGCCTTCGCGGGGCCCGCGGCCCTGGGCGGGGAGGCTCCGGCGGCCACCCCGGGGGCCCACGCCCGGGTGGCGTACTTCCAGGGCTGCGGCATGAAGCTGATGTTCCCCGACGCCGCCGAGGCCACCCTGAAGCTCCTGGGGGGCCTGGGGGAGGTGTCCGCCCCGGACAATCCCTGCTGCGGCCTGCCCCACCTGGCCCACGGCATGAAGGGGACCTTCCTGGAACTGGCCAGGGAGAACATCGCGCTCTTCGAGGAGGCCGATGTGGTGGTGACCGACTGCGCCAGCTGCGGCGGGGCCCTCAAGCACCTGGCGGACCACTTCAAGGATGACGGGGCCTGGCGTGACCGGGCCGCGGCCTTCAGCGCCAAGGTGCTGGACCTCACCGAGTTCCTGGTGCGCGCGGGGTACCGCTCCCCCTCCAGGGGGGAGCGCACCTTCACCTTCCACGACCCCTGCCACCTGGCCCGGGGGCAGGGGATCCGCCGCCAGCCCCGCCAGCTCCTGGAGGCCGCGGGCCGGTTCGTGGACATGCGGGAGGCCGACACCTGCTGCGGCGGCGCGGGCACCTTCCACATGGACCACCCGGGGACCGCGGCGCGGATCCTGGCCCGGAAGGCTTCCAGCATCGAGGCCACGGGCGCCGAGGTGGTCGTGACGGCCTGCCCCGGGTGCCTCATCCAGCTCACCCGGGCGGCGGAGGCCAGCGGGGGGCGGTTCAAGGCCATGCACATCAGCCAGGTGATCTGAAGAAGGGTCCCTCCCGGGGGCGGAAGGGTGGCTTAATGGATTCATGCAAACCCTGTTCGAGCCGGACCTGGAGCTGGAGCTCGCCCTCTCCGGCGTGGGCGAAGGCCGCCGGGGGCTGAGCCTGGCCCTGGCGGCGGGCCTGACCCTGGCGCTGGTGTGGGGGCTCGGGGCCCTGCGCCTGCGCGCGGCGGACCGGCAACGCGCCGTGGTCTCCGGCCTTCGCATCGCCGTCGACCTGGTGCAGGAGCCCGGCCTCCGGGAGGCGCCGTCCCCGGGCCGCCCCGGGGATCCCAACGGGACGGGGACGGTGGATCCCGCCCTGCTGAAGTACCAGGCCCTGCAGGCGGGGCTTCCCCGGGCCAGCAGCTTCACGCCGGACCTGGACCTGGACCCGCCCCGGGCCCTTCCCGGGGAACCCACGCTCCTGGACCTGGCTCCGGGCCTCCCGGTGGCCCGGGGCGGCAACGGCATGGCGAAGGGGGACGGCGGTTCCCGGCCCGCGCGCGCCGCCGCGGCCCCCCCGGCCCGGCTCATCCTGGCCCAGCCCCTGGACGACGACGAATTCCGGATCATCCGCCAACCCATCCCCGTGGTGAAGGGGGCCAGGCGGGACATCAAGGGTTCCGTCCTGGTGCGCCTCTCCATCGGCGCCGACGGCGTGCCCCTCACCGCCACGCCCCTGGGGGGCCCCCCGGAGATCTGGCCGAAGATCGTGGAGACGGTGCTCCAGTGGCGCTTCCACGTGCCCGAGCGCATGCGGGCCCAGGCCCCCATCCGCCTCGACGTGAATTTCTCCCTGCAGACCCTCTGACCCCGGTCCGCGGCCTTCCGGGGCGCCCCGGCCGGTGGCGTCGGTCAGGCGGGCAGGGTATCGTGGAAACGTGCGAATCGCAGAACCCCTGAACCAGGCCGCGGAGCCGCTCCGGGCGCGGGAGGACTGAATGTCCCCCGGCGCCCCCATGAAGGATCCCGCCCTCGTCGCCCAGGCCCTGGATGCCCTCGTGGTCTCCGAGGCGGAATTCCCCATCAAGGTGGAGGGCACCCGGACGCTGCCCTACACGGCGGTGGTGCTCAGGCGCGAAGCGGGCTCCGGGGACCTGATCTTCAAGCTGCTCCGGCCCCTGCCGCCGGCCCTGGCCGCGGGGGCGCTCTTCGAGATGGTCTTCGCCACCGGCGACAAGCGCCTGGAGGGGCGCCTGCGGTTCTTGGGCCGGGAGGGCTACCTCCAGTACCGGTTCCAGGCCCCCCCCTTCCTCACGGCTTCGGACCGGCGGCTCTGGAAGCGGTTCCCGTTCCGCCCCCGGGAGAACTTCTACGTGGCCGGCCAGGATTCCGAGATGCCCGGGCGCGGGCTCACGGGGCCCCTGCTGAACCTTTCCATGGGGGGCCTGTCCTTCCGGGTGGACCGCATGGTGAGGCTGGACGACGGGATGCCCATCGCGCCCCACGCGGCCATGCTGGACCGGGGCATGGTCTTTTCCCTCCTGCGCCTGAGCGGGTTCCCCAAGGGGGATTACCTGGAGGCCCGGGGCCAGGTGGCGCGGGTGCTGCAGACGGGGTCCGAAACGCACGTGGGGGTCCAGTTCATGGGCATGGGCGAAGCCGAGAAGCTGCTCCTGTCCCGGTTCCTGGAGGCGCGGGACCGCCAGAGCAGCCTGGGCTCCGGCGCCTTCCGGCCCGAGGCCGGGACCCTGGAGGCCGCGGCCCCGGTCCGGGTCCGGAGCGAGGCGCGGCGGGCCCCGGCGCCCACAGGGCTGGAGGCCCTGGACGCCCTGGACCGGAGGTGCGCGCGGCTCCTCCTGGTGGGGGCTCCGGGGGAGGACCGGGAGCGCCTGGAGGGCAAACTCAGGTCCTCGGGATACTGGCGCCTGGAAGCCACCCCCGACCTGTACGGGGCCCATGCGCTGTGGAAGGACGCCGGCACCGCGCCCATCCGGCTCCTCCTGGTGGATCTGGAGTCCAGCCGGGCCGGTGGCGGGGAACCCGTGGGCGCGGTGCGGCGCATGGAACCCCTGCTCCGGTCCTTCGGGGAATTGCCCGTCGCCTTCGTCACCCGGGAGGCGGATCCCATGCTGGACCTCCTGGGGATCCCCGGCTACCGGGGCCTGGCGCTGGAGGGTCCGGGGTGGGAGGAGCTCCTACCTTAGGATCGCGTCCTCGATGGTGTTCCCTTCGCCCAGCACGGGCTCCAGGGATCCCGCGGCCAGGAGCAGGCCCCCGGGGGCGTTGCCGCGCACCAGGCAGTGGTCCATGGCCAGGGCGGCCTCCAGGTGGCAGGCGATGCCCATGGAGGCGCCGTCCACCACCCGGGTGGAGCTGAGCTGGGCGGCGCCGCCCCGGTGCAGCAGGAGCCCCGGCTGCCCATTGCCCGAGACTTCGCAATCCTTCAGGACGACACGGCCCCCGTCCACGGCGCACAGGCCCAGGCCCGCGTTTCCCGTGATGCGGCACCCGGTGAGCTCGACCAGGGCGCCCTCCGCGGCATGGACCCCGGCCGCGGCGTGGTCCGAGACCTTGCAGTACTCCAGGGTGACCCGGGCGCCTTCCAGGGCCAGCACTCCGGCCGAGCCGCTCCGGATGAATTCGCAGCCCACGAACCGCGAGGTGGTGCGGGGCCCCAGCTCCACGGAGCCGCCGGCGTGGTCCTCGAAGACGCAGTCCACGCCCGTGGCCTGGGCCCCGGCGTGGAGCCGCAGGCCGAGCCCCGGGGGGCTGGTGACCAGCGCGGCCTCCAGGGTGGTGTGCCCCGAGCGCAGGTCCGCGGCCGGTCCCGGTCCGCCGCCCCGGAGGGTGAGGCCCCGCACCTCGCAGCGGGGGGCGTCCACGGTGAGGCAGGGGCCCCCGGCGGATTCCACGACGATCAGGGAGGCGTCGCCGGAGCCCTGGAGGGTGAGTTCCTTGTCCACCACCACCGCCTCCCGGTAGACCCCGGGCAGGATCTCGATGACCGCCCCGCTGCGGGCCTGGCGCAGGGCTACCCGGATGCTGAGGCAGGTGGCGCCGCCGCCCTTGCCCACCACGATGCGCTGGGGGGGCAGGGGGGCTTCCAGGGGCGCGGCGAGGGCCCTGCGCAGGTCGGAGGCCAGGTCCTCGGCGGTGGCGTGCCTCTGGGCCGGGTCCTTGGAGAGGGCCTTCTTCATCACGTCCACCACCGCCCCCGGAATGCCCGCCAGGTGATCCGGGGCGAGCTCCCGGGGGGGCTTGTGGAGGATGGCGTTGAGGATGGCCGTGGGGCCTTCGCCGGTGAAGGGCCGGTCCCCCCCGGAGAGGATCTCGAAGATGATGACCCCGGCGGCGAAGATGTCCGCGGCGGGCCCCGCTTTGCCCGATTCCAGGTACTCCGGGGCCATGTAGCTGACGGTGCCCATCCAGGTGCCCTGCTCCGTGAGGCTGGAACGGTCCACGCTGGCCACGCCGAAGTCCAGGAGCTTGGCCACGGGGCGCTTGCCCTTGCCGCCCACGAGGATGTTGGCGGGCTTGAAGTCCCGGTGGACGATGCCCCGGGCATGGGCGAAGCCCAGTCCGTCGCAGGCCTGGGCCAGGGCCTCCAGGAGCTCGGCCCGGGAGGGCGCGCCGCGCTGGATGAGGGTGGCCAGGTCATCCCCCTCGTGGAATTCCATGGCCAGGTAGCAGAGCTCCTCGACCATGCCGAAGTCGTAGATGGTGATGATGTTGGGGTGGTTCAGGGCCGCCATGGCCCGGGCCTCCCGTTCGAAGCGGGCCTGCCCCTCGCCCTCGAAGGCGGTGCCGGGGCGGATGGTCTTGACCGCCACGGGCCGGTCCAGGACGGGGTCCCGGCCCAGGTACACCTCGCCCATGTTGCCCCTGCCCAGGAGCCGGACGATCTCGAACTTGCCTATGGTCTTGATCATGCGGGTTCAATAATAAACCTGAATGCAGGATTTATCCGTTAAAGGTATCCTCTTCCCCTTCGAACTATTCATTCATGGAGGCCCCCATGGGCATCATCATGCGAATCTTCGGTCGCCTAAGGATCCGCGGGAAATTCGCGGTGCTCTTCGCGGGGCAGGTGCTGCTTCTCGCGGCCGTGGCCCTCACCGGGGGCCTCACCATCAACCGGGTGGTGACCCGCCTTTCGGTGTCCGGGGCGGACCTGGACAAGGCCAAGATGCTCTCCAGCGCCCTCAACGACGTGAACACCATCCGCACCGTCCACGTGTCCCTCATCGCCGCGGCCCACGACGAGGCCTACCAGGCCAAGCGGGGCCAGCGCCTCAAGGAGCTGGAGGAGAAGGCCCGGGTCAAGCTGGCCGCCCTGGAGACCGTGGACTGGAGCCCGGACGAGAAGGCGCTGGTGACCCAGGGCCTCGCCTCCATCCGGAAGTACGACGCCGGATTCCCCGGGGCACTGGCCCGCGCCAAGGCCGCGGCCAAGCCCGACCCCGCCCTCATGGAGGCCAATGTCCAGGACCAGCGCCTGGGGCGGGAGGGCTTCGAGAAGACCCTCGCGGCGATCGACGCGCGCACCCGGGAGGACATCGGCCATACGTCGGGCTTCGCCGGCCGCATGCAGCTCTACCTCCTGGCGGGAACCCTGGTGGCCATCCTCGCGGGAATCGCCATGACCGTGATCGTCGGGCGGCAGGTGGGCACGGCCGTGCAGGAGATCCGCACCTCGCTGGTGGCGGTGGGGGGAGGCGACCTCACCCGTTCGACCCGGGTGGAGACCCGGGACGAATTCGCCGAGATCGCCGAAAGCCTCGACGGCCTCGCCCGCGGCCTGCGCGCGGACATCGCCACCCTCGCCGGCATCGCCGAGCGGGTCGCCAGCGGTTCCACGGAACTGTCCGCCACCACGGAGCAGCTCAACGGCGCGACCGAGGAGATCAGCAAGGGCGCCGAACACCAGCGCGCGGCCATGGACCGCTCCACCTCGGCCCTCAACGACGTGGCCAGCAGCATCACCGAAGTGCGCGGCACGGTGCACGAGACCGACCGGTTCTCCCAGGAGTCCCTGGCCATGAGCGCCCGGGGCCTGGACTGCGCCAAGGGCTCCTCCCAGGCCATGGAGGCCATCGAGGAGAGCTCCGCGAAGGTGGGCCGCATCACCTCCGTCATCGCCGACATCGCCCGGCAGACCAACCTGCTCTCCCTGAACGCCGCCATCGAGGCCGCCAAGGCCGGGGCCCAGGGCAAGGGCTTCGCGGTGGTGGCCGAGGAGATCCGCAAGCTGGCCGAGCGCAGCGCCGCCGCGGCCAAGGAGATCAGCCAGCTCATCCAGGAAAGCACCGACCGGGTCAAGGACGGCGCCGTCTCCACCGCCGCCGTGCGGGAGATCCTCGTGGCCATGGAGGCCAATATCCGGAGCCTGTCCACGGGGGCGGCCCGGGTGGCCTCCTCGGTGGAGGAGCAGACCCTGGCCTGCAACGAGGTGGTGGAGGCCGTCAGCACCACGGCCCAGCTCACCGAGCAGAACGCCTCGGCCACGGTGGAGCTGGCCTCCAGCCTCCACGAGACCTCCCGCACCATCGACGACCTGGCCCGCCAGGCCGGGGATCTCCATCGGCTCACGGGCAAATTCCGGTTAGCCTGAATCCCGTTCTTCCCTGGAGGTGCCCATGCTGCCCGAGATCGCGACCGCCGCCCGGTGTTACGCCGTGGGGGATGCCTTCCTCACCCGGCTGGTGGGGGACTTCACGGAGGCCGACTGGGCCGTGCGCGACGCCTCCGGCCACGATCCGCGCTGGTTGGTGGGCCACCTCGCCACCTACCGGAACCGCGTGGCCGCGGCCCTGGGCCTCCCCGTGGAGACCGCCCCCTGGGAGGCCCTCTTCCTCCGGGGCACCTCGCCCCGGGACCTCCCCGCCGACCTGGACATCGGGGCCGTGGCCGCCGCGTTCCACGCCGCCCAGGCCGCCATGGCCGCGGCCTGGGAGGGCGTGACCCGGGAGACCCTGGCCAAGCCGGTGGGGCGCACCCTGCCCGACGGCACCACGGACGTGGCCGGGCTCGTGGGCTTCCTGGCGTGGCACGAGGCCTACCACCTGGGGCAATTGGGTATCTTCAGGCGCCTGGCGGGAAAGCCCGGGGCGATCTGAACCCGCGGGGGTTCAGTCGACCTTCCTGGGCGCATAGGCCTTCATGGGTTCCAGCTTCCTGACGTACGGGCTGGTCCAGAGCTTCTCGTAGATCTCCCCGCCCTGCCGGGCCAGGTCCGGCTGGCGAAGGATGGCCTCGACGTTGCGGGAGGCCTGGAAGTAGTCCTCCTCCCAGTTGCTGGTGCCCACCCACAGCACGGCGCCGTCGATGACCACGTACTTGCTGTGGATGGTGCGGGAGAAGGGGATGTGCCCCGTGGACGCCTCGGGGATGGAGGCGATGCGCACGTCGATGTTGGGGATCAGGGCCAGGGACTTGAGGTGGTCCAGGCCGCGGCTCTTGAAGACCCAGTCCGAGACCAGCAGGTCCACCTTCACCCCGCGCACGGCCGCGGCCCGCAGGGCGGTGTCCAGGGCGGGCCAGTAGCGGTTGCGGGCCACGGGGGAGTAGGTGAGGAGCTGGACGCGGATGCTGGAACGGGCCTCCCCCAGGAGCTGGACCAGGGCGTCCAGGGCGGGGCGGACGGTGCCGGGGGAGAGGAAGGGGGGGCTCGCCACCAGTTCCGCCGGTCCCAGGGGGGCGGGGACGGGCCTGGCGGCGGGGGGCAGGCTCTTGTCGCCCGCGAAGCGCCAGTCCACTTCGAAGACCTCCTGGAGGCGGTCCACCAGGGCGGGATCGGTGGTGCGGATGCCCAGTTCGTGGATGTGCTCCAGGGCGCGCCAGTCGAAGTTCTGGCTGCCCAGGACGCCCTCCCTGCCGTCGGCGAGGAAGTACTTGGCGTGGAGGATGCCGGTGGAAATGCCCTTGAGGTCGAAGGTCCGCAGTTCGAGGTTCTTCACCCTGCGCAGCCGCGCCACCGAGGCCGGGTCCTGCTCCAGCATGCGCCCCGCGGAAAGGATGAACCGGATCTTCACGCCCCGGGCCCCGGCGCGCTCCAGCTCCTGGAGCACCTCCTCCAGGGCCCCGCCGGGCTCCTGGGCGATGTAGAACTCCGCGAAGTCCAGGCGGCTCTTCGCACCCCGGATGACCTGGATCCAGGCGTCCTTGGCGAAGGCCAGGTCCGGGTGGGCCAGGGGGGTCTCCCGGGGGATGGACTGGATGAGCTGGGTGAGGCCTGCGGCCCGGGCCGGAAGCAGGGCCAGGGCGAGCAGGGCTGAAACGATGGGGCGTCGAAGATGCATGGGACCTCACGGTGGTATACCCAGTTTGAGCGGATTCCCCCGGGAATGGTTGAATCTCTCCCGGGAGGGTGGCCAACGAACCGGGGCGAAGGTCCGGCACACGCATGCTTACCTAGATGTCCCCCAGGGCCCTCTGTGCCGCCCTGAGATCGAAGGCCTCGGCCTTCCAGCCCCGGGGAAAGCAGGCCCTGGCCTGGCCATGCTCCGGATGGCTGGGGTCCTGGGCCGCGGCCAGGGAGGCCTGGAAGGCGAAGGGACCCCCGGAGCCTTCGGGGGGGCAGGCCCGGCGTCCGCCCAGGCAGATGGGGCCCCCCAGGGGAGCCTCCAGGAGCAGGCGCGCCTCCACCGTCACCAGGTGGGACCAGGCATCCTCGAAATCGTATTCGTAGTGGAAGGCGTCCCCGGCCTCGACGCCCAGGCCCGCCAGGGAGACCCGCTCGCCCCGGAGGTCGAAGGCGTCCTCGGAGCCGCTGCGCCCGTATTCGCCGCCCCGGATGCGGAAGACGTGCCCGTGGTCGTCCTCCCACCCGAAGGCGGCCTGGATGGCCCGGTGCAGCCGGGCCAGGCTGAGGGAGGCCGGTACCTGGAGCCGGCGCCACACGGGAGGCCGGG
Organism: Mesoterricola silvestris; assembly: GCF_030295405.1. Lineage (GTDB taxonomy): Bacteria > Acidobacteriota > Holophagae > Holophagales > Holophagaceae > Mesoterricola > Mesoterricola silvestris. The sequence goes on along the minus strand of NZ_AP027080.1, from coordinate 4,367,024 downwards.
TGTCGGCCAGGAGGATCTTGAGCTGGAACGCGTCCCTTGGATCCTTGAGGTGCATGGGAACCCCCGGGGTGAGGAATGGCGGCCCCCGATTCTAGATCCTTCCCGGGGTTCTGTCACAATTGGCCAACGGAATTCCAGAAACGCGAGGCACCCGATGATTTCGGCCACCGACCCCATCCAGCGGTCCTTCGATTGGACCCGCAAGTCGCTGTTCAGCCCCTTCGATCTGGGGAAGTGGTGCACCATCGGCTTCACCTCCTTCCTGGCCGCCCTCATGGGCGGCGGGAGCCTGAATTTCCGGTCCGGCAGGCCCTTCCGGGGGCTGGGCTCCGCGGGAAGCCCCACCTCCCCCCTGGAGGCCCTGGGGGTGGCGCGCCTGTGGGTCCTGGGCCACCCGGGGCTGGTGGTGTCCCTGGGGGTCCTGGCCCTGGCCTTCCTGATGCTGGTGTCGTGGCTGGGGGCCCGGGGCCAGTTCATGTTCCTGGACAACGTCGTCAGCGGCCGGGGGCGCGTCGCCGAGCCCTGGAACCGCTTCCGGGAGCACGGCAACCGGGTCTTCCTGTTCCTGCTGGCGCTCCAGATCGCGGGCATCGCCGTGCTGGCCCTGGGGCTGTTCGCGGGCTGGCGCATCGCGGAGCCCGACATCGCCGACCTGCACTTCGGGATCCAGGCCCTCAAGGGCATCCTGGCCGCGGCCGGCATCATCCTCCCCCTGGGGCTGGTGGTCGTGCTGGTGGGCCAGGTGCTGCGGGATTTCGTGGTGCCGGTGATGTACCTGAGGGGGACCACCGTGGCCGGGGGCTTCGGGGTGTGGTGGAACGAGCTGGTCCCGGGCAACGGCGGGAGCTTCCTGCTCTTCTACCTGCTGAAGTGGCTCCTTTCCCTGGCGGCGGCGACCCTCATCATCCTGGGGACCTGCTTCACCTGCTGCCTGGCGGGGCTGCCCTACGTGAGCTCCGTGGTGTTCCTGCCGGTGGCGGTGTTCTTCCGGGCCTATTCCCTGGCCTTCATGGGCCAGTGCGGGGAGGCCTGGGTGCTGCTGAGGGACGGTTCCCAGCATTGAAATGGTTTATTGGAACCCAAGGAATCCGAATACTCATGGACGGAGGGGGGGGCCGGGACGCGTAATGGAATTTTCCTAGACCGGAAGGTCCCATGAAACGCCAACCCATCGCCATCTTCGACACCACCCTGCGGGACGGGGAGCAGAGCCCCGGCTGCAGCATGCAGCCCCAGGAGAAGCTCCGCATGGCCCTCCAGCTCGCGGCCCTCAAGGTGGACGTCATCGAGGCCGGGTTCCCCGTGGCCAGCGAGGAGGACTTCGCCGCCGTGAGCCTCGTGGCCCGCAGGGTCAAGGGCCCGGTCATCGCCGCCCTGTGCCGGGCCCTGCCCCTGGACATCGACCGGGCCTGGGCCGCCCTGAAGGAGGCCGCCCGCCCCCGCATCCACACCTTCGTCTCCACCTCCGACCTGCACATGACGCACAAGCTCCAGAAGACCCGGGCCGAGGTCCTGGCCATGACCCGGGAAGGGGTCCGCCGCGCCGCGGGCCTCTGCGGCGACGTGGAGTTCAGCGCCGAGGACGCCACCCGCAGCGACCTGGCCTTCCTGGCGGACGTGGTGGCCATCGCCCTGGAGGAGGGGGCCACCGTCGTCAACATCCCGGACACCGTGGGCTACACCTTCCCGGAGGAGTACCGGAACCTGATCCTGGCCCTGCGGGAGCGGGTCCCCGCCCTGGAGCGGGCCGTCATCAGCGTCCACTGCCACAACGACCTGGGCCTGGCCGTGGCCAACACCCTGGCCGCCCTGGAGGCCGGGGCCCGTCAGGTGGAATGCACCGTCAACGGCATCGGCGAGCGCGCCGGCAACGCCTCCCTGGAGGAGGTGGTCATGGCGCTGCGGGTGCGGGGGGAGCACTTCCCCTACGAGACCGGGATCGTAACCCCGGAGCTGTTCCGCACCAGCCAGGTCCTCTCCAACATCACCGGCGTGCAGGTGCAGCCCAACAAGGCCATCGTGGGCCGGAACGCCTTCGCCCACGAATCGGGCATCCACCAGCACGGCATGCTGGCCAACCCCATGACCTACGAGATCATGACCCCCGAGAGCGTGGGGGTGAAGACCAGCAGCCTCGTGCTGGGCAAGCACAGCGGCCGCCACGCCCTGGCCCAGCGATACGAGGAGCTGGGCTACCCCCTGGAGAAGGGCACCCTGGAGGGGGTCTACAAGCTCTTCACGGACCTGGCCGACCACAAGCGGGAGATCTTCGACGAGGACCTCATCGCGCTCCTGTACGACGGCATCACCGAGGATCCCCAGACCTGCCGCCTGGTGGCGGTGCAGGCCAATTCAGGCACCCACTCCATCGCCACGGCCCTGGTGACCCTGGAATGCGCCGGCGGCGAGACCACCGAGACCGCCTCCGGGGACGGCCCCGTGAACGCCGTGTGCGAGGCCATCAACCGCATCACGGGGCTCCAGGGGGAGATCCAGGACTTCCGCCTCCACTCGGTCACCGGCGGCGCCGACGCCCAGGGCGAGGTGCACGTGCGGGTGCGCTTCCCGGAGGGGGTCTTCACGGGAAGGGCGGCCAGCACGGACATCGTCCACGGCAGCGCCCAGGCCTACCTGGACGCCATCAACAAGGTCCTCCTGGCCCGCTCGTGCCGGGAATCCATGACCAGCACCCACGCCTGACCAGGAGTCGTCCATGCGCGCCCGAATCGCAGTTCTGCCCGGGGACGGGATCGGTCCCGAAGTGGCCCGGGAGGCCAGGGCCTGCCTGGAGCAGGTGGCCTCCCTGGCCGGGCATGCCTTCCAGTTCCTGGAACTGCCCATCGGCAGCGCGGCCATCGACGCCTGCGGCACGCCCCTGCCGGACGCGACCCTGGAGGGGTGCCTGGCCTCGGACGCGGTGTTCCTGGGGGCCGTGGGCGACCCCAAGCACGACGCCCTGCCCGCGCACCAGAAGCCCGAGAAGGGCCTGCTGGCCCTGCGCAAGGGACTGGGGGCCTTCGCCAACATCCGGCCCGCCTTCCTGCACCCGGCCCTGGTGAACGCGTCGCCCCTGCGGCCCGAGGTGGTCCGCGGCACCGACCTGGTCATCGTGCGCGAGCTGGCCGGGGGCCTCTACTTCGGCGAGCCCCGGAGCCTCACGGAGGACACCGGCACCAATACGCTCGCCTACTCCCGCTTCGAGGTGGAGCGCATCGCCCGGGTGGCCTTCGAGCTGGCCATGGGCCGGCGGCGCAAGGTCACCAGCGTGGACAAGGCCAACGTCCTGGAATCCAGCCTCCTGTGGCGGTCGGTGGTGAAGGAGGTGGCCCAGGGCTACCCCGAGGTGGCCCTGGAGCACCAGTACGTGGATTCCTGCGCCATGGCCATCGTCACCCGGCCCACCTCCTTCGACGTGGTGGTCACGGACAACCTCTTCGGGGACATCCTCAGCGACGAGGCCTCGGTGCTCACCGGCAGCCTGGGCATGCTCCCCAGCGCCAGCCTGGGCGGGAAGGTGGGCCTCTACGAACCCGTCCACGGCTCCGCCCCGGACATCAAGGGCCGGGGCGTGGCCAACCCCCTGGGCGCCATCCTCAGCGCCGCCATGCTCCTGCGCCACAGCCTGGGCCTGGAGGCCGAGGCCGCGGCCCTGGAGGCGGCGGTGGGCCGCACCCTGGACGCGGGCTACGGCACGCCGGACCTCAAGTGCGGGCGCAACCACGTGAGCACCCGGGGCCTGGCGGACCTGGTGCGCGTGAACGTCGGCAACCTCCTCCTGGGGACCCCCGCATGAAGACGCTCTACGACAAGCTCTGGGAAAGCCACGTGGTGGAGGACCTGGGCGACGGCACCGCCCTGCTCTACATCGACCGCCACCTGGTGCACGAGGTCACCAGCCCCCAGGCCTTCGAGGGGCTGCGCCTGGCGGGCCGCGCCGTGCGCCGGCCCGGGGCGGCCCTGGCCGTGGCCGACCACAACATCCCCACCCGGGACCGGGCCTCGGGCCTCGCCGGCATCCAGGACCCCACCAGCCGCCTCCAGGTGGAGACGCTGGAGGCCAACATGGCCGCGTGCCCCATCCCCTACATCCCGCTCCTGGACCCGCGCCAGGGCATCGTGCACATCATCGGCCCCGAGCAGGGCTTCACCCTGCCCGGGAGCACCGTGGTGTGCGGGGACAGCCACACCAGCACCCACGGGGCCTTCGGGGCCCTGGCCTTCGGCATCGGCACCAGCGAGGTGGAGCACGTCCTGGCCACCCAGACCCTCGTGCAGAAGCGGGCCCGGAACTTCCGCATCCTCGTGCGGGGCGCCCTGCCCCGGGGCACGGGGGCCAAGGACCTCATCCTCCGCATCATCGGCGACATCGGCATGGCCGGGGGCACCGGGTCCGCCCTGGAATTCGCCGGGGAGGCGGTGCGGGCCCTGGGCATGGAAGGGCGCATGACGCTGTGCAACATGGCCATCGAGGCCGGCGCCCGCACCGGGCTGGTGGCCCCGGACGAGACCACCTTCGCCTACCTGGAGGGCCGGCCCATGGCCCCGGCCGGGGCCCTGCGGGAGGAGGCCCTGCGCCGGTGGCGCGCCCTCCCCTCGGATCCCGGGGCCGCCTTCGACCGGGAGCACGTGCTGGACGTGGCGGACCTGGAACCCCAGGTCACCTGGGGCACCAGCCCCGAACAGGTGGCGGGCATCACGGGCCGGGCCCCGAAGCCGGGCGAGGCCCCCACGGAGGAGAAGGAACGGCGCGCGGAGCGCTCCCTGGAGTACATGGGCATCCGGCCCGGGCAGGCCCTCACGGACCTGGCCGTGGACGTGGTGTTCATCGGCTCCTGCACCAACGGGCGCCTCTCCGATCTGCGGGAGGCCGCCGGGATCCTCCGGGGCCGCAGGGTGGCCCCGGACGTGCAGGTGCTGGTGGTGCCCGGCAGCGGGCTCGTGAAGGCCCAGGCCGAGCGGGAGGGCCTGGATCGGGTCTTCCGGGAGGCCGGCTGCGAATGGCGGGAGCCGGGGTGCTCCATGTGCCTGGCCATGAACGACGACCGGCTCCAGCCCGGCCAGCGGTGCGCGAGCACCAGCAACCGCAACTTCGAAGGCCGCCAGGGCCGGCTGGGGCGCACCCACCTGGTCTCCCCCGCCATGGCCGCCGCCGCCGCCGTGCGGGGGCGCCTGGCCGACGTGCGCGATTTCCTGTGAGGCAGCCATGACGCCCTTCATCCGCCACTCCGGGGTCGCCGCCGCCTTCATCCGCGAGAACATCGACACCGACCTGATCATCCCCAAGCAGTTCCTCACGACGATCCTGAGGAGCGGCCTGGGCCGGCACCTCTTCCACGATCTGCGCTACCGGGAGGACGGCTCCGAGGATCCGGACTTCGTCCTGAACCGGGAACCGGGGCGGGGCGCCTCCATCCTGCTGGGCGGCGCCAATTTCGGCTGCGGCTCCAGCCGCGAGCACGCGCCCTGGGCCCTCCTGGATTTCGGTTTCCGGGCCATCCTGGCCCCCTCCTTCGCGGACATCTTCCGCACCAACGCCTTCAAGAACGGCCTGCTCCCCGCCGTGGTGGACCCGGCCGTCCTGGGGGCCCTGGCCGCCAGTTCCGAGCCCATCACGGTGGACCTGGAGGCCCTCACCCTCGCCCAGGGGGGGGCGGTCCATCCCTTCACCTGCGAGCCCTGGGGCCGGAGCGCCCTGCTGGAGGGCCTGGACGAGATCGAGACGACGCTCCGTCGCCTGCCCGCAATCGAGGCCTTCGAGGCCCGGAGAAAACGGGAGTGCGCCTGGCTATAGTGGTGCCATGAGCGACGCCGATCTTTCCCCCTGGGCCCTGCTGGCTTCCTCCTGGGAGGAGCTCTTCCCTCTGCGCCAGCCCCGGGTGGACCTGGCCCTGCGCCTCGCCCCGGAGGGTTCCCGGACCCTGGACGTGGGCTGCGCCACGGGGAGCCTCGTGCGCGCCCTGGCCTCCCGGGGCCGCCTCGCCCACGGCCTCGACCTGGAGCCGGCCTTCCTGGACGTGGCCCGGGCCAAGGCCCGGGACGCGGGGGTGGACGCCGCGTGGCACGGGGCCGGCATGCTGGAGGTGGCCCGGGCCGTGGGCCCCGCGCGCTTCCGGCTCGTCACCTGTCTCGGGCAGACCCTGCCGCACCTCCTGGAGGAGGCGGAGTGGCTGGCCTTCTTCCGGCAGGTCCACGCCATCCTTGAGCCCGGGGGGCGCCTGGTGATCCAGGCGGTCCACGACGCGTCGGAAGGGACCCGGGACCTGCCCGTGCTGCGCACCGCAGCCGGGGTCCTGGAGCGCCGGCGCACCGTCGTGTCGGATACCCTGGCGACCTTCGCCACCCGGTTCACCCCTGCGGGGGGGGAACCGGTGGAGAGCCTCGTGCGCCACCGGCGCATGCGCCCGGAGGCCGCCGCGCGGCTCCTGCGGGAGGCCGGGCTCCTCCCGGATCCGCCCTGCGCCGACGAGGCGGGGGCGCCCTTCCAGGAGACCTCGGCGGGCTGGGTCCTCAGCTCTGCCAAAGGTAGCTGAGCTTGAAGAACAGGCCCCGGTTCAGGGTCTCGTAGCGCGGTCCCCCGGGCTGCCAGTGGTCCACCTGCCACTGCGCCTTGTCCCGCACCTCCCCGTAGCCCAGGAAGAGCACCGTCCCGGGCACCAGCGTGAAGGAGGCCAGGTAGTCCGTGAGGAGGCGCTGGCGGAAGGTGTCGGTGCGGGCGGTGGCGCGCAGGAAGAAGGACTTGTTGAACTGGTAGGTGAGCTGGGTGTTGGCGGTGCGCACGTCGTAGACCTTCGCCCCGGTGCCGGGATCCGTCATGCGCGTGCGGTAGAGGTTGACCGTCATCCGCACCTCGTCCGTGGGCTGCAGGACCGTGTCGAGGCTGGCGGTGGCCGTGCGGCCCTGGTAGGGCGTGGGCGAGGCGTACCAGATGTCGTCGGAGAGGCGCAGGCTTCCGCCCACGTTCAGCCAGGACACGGCCTGGACGCTGCCCTGGAGCCGGTAGACGGTCTTGTGGAAGTAGCGCCCCATCCAGCCCTCCCGCCAGCGCTGGAGGTCCAGCCGCAGGGTGCCGGCCCGGGCCGTGTTCAGCCGCAGCGCGGCCAGGTAGAGGTGGTCCGTGAGGCCCGAGACGTTGTCCCGGGTGATGATGGTGTAGACGAAGGGGTTGACCTTGAGGATCCAGGGGGCCCAGGCCCATTTGGGGTAGTAGTTGGGGCCCAGGTAGGCCGTCTCCTGGTCGATGCCCACCCGGTTGTAGAAGGCGGTGTCCATGCGGAAATCGGGCCCGTAGTGCTCCGTGGTCACCGTGACGTCCAGGGGCCGGGTGCTGTAGCTGTAGGAGAAAAGGTGCCCCTCGCCCTGCTTCGGGGCGCGGGTGCCGGGGTCCGTGGACCAGGTCTGGAGCAGGTTGCCCGCGAAGGTGTGGCGTTCTGCCACCAGCCAGGAGAAGTCCGCGCCGCCGACCCGGTTGAAGGTGCCCGCGAATTCCCGGCCGGTGTAGATGCCGCCCACGTACGAGCCCCGGCCGAAGCCGTAGAGGGCCCGCCCGATGGTGAACACGGCCCGGCGCCCCAGGTCGGGGTTCGTTTCCCCTTCCCAGGCCGCCCCCGGAGCCCGGTCCCCCGCGGCCAGCACCCCGAAGGAGACCGGGCCCGTGTCGCCCGTGACCTTGGCGCCCCACAGGGGATCCACGATGCGCCGGGTGTGCACCGGGACCTGCATGTTCGCGTCGTTGTTGCCCGCCGCGGCCAGGCTGAAGATCCCCATGGACTCCATGAAGAAGGGGCGCTTCTCCGAATAGAAGACGGGGTAGCGCAGGTTCACCTCGGACTGGAAGGCGTCGGATTCCACCTGGCTGAAGTCGGGCTTCCAGGTGACGTCCGCCGTCACCGAGGAGGTGAGGCCCGCCTTCACCCCGATGCCCAGGTTGGTGGCGTCCTTCCGGTCCCACTGCCCGGGCCGGGTCTGCTGCTCGGAATGGCTGCGGGTGAGGGCGGGGAGGACCTCCAGGCGCAGGGGCGAATCCAGGCTCGGGAAGCGCAGGGCGGCGTGGGTCTGGTACACCCACTGTCCCGGGGCCATGGCCGGCCAGGATCCGCTCAGGCCCAGGCGGCTGATGCGGCGCCAGAAGAGCACCCCCATGCGCACGTCCCGGCCGCTCTGGTAGCGGATGCTCTTGAGGGGCAGGCGGATCTCCACGGTGTAGCCATCGGGTTGGCGCCGGGCCTTGGATTCCCAGACCCAGTCCGGGGCGGGGTCCTCGCTCCCGTTCACGGAATCCAGGGCGTCGGCCTGGATGCCCAGGGGGTTCACGAAGAGGTGCAGGGCGTTGTGGCCCGTTCCGAAGGTGTCCAGGGAGAACCCGACCCAGTCGTCGTTCCAGAGATCGTCCCGCTTGCTGAGGCTGGCCTTGATGCGGTCCGGCTCGGTGTCGTGGCAGCGGAAGCCCACGTAGATGGCCTGGGCGTCGTAGGCCAGGTAGACCTCCGTCTCCTGGGGCATGGGGGTGCCGCGCATGGGGTTGTAGGTCTCGAAGGTCCCCGTTGGCAGCCGTGCCACCGCCCAGGCGGGATCGGAGAGATCCCCGGTGAGGACCGGTCCATGGTCCAGCCGGACGGGATGCAGCTCCGGCTGGGCCCCCGGGGCCGGGAGGGTGCAGGCGGCGCACAAGAGCAGGCGGAGCAGAAGGTTCACGAAGGTTCCAATCCAACGGAATTGGGTGGGTTACGCCCCACATGACCCTTCGTTTATTTGGCTTCCGGGAATTCCCGACCCACCAGGTCCAGAAAGGCCCGGCCGGCGATGGAATGGGACCGGGAGGTGCGGTACACCAGGCGCACATCCCGCCCGATGGCCATGCCCTTCACCGGGGGCGACACCAGTTCCCCGGTTTCCAGCTCCCGCTTCACGCACATGCGGGGGATGAGGGCGATGCCCTCCCCGGCCTTGACGAAATCCTTGATGGTCTCGAGGTTGGACAGCTCCATCACGATCTTCAGGGGCACCCGCTCCCGGGCGAAGAATTCCAGCAGGTGGGTGCGGGTGGGGGTCTGGGCGTGGTGGGCGATGAAGCTCTCCCGGCCCAGCTGTTCCAGGTCCACCATGCGGTGGGAGGCCAGGGGGTGGGTGGGGAACAGCACCAGGGCCAGCTCGTCCCGGAAGAGGAGCCGGGTGGTGAGGTCCTTGTGCACGGGGGCGTAGGACAGGAAGCCGAAGTCCACGTCCTGGTCCATGAGCAGGGCGGGGATCCCGGAGGAGGGGCAGTGGGCCACCTCGATCTTGATGGACTGGTAGGCCCGGCGGAAGGCCCGCACCAGGGGGGGGAGCACGTAGCCGCTGACGCTTTCGTTGGCCGCCAGGCGCAGGACCCCCCGCTTGAAGTGGCGGAGGTTCTCCAGGGTGTGGAAGGCGTCCTGGCGCAGCTGGGCCATGCGCAGGGCATAGTCCAGCAGCGCCGAACCCGAGGCGGTGAGGGTGACCTTGCGGCTGGACCGGTCCAGGAGGGGGGTGTCCAGTTCGTCCTCCAGGCGGCGCAGGGCCTGGCTCACCGCGGGCTGGGAGCGGTTCAGGCGTTCGGCGGCCCGGGAGAAGCTCCCCTCCTGGGCCAGGCTGATCAGCACTTCCAGTTCCGGAAAGTCCATCGGTATCGTCGCCCTCCCCTTCGGGAAAGGTTATACCTTTGCCTCCGAGGGAGCGAGCATATCCACCGGGTCCAGGAAGGGCATGGCCTTGCGCAGGTCCCGGCCCACCTTCTCGATGGGCTCCTCCTTCTCCGCGGCGCGCTGGGCCTCGAACCAGGCGCGGCCGGTGCGGTTCTCCTTGATCCAGCCCTCGGCGTAGGAGCCGTCCTGGATCTCCTTCAGGATCTTCTTCATCTCCTCCCGGGAGGCGTCGTTGATGATGCGGGGGCCGCCGGTGTAGTCGCCGTACTCCGCGGTGTCGCTGATGGAATGGCGCATGTAGGTGAGCCCGCCCCGGTACATCAGGTCCACGATGAGCTTGAGCTCATGGAAGCACTCGAAGTAGGCGATCTCGGGCTGGTAGCCCGCGTCCACCAGGGTCTTGAAGCCGGCCTTCACCAGGGCGGAGACGCCGCCGCAGAGCACGGCCTTCTCCCCGAAGAGGTCGGTCTCCGTCTCCTCCGTGAAGGTGGTGTCCAGCACCCCGGCGCGGGTGGCGCCCAGGCCCTTGGCGTAGGCCAGGGCGAAGGCCTTGGCCGTGCCCGAGGCGTCCTGGTGCACGGCCACCAGGGCCGGCACGCCGCCCCCCTCCACGAACACCTCCCGCACCCGGTGGCCGGGGCCCTTGGGGGCGATCATGCTCACGTCCACCCCCGCGGGGGGCTGGATGAGGCCGTAGCGGATATTGAAGCCGTGGGCGAACATGAGGGTCTTGCCGGGGGTGAGGTGGGGCGCCACGCACTGCTCGTAGAGGGCGGCCTGGCCCGTGTCGGGGGTGAGCACCATGATCACCTCGGCCCAGGCGCAGGCCTCCGCGGGCTCGGGCACCTCGAACCCGTCCCCCTGGGCCTTGGCGCGGCTCCGGGAGCCCGCGGGCAGGCCGATGCGCACCAGGGCCCCGCTGTCCCGGAGGTTCTGGGCGTGGGCGTGGCCCTGGGATCCGTAGCCCAGGACGGCGATGCGCCTGCCCTGGATGAGGCCGAGATCGGCGTCGCTGTCGTAGTGGAGCTTGGCCATGGGGGGTCCTTTCAGAAGGAGACGGCGGTCTCGAGGGGGGTTGCGGCCTGGAGGGCGCAGCGCTGCATGGCCACGGCGCCGGTGCGGCCCATTTCCAGCAGGCCGTAGGGGCGCAGGGACGTCATGAAGGCCTCGATGCGCTCAGGGCTCCCGGAACTGGCCAGGACCATGCTCTCGGTGCCCACGTCCAGGATCTCGGCCTGGAAGAGGTTGGCGATCTGGAAGAGCCCGGCCTGGGTGGCCGCGGTGGACGCCACCCGCAGGAGGACGGTGTCGCGCAGCAGGGGGGTGGCGCCGGTGACGTCCTCCACGCCGTGGATGTTCACCAGGCGCTCCAGGAAGTTCTTGGCGGCCCGGGCGGCCTTGTCGTCCAGGTCCGTGACGAGGGTGAAGCGGCTCACCGCCGGGTCCAGGGTGGGGCTGACGGTGAGGCTGTGGATATTGAAGCCCCGCCGGCGGAAGGTGGAGGCCAGGCGGTCCAGGACCCCGGGCTCGTTGTCGGTGATGGCGATGAAGATCCTCAGCATGGGTCCTCCTAGCTCGGGGGTTCGTGGATCATGTCCTGGATGCGCGCGCCAGGGGGGATGAGGGGGTAGACGCTGGCCTCGGGGTCCACCTGGAATTCGATGAGGGTGGAGACGGGGCTCTCCCGGGCCTCCCGGATGGCCGCGGCGGCCTCCTCCGGGGTGCGCGCCAGGGCGCCGCGAAGGCCGTAGGCCCGCGCCAGCATGGGGAAGTCGGGGCTGATGGTGAGGGTCGACGCCGACCGGCGGTCGCCGTAGAAGTGGGTCTGCCACTGGCGCACCATGCCCAGGTTGAAGTTGTTGAGCACCGCGATGCCGATCTTCAGGCCCTCCTGGGCGAGGGTCATGAGCTCCTGGGAGTTCATCTGGATGCCGCCGTCGCCCGCCACCACCCACACCTCGGCGTCGGGGCAGGCGATCTTGGCGCCGATGGCCGCCGGCAGGGCGAAGCCCATGGTGCCCAGGCCCCCGGAGGTGAGCAGGGTCCGCGGCCGCTGGTGGCGCATGACCTGGGCCTCCCACATCTGGTGCTGGCCCACGTCCGAGACCATCACGGCGCCCGGGGCCTGGACCTGCAGTTCCTTTAGCACGTCCACGGGGCTCATGCCCTCGCCCTTGCGCACCCGGGGCCACTGGGGCGAGTCGAACAGGGTCTTCATGCCGTCCAGGGTCTCCAGCCACGGGCCGGTCTCCAGGGCGGGGGCCTGGGGCACCAGGGCGTCCAGGACGGCCTTGAGGTCGCCCAGCAGGGCCAGGTCCACGGGGATGTTCTTGCCCACCTCGGTGGCGTCGATCTCCACGTGGATCTTCCGGGCGTGGGGCGCGAAGGTGGTGGGGTCCCCCGTGACCCGGTCGTCGAAGCGCATGCCCAGGGCGATGAGGAGGTCCGCCTCCTGGATGGCGAGGTTGGTCCAGGGGGAGCCGTGCATGCCCATGAAGCCCAGGAACAGGGGATGCCCCGGGGGGAAGGCGTCCAGGCCCAGGAGGGTGGCGGCCACGGGGATCCCGGCCTTCTCGGCGAAGTCCACCAGGGCGCGGTGGGCGCCGCTGAGGGTGATGCCGTGGCCCGCGAGGATGAGGGGCCTGCGGCTTCCGCGCATCATGGCCACGGCCTTGGCCAGCAGCTCCGCGGGAACCGGCGGCGGCACGTGGCGCAGGTGGCGGGTGGGGGCCGCGGCCTCCCAGTCGAATTCGGCGCTGCGGGTCTGGGCGTCCTTGGTGATGTCCACCAGCACCGGGCCGGGCCGGCCCGAGCGCGCCAGGGCGAAGGCCTCGCGCAGGGCGGGGGCGATGTCCCGGGGGTCGCGCACCAGGTAGTTGTGCTTGGTGATGGGGATCGTCACGCCGGTGACGTCCACCTCCTGGAAGGCGTCCGTGCCCAGCAGGGGCCCCGACACCTGGCCGGTGATGGCCACCAGGGGCACCGAATCCATCATGGCCGTGGCCAGCCCCGTCACCAGGTTCGTGGCGCCCGGGCCCGAGGTGGCGATCACCACGCCGGTGCGTCCCGAGGCCCGGGAGTAGCCGTCGGCCATGTGGGTCGCGCCCTGCTCGTGGCGGGCCAGGACGTGCCGGACCCTGGCGTCCACCATGGCGTCGTAGGTGGGGAGGATGGTGCCCCCGGGGTAGCCGAAGACGACCTCCACGCCTTCGCGCTCAAGGCACTCCCAGATGATCTTCGCGCCGGTGAGCTCCACCCTGGCGGAGGGGGATGCGGTCTCGGGGATCTGGGGAGGCTGTTCCATCGTCCAGGAATAGACGAGACCCGGCCCGACCCCCAATGAATAACTGGGTAGTTTCGGAATTGAAATAGACCTATTGGCTGGGCCAGGGGCGGCCCCCGGCCCCCGCGTCCCCATGAATTGAAAATTATTTCCTGCAGAATGAGAAGTTATATCCGTTTATCCGACCGATTGAATCACCTACAATGGGCATCCGCCGGAAGACCGACCGGTCCGGCCTGTTCTTTCCCACCAGGAGACGTTCCATGGCGACCGATACCCCGATGGATGCCCCACCCAGCACGCGCAGGAGGATGGTGGTCATGCTCCTGGCCCTGGGCCTCCTGCTCGGGTTGCTGGTGGGCTTCAACCTCTTCAAGAACGTCATGATCGGGCGCAGCCTTCAGGGCGGCCAGGAGCCCCCGCAGACCGTGACCACCGACCAGGCCCGGATGGAGCGGTGGCAGCCGGCCCTCAGCGCCGTGGGGACGGTGCGCGCCATCCGCGGCGCGGATCTCGCCTTCGAGGTGCCCGGCGTCGTGGTGAAGGTGGAGGCCGCCGCGGGCGCCACCGCCCGCGAAGGCCAGCTGCTGGTCACCCTCAACGACGAGGCCGAACAGGCCCAGTACCGCGCCCTGCAGGCCGCCGCCGACCTGGCCAAGGTCACCTTCCGCCGCGCCAAGGAACAGATGCAGTCCCGCATCATCAGCCAGGCCGACTACGACGGCATCGAGGCCGATCTCAAGGCCAAGGAGGCCTCGGCCCAGGCCCTGAAGGCCGCCGCCGCCAAGAAGCGCCTCACCGCGCCCTTCCCGGGGCGGGTGGGGATCATCTCCACCAGCCCGGGCGCCTACGTGACGCCCGGAACGCCCGTGGTCTCGCTCCAGCAGCTGGACCAGGTGTTCGTGGACTTCGCCCTGCCCCAGCGGGACATGGGCCGGGTCAAGCCCGGCCAGAAGGTTGACCTGGCCCTGGACGCCTTCCCGGGGCGCACCTTCACGGGCCGCGTGACCACCGTGAACCCCAAGGTGGACGGCGGCACCCGCAATGTCCAGGTGGAGGCCACCTTCGCCAATCCGGGCCAGGTGCTCGTGCCGGGCATGTTCGCGAGCCTCACCCTGGAGGAGGGGGCCCCGGCCTCCTACCTCACGCTGCCCCAGACGGCGGTGACCTACAACCCCTACGGCTCCATCATCTTCCTGGCGGTCCAGGGCCAGGGCGGGCTCCACGCCCAGCAGGCCTTCGTCACCACGGGCCCCACCCGGGGCGACCAGGTGGCCATCCTCAAGGGCCTGGAACCGGGGGCCCTGGTGGTGACCAGCGGGGGCATGAAGCTGCGAAACGGCACGCCCCTGAAGGTGGACAACCGGGTCAAGCCCGCCAGCGACCCCAGCCCGGCCCCCCAGGAAAAGTGAGGCCGCGCGCATGAACTTCACCGACCTGTTCATCCGCAAGCCCGTCGTGGCCACGGTGGTGAGCGCGCTCATCCTCGTGCTGGGGCTGCGTTCCATCTTCAACCTTCCCGTCAACCAGTACCCCAAGACCGAGCACGCCGTGGTGACGGTGAGCACCTCCTACTACGGCGCCGACTCCGGCACGGTGGGCGGCTTCATCACCCAGCCCCTGGAATCCAGCATCGCCCAGGCCCAGGGCATCGACTACCTGTCCTCCACCAGCGTCAACGGCAACTCCACCATCGTGGCCACCCTGCGCCTGAACTACAGCGCCAACAAGGCCCTCACGGAGATCACCACCCAGGTGAACGCCGTGAAGAACCAGCTGCCCCCCGCCGCCCAGCAGCCGGTGATCACGGTGCAGATGAGCGACAACACCGACGCCATGTACATGGGCTTCTACAGCGAGGTCCTGCCCACCAACAACATCACCGACTACCTGTCCCGGGTGGTGAAGCCCCGGCTCGATTCCATCCCCGGCGTCCAGACCGCGGAGATCCTGGGCGCCCGCAACTTCGCGCTGCGGGCCTGGCTGGACCCGGTGCGCATGGCCGCCCACGGCGTGACCGCCACGGACGTGAGCAAGGCCATCCAGAACAACAACGTCCTATCGGCCCTGGGCAGCACCAAGGGCCAGATGGTCACCGTGGACCTGCTGGCCGCCACCGACCTGCACACGGTGGAGGAGTTCCGCAAGCTCGCCGTGCGCCAGAGCGGAGGCGCCATCGTGCGCCTGGAGGACGTGGCCACCGTCAACCTCGGGGCCGACGACTACTCCTTCAACGTCTCCTTCGACGGGCGCCAATCGGTCTTCCTGGGCATCAAGGTGGCCCCCGAGGCCAATATCCTGGAGGTGGCCAAGCGCGTGCGGGAAGCCTTCCCGGAGATCCAGTCCCAGCTGCCCGCGGGGCTCACCGGGCAGATCGTCTACGACGCCACCCACTTCATCAACACCTCCATCGAGGAGGTGATCAAGACGCTGGTGGAGGCCCTGCTCATCGTCACGGTGGTCATCTTCCTCTTCCTGGGCACCTTCCGGGCGGTGGCCGTGCCGGTCATCGCCATGCCGCTCTCCCTGGTGGGCACCTTCGCGGTGATGCTGGCCCTGGGGTACACCATCAACCTGCTCACCCTCCTGGCCCTGGTGCTGGGCATCGGCCTGGTGGTGGACGACGCCATCATCGTGGTGGAGAACGCCGACCGCCACATGCGGGAAGGCAAGAGCCCCCTGGAGGCCGCCATCCTCGCGGCGCGGGAGCTGGGCGGGCCCATCCTGGCCATGACGGTGGTGCTGGTGGCGGTGTACGTCCCCATCGGCTTCCAGGGCGGCCTCACGGGGAGCCTCTTCACGGAGTTCGCCTTCACCCTGGCCGGGGCCGTGGCCGTGTCCGCGGTGGTGGCCCTGACCTTGTCACCCATGATGTGCGCCAAGTTCTTCCGGGCCGGGCAGGACAGCAACCGGTTCGTGAGGTTCATCGACGGGCAGTTCGAGTGGTTCCACGGGCACTACCTGCGGCTCCTGCGCAGCGTCCTGGCCACCTCCGCCGTCCCGGCGGTCATGGGCGTCCTGATCCTGCTGGCCACGGGCTTCCTCTTCGTCACCTCCAAGTCCGAGCTGGCCCCCCAGGAGGACCAGGGCTTCATCCTGGCCAGCATCACCGGGCCCCCCAATTCCACCGTGCAGCAGATGCAGACCTATGCCGACCAGGTGTACGGTTCGGCCAAGGCCTATCCGGAATACCAGGCCATGTTCCAGTTCACCAACGCCGGCAGCGCCTTCGCGGGGCTCATCCTCAAGCCCTGGGACCAGCGGAGCCGGTCCGGCGAGACGGTGCAGCAGGCCTTCCAGGGGGACTGCGCGGGCATCGCGGGGGCGCAGGTGGCCACCTTCCAGCCGCCCTCCCTGCCCGGGGCCTCGGGCCTGCCGGTGCAGTTCGTCATCAAGACCACCGAGCCCTTCGAGCGCCTGGACGAGGTCTCCAAGGCCGTCCTGAACAAGGCCCGGGCCAGCGGAATGTTCTACTTCGTGGACACGGACCTCAAGATCGACAAGCCCCAGAGCACCGTGGTGCTGAACCGGGACATGGTGACCTCCCTGGGCCTCACCCAGCAGGACGTGGGCGGCGCCCTCACCGACGCCCTGGGCGGGAACTACGTCAACTACTTCGCCATCGGCGGGCGGTCCTACCGGGTCATCCCCCAGGTGCTCCAGGTGGACCGCCTCAATTCGGACCAGGTGCTGGATTTCCACCTGCGCACCGGGGACGGCGCCCTCTTCCCCGCGTCCACCGTGGCCACCCTCAAGGACTCCGTGGCGCCCCAGGCGATCCGGCGCTTCCAGCAGCTCAATTCGGCCACCATCTCGGGCGTCTACGGCCCCAACTTCTCCCAGGAGCAGGTGCTGGACTTCTTCCGGAAGGCCCTGCGGGACAGCGCCCCCTCCGGGTACCAGGCCGACTACTCCGGCGTTTCCCGGCAGTACATGCAGGAGGCGGGGGGCTTCGTCATCACCCTGGGCTTCGCGGTCATCATCGTCTTCCTGGCCCTGGCCGCCCAGTTCAACAGCCTGAGGGACCCGCTGATCATCCTGGTGTCCGTGCCCATGGCGCTCTTCGGGGCCCTGATCTTCATCAACCTGGGCCTGGCCTCCCTGAACATCTACACCCAGGTGGGCCTGGTGACCCTCATGGGCCTGATCAGCAAGCACGGCATCCTCATCGTGCAGTTCGCCAACGAACTTCAGGCCTCGGGCCGCTCGCGCCTGGAGGCCATCGCCGAGGCCTCCGCCATCCGGCTGCGCCCCATCCTCATGACCACCGCCGCCATGGTGCTGGGGGTGTTCCCCCTGGTCATCGCCGGGGGCGCCGGGGCCGCGGGGCGGCGGGCCATGGGCCTGGTGATCTTCACGGGCCTCTCCATCGGGACGGTCTTCACGCTCTTCGTGGTGCCGGCCTTCTACAACCTCTTCGCCTCCCGGCGGCGTTCTGAAGGGTAGCAATCCAGGGCTTTGGCCGGATAATGTCGGTGGATCCCAAAGGACGAACCGATGTCGAAGACCAGCTTCACCGCCGCGGAACTCGCCGAACGCCTGGGGGGCGACCTCCGGAACTGCCCGGGCGACCGGGTGCTGGGCCAGGTGCTGCCCCTGGACCAGGCCGGTTCCGGGGCCCTGAGCTTCCTGGCCAATCCCAAGTACCACGCCCGGGCCCTGCAGAGCGGGGCGGGCCTCATCCTGGTGGACCCCGGCACCGATCTGGGGGACCGCCCCCAGCTGGTCATGAAGAACGCCTACTGGGGCTTCGCCCAGGTCCTGGGGTGGCTGCACCCTGAGCCCGAGCCGGAGTGGTCCGACGCGCCGGTGCACCCCACCGCGAAGCTGGGCCGGAACTGCCGGGTGGCCCCGGGAGCCACGGTCGGCGCCCGCACCGTCGTGGGGGACGGGGCCCGCATCCATCCCGGCGTCCACATCGCCGAGGATTGCGTGCTGGGCGAGGACTGCGTGCTCTTCCCGGGGGTGGTGCTGTACCGCGGGACCATCCTGGGGAACCGGGTGCGCATCCACGCCAATTCCGTGCTGGGCTCGGACGGGTTCGGGTACGTGCCGGTGCAGGGTGTGCACCGGAAGATCCCCCAGGTGGGCTGGGTGGAGGTGGGGGACGACGTGGAGATCGGCGCGACCAGCACCGTGGACCGCGGGGCCCTGGGCCCCACCCGCATCGCCGCCGGCACCAAGATCGACAACCTCTGCCAGGTGGCCCACAACGTCCAGATCGGCGAACACTGCGTCATCGCCTCCATGACCGGCATCTCCGGAAGCACCACCCTGGGCCACCACGTCACCCTGGCCGGGAAGGTGGGCACCGCGGGGCACATCCACATCGGCAGCGGCAGCGTCCTCACCGGCAACACCATGGTGGGCAAGGACGTGCCCGACAACAGCTTCATGTCCGGCTACCTGGCCCGGCCCCACAAGCAGTGGCTGGAATGCCAGGCCGCCCTCAACCGGCTCCCGGCCCTCGTCAAGGCCCTCAAGGCCCGGACCTGATGCTCCACCGGCTCGTCTACGCCGACTGGGAAAACCCGCCCGACGCCATGGACTTCGAAGCCCCCTACGAGGAGGTGCTTTCGCAGATCCGGGACGTCCTGCCCGGGGTCCTGGCCGGCCGCGACGCGGCCCTGGCCAACCCCGCGACGGCCCCGGCGGCGTTCTGGGACGCCTGCATGAAGCTCTACCTCCTCACGCCTGCCCTGGTGAACGTGGCCCTCAACTACAAGATCTGCGTGGAACAGGGCCTGCCCCTGCACCCCACGTACTACTTCGAGGTGTCGGAGAAGAGCCGGTTCCAGGCCCACTACCCGGCCCCCATGATCGACCACGCCAACCGCATCTTCCAGGATTCCATCCGCACCGCCCGGGCCCTGTACGCCCTTTCGGACGAGGGCCCCGCCGCGCTCCGGCACTTCCGCAAGGGGCTGCCCGAGATCCTGCGGGGGTTCGTGTACGCCAACGCCAAGGACAAGTACACCTGGCGGGCCTCCAATCCCCGGTGGATCCGGAGCCTGGCGGATTCCGTGACGGCGTCCTTCCGGCCCGCGGTGGTGGTGGGCGCGGCCCACGGATCCATCATGTCGGGCCTGGTGTTCGCCACGCTGGTGGACGCGCCGCTCTACTTCGTGCGGTTCTCCATGTTCAAGCGCAACGACCAGGACCCGATCCTGGCCCCCAGCGACCTGGCCCACCTGGCGGCCTTCCGCCAGGGACCGGCGCTCCTCTTCGACGAGGATGTGGCGAAGGGCACCACCCTCACGAGGTTCCAGGAAGTGATGAAGCCCCTCTTCCTGGAATCCCACACGGGCAGCGTCCTCCGCCACGTCCTGAGCCCCTGCAGGCCCGAGTTCATCGGGCACGCCTGGAGCGACTAGCCGGCGCGGTAGGGCGTGAAGTGGGGCTCCCACTGCGCGCGGGCCACGGCCTCCTCGAGGGTGGCGTCGTCCATGATCCGTCCCAGGCCCTCCTCCCGGGCCTGGCGGGCCACGGCGGCGGCCACTGCGGTGGAGACCTTGCGGATGTCCTCCATCTCCGGGAGCATCAGGCCCTGGGCCTCCTGCTCGGGGGTGACCATCTCGCTGATGGCGCGGCTCGCGGCCAGGAGCATGCCGTCGGTGATCTTCGAGGCCTTGGCCACCAGGGCGCCCAGGCCCACGCCGGGGAAGATGTACATGTTGTTGCACTGGGAGGACCGGAGCACCTTGCCCTTCCACTCCATGGGCGGGAAGGGGCTGCCGCAGGCCACCAGCCCCTTGCCGTCCGTGGCCTTCCACACCTGCTCGGGGGTGGCCTCGCACTTGGAGGTGGGGTTGCTCAGGGCGAAGACGATGGGACGGTCCGTGACCTTGGCGACCTCCTGGAGGATGGCCTCGCTGAACAGGCCGGTCTGGGCCGTGACGCCCACCAGCACCGTGGGGCGGCCGTTGCGCACCACGTCGAGCATGCCGATCTTCCCGGGCGCGTCCAGCTTCCAGTCCGCCACGGCCGCGCGGCGCTGGGCCATGGGGCGCTGGGGCTCCTCCAGGAGCGGGTCGTCCTCCACCAGGAGGCCCTGCATGTCGATGCAGAAGACCCGGGCCCGGGCCTCCTCGTCGCCGAGGCCCTCGGCCTTGAGCGCGGCCAGGATGTTCAGGGAGATGCCCGTGCCGGCCTGGCCCATGCCCACGATCATGTACCGTTCGTCGGAGAAGCGGCTCTTCTTGATGCGCATGGCCGTCATGAGGGCGGCGAGGGAGGTGGAGCCGGTGCCCTGGATGTCGTCGTTGAAGGAGAGGATCCGGTCCCGGTAGCGCTCGAGGTTCTTGAACGCGGTGGACTTGCCGAAGTCCTCCCACTGGAGGAGGGCGTCGGGGAAGTGGCGCTTCACGGCCATCACGAAGGTCTCGACGATGCGCTCGTACTCCGCGCCGCGCAGGCGGGGCTGGCGGTAGCCCAGGTAGTAGGGGTCGTCCAGGAGGCGCGGGTTGTTGGTGCCCACGTCGAGGCAGACCGGGAGGCACACATGGGGATGGAGGCCGCCGGCGGCCACGTAGAGGCTCACCTTGCCCACGGGGATGCCCATTCCGTCCGAGCCCAGGTCGCCCAGGCCCAGGATGCGCTCGCCGTCGGTTACGACGATGAGGTTCACCTGGGGCAGGGTGATGTTCCTGAGCAGGTCGTCGATGTGGTCGATGTTCTCGGGGGTGATGTAGACGCCCCGGAAGCGCCGCTGGATGCTGCTCATCTGGAGGCAGGCGGTGCCGACGGTGGGGGTGTAGACGATGGGCACCATCTCCTTGAGGTGGTCCGTGACCAGCTTGTAGAAGATCACCTCGCTGCGGTCCTGGAGGGCCACCAGGAAGATGTATTTCTCAAGGTCGTCGGGTTTGTGGTTGAACGCCTCGTAGGCCCGGCTCACCTGGTGCTCCAGCGGCATGATGGCCGAGCGCACGAGGCCCTCCAGGCCGAGGGACAGACGTTCTTCCTTGGAAAAGCTGGCGGCCTTGTTGAGGTGGGGATCGTTGAGGAGCTGACGGCCGCGGGCATACACCTCGTAGTATTCCTCGCCCGTCATGGGGTCGATCTTGAAGGCGAAAGTCTTCATCGTCCGTTCTCCTGCCTCAAATGGTTCCAGACCATCTTATCCCTTTTGTCCATGCACCCCTGGGGCCCCATCTCGGCCTCCCCAGCCCGAAATGGGTGATCCCCATCACATAAAACGACCTATTGGTCGTGAAAGGAGTAATATCAGGAAATCCAGCGACATAGGCTTCAGCTTTCACCCCTGCCGCCCGAACGGAGAGCTCAAAGGTTCAGCCATCTTCTTTTGGAGAAATCCATGGGTCAGAAAAAAGCACTGTTGATCGATATCACGCTTTGCGTAGGCTGCAACGCCTGCCAGGCCGCCTGCAAGGTAGAGAACAAGCTGCCGGAAGGGGAGGAGAAAGCCCTTTCCCTGTCAGCTTTTACCGCGTTGAGCGAGCACGATGGCCTCTTCGTTCGGCACATGTGCCAGCACTGCGATATTCCCACCTGCGTGTCCGCTTGTCCGGTTGGCGCCCTGGAGAAGCGGGCAGACGGTCCGGTCTTGTATGATGGAGATAAGTGCATTGGCTGCCGCTATTGCATGCAGGCCTGCCCCTTCCACATCCCCCGTTATGAGTGGAAGAGCACCCGGCCCGGGATCAAGAAGTGCATCCTGTGCGCCCCCCGCTTGGCCAAGGGGCTGCCCACCGCCTGCGCGGAAGCCTGCCCCACCGGCGCCACGAAGTTTGGGGACCGGAATGATCTCCTTATCGAGGCTACCAACCGGATCACCGCCGATCCGGGCAAGTACGTGGCCAAAATCTACGGCAAGACGGACGTGGGGGGCACCTCCGTCCTCTACCTCAGCCCCGTCCCCTTCGAGAAGCTGGGCTTCGACACCCGGCTGGGCCAGGAGCCCATGCCCCTCCTGAGCATGAACGCCCTGTCCAAGGTGCCCAACGTCGTCGGCGTCGGCAGCGTCATGCTCGCCGGCATCTGGTGGATCACCAACCGGCGCGAGGACGTCGCCCGCGAGGAAGGCTCCAGGAAACAGGACTCCAACCACGAGAACCGGGGTTAACCATGAAAACCTTCAAATTCCCCCGCATCACCTTCTGGGGCGTGGTCGCCACCACCCTGATCCTCCTGGGCGTCGGGGCGGCCATCGCGCGGTTCACCCTGGGCCTGGGCGCCACCACCAACCTCTCCGACGAGTTCCCCTGGGGGCTCTGGATCGGCTTCGACTTCCTGGGCATCGGGCTGGCCGCGGCCGGCTTCACCATCGTCGCCGCCGTGCACCTCTTCCACGCCCGGCAGTACGAGCCCATCGTGCGCCCCGCCATCCTCACCGCCTTCATCGGGTACCTGCTGGTGGTGCTGGTGCTGGTCATCGACCTGGGCCGGCCCGACCACTTCTGGCACCCCCTGGTCATGTGGAACCCGCATTCCGTGATGTTCGAGATCACCTGGTGCGTCATCCTCTACACCACCGTCCTTTCCGCGGAGTTCGCCCCGATCGTGCTCGAGAAGTTCAACCTCCACGCCCCCATCAAGTGGATCCACAGCGTCTCCCTTCCGCTGATGATCCTGGGCGTGCTGCTGTCCACGCTGCACCAGTCCTCCTTCGGGTCGCTCTACCTGATCGTGCCCAACCGGCTGCACCCGCTCTGGTACACGCCGCTGCTTCCCATCCTCTTCTTCATCTCCTGCATCGCCTCGGGCGTCTCCATGGTGATCCTGGAGACCCTCGTCCTCTCCCGGAAGGGGCGGACCCTGCTTCCCGCGGCCCTGCGGGCCAACCTCGCCAAGATCACCGCCGTGGCCCTGGCCGTGTACCTCGTGGTGCGCTTCCAGGACATGTTCAGCCGGCACGCCCTGGGCGAACTCAAGCACCTCACCTACCACAGCGCCGCGTTCTACTTCGAGATCATCGTCGGCTTCGTGATTCCCTTCATCCTGCTGCTTTCCCATCGCATCCGGAACTCCCGGCGCGGCCTCTACGTCACCACCCTCATGGTTCTGGCGGGCTTCGCGGCCAACCGCATGAACACGGCCATCACCGGCCTGGAGAGCTATCCCACCCACACCTACTTCCCGTCCCTGCTGGAGGTGCTGATCATGACGGGCATCGCGGCCATCGGCTTCACGGCCTTCACGCTCATCGCCCGCTACCTCCCCATCTTCCCCGACATGCCCCAGCCCGAGCCTGACGAACATCCGTTCTCCAGCCTCTCCCCGGCCGTGGAAGGCGAGTAGGCATGGGCACCCGCATCGGAACCCGCCTGATCCTGGGGGCCGGCCTGGTTTCGGCCCTGGCCATCGGGCTCATGGCGGGGCTGATCATGCGCTCGCACAACGAGGGCCTGATCTCCCAGCTCACCCGCAACGCCAACCAGCTGGGCGAGACCATCAAGAGCAGCACCCACTACGATATGCTCGAGAACCGCCGGGAGGGCCTCCACCGGCAGATCCGGACCATGGGCACCCTGCGCGGGGAGGGGATCCGCAAGGTCCGGCTCTTCAACAAGGAGGGCCGGATCATGTTCTCCTCGGACAGCGGGGAGATCGGCACCGCCGTGAACAAGCGCGGCGAGGCATGCTACGCCTGCCACGCCGAAGGCCAGCCCCTGGAGAAGCTGGACGTGAACGCCCGGGCCCGGGTCTACCGGGACGCCGACGGCACCCGGGTGCTGGGGATCATCAACCCCATTCCCAACGAGCCCTCCTGCTACACGGCCGAATGCCACGCCCACGCGGCCTCCCAGCGGGTGCTGGGCGTCCTGGACGTGAACGTCTCCATGGCCGAGGCCGACCGGGAGATGGCCCGGGCCCGGCAGGTGATGCTGGGCTTCGCCACCCTGGCCATCGTCTGCAGCAGCCTCATCATCTGGTGGCTCAACCGCAAGCTGGTGGTGAGGCCCGTGGAGGCCCTCATGGAGGGCACCCTGCGCGTCGCCCAGGGCGACCTGACCACGGCCATCAAGGTGGAGGGCCACCACGAGCTCAGCCATCTGGCCGAGGCCTTCAACACCATGACCAGCCAGATCTCGGAGACCCGGCTCCAGCTCACCCAGGCCGACAAGCTCGCCTCCGTGGGCCGGCTCGCCGCGGGCATCGCCCACGAGATCAACAACCCCCTCACGGGCGTCCTCACCTACGCCTCCCTCATGGCCAAGCGACTTCCCGAGGGGGACCCCAACGCCGAGGACGTGGACGTCATCATCCGCGAGACCAAGCGGTGCAGGGCGATCATCAAGGAGCTGCTGGATTTCGCCCGGCCCGCGCCCCCTTCGCGCAAGGCCACGGACCTCAACGAGGTCTGCCGCCACTCCCTGGCCGTGGTGATGAATCAGCTGAGTCTCAATCACATCAACCTGGCCCTGGACCTCGCCCAGGACCTGCCGGAAGCCTACGCCGACGGCAACCAGATCCAGCAGATCGCCGTGAACCTGCTCCTCAACGCCGCCGACGTCGTGGAACCTGAAATGGGCCAGATCCGCCTGGTCACGCGGGTCTACGACGAGGCCTTCGTGGAGCTCCAGGTCACCGACAACGGCTCGGGCATCGCCCCCGAGGACCTCCCCCACCTCTTCGAACCCTTCTTCTCCACCAAGGGGAACCGCGGCACGGGCCTCGGCCTCGCGGTCACCTGGGGTATCGTGGAGAGTCACGGCGGATCCATCGACGTGCAGACGGAACTGGGCAAGGGCACCACGTTCTCGATCCGCATACCCATTCTCAATCCCGAAGCCGGAATCTCCCCATCCTGATAGGAGTCACAGCCATGACCGTGCTGCTCGTAATATTCATGTTGCTCGCCTTCGTGGGCATCGACTACCTGGTGCGCGAGACCACCAGGCGCATGCGCGAGAATCGACAGCGCGCCGCCCGCGAGGAGATCCTCAAGGTGGCGGTCCGGCTCGACATCGCCGGCGAGGTGAAGACCCTCAAGCGCATCGAGGTGCCCGAGCCCCGGGCCCGCATCCTCGCGGTGGACGACGAAGGCATCGTGCTGGACTCCTTCCGCCGGATCCTCGTGCTGGAAGGCTACAACGTCGACACCGTGGAGAACGGCCCCGAGGCCCTGAATCTCGTGCAGCGCCACGACTACGACTTCGTCTTCACCGACCTCAAGATGCCCATCATGGACGGCGTCGAGGTGGTGAAGGCCGTCAAGCACCTGCGCCCCGACGTGGACGTGGTCGTCATCACCGGCTACGCCACCATCGAGACCGCCGTGGAGACCATGAAGCACGGCGCCTCCGAATACGTGCAGAAGCCCTTCACCGCCGAGGAGCTCTCCGAGTTCGTGAACCGCCTCCTGGTGAAGCGCCAGTCCCGCCTGGACGCCCAGAAGGAACCCACCGTCCGCATCGTGTCCCCCACCCAGGCCGAAGGCTCCCCCGCGGGCGAGTTCTGCGTTCCCGGCGGCTCCTTCATCTCCCCCGGCCACGCCTGGGTGCGCATCGAGCCCGACGGCCAGGTGCGGGTGGGCATCGACGACTTCGCCCACAAGGCCCTGGGCATCATTTCCGCGGTGGGCCTCCCCGACCCCGGCAAGACCTTCCAGGCCGGCGATCCCCTCTTCACCCTGAAGCGGGGCGACGAGGAGATCCACTTCCGTGCCCCCATCACCGGCAAGGTGGTGGAGGACAACGCCCGGCTCAAGGGCGAGCCCTTCCTCATCGACAACAGCCCCTACAAGGACGGCTGGGTCTGCCGCATCAAGCCCGCCGACCTGGCCGCGGAACTCGGCGCCCTGCGCATCGGCCGCCCCGTGGTGGAGTGGTACGGCGAGGAGATCAAGCGCCTGCGCGACCTCAAGGCCGAGAACGAAGGCAAGGACCTGGCCTGGGGCACCCTGGAATCCCGGTTCCTCCAGTAGGGGACCCGACCCGGCGAAGCGCCCGCAGGCGGCATGCCTGCGGGCGCTTCGCGCATCCAGTAGGACGCCGGGATGGGCCGAGGCCTGCACATAAAATCCTTATTCCACTTGAGGTAGGGGTTTGCCGCTAAGCTGTCTCATCCACCACCAGGGAGGGCTGCCGTGAAGATACTGAGCGTCCTGAAGAGCATCGCCATCCTCGCGGCCTGCGCCTTCGCGCAGGCCCAGACGGATGTCACCGTCTACACCTACAACGACCGTCCCCCCTTCGTGGTGGACAAGGCCAAGCAGGACGGCCTGGAGTACCGCCTCTGCCAGTGGCTCACCAAGGCCAGCGGCACGTACCGGTTCAACCTCAAGGTGATCCCGGCGCCGGAGGCCAAGGCCCTGGTGGAGAAGGGGGAGATGAAGGGAGTGCTCCTGGGCGTCAACAAGGTGTGGTTCCCCGAGGCCGTGCGGACCTCGAACCTCTGGACTCCGGCCATCCTCTGGGACCGCAACCTGGTGGTGTCCATGGACGCCAAGAAGGTCGAGTACGCCGGCCCCGGGTCCCTGGCGGGCCTGAGGCTCGCGGGCGTCGCGGGCTTCGTGTACCCGGCCCTCACCGATGCCGTGAAGGCGGGCCGCATCCAGCGCCTGGACTGCGGCTCCGAGATCCTCGCCCTGGAGGCCATGGCCGCCGGCAAGGCCGACGTCACCATCGTGAGCGAGTGGACCTTGATGTACGCCCAGCTGAGGCTGGACATCAAGGGCAACTTCTACCAGTCCAACAAGCCCTTCCTGGAATTCGAACGCGTCATCCTCGTGCCCCCTTCCATGAAGGCCCTCCACGAGCATCTGAGCAAGCTCCTGGCGGACGTGCGAAAGAACCCGGGGTGGCAGGAAGCGACCTCCCTTTAGCGAGGGGGGGGACCGGCCCTCCGGCCCCCACCGGCTTTCCCTGCCGGGGTCTGCACGTCCGGTGTTCCGGGGGCGTGCGCCGACCCACCGTGAGCGCTCGCAGGCAGCATGCCTGCGAGCGCTTGCCGTATCCGGGGAAGGGTGGAGTGGATTCTTCGTGCTTGGATGTTACAACGCCCTTCGCCGTGGGGCGGCGAAGGGCGTTGGGTTTCGGTCGGGCTAGAAGCCGGACTTGTTGGGGTAGGCGGGCTTGGCGGGGCGGGTGGGGGGATTCTTCTTGAGGGAATCCTCCACTTCCTGGATGGCCCGGTCCAGCTGGGGGTCCTTGCCCTGGGCGGTGAGGGCGGGGTCGTCGATCACCTCGATGTCGGGGTCCACGCCGTGGCCTTCGATCATCCATTTGCCGTCAGTGGAATAGATGCCGAAGGTGGGCACGGTGATGTTGCCGCCGTCGATGAGGGCGGGGGCGCCGCTGATGCCGATGAGGCCGCCCCAGGTGCGCCGGCCGATGAGGGGGCCAAGGCCCGCCTGGCGGAAGTAGAAGGGGAAGCAGTCGCCGCCCGAGCCGCTCCAGCCGTTGATGAGCATGGCCATGGGTCCGTGGTGGGCGGTGACGGGCCACTGCCAGTCCTTGCCGTCCCGCACGCCCCAGTAGTTGAGGACCTTCCGGCCCAGCAGCTCGGTGAAGCGGTCGGGGATCTGGCCGCCGCTGTTGAAGCGCTCGTCGATGACCAGGCCGTCCTTGTCCCACTGGCCCTGGAACTGGCGGACCAGGTCGGTCTGGCCGCCGATGCCGGTGTCGGGGACGTAGATGTAGCCGATGCGGCCGCCGGAGGCCTTGTCCACGTAGGCGCGCTTGGCTTCCACCCAGGCCTGGTACCGCAGCTGGCCCTCGTTGCCCAGGGTCTCCACCAGGATGTCCCGGGCGCCGGCGCTGCCGGGCTTGTCGTTCACGGTGAGCAGGACGGTCTTGCCGGCCAGGCCCTGGAAGGCCGCCCAGGGGTCCAGCTTGGTGTCCAGGGGCACGTGGTTGACGGCCAGGAGGTAGTCGCCCTCCTTGACGTTGAGGCCGGGCTGGGCCAGGGGCGCCTTGGCGCCCGCGTCCCAGGAGGCGCCCTTGAGGATCTTCTTGATGCGGAACTGGCCGTTCTCCAGGGCGAAGTCCGCCCCCAGGAGGCCGACGGCGCGCCGCTGCGGCATCTCCACGTCGCCGCCGCCGCGGTAGGCGTGGGAGGCGTTCAGCTCGGAAATGAGCTCGCCGATGACGAAGTTCACGTCCTCGCGGGTGGAGCAGTCGTCCAGGAGCTTGCCGTAGCGGGCCTTCATGGCCTTCCAGTCCACCCCGTGCATGCCCGGGTCGTAGAAGTAGTCCCGCTCCAGCCGCCAGGTGTCGTTGAAGATCTGGCGCCATTCGGCGGCGGGGTCCACCTCCATGGGCAGGTCGGCGGTGGGAAGACGCTTGTCCAGCTTCTGGTCGGCCTTGATATCCAGGAAGGCGTAGGCGTCCTTGCGCTTCACCAGGACCTTGCCGCCCTCGGCGGCCACGGCGGCGCCGTCCACGTCGGCCAGGATGGTCTTCTCCTCCCGCTCCTCCAGGTCGTAGTACTGGAGGTTGCCCTTGGATTCGCCGTCGGGGTTCACGTGGGGAATGCGCCGGTAGACCACCTTGCCCTTCACCGCGGCCAGGTCGGCGATGTTCCCGGCCGGTGGGGGCAGGAGCACCATGCGGCCCTCCAGGCCGTCCAGGTCGATGTCCACGGCCGGGGCCGCGGGCTTGTCGGCCTTCTTGTCGGCCTTCTTGTCCTCCTTCTTGTCCTCCTTCTTCTCGTCCTTCTTCTCCGCGTCGGCGTCGTTGCGCGCCGCCAGGGGGGAGGCCACGTCCTTGCGCAGGGGGATGGCCGCCAGGCGCGTGGTGTTGGCGTAGATCCAGGTGGGATCCAGGTCGCTGTAGGTGGGGCTGAAGTTCTGGCCGGTGGTGAGGAAGAGGTACTTGCCCTCCGGGTCGAAGGACACGTCGCCGGCGTTGTAGTAGGCGGAGGTGGCCTGGGTGACCTTGCCGTCCCGGGTGTCGTAGAGCTTGACCACGCCGTTGCGCCGGGCGGTGTCGATGACGTAGCTGAACCAGCGGCTGTCCGTGGACCAGCTGCCGCGGAACTGCTCCATGCCGCCGTGCATCAGGTAGAAGCCCTTGTCGATGGCCGTGACCTTGCCCGTTTCCAGGTCGCAGACGTTGATGCGCATGGCCTGGTCCCCGAAGACCACCCGCTTGCCGTCGGGGGACCACAGGATGTTGTACCGGAAGCCCGGGCCCATGTGGGTCACCTGGCGCTCCTCGCCGGAGCCGTCGGAGGCCCGCAGGCACAGTTCGTACTCGCCGCTGCGGTCGCTGAAGTAGGCGATGCGCTTTCCGTCGGGGGAGAGGGAGGGGAAGCGTTCGGCCACCCCGGGGGTGTGGGTGAGGTTCACCACGTAGCCCCGTTCCGCGGGCACCGAGAACACCTCGCCCCGGGCCTCGAACACGGCGCGCTTGCCCTGGGGGGAGGGGGAGGCGCTGCTGATGAGCTTGGAGGCGTTCTCGGTGCGGGGCTTGCGGGCGGCGAGGTCGGTCACCACCTCCACCTTCACTTCCGAAAGGCTTCCGGTGGCCAGGTCGATGCGGTGGAGGCGGCCCCCGGCTTCCAGGACGATGTCGCTGGGCCCGATGGCCGGGAAGTGGGCGTCGAACTCCTTGAAGAAGGTGATCTGCTTGAACGCCTTGGTGGTGAGGTTGTAGGACCAGACATTGCCGCGCTTGACGGCGTCCCGGTCCGAAAGGAAATAGAGGGTGTCGCCGTGCCACATGGGCATGGAATCGTTGGACCCGCCCTCGGCCGGGAGGCGGAAGGAGGTCTTCTTCACCAGGTCGTAGAGCCAGATCTCGGAGGCCATGCCCCCCCGGTAGCGCTTCCAGGTGCGGAAGTCGGTGGAGATGGGCATGTAGGCCAGGGTCTTCCCGTCCGGGGAGAGGGTGCCGAATTCGCCGTAGGGCACGGGCAGCGCCTGGGGGATGCCGCCCTCCTTGGGCACGGTGAAGAGCCTGCTGAACCGGTCCCGGCCCGATTCCATGCCGGAGGCGAAGAGGATGGACTTGCCGTCGGGGGTCCAACCCACCACCCGGTCCGCGGCGGGGTTGTGGGTGACCCGCACCGGCACGCCGCCCCCCACGGGCATGACATAGATATCCATGTTTCCATCATAATTTGCGGAGAAGGCGATCTCCTTGCCGTCCGGGGAGAACCGGGCGAAGACCTCCTCCCCCTTGGGGGTGGAAAGCCTCTGGGCAAGCCCGCCGGTCTTGGCGACGACCCAGATGTCCGAGGCGTACGTGAAGGCGATGCGGGTGGCGGACACATCCGGGTATCGCATGAGCCTTGCATCGATCTGGGCATGGGCCGTGGCCCCCGCCGCCAGCACCATGGGTACCGTCAACCAGGTCAACGTACGCATCAATATCTCCTTCAGGAAGGGTTCCTGAGGAGGATACCGGGCGAGCCGGGCCCTGGTTTAGAAATCCAACGATGATTTCCTAAACGTAGTCACTCCGGGCACCCCACAGGCAGGAAGCCGGGGCCCTGCGCGAGGCTCTGGGATGTGGGATGGATTGGTTTGCATTGCCGTGCGGGCTATCCGGACGGGTCGGTAGGTTCATGGAAAAGATCAAACGCTGGGGCGCAGAGGTCTCGCTGGGGCGCTGGGAAAAAGAAAGGGAAACTGCGCTTCTCCTGCCCTGGATTCGGATGGGTGGCGGGATCCGCCGGGTCCTTCACGTACAAGGTTCCTTTTCCCAGCGCCCCAGCGAGACCTCTGCGCCCCAGCGTTTGATTTTTTCCCCGGGATTCTCCGGGCCCTGTCGAAAAGCCCGATGCGTCCCTGGGACCGAGATGAAGGTGCTCCTTCCGGGTGGACCCATCCCCGTTCATCCCTTGCATCGGCGTTCATCCCCGTTAAACAGGGGTAAGGATGGGTCGGCGCGCCTGGGAATTGCGGGCGCCTACCCGATCCAACACTGGCCCTGCCTAACGGGGATAAACGCCGATCAAGGGGATGAAGCCAGGTGATCTCTGGCGGCTCGGATGGGCATGGTAAACCTCCAGGGTGAACCCAGTCCTTGTCGCATGTTGGCTTTCCAGTCCGTTCTAGTCCGCCAGCGTCGAGAGGTCCCCTGGATCCTCGCCCATTTCGATGGCCTTGAGGTACCTTCTGACGATCTTTCCCGAGCGGGTCTTGGGCAGGGTGGCGCGCACCTCGATTTCCGACGGGGTGGCGATGGGGCCCAGGTCCTGGCGCACGTGGTCCTTGAGGGAGGCGATGAGGCCGGGGCCCTGCTCGATGCCCACGCGGAGCACCACGAAGGCCTTGATCCGCTCGCCCTTCACGGCGTCGGGGAGGCCCACCACGGCGGCTTCGGCCACGGCGGGGTGGCGCACCAGGGCGCCCTCCACGTCGGCGGTGCCGATGCGGTGGCCGGCGACGTTCATCACGTCGTCGGAACGGCCCAGCACGGCGAAGTAGCCGTCGGCGTCCTTCACGGCGATGTCGCCGGCGGTGTAGACGCCGCCGGGGACCTGGTTCCAGTAGCGCTCGTACCGGGGGTGGTCGCCCCACACGGTGCGCATCATGTAGGGCAGGGGCCTGCGGAGGATGAGGAGGCCCCCGGAGCCCGCGGGCACGGGCCTGCCGTCGGCGTCCACCACTTCGGCGGCGACGCCGGGCATGGCCTTGCCCACCTTGCCCGGGCGGGCCTCGAAGGTGGGCAGGGTGCCCAGCACCGGCGCGGCGATCTCCGTCTGCCACCAGTTGTCCACCACCATGCCGTTGCTCTGGCCCGCCAGGTGCTTCTGGGCCCAGTGGTGGGCCTCGGGATTGAGGGGCTCGCCGGCGCAGGCGATGAGGCGCAGGCGGGAGAGGTCGTACTTGGCGGGGGCCGCGGGGCCGTGGCTCATCCACATGCGGATGGCGGTGGGGGCGGTGAACATAAGGTTCACGCCGTACCGCTCGCACAGCTCCCAGGTGACCTCGGGGCTGGGGTAGTCGGGGACGCCTTCCCGGCAGAACACCGTGGCGCCGCAGGACAGGGGGCCGTAGACGATGAAGGAGTGCCCCACGATCCAGCCGATGTCCGAGGTGCTCCAGTAGATGTCCCGGTCGGTGATCTGGAAGAAGGCCCGGGCCAGGTAGGTCACCCCCACCAGGTAGCCGCCGGTGGCGTGGACGACGCCCTTGGGCCTGCCCGTGGTGCCCGAGGTGTAGAGGATGAAGAGCGGGTCCTCCGCGTCCATGGGCTCGGGGGGGCAGTGGATGCTGTGGGCCTCCTGGCAGTCGTAGAAATCGTGCTCGCGCTCGGATTCGAAGGCGAAGGGCTCGTCCCCGGGCCGGGAGCCCCGGCGGTGCACGATGACGTGGTCCACGCTGAAGAGATCGCGCACCGCCTCGTCCACCGTGGGCTTGAGGGGGACCTTCTTGCCGCGGCGGAAGGTGTAGTCCGAGCACACCACCATCTTGGCCTGGCAGTCCTCGATGCGGGCCCGAAGGGCCTGGGTGCCCATGCCGGCGTACACCACCGAATGGATGGCGCCGATGCGGGCGCAGGCCAGCATGGTGATGACGCCCTCGGGGCAGAGCGGCATGTAGATGATGACCCGGTCCCCCTTCATGACGCCCATGTTCTTGAGGGTATTGGCGAAGCGGTTCACCTCGCGGTAGAGCCGGCCGTAGGTGTAGGCGTGCTCCTCGCCGTCCTCGCCCAGCCAGATGAGGGCCGCCTTGTTGCGGCGCTCGGAGTACACGTGCCGGTCGATGCAGTTCACCGTGACGTTGAGCTTGCCGCCCACGAACCACTGGTGCGCGGGCGGGTCGAAGCGGCTGACCGCGGTGAAGGGCTCCATCCAGTCCACGAGCTTCGCCCGGTCCGCCCAGAAGCCGTCGGGATCGGATTCCGCGTGGGCCCGCTCCACCGCGTCGTTGGCCAGGTGGGCCTGGCGGGAGAGCCAGATGGGTGCGGGGATCACGTTCTCGTCCCGCTGAAGCCGCTGGATGGCGGCCTGCTGGGATTCGCTCAACTGCGCTGCGGCGTGAAGGTCGTCACGGGGTCCGGTGGCCATGGGCGCAACTCCTTGGTGGGAAGGTGCCCCGATCCTAGACGCAATCTCACATTAGTCGATGGGAAACTCCTGAATCTTTGGCCGCCGCCGTGGTGAAATGGGGGCATCCCTTTGTCGAGGTCGTTCATGCCCGCGTTAACCGATCCGTTCCAATACAAAGGCCTCCGGCTGGGCAATCGCCTGGTTATGGCCCCCATGGCCACCGGCCTGGCCGAGGACCACCGCGCCACCGAGGCCCAGGTGGATTGGTACCGGCAGCACGCCCGGTCCAGCGTGGGCCTCGTCATCGTGGAAGCCACCGCCGTCCAGCCCGACGCCATCATCCTGCCCCGGAACCTGGGCATCTGGGAGGACGCCCAGATCCCGGGCCTCGCCGCCATCGCCGGGGCCATCCACGCCGGGGGCGCCGCCGCCGTCATCCAGCTGGTGCACGGCGGGGGCCGGTCCGTGCGGGAGGACCCGGCCGTGGAGCGCGTGGCGCCCTCCCCCGTGGCCCTCCTGCCCGGGCCCGCGCCCCGGGAGATGACCGAGGCGGAGATCCAGGACGTCATCCGCGCCTTCGCCGAGGGCGCCGCCCGGGCCCGGAGCGCCGGCTTCGACGGCGTGGAGATCCACGCCGCCCACTACTACCTCCTTTCCCAGTTCCTTTCGCCCCGCACCAACCACCGCACCGATCGGTGGGGGGGGAGCGAGGAGAACCGCTTCCGCCTGGGGGTGGAGGTGGCCAAGGCGGTGCGCCTCGCCGTGGGCCCCGACGTCCTCGTCCTCTGCCGCATGCACAGCGTGGAGGAGGTGGAGGGCGGCTTCCCCACCCAGGAGGCCATCCGCTTCGCCCAGGCCCTGGAGGCCGCCGGGGTCGATGTCATCGACGCCTCCGGCATCGGCCAGTCCAGCCTCGGGGACTGGGAGGGCCGGCCCTTCCTCAACACCAGCTCCGTGCCCCCCAAGGGCGCCCCCGGGGGCACGTACGCCCCTTCCGCCAAGCGGATCCGCCAGGCGGTGGGCATCCCGGTCATCACGGTGGGCAAGCTCTCCGCCCCCGGCTTGGCCCAGAAGGTCCTGGACGCGGGCCAGGCCGACCTGGTGGCCCTGGCCCGCCCCCTCATCGCCGATTTCCGCGTGGCGGAAAAACTGCTCGCGGGCCGGGACGCGGAGATCGAGCCGTGCATGGAGTGCCTGGCCTGCTTCGCCTCCATCCGCAAGGGCTCGATCCGCTGCAGCGTGAACAAGGGGCTCTGACCTCCATGCGCCCTTCGCCCCCGCCCTCCATCGTCGTCCTGACAGGAGCCGGGATCTCCGCGGAGAGCGGCCTGCGGACCTTCCGGGACGCCGGGGGCCTGTGGGAGAACCACCGGGTGGAGGATGTGGCGACCCCCGAGGCCTTCCTGAGGAATCCCGCCCTGGTGCATGCGTTCTACAACCAGCGCCGGGCGCAGCTCAGGGAGGTCCGGCCCAACGCCGCCCACCTCGCCCTGGCGCGCCTGGAGCGGGAATGGTCCGGGGATTTCCTGCTGGTCACCCAGAACGTGGACGACCTCCATGACCGCGCCGGTAGCCGCGCCCTCATCCACATGCACGGCGAGCTCCTCAAGGTGAGGTGCGCCTTCTGTTCGGCGGTGCACCCCTGGGAGGGCGGGACCGGCCCGGAGACCCGCTGCCCCGCCTGCGCGCGCTCCGGCGGCATCCGCCCCCACATCGTCTGGTTCGGCGAGATGCCCCTGGAGATGGACCGGATCGGGGATGCCCTGGAACGGTGCGACCTGTTCGTGGCCGTGGGCACCTCCGGCAACGTGTACCCCGCCGCCGGGTTCGTCGGGCAGGTGCCGGCCGGGGCCCGCACCCTGGAACTGAACCTCGAACCTTCCAGCGTCAGCTCGAGGTTCTCCGAGCAGCGCGAGGGGCCGGCCTCGGTCCTGGTGCCCGCCCTCGTGGAGGAGCTGCTGGGTTAGCCCCAGGCCAGGCTTCTCAGGCTCATGCTCCCCAGCTGCCATCCGTCGAAGACCGTCCGGGCCGGACCTTCCGCCGCGCCCAGCGCCACGAAGACCGGATCCAGGTGCTCCGTGGTGGGGGCGGCCCCGTGGCTCTGGGGCCAGGCGTCGCGGTGGTCCAGCAGCTCCTCCAGGCGGCCGTCGACGATGCGTTCCAGGAACCAGCTTTCGGCCTCCAGGGCCCAGGCCTCCGCCTGGCCATCGGGGGCGGACCAGGCCACCCGGCCGAGGTTGTGCACCAGGCCGCCGCTGGCCAGGATCAGCACCCCCTCCTCCCGGAAGGCGCGCAGGGCCCGGCCCATCGCCACCAGGTCCGCGGGGGAGGCCCGGGGCAGGCTCACCTGCACCACCGGCACCTCGGCGCCCGGGAAAAGGTGGCGGAGCACCGCCCAGGCGCCGTGGTCCAGAGGGCGCAGGGGGTCCGGTTCCGCCCCCAGGACGGCCGCCGCCCGCAGGGCCAGGGCCGGGTCCCCCGGCGCGGGGTAGTCCAGGGCATAGAGCTCCCGGGGGAAGCCGCCGAAATCATGGAGCACCCCCGGCCTGGCCGCCGAGGCCACCCGCGGGCCCGCCGTCTGCCAGTGGGCGGAGACCACCAGGACGGCCCGGGGCCGCTCCGGCAAGGCCGCCGCGAAGGCCGCCAGGGACCGGGCGTAGGGGGAGTCCCCCAGGGCGAGCATGGGGGAACCGTGGGAGACGAAAAGGACGGGCTGGGTGCGCATGGCGTCTGAACCTCCGGGGCGGAGAGCGCTCCGTCCAAATTAGATGTTCAAACATCAAATTAGTCCCCCTCGCTCCGAAGCGCAAGGGGAATTAGGGCCTCCTACTTTGCAAACACGCCCTAGTGGACGGTCAGGAACAGGATCCCGGCCCCGATGAGCATTCCCGCGAAGGCAAAGACCAGAAGACGCCCCGGCCGGGCTT
This sequence comes from Mesoterricola silvestris, assembly GCF_030295405.1. Classification (GTDB taxonomy): domain Bacteria; phylum Acidobacteriota; class Holophagae; order Holophagales; family Holophagaceae; genus Mesoterricola; species Mesoterricola silvestris. The sequence continues at coordinate 4,331,244 of NZ_AP027080.1, read as the reverse complement.
CCAGGGCCCGTTCCAGCCTGGGCAGTCGGGGGTCGCCGCGGCGCTCCCCGTTCCACTTCCAGGACTGGGGGCCGCGCCGGCGCTCCCAGGGGGGGATCTTGGACTTGGGGAGGTTGTGGGTGGGCACGGGCGGCATGGGGAGGGAACCTCTGCGGCTGGGTTGGTCCCCAATATATATTATTATTTCATCAGTGCAAGACGCGACGCGTTTCCGGTTGCCCTCTGTCAATTAATAATTAATACTAATCCGAGTGCGGCCCCGCCGCCATCTGGAGTCTCCATGTCCCGTGTTTTCCCCTTTTCGCGCCGGGGGGTCCTTGTCGCCCTTCTCATGGCCGCGTCCTCCCTGCTGGTCCAGGCCGAGGTGACCCTGTCCATGCGGTGGATGGCCGCGGCCACCCTGGGGGGCCAACCCCAGGGCATCGGGTTGGAGGCCGGGGGCGAGTGCGCGGGCAGGACGGCCACGGTGACCGCGTACCTCGGGGAGGAGCGGGTCTTCACCACGCGCCTGGTTCTGGGGGGGCCCGGCCAGGTGCGGGTAACCCTTCCCCCTTTGGTCGTCTCCTTCTCCCGGATCCTGGTGGTCGAGGCGTCCTGCGAAGGGACGAATGCCCCTCCCTTGGCCAGGGTCCTGGAGCCCTCCCTCCCTGGGCCCGCCCTTCCGCTGCACGACCCCGCCGAGGAGAAGTACGCGGGCCAAGGAGCTTTCCCGGGCGGGAAACGGGCCCGCACGGAGGGCCCCGGCGATGGGACCGGCGCGCCCCCGCCCCCGGGCAGCGCCCTGGTCACCCTGCCCGATGACCTCCTCCTGGAGGTGGCCCGGTTCACGGGACCCAACTCCTTCCGCTACGTCAGCAAGCGTCTGAACCGCGTGGCCCAGGCGGCCACGGACCGCGTGGTCATCCGGGGCGAGGTCACGGATGACGAATTGGCCGCGCGGCTGCGAGCCCACCCCCGGGTCCGGGCCATCCGGTTCGAGGCCGCGCCGAACCTCACGCCGGAGGGCATTGTCCGGGCCCTGGGTCCCTGCCGCTGGTTGAGGGACCTGAGCTTGACCACCGGCCTGCTGCCCTTCACGCATGTGCAGCGCATCGCCGCGGATCATGATCGCCTGGTGTGCCTGGATCTGCCGGGAATGACCCTCCGCGACACGGAAATCGCCTCCTTGCCCACACGAATCAAGAAGCTGGGGGTCCGCTCCGTGGACGCCGGGGACGCGACCATCAGCCGGTTCCAGCATCTCGAGTCCCTCGCCCTGGCCGGCAGTTCCAGCTTCACCGGTGAGCATCTGCCGGTGTCCCTGATGTTCCTGCACGTGGTGGAGTGCAGCGCCTTCACCGGGAGGAGCCTGCCGGCCTCCCTGACCACCCTGGAAATCCATCGGTGCTCCGCCTTCGAAGGCAGTCCGGCCCTTCCCAATGTCACGACGCTGGTCTGCATCCAATGCACGTCGGTCACCGAAGCGGGCTTCACGGCCATGCTCTGGGGGGCCCCCCGGCTTTCCACCCTGGCGGTGAGAAGCCTGATGCCCATGGTGGGGGCCACGCTGGGGCAGAGGTGGCCGGCAACCCTGCGCCGCATCGAAATCGTCAACCTGGCAAACGTCCCGGAGACCGCCTTCGAGGGCGCGAAGGGCCTGGAGAGTCTCTACATCTCCAATGTCGAGACCTTCACGGGCAGGTTCCTGCCCCACTCGCTCCGGAAGCTCCAGGTGGGTCTTTGCCCGCATTTCCGGTCCTCCTTCCTGGGCTCGATCCCCCTGGAAAGCCTGCGCGTGGGGCGGTGCACCGGGTACGCCAACGACGGCCTCCCGGCCAGCCTGGTCCACCTGACGGTATTGGGCTGCCAGCCGGGTCACTATTTGCGTCTGAAGGACGACCTGCCTCGTCTCCGCAGGCTCCAGAGCCTGGAATACCTGGGCAACGGGGATGGACCGCTCACGGGTGGTGGCGACCCTGCCTTCGGCAGCCACCCCGCACTGATGCGGGTGGTCTATGCGGATCGGTGTCGCCTGCAGCAGGGGAACCCCTTGAGGGTGGGCGTGGGGCAGGTGCTCAAGGAGTGGAACCGTCGGAAGCCGGGGCATCCCGGTGGCATGCCGGACGCGGCGCCCCCCGTCTTCCCCGACGCGGCTCCGGGCGGTGAAGGGAACGCCGTCGCCGACGCGCCGGACGCGGATCCCGAACCGAAGGCGCCCGCGCCACCGCCCCCGGGGGCCTAGAGCCCGGCTACGTAATCGCACGTGTCCCGGACGTTCGGCCCGGTTCGTTGCTGCGGGCCAAGCCCGCAGCAACGGAAGGCTCTCACCCCATGGTTGGGCCTGTGTTTCACCCATTGGCCCCGACCCACCTCAGGGCCTCTCTTCGCGTGCTGCGAGGAGGGCATTGGACCGCGCCAACGCTAATTTGGAAAAGCGACCTCGTCTAGAACCAGCCCTTCAGCAAAGTCTGGGCTTGAGCTGACGTCAAAAGATTGGGGGCCGTGCACACCATTCAACGTCGGCGCCCACCGGCACCGAGAGGACCCTCGCGAAGCAAACCCACAAACGCATGGGAGCCGCTCTCCTCGCCTGGGCCTTCCAGGAGAGCCCTTTCCTTCCGAATCTCTTTCTGCTCAACGAAGTGAGTTGGGCGTAGCACAGCCCCAACGTCTCTTCCGCATCCCCCGTCATCGCCGGCTTGGCCGGCGATGACGAACCAGGGCGAACGTTCGGGACTCGTACGATTACGTCGCCAGGCCCCTAGTCCAGCCAGCCCCGGCTGCGCTCCACGGCCCGGTGCCATCCGTCCAGGAGGGCCGAGCGTTCCCGGGCGTCCATGGAGGGTTCGAAGCGCGTTCCGGGCCGCCAGTTGAGGGCGATCTGCCCGGAGTCCTCCCAGAAGCCCACGGCCAGGCCCGCCAGGTAGGCGGCGCCCAGGGCGGTGGTCTCGGTGATCTCCGGACGCACCACGGCGGCGCCCAGGAGGTCGGCCTGGAACTGCATGAGCAGGTCGTTCCGGGAGGCCCCGCCGTCCACCCTCAGCTCCTGGAGCTGGATGCCGGAGTCGGCCTCCATGGCCCGGATCACCTCCACGGCCTGGTAGGCGATGGATTCCAGCACGGCCCGGGCGATGTGGCCCTTGTGGGTGCCCCGGGTCAGGCCGAAGAAGGTGCCCCGGGCCGAGGGGTCCCAGAAGGGGGCCCCGAGGCCCACGAAGGCCGGCACGTGGTAGACCCCCTCGTTCCCGGGCACGGTGCGGGCCAGGGCCTCCACCTCGGCCGAGGTCCGGATGATGCCGAGGCCGTCCCGGAGCCATTGCACCGCGGCCCCGGCCATGAAGACGCTGCCCTCCAGGGCGTACGAGGTGCGGTCCCCCAGCTTCCACAGGGGGGTGGTGAGCAGGCGGTTCCGGCTGGTGGTGGGGCGGTCGCCGGTGTTCAGGAGAAGGAAGCAGCCGGTGCCGTAGGTGTTCTTGGCCATGCCCGGCGCGAGGCAGGCCTGGCCGAAGGTGGCGGCCTGCTGGTCCCCGGCGATGCCGGCTACGGGGATCCTCCCCCCCAGGAGGTCCGTGGCGCCCACGACGCCGCTGGAGTCCACGACCCGGGGGAGCACCTCGGCGGGGATCCGCAGGGCGCCGAGGAGCTCCTCGTCCCAGCGCCCCTCGTGGATGTTGAAGAGGAGGGTCCGGGAGGCGTTGCTGGGATCGGTCACGTGCGCGCCGGTGAGTTTCCAGGCCAGCCAGGTGTCGATGGTGCCGAAGGCCAGCTCGCCCCTGGCGGCGCGTTCCCGGGCGCCGGGGAGGGTGTCCAGCAGCCACTGGAGCTTGGTGCCGGAAAAGTACGCGTCCAGCACCAGGCCCGTGCGCTCCTGGAAGAAGTTGGCCAGGCCCTGGGCCCTCAGCTCATCGCAGATGCCCGTGGTGCGCCGGTCCTGCCAGACGATGGCGTTGGCCAGGGGCTCGCCCGTGGCCCGGTCCCACAGGACGGTGGTCTCCCGCTGGTTGGTGATGCCGATGGCGGCGACCCGCGGGTTCCCGGCCCGGGCCAGGACCTCCCGGGCCACCTCCAGCTGGGTGGCCCAGATCTCCAGGGGGTCGTGCTCGACCCACCCGGGCCGGGGGAAGTGCTGGGTGAATTCCTTCTGGGCCACCCCCCGCACCGCGCCCCCCCCGTCGAAGAGGAGCGCGCGGGAACTGGTGGTGCCCTGGTCGAGGGCGAGGATGCAGTCCATGGGTCAGAGGGTCTTCCGCTTGGCGATGAGGTCCTCCACCACGGCGGGATCGGCCAGGGTCGTGATGTCGCCGAGCTCGGCGTACTCCTCCGAGGCGATCTTCCGCAGGATGCGGCGCATGATCTTGCCCGAGCGGGTCTTGGGCAGGCCCGGGGTGATGCAGATGATGTCGGGCGTCGCGAAGGGGCCGATGTGATGGCGCACCTCGTTCTTGAGCTCGCCGATGAGCTCCTGGGATTCCTCCCAGCCCGCCGTGAGGATGACGTAGGCGAAGATGCCCTGGCCCTTGATGTCGTGGGGGTAGCCCACCACGGCGGCCTCGGCGCAGGCGGGGTGGGTCACCAGGGCGCTCTCCACCTCGGCGGTGCCCATGCGGTGGCCGGAGACGTTGATGACGTCGTCCACGCGGCCCGTGATCCAGTAGTAGCCGTCCTCGTCCCGGCGGCAGCCGTCGCCGGTGATGTAGTAGCCCAGGAAGGGCCGCAGGTAGGTCTGGACGAAGCGCTGGTGGTCGCTCTGGATGGTGCGGGCCATGCCCGGCCACGGGCTGCGGATGGCCAGGAGCCCCGAGACGCCGTTGCCCCGGATCTCCTTGCCGGTCTCGTCCAGAACGACCGGGTCCACGCCGAAGAAGGGCAGGGTGGCCGAGCCGGGCTTCAGGGGGGTGCACCCCGGAAGGGGGCTGATCATGATGCCGCCGGTCTCGGTCTGCCACCAGGTGTCCACCACCGGGCAGCGGCTCTCTCCCACCACCTCGTAGTACCAGCGCCAGGCCTCGGGGTTGATGGGCTCCCCGACGCTGCCGAGGATCCGCAGGCTGGATCGGTCGTACGTGTCCACGAAGGTCCTGCCTTCGCGGGCCACGGCCCGGATGGCGGTGGGGGAGGTGTAGAACTGGGTGATGCCCAGGCGCTCCACCATGTCCCAGTACCTCCCAGCGTCCGGGAAGGTGGGAATGGATTCGAACAGCACCGTGGTGCCGCCGTTGCACAGGGGTCCGTAGAGCACGTAGGTGTGCCCCGTGATCCAGCCGATGTCCGCCACGCAGGCGTAGATGTCCCCGGGCTGGTAGTCGAAGACGTACCGGTGGGTGAGGGCCGCGTGGAGCAGGTAGCCGGCGGTGGTGTGGGCCACGCCCTTGGGCTTGCCGGTGCTGCCGGAGGTGTAGAGGAGGAAGAGCGTGTCCTCGCTGTCCATGTGCTCGATGGGGCAGAAGGGGCGCTCGTTGTCCATGGCGGGCCGGAGCCACACGTCGCGCTGGGGGTAGAAGGGGATCTTGTTGCCGGTGCGCTGGGCGACGAAGACGAACTTCACCGTGGGGCAGGCCATGACGGCCTCGTCCACGGTGCGCTTCAGGGGGATGATCTTGCCCCCCCGCAGGCCCTCGTCGGCGGTGATGACGGCCTTGCAGCGCGCGTCGTTGATGCGGTCGCGCAGGCTCTCGGCGGAGAACCCGGCGAAGACCACGTTGTGCACGGCCCCGATGCGGGCGCAGGCCAGCATGGCGTAGGCCGCCTCGGGGATCATGGGCATGTAGATGGCGACGCGGTCACCCTTCTTGATGCCGTGGTGGCGCAGGACGTTGGCCAGGCGGCACACCTCCCGCTGCAGTTCCCGGTAGTCGATGCTGCGCCCTTCGCCGGGGGTGTCGGACTCCCAGATGATGGCCGTCTGGGTCCCCCGGGTGGAGGCGTGGCGGTCCACGCAGTTGTGGCACACGTTGAGCCGTCCGTTGAGGAACCACTGGGCCTGGCCCCATTCCCAGTCGAATTCCCGGACCTTGCTGAAGGGGTGGAACCAGTCGATCTCCTTGCGGGCCTGCTCATCCCAGAAGCCCTCCGGATCCCGGATGCTGCGCTCGTAAAGCTCCCTGTATTCGGCCATGGACCCGATGTGGGCGCGTCCCGTCATGGCCGCGGAGGGCGGATAGACCTCATGGGGGGGGTGGGACTCGCCTTCGGGGAGCTGAGTCATGGCGTCTCCTGGATGGGGGGAGGGTGGGTGGTGGCACATCGTATATCACTTTTCCCAACCGCGGCATGGGGAAGTCGTTCAAACTTCCGCCATGGAGACTCCCGCCCCCGCCGAACAGGCCCTTCAACTGCTCTTCAAGAAGCTGCACCCCCACCTGGAGGACGCCGCCCATGCCCTGGCCACCCAGGCCGGCCCCAGGGACCTGGAGCGGCTCCACCAGAAACTCACCCTGGCCTGCCACCAGGCTTCGGAGGTGCTGGACGGCCTGGCTTCCCGCGCCGAGGAACCCCTGGCCGGGATCCTGGACACCCTTTCCGCCAATCTCCTGCCCGTGGGGGGGAGTTATCAACAACTCCTGATCCTGGTCCAGCTGTGCCTGGAGGAGGCCCCGGCGGATCTCCTGCCCTTCACCCCCGCGGGGAGCGCGGCGGCCTCAGGGTGGGGCAAGCGCATGGTGGCCTTCCTTGCCCGGCTGGAGGACCCCGCCCAGCAGGCCCGGGCCCGCTGGGCCGCGGTGGATCCCGACCTGGGGGACGAGTGCCTCGGGGACCCTCTGGACTGAGGGGTCGGAATCCCGCGAGAAATCCTGGCGAAGACCGAAATATTTATTATTAATATACGGTCGGTCCGTTTCCAGGGGGTTTCCTTGTCCTTCCAAAGGATTCGTTTGTTCGCTTGGGTGATGCTTTTTTCCCTGGGCGGGCTGCTGGTCGCCGCCCTCGGCCTTTTCATCCGGGAACGGCGTGAGGCCCGGGCCTCGGCCCTGGCCGCATGCCGCACCCAGGCCGGGATTTCCGCACGGCAAATCGATCGCCGGCTCCGGTCCATGGAAGGCTTGGCCCACGGCATCGCCCTGGATCTGGAGGCGGGCAAGCTTCCGGTGGCCGGCATCCAGGCCAGGCTCGCCAAGGACCTGGGGGAGGCCCCCTCGGAGGCCTTCCGCATGGGGGTCCTCTTCCAGCCTTACGCCGCCGGCAAGGACCAGAGGCTCATGGCCCCCTTCGTGGAACGCAGGAACCCCGGGGTGCACGCCTACGACTTCCTCGCCGACGGGGACTACACCACCAAGGACTGGTACCAGGCCGACCTGAAGACCTCCGGTTGGAACGCGCCCTACCGTCATCCGTCCAGCGGCGATCTGGTGGTGCCCTACTCGGAACCGGTGCGCCTGCCGGGGGCCACGGACGTTTCCGGGGTCGTGGGCATCGAAATCTCCCTGAAGGATTTCCAGCCCCTGGTGGCCGCCATGGGTCCCGACAGCTCGGGCTACGCCTTCCTCCTTTCGGCCCAGGGCGTCTACCTCGCCGACCCCATCCAGGCGCGGGTCCGGGAGGCGCAGACCATAGAAGGGGTCGGCCGGGCCATGGGGGACCCGGGCCGGCTCCGCCTCGCCCAGGCGGCGGCCCATCACCGGGCGGACCAGGTGGAGAGCATCAGCGGTCCTGGGGGCAAGCCCACCTGGGTCATCCTGGAGCCCATCCAGGCCTCGGGGTGGTCCCTGGGAATCGTGGTCCTCCTGGATCAGTTGAGGTACGACCTGCCGGACATGAACCTGCAGGTGATGAAACTGGTCAGCCTGACCCTTCTCGTGAGCCTCACGGCCCTGTTCCTGGCCCTGGGGCTCCCTTCGGCCCATACGCCCCGGCTCTGGTCCTTCGCCCTGGGGGCCTCCTGCCTCATGGCGGTAGGGACGGTTTCCCTGTGGCACTTCGCCTACACCCTCAGGCGGGGGACCCGGGAACAGGAGATCAAGGTCACGAGCCAGGCGGGCCTGAGGAACGTCGTCGAAAGGTACCGGAAGATCGCCAGCGGCCTGGACAAGGTGGATTCCATCTTCGTGCCCACGGGGGTCTTCATCCAGAAGATGGAAATGGTCAGCGGCAACATGATGAAGATTTCCGGGCAGGTGTGGCAGAAATACCCGGAAGGGTTCCCCAAGGAAAGGCAAGGCATCAGCTTCCCGGAGGCCTCGGCGTGCGATTTCGGGCCGACGGCCTCGGAGATGGTGGGCAGCACCCGGGTGGACCACTTCCCGTTCCGGGGCACCTTCGCCATGCCCGCGGGGAGCAACGTGAACTACCCCTTCGACCGGACCCAGGTGAGGCTCCGCATCTGGAACCGGAAGATCTACGGCAACATCATCCTGGTTCCCGATCTGGATTCGTACACCATCCTGGCCCCGGCGTCCCTGCCGGGCATCGACAACAGCCTCACCCTTTCCGGCTGGAGCCTGGGCGAGAGCCATTTCTCCTTCCTCATCCAGAGCTACAACACCAGCTTCGGGCTCCCCGACAAGACCGGCCAGCAGGATTCCCCGGAGCTGATGTACAGCGTCTCCCTCAAGCGGAACTTCACGAACCCGTTCATCGCTACCTTCCTGCCCATCTTCGTGGTGGCGGGGATGCTGTTCGGCCTGATGGCGACCACCACGGTCCTCAAGGAGCGGGTGTCGGCCTTCGGCTACAGCGTCATGAACGTCCTCCGGACGCTCACGTCCCTCTTCTTCCCCGTGGTGCTCTCCCAGGTGAACCTGCGCAACCACGTTCCCAGCGAGGGGCTCCTCATCGTGGAGTACTACTATTTCGCCATATACGGCATGCTGCTCCTGGCCACGGCCAATTCCATGGCCGTGGCCCTCTGGGACAAGGGGTTCCACCGGACGGGGGACAACCTCATCCCCAAGCTCCTCTTCCTGCCGTCGCTTTCCGCGGTCTTCTACGCCATCTCCACCCTCTACCTGTGGTGATTGCCGATTGACGATACCTCAATCCATGATGCATCCTGCCATGCAGGAGGACGTCATGAGGTCGTTCCGGTTCCCGCTTCTCGCCCTGGTCCTCGCGGCGGCCCAGGCCCATGGCGCCGCCCCCGCGGCCCCCACCGTGGCCCACGTGGACCTGCGGTTCGGGGAATCCATCGCCGATCCCTACGCCTGGCTCCGGAACCGGACCGATCCCGAAGTCCTCAAATACCTGGAGGCGGAGAACGCCCACACCGAAGCCGCCACCGCCGGACTCAAGCCCCTGCGGGAGGCCCTCTACAAGGAGATGCTGGGGCGCATCAAGCAGACGGACCTCTCCGTGCCCGTGCGCAAGGGCCGGTTCTACTACTACACCCGCACGGAGGAGGGCAAACAGTACCCGATCCGCTGCCGCAAGGCCGCCGGCCCTTCCCTGGCCTTCGACGCCGCCGCACCGGAGGAGGTGCTCCTGGACCTGAACGAGATGGCCAAGGGGCTGACCTTCCTGGGGGTGGAGGACGTTTCCGTGAGCGACGACGGGAACCTGCTCCTGTACTGCACGGACACCACCGGCTACCGCCAGTACGACCTGCACCTGAAGGACCTGCGCACCGGGAAGGTGCTGGGCCCCACGGCCCAGCGGGTCACGTCCGTGGAATGGGCCGCCGACAACCGCACCTTCTTCTTCACCACCGAGGATGCGGTCACCAAGCGCAGCGATACGGCGTGGCGCATGGGCCTGGACGGCAAGGCCGTCAAGCTCGTGGAGGAGAAGGATGAACTCTTCCGCCTGGGCCTGAACCGGACCAAGGACGGGAAATTCGTGATCCTGGAGGCGGAAAGCACCGACACCTGGGAGAACAGCTACCTGGACGCCGCCCGCCCCGAGGGGGCCTTCCGCGTCCTGCTGCCCCGGGAGAAGGGCCACAAGTACAAGGTGGACCACCGCGAGGGCCTCTTCTACCTGCGCACCAACAAGGGCGCCCTGGACTTCCGCATCGTCACGGTGCCCGCGGGGGACCCGGGCACCGCGGCGTGGAAGACCTTCGTGGCCCCCCGGGACGGCGTCCACGTGGAGGGGCTGGAACTCTTCAAGGGCTTCGCGGTGGTGCGGGAGAAGCGCGAGGGGCTCGCCACCTTCCGGGTGCTGGACTTCGCCACCGGGAAATGGCACGAGATCCGCCAGCCCGAGGCCGTCTACTTCGCCTCGGGGGGCTCCACCCCCGAGTACGATTCGGTGCAATTCAGGTACCACTACCAGTCCCAGGTGACTCCGCCCACCACGTTCGACTACCACATGGGCCGCCGGGAAACGACGCTCCTGAAGCGCCAGGAGGTGCTGGGCTACGATCCCGCCCTCTACGCCACCGAACGCGCCTGGGCCACCGCCCGGGACGGCGTGCGGGTGCCCCTGAGCCTCGTGTACCGCAAGGGCCTCCGGCGCGACGGCAAGGCGCCCCTGTTCCTGTACGCCTACGGCTCCTACGGCTACGGAACGCCGGCGGCCTTCGATTCCAACCGCATCAGCCTCCTGGACCGGGGCGTCGTGTTCGCCGTGGCCCACATCCGCGGCGGGGACGAACTGGGCGAAGGCTGGCACCGGGACGGCATGCTCATGAAGAAGATGAACACCTTCACCGACTTCATCGATTGCGCCGAGAGCCTGGTGGCCGGCAAGTGGACCTCCAGCGACCGGCTGGTCATCGAGGGCGGAAGCGCCGGCGGGCTTCTCATGGGCGCCGTCACCAACCTGCGCCCGGACCTCTTCAAGGCCGTGCATGCCGCCGTGCCCTTCGTGGACGTCATGAACACCATGCTGGATCCCACCCTGCCCCTGACCGTGGGCGAGTACCTGGAATGGGGCAACCCCAACGAGAAGGCCGCCTACGACTACATGCGCTCCTACAGCCCCTACGACAACCTGGCCCGGAAGGCCTACCCGGCCATGCTCGTCACGAGCAGCCTCAACGACAGCCAGGTGGGGTACTGGGAACCCGCCAAGTACGTGGCCAGGCTCCGCACCCTGAAGACCGATTCCAACGAGCTGCTCCTGCGCATGAAGCTGGAGCCCGGCGGCCACGGCGGCGCCTCGGGGCGCTACGACCGGCTCCGGGACAAGGCCTTCGAGTACGCCTGGATGCTCCGCCAGATGGGGATCACGAAATGAGGGTGGTCCGGGCGATGCCCAGCTTCTTCATGCGGCTCTGCAGCGTGGTGGGCCTGAGGCCCAGCCGCAGGGCCGCGCCCCCGGCCCCGTAGATCCGGCCCGCGCACTGGCGCAGGGCCTTCAGGATCGCGTCCCGCTCGACGCTCCGGAGATCCTCCGGCGCCGGCCCCGGAAGGGGCCCGGGCGCGGCGGAGCGCAGGGCGGCCTCCAGGTCCAGGTCCCCCTGGGGGGCCAGGATCGTGGCCCGCTCCAGCACGTTGATCAGCTCGCGCACGTTGCCCGTCCAGGGATGGGCCTCCAGGCGGGCCGCGTCCCCGGGGGGGATGCGCCAGGGGCCCTGGCCGGTGCGCCGGGCCTGGCGGAAGAGCCAGTCCTCGGCCAGCAGCAGGATGTCCTCCCGCCGCTCCCGCAGGGGCGGCAGCCGCAGGGGGAAGACGTTGAGGCGGTAGAAGAGGTCGGCGCGGAACCGCCCCTCGGCCACGGCCCGCTCCAGGTCCACGTTGGTGGCGGCCAGGATCCGGACGTCCACGGTCACGCTGCGGTCCGAGCCCAGCGGTTCGAAGGTCCCCTCCTGGAGCACCCGCAGGAGCTTGGATTGCATGGGCAGGGGCAGGTCCCCGATCTCGTCCAGCAGGAGCGTGCCGCCGTGGGCCACCTGGAAGCGCCCCGGCCGGGCCTGGCTGGCGCCGCTGAAGGCCCCCCGGGTGTGGCCGAAGAGCTCGCTCTCCACCAGGTGCTCGGGAAGGGCCGCGCAGTTGAGGCGCAGGAAGGGGCGCTCGGCGCGGCGGCTCCACCCGTGGATGGCCCGGGCCAGCACCTCCTTGCCGGTGCCCGTCTCCCCCGTGATGAGCACGGCGGATTCCGAGGCCGCCACCTGCCGGGCCTGGCCCGCCACCTGGCGGAACGCGGGGCTGAGGCTGCGCTCCATGAGGGCCCCGGCGTCGTCCGCGCCCACCACCTCGCTGCGCAGGAGGCGGTTCTCGGCCTCCAGGAGTTCGCGCTGGTCCGCGCTCTGCTCCTGGGCCATCCAGGTGAGGGCGATGAGCTGGCCGTAGATGGTGGCCAGGCTCACGGTGAAGGGTTCGAAGGTGCCGCAGGTGGCCCGGTCGAAGGTGAGGGCCCCCAGCATCCGGCCGCCGCCCAGGAGGGGCACCACCATGCAGGCGTGGCCGTGGGGCAGGTCCAGCACGCCATCGTAGGGATCCCCGTCGCCCTCGGCGTGGTCGTGGGCGTCCATGACCCGGGTGCGCCCGGTGCGCAGGGCCTCGGCGATGCTGGGGAAGCGGTCCAGGTCCAGGGTGTGGGTCCGCACCGGATCCCCCGCCAGGGGCCCCCGGGCGCACACCACCCGCAGGCGTCCCTTCTCCAGGCGCAGCACCGCGGCCAGGTCGTAGGGCACGATGCCCGCCAGGGCGTCCAGGGCCGCGGGCAGGAAGGCCTCCCCCTGGGGCAGGCGCCCCGCCACCAGGGCCAGTTCCTTCAAGGCCCGGGCCAGATCAAGGGCCGCTTTCGCCATGGCATCCCCCCCGGGTCCCCAGGCTACCGGCATTTCGGTGAAAGCGGGTGTTTTCGTTGATTACACCGACATTTCGGTGCAATGCGAAGGGCCGGGAAACCCTTAGCCCCGGTTTACGAGGGACTTAAACTAGTGGCACTCCCCTTGCGACGCTTTGACCGCCGGAGGCCCGTGGCCCCCGTTCTGAGGAGAGATCGATGACTGCGCTCAAGGGCTCCAAGACCCACGCCAACCTCAAGGCCGCCTTCGCGGGCGAATCCCAGGCCAACCGCCGCTACCTCTACTTCGCCAAGGTCGCCGACATCGAGGGCTACCCGGAAGTGGCCGGCAACTTCAAGGAGACCGCGGACGGGGAAACCGGCCACGCCCACGGCCACCTGGACTACCTCAAGGCCGTGGGCGACCCCGCCACCGACCTCCCCATCGGCGACACCGCCCTGAACCTCAAGGCCGCCATCGCCGGCGAGACCCACGAGTACACCGACATGTACCCCGGCATGGCCAAGGCCGCCCGGGAGGAGGGCTTCAAGGAGATCGCCGACTGGTTCGAGACCCTCGCCAAGGCCGAGAAGAGCCACGCGGGCCGCTTCCAGAAGATGCTCGAGAGCATCAGCTAGCCATGTCCGGGCACGCCCCCCTCGACCCCGAAAAGCCGGAGACGACCCCCGGCCACCGCATCAGCTACGTGGCCGGGCCGTCCACCGTGTACGACCCCGCCGACCCCCGCTACTGGGACGAAGGGCTCCTCAAGGACGAGGTGGAGCGCGCTTTCGAGATCTGCAACGGGTGCCGCCTGTGCTTCAAGTACTGCGACGCCTTCCCGGGCCTCTTCAGCCTCCTGGACGACGCGCGCCAGGGCGATGTGCGCGCCCTGACGAAGGGGGAACGGGACGGGGTCATGGACGACTGCTTCCAGTGCAAGCTCTGCGAGGTCCAGTGTCCCTACACGCCCCGGGAGGGCCACGAATTCGCCCTGGACTTCCCCAGGCTGGTGCACCGCTACCAGGCCGTGCGCAAGCGGAAGGAGGGCTTCACCCTGCGGGACCGGGTCCTGGGGGACCCGGACCTGGCGGCCTCCCTGGCCCGCAAGAGCTTCGGCCTGGCCAACGCCATGAACCGGGTGTCCCTCCACCGCTGGTTCATGGACAAGGTCCTGGGCGTGCACCCCCAGGCCCACCTCCCGGAATTCGCCTCGGCCACCTTCGAGGCCTGGGCGGAGCGGAGCGGGAAGATGGCGTCCGGGCCCGGCGCCGAGGTGGTGCTCTTCCAGACCTGCTACATCCAGAACAACGACCCCCAGATCGGCAAGGACACCCTGGAGGTGCTCGAGAAGAACGGCTGCCAGGCCCGGTGCGTGGGGGGCCTCGTGTGCTGCGGCATGCCGGCCTGGGAGCACGGGGACCTGGCCAGCCTGCGCAGCCAGGCCCGGCGGAACCTGGACGTGCTCATGCCCCACGTGGAAGCGGGATCGAAGGTGGTGGTCATCAACCCCACCTGCGCCATGATGCTGCGCCGGGAATACCCCGAGCTGCTGGAGGGGGAGGACCGGGAGCGCGCGCGCAAGCTCGCCGCGGCCGTGCGGGACACGGGCGAATTCCTCTGGAGCATCCGCAACGAGGAGCGCGCCCGGTGGGAGTTCCTCTCCAGCCCCGGCCCCATCTCGTACCACGCCCCCTGCCACCTGCGGGCCCAGGCCGTGGGCTTCAAGGGCCGCGACCTGCTGCGGAAGATCCCGGGGGTGTCCATCATCACCGTCATGGAATGCTGCGGGCACGACGGAACCTACGCCATGAAGTCCGAGACCTTCGAGGCCAGCCGGCGCCTGGGGGCCAAGGCCTTCGACGGCATGAAGGCCGAACCCGCCGCCCAGGTGTGGGCCACGGAGTGCCCCCTGGCCGCCATCCAGTTCGATCAGCATGCGGGCCGCAAGGCCCTGCATCCCATGACCATCCTGGCCCGGGCCTACCGCAAGGACGGCTTCCCCAACCCCGTGGAGACCCCATGAACCCCGTAGCCCGCGGCGAGATCCTCGACTACGTCACCTACACCGAAGGGCGCGAGGCCCTGCGCGCCTCGGCCATGGCCGCCAAGGACCTGCGCCGCGTCCATGCGGGGCCCCACCTCACCTTCCTGTTCGAGAACCGGGAGACGGTGCGCTACCAGGTCCAGGAGATGGTGCGGGCCGAGCACATGGTGCGGGAATCGGACATCCTGCACGAGCTGGAGACCTACAACGGCCTCCTGGGCGGCCCCGGGGACCTGGGCGCCACCCTCCTCATCGAGATCGAGGACGAGGGGGAGCGCGGCGTCCTGCTGCGGCGCTGGCGGGACCTGCCGGAGCGCATCTCCCTTCTGCTGGAGGACGGCCGGAAGGTTCCCGCCCGCTGGGACGCGTCCCAGATCAGCGACGGGAAGCTCAGTTCGGTCCAGTTCCTGCTTTTCGCGGTGGGCGACGGCGCCCGGCCCGTGGCCGTGGTGGTGGAGCACCCGGACCTGTCGGCGCGGGCCGACTTCACCGGGGCCACGCGCCGGGCCCTGGCAGCGGATCTCTGAGGGGCACCGGCTCCCGGGACCCCCGGGCATAGGGCGCCGGCCACGGCGCGGCCACGCCCAGCTTGTGGGCGGCGCGCAGGGGCCAGCGGGGATCCCGCAGCAGCTCGCGCCCCAGCAGCACCAGGTCCGCTTCGCCCCTGGCCAGGATCTCCTCGGCCTGGGCGGGACCGGTGATCAGGCCCACCGCGCCGGTGGCGATGCCCGCCTCCCGGCGGATGCGGGCCGCGAAATCCACCTGGTACCCGGGACCCACGGGAATGGCCGCCCGGGGCGCCATGCCCCCCGAGGAGCAGTCCACCAGGTCCACGCCCAGGGGCCCCAGCATGCGCGCCAGGTCCACGCTTTCGCCGATCTCCCAGCCGCCGGGGACCCAGTCCGTGCAGGAAAGGCGCACCAGCAGGGGCAGGTGGGCGGGCCACACCGCGCGCACCGCGCCGGCCACCTCCCGCAGGAGCCGCGAGCGGTTCTCCAGGGAGCCGCCGTATCGGTCCTGGCGCCGGTTGGCCAGGGGCGACAGGAACTGGTGGAGGAGGTACCCGTGGGCGGCGTGGATCTCCGCCACCTGGAACCCGGCCTCCAGGGCCCGCAGCGCCGCGGCCCTGAAAGCCTCCACGATGCCGGCGATCCCCGTCTCGTCCAGCGCCAACGGCGTAGGCCAGCCCTCGTCGAAGGGCACGGCGCTGGGCGCCGCCCCGGGCCAGGAGGCCGGGGGCACGTTGTTGCCCTTCCAGGGCGCGCCCGAGCCGGACTTCCGGCCCGCGTGGGCCAGCTGGATCCCGGGAACCGCGCCCTGGGCCCGGATGAACGCCGTGATGCGGGCCAGGGGCTCGATCTGGGCGTCCTCCCAGAGGCCCAGGTCCTCGGCGCTGATCCGCCCTTCCGCGGCCACGGCGGCGGCCTCGGTGAGCAC
This sequence comes from Mesoterricola silvestris, assembly GCF_030295405.1. Lineage (GTDB taxonomy): Bacteria > Acidobacteriota > Holophagae > Holophagales > Holophagaceae > Mesoterricola > Mesoterricola silvestris. Next base: position 4,315,174 of record NZ_AP027080.1, on the reverse strand, counting down.
CAGGCCGGCCCCGCCCTGGGCCAGGCCACCCAGGTGCACCAGGTGCCAGTCGTTGGCGAGGCCCTCGGCGGCGCTGTACTGGCACATGGGCGAAACGGCGATGCGGTTGGGGAGCGTGACGCCGCGCAGGGGGAAGGGTGTGAACAACCGGCTCATGGGGGCCACCTTTGGATCCGATTATAGGAACTGCGCTACATTGGTGGATGAAATGAGAGGTTCACCATGGCCAAGATCGTGATCGTGGATGACAGCCGCCTTGCGCGGACGTTCACGGCCAGGTGCCTCGGCAACATGGGCCACGAGGTGGAACTGGCGGAGCCCACGGGCATCTTCGACGTGGTCAAGGTGCTCAAGGAGCAGAGGCCCGATCTCCTGATCATGGACTTCCTCATGCCCAACTGCCCGGGCACGAGCCTGGCCAAGGTGGTGTGCGACGATGGCGACCTCAAGGACATGCGCACCATCGTCCTCACCGCCCACCACGACGAGGACGTGGTGACCCGGCTGAAGGAACTGGGGGTGGCGGAGGTGCTCTTCAAGCCCACCGAGCCCGAGGTCCTGATCCTGGCCGTCGCCGAGGCGCTGGCTACTCGAACGTGAGGACGCCCCGCTCCTTGCGGTAGGCGAAGAGCTCCCCGAAGCGGCCCCAGGCCACGATGGTCTCGAAGGTGAGCTCGGGATCCTCCATGGGCAGGCGGCTGGCGATCTCCTGGATCAGCTCCTCCCGGGCCAGGGAGCCCTCCCGCAGCTCCAGCATCTCCTGCACCACGCGGAAGAGCTTGAGCTCCATGAGCTGGTCGCGCCAGATGAGCTTGCGCTCGTCCATGCCGCCCCGCACGAAGCGCCGGCCCAGGGGGGTCAGCTGCACCTGGCGCTTGGGCGTGTCCACCAGCTCGAGCATCTCGAGCCCCTTGACGGTGGTGAGCACCTCGCCGAAGGCCACGTGGGTGTGGGCGACCACCTGGAACAGGTCGCAGGTGCCGCCCAGGGTGTCAAGCAGCTCCAGGAGGCCCAGCATGTCGGCGTTCTGCGCCCCCGGCAGGGGCTCGACGATATCGGCCTCCACGCTGGGTTCGACGGTGCTCACCTGGATATCGGGGAGCTCGGCGCTGGTGATGATGTCGTGGAGCTGGTCCACCAGGCGCGTGAAGTCGGGGCTGCGGGTGTCCCGGGGCCGGGGCAGGGTGTTCTCCACGATGGTGCGGATGCGCCCGGGATTGGCGGAGAGCACCACGATGCGGTCGGCCATGTAGGCCACTTCCTTGATGTCGTGGCTCACCATGAGGATCGAGGAGGGGTTGCGCTCCACGTCGTCCCAGATGTCCAGGATCTCGGCCCGCAGGCCCTCCGCGGTGAGGGCGTCCACCTGGCTGAAGGGCTCGTCCATGAAGAGGATCTCGGGGTTCACCGACAGGGCCCGGGCCATGCCCACGCGCTGCTTCATGCCGCCGGAGAGCTCCCGGGGGTAGGCCTCCTCGAAGCCCTCCAGGCCCACCATGCGGATGGCCCGGTTGGTGCGCTCGCGGATCTCGGCAGGGTCCAGGCCCTTGGCGACGAGGACGTTCTCCACGTTGGCCTCCACCGTCATCCAGGGGTAGAGCGCGAAGCCCTGGAAAACGATGGCCACGTTGGAGTTCAGCCCGGCCTGCTTCTGGCCGCGGTAGCGCACCTGGCCCTGGGTGGGCTCGATGAGCCCCGCGAAGATCCGCATGATGGTGGACTTCCCGCAGCCCGAGGGCCCGATGAGGCAGATGACCTCGTTGGGGCGGATGTCCAGGTTGATGTCCTCCAGCACGCGCAGGGGCACGCCGGTGCCGCGGTCGAAGGACTTCTGGATGCCGCGGAGTTCGAGGATGGGCTGGGCGTTGTGGTCGAGGGCCATGGTCGTCCTCACTTCGTAAGGGAGTAGCGGGTGTGGGCCAGCTGGTAGGTGGGCTTCCACACCAGACGGTTGAAGATCACCACGATGGCCGACATGAGCAGGACGCCCGCGGCCAGGAGGGTGAGGTTGCGCTCGTAGGCGGCCTGGCTCACCGTGGCCCCCAGGCCGAAGGTCTTGAGGGTCTCGCCGTGGAAGTCGTAGTACTCGGCCACGATGCTGGCGTTCCAGGCGCCGCCCGCGGCCGTGACCCAGCCCGTCACCAGGTACGGGAAGGTGGCCGGCAGGTACAGGGCCTTGAAGCGCTGCCACCAGGAGAGCTGGAAGCTGGTGGCGGCCTCCTTGAGATCCCCGGGGATGGCCATGGCGCCGGCGATGACGTTGAACAGGATGTACCACTGGGTGCCCAGGAGCATCAGCAGGACGCAGCCGTAGTCGAGGCCCACGTGGAAGCGCGCCAGGGTGGCGATGACCACCGGGAAGAGCATGGGGGCCGGGAAGCTCGCCGCCACCTGGACCACGGGCTGCAGGATCCGGCTCAGGCGCGGGGAGAGCCCGATGGCCAGGCCCGCGGGAACGGCCCAGAGGGTGCCCAGGGCGGTGGACACCAGCACCCGGACCAGGGTGAGGCCTCCGGCCTTGGCCAGGAAGGACCACTGGCGTCCCGGGATGGCCGAGAGGTAGTGCACGAGGCTGACGGCGGCCCACACCACCACGGCCAGCAGGGCCAGGAGCGCCGTGTTGGCCACGGCCCGCTGGATGGAGCCGGCCCGTTTCGCCCGGCGGGGCTGGGGGGCGGGGCGCGTCCGGCCGAGGCCCAGGTGGCGCCGGTGGGCGCGGCGCGCCTCCAGCCACCGCACCAGGCGCGAGCGGCGCAGGAGCCTCAGGAGCCAGCTGCGGGGCTGCTCGCCCTGGGCGGTCTCCTCCACCCGGAACCGCTGGGCCCACACCACCACCGGGCGCCAGAGCACCTGGTCCAGGAACACGATCATGCACACCATGGCCACGATGGCGCTGAGCATGGCCGGGCCGTTGCCCTTCTCCACGGCCACGCTCATGTAGGAGCCCAGGCCGGGCAGCCGGAAGTCCTGGTCCCCCAGCTTGAAGGCCTCGGTGATCATCAGGAAGAACCAGCCCCCCGCCATGCTCATCATGCTGTTCCAGACGAGGCCCGAGGTGCCGTAGGGCAGCTCCACCCACTTCAGGCGCTCCCACCAGGTGAACCCGTAGACCGTGGCGGCCTCCTGGAGGTCCTGGGGCACGGATTTAAGGGAATGGTAGAGGCTGAACGTCATGTTCCAGGCCTGGCCCGTGAAGATCATGAGGATCGCCGCGAGCTCCAGGCCCAGGTTGCTGTGGGGGAAGACGGCCACCAGGGCCAGCACCAGGCCCGGCATGAAGCCCAGCACCGGGATGCTCTGCAGGATGTCCAGGAGGGGCACCAGGAGCTTTTCGGCGCGGCTGTCCTTGGCCGCCCAGTAGGCGTACACCAGGGTGAAGCCCAGGGAGATGACGTAGGCCACCAGGCCCCGCATCATGGAGAAGAAGGTGTAGAGGGGCAGGGACCGGGGCGAGAGGTCGATGTCCACCACCGGGCGCTTGGCCCCGGTCCACTGCTGGCCGAGCTGCACCAGCCCGAACAGCAGCGCGCACCCCATGAGGATGACGACCAGGTCCACCCAGCGGCGGCGCCGGAACGGATAGAAGAGGGCATTGGCCTGGCCCCAGACAGTGTCGATGATGCGATTGAGCATGGAGGATCCGGAACGGAATGGCGCAGGGCGGCTCCCGCCGCTCCCGCATCCTTGCATACGTGTGTCACCGGCGTGTTACGCCCGGCGCGTCAGGGGCGGCACAAAGGAGGTTCTTCGACGGGGTTCATGTTCAGCATCGATACCTCCTTTCCGGGCAAATCCTCATTAGGCAGCATGCCCCCCCCCGGAGGGCGGGTCAACCCCGATGGCCGGAAATTGGACCTTCGGGTCCGGGTGGGTCAAAATCAAGGCAAAGGAGCCTTGCCTTGGATACGAGAAAAATGGGGTTCAATACGAAACTGGTCCATGCCGGCATTCCGGAGGACGCCACCGGAAGCGTGACCACTCCGGTCTACCAGACCTCCACCTTCGCCTTCCGCAACGCGCAGCAGGGCGCCGACCGGTTCGCGGGCAAGGCCCCGGGCTTCATCTACAGCCGCATCGGCAACCCCACGGTCTGCGCCCTGGAGGAGAACGTGGCCGAGCTGGAGAACGGCTTCGGCTGCACCGCCACGTCCTCGGGCATGGGCGCGGTCTCCACCGTGTACATGGCCCTCCTGAACCAGGGGGACCACATGGTGTCCACGGCGGGCGTGTACGGCCCCTCCCGGGTGCTCATGGACAAGCACATGAGCCGCTTCGGGGTGGAATCCACCTACCTGGACACCAACGACCTGGCCGCCCTCAAGGCCGCCATCCGGCCCAACACCAAGGTCGTCTACGTCGAATCCCCCTCCAATCCCTCCATGATCGTCACGGACATCGCCGCCGCGGCCGCCATCGCCCACGAGGCCGGCGCCCTGCTGGTGGTGGACAACACCTTCGCCAGCCCCTGCCTCCAGAAGCCCCTGGACCTGGGCGCCGACGTGGTGCTCCACTCCATCACCAAGTTCATCAACGGCCACGCCGACGTGGTGGGCGGCGTCATCGTCGCCAAGACGGAGGAGCTCCACAAGAAGCTGCGGGCCATGGTGGTGATCATGGGCCCCTGCATGGATCCCCACCAGGCCTCCCTGGTGAGCCGCGGCCTCAAGACCCTCTCCATCCGCATGGAGCGGGCCCAGGCCAACGCCATGCAGATCGCCCTGTGGCTGGAGAAGCACCCCAAGGTGGAATGGGTCAGCTTCCTGGGCCTGCCCAGCCACCCCCAGCACGACCTGGCCAAGCGCCAGATGGCCGGTCCCGGCGCCATGATCTCCTTCGAGGTCAAGGGTGGCGTGGAAGCCGGCGCCCGCCTCATGGACAGCGTCAAGCTGGCCGCGCTGGCCGTGTCCCTGGGCGGCGTCGAGACCCTCATCTGCCACCCCGCCTCCATGACCCACGCCAGCATGGGCCGCGAAGCCCGCCTGGAAGGCGGCGTCACCGACGGCCTCGTGCGCTACGCCGTGGGCATCGAGGACGTGGAGGACCTCATCGCCGATCTGGACCAGGCCCTGGCCAACGTTTAGCCAGGTCTCCGACCCACCCCGATCATCCCTGCCGAAGCCAGCCCCTTCTTTCATCCCCTTCATCCTGTTCATCCGATCCATCCCTGTTCCCGCAGGGCCAGCGATGGGTGGGCCGGCGCGTCATCGATCTGCATGCGCCGACCCATCCCTGCTCTGGCCCTGCGGGAACGGGGATGAAAAAGATGAACAGGATGAAGGGGATGAAAGAAGGGGCTGGCCCTTGATTCCGGCTCAGGGGCGGTGGTCGCCGTTGAAGCGCAGCGTGCGTTCGCCGATCCCAGGACGGCGCTGGCCGATCAACCCCTGGAAGGGCTCCTGGACGGATCTATCCTCGTCCCGGAGGCGATTCCATGGTCAAGGTCCTGCTGTGGTTCATCCTGCTGGTCATCTGCTGGCCCCTGGCGCTGCTGCTGCTCGTGCTCTTTCCGCTTGTTTGGCTGGTGCTCCTGCCCCTGCGGATCCTGGGCTTCGCCGTGGAGGGGGCGCTCTCCCTGGTACGGGGTGTGTTCCTACTGCCTGGGAGGCTCCTGGGGGGGTGAGAAGCGGGTTCCGGGCGGGAAGGCCAGGCCGAAGACCCCTTCCAGGACGTCCAGGAGTTCGGCCGGGTCCAGGTCCCGGGTGACGCCGCCCCGGGTGAGGGACAGGTTGCGCAGCGTGGCGCGGTCCCCGGGGGCGCAGCGCTGGGCCGTGAGCACCTGGGTGAACTTGGAATCCGGGTGGGTGCTGGTGTAGTGGTTGGCCACCTTCAGGTCCACCGGGAACACCTCGCTGGGCTCCAGGGCGTAGAGGTCCATCCAGGCCCCCTCCCGCCAGGCCTGGAGCACCTGCCGGGGGCCTTCGGCGAGGATGCGGTTCCGGTCCCCGTGGTGCTCCACCTCCCGGCCGTCCAGGGGCACCGGGCCCAGGATCCCGTCCGCCCCGAACCCCACGTCCGCCAGCCACGGCCCGTCCTCCAGGGCCACCTCCAGCGCCAGGTGGGAGCGGGCCATGGCTCCGGTGGCGCCCCGGCGCACCCGGGCCTCCCGGAGCCTGCAGGTGAAACCCAGGGCCCCCAGCGCGGCCCCGAAGAGGGAATTCTGTTCGAAGCAGTAGCCCCCCCTCCGCCCGGCCACGAGCTTGGCCTGCAGGGCCTCCAGGTCCAGGAGGATGGGGCGTCCCAGGTGGATATCGAGGTTCTCGAAGGGGATGGCCCAGGTGTGGGCCAGGTGAAGGGCCCCCAGGGAGGGGTGCGGATCCCCCAGGCCGATGCGCTCCCGGTACGCCGCCAGATCGAAGGCGCCGCTCATCGCGCCCCCCCCAGGACCGCGCGCCCCCGGCGCACCAGGACCGGCGCCAGGACCATCAGGCCCAGGACCACCCCCATGGTCAGGGTGGGGTTCCGGAAGTACGCGTTCAGCCGCAGGGTGGTCACCGCGATGACCGCGTAGTAGAGCATGTCCCCGGCGATGGCGAAGCCCCAGCCCGCCAGGAACCCGTGGCCCGCCGCCAGGGCCGCGGCGCGCCCCGTCATGGGGTCCACGCCGAAGGCGATCATGAGGAGGCCGAAGGGCCCGGCCCCGGTGCCCGCGAAGGTGCGCGCCCCCCGGGCCATGGCCAGCTTCATGGCCAGGCCCAGCCGGAACAGGAAGGGGACCCGCGCCCCCAGCTCCACCAGCAGCCGCAGGACCGGTTCGAAGGCCAGGGCCAGGATGACGTCCGAAACGAAGTAGATCCCCGCCGTCAGCGGCCAGGCCATCCCCTGGGACCGGGCCAGCAGCACCCCGGCGGGAATCCCGCCGCCGACCGGAAGAAGAAAGAGCATCAGCACGGGGACCATGCTGGATCTTACCCCGGCGGTCCGGTCCGTGGGGGCGAGGTTTTTCGCAGAAGTATTAAAAATTTATATTCAGGACCGGTTTTTCCGAAATCGCCGCCTATCTTTGCAGGGTGAGGAACGGTCGATGACCAAGCCCACACGCATCCCCCCGAAGCAGGCCACCCTCCCCGTCCTCCCGGAGCCCCTGGAGGCCCCGGCCGCCGCCCGGACCGCGCCCGGGGTGCGACCCCTGGCACCTTCCCAGCCGGTGATGCGGTTTTTCGGCGTGCCCTTCCTGAAGGGCAGGGCCGGGGAGATCACGGCCATCCATCTCTGCCCCGAGCGGATCCACCTCGCCGTGATCCGGGATGGCCGGGAGCTGGACGTGTCCAACCGCCTCACCATGCGGAGCCTGGATCTGGGCGGCCTGGCTTCCGCGCGCATGATCGCCTTCCGTCCCGGGCGGGAGGGCCCCTCCACGGAACTGGCCATCGCCGGTGCGCCCCCCACGCCCGCGATCGCCCGCTTCAACCTCCAGGCCGGCCGCTCCCTCCCTGGCTTTGCCCTCCCGGAGGTCACGGCCCTCGCCTACAGCGGTGACGGCCGCTTTTTCGCCGCGGGGAACCGCCACGGTCGTTTGAAGGTCTGGCTTCTTGGCGAAGGGGAGCCGCTGGCGGTCCAGGAGGGCCGTTTCGGCGCCCCGGTGGAGAGCCTGGCCTTCCACGGCGAGCACCCCACGGTCTACGGGACCCTCGCCTCCGGCGCCCTGGTCCAGGTGGCCCTGGCGCCCAGTCCCGCGGTGGACGCCGGGCTGGCCCTGCGGAAGGAGGTCCCCGGCACCCGCGTGCGGCAGGTGGCCGCGGGCCGCCGGGGCTATTCCATCTATCTGGCCGGCCGGGACGACCGGGTCTACGTGCTGGACACCGCCACCGGCGAAGTGGGCCTGTTCTCGCCCAACGTGGGCCCCATCGCGGACCTGCAGGTGCTGCCGGCCAGTGGCCACCTGTGCGTGCTCGGCCCTCGGTCCGTCTACCTCATCCACCCCGTGGGTCCCGACCAGGGGGAGCACCTGGCCCTGGTCTGCCCCTTCGACGACCCCCTCTACGCCGCCTGGGAACTGGACCGGGACGCGGTGCTGGTGTTCCATGCGGCCGATTAAGGCATATCGGCAAACCCCAGGTCATGAATCGATGGGTTGTTCCCGGTGATCCGGCTCCAGCTTGGACCTGAGGTTCTTTATCCTGCTCTTTCCCCTGGATCCTGTTTATCCCCGTTTGAAGTTCGCAGGGAGTTGTCGCCACCTTTGGGTCAAGGACGTCGAGTAACATACGCTCCGACCCACCTCATCGCTGGCCCTGCGGGAACTGGGATGAAATGGATGCACAGGATGCAGGGGATGAAAGCGGGGAGCACCTTAAGGCCCTCAGACGGTGTTTACGCTAGGGTGCATAGGTCAGCACTCTGCCGGGATCCTGGATCAGGGTCCCGAAATCCCCGTTGCGCACCACGAAGGTCCGGTCCGGTTCGCCCCAGGCGACGAACTTGACCAGGATGACGTCCCCCATGCCGGGGGCCGGCGACGGCGGGTAGGAGAAGGACACGGATCCGGCCGGGGTGGTCGCGCCGCCCGAGTAGTAGCGGACCGGGTCCCCGGGGTTCCGCCCGTAGTTCTTCGCCAGGATGAGGCTGACGGAGGCCTCCCCGGGCCTTCCGGACCCGGCCACGAGGCAGCCCCGCGGGGCCCGGGCCGCGGCCTCGGCCTGGAAGCTCCGGGCGCCGCGGTGGGCGGCGGCGTAGGTCAGGGCGGCGCCCAGGGCGAAGCCCGTCAGAAGCAGGCCTTCGGGGCGGCGGAACAGGAAGCCCATGGCGGGATCTCCTTGATGGGATCGGAGGGGAATGACCTCCAGCCTACCAGGGCCGATCCCCCCCGGGATTTGCCGGCGGCGGGCCGCGGCTCCCTTCCGTTACCATGGGGACCGGCCCCGCCTTCGCGGGGAGCCCGCCCCCACCCCGCCCTCCCGGCGATCCCCCGCGCCGGGCGGTGGACTTCAGGAACGACCATGGACCGAACAGGAAAGACGCCCCGGGCGTTCTGGCTCATTCTCAGCGCCGTGCTGGCCTTCCGCTACCTGTGCCATGCGGCCGCCCTGATGCTCATCCTGCCCAACGAGATGCGGCCCGGGACCCCGCTGCCCGATCTGCTCCTGCGCCAGGTGCCCTACGTGGCGGGGCTGGCCCGGTGGAACTACGTCCTGTGGCTCCTGTGCTACATTCCCGGGGCCCTGTGGATCGGCGCCCGGGACCGGAAGCTGTTCCTGCGCCTGGTGGTTACCGACGGCCTGCTTTCCCTGCTGCGGGGCCTCATGATCCCCCTCACGGGCATCGGCCCGGTCATGGGGGCCGACGTCAACGCCCTCCATCCCTTCGCGGTCAAGCCCGCCCTGCTGGCCATCCTCAATCCCCTCACCGCCATCGGGGGGAATTCCGCGGGGATCTACCTGACGAAGGACCTGTTCTTCAGCGGGCACATCGCCACGACCTTCCTGCTCTACCTCTTCTCCCGGCGGTTCGGCCGGGCGAGCCGGGTCTTCCTGGGCCTGAACCTGTTCACCCTGGCGGTGGTGCTCCTGGCCCACCTCCACTACTCCATCGATATCATCGCGGCGTACGCCATCACCTACGGTGTGTACCGGGCCAGCGAGTCCTGGGGGGCCTCCCTTCAAACGCATTGGTTTTTCCGGGCCGCGCGTCCAGAATGAGGTGTCTCCGGCGGACCCCCCCATGAAACGCATCCTCCTTTCGCTCCTGCCCTGCCTGCTCGCGGCCCAGACCGTGCCGGCCCACATCGACGCCTTCCAGGCCACGGCCAGGGCCGTGCGCAGGGGCGGCACCGTGACCCTGCGCTGGTCCGCCACCGGGGTGGACCAGGTGCGCCTGGACCCCCTGGGGCTGATCCTGCCGGCCAAGGGCGAGATCACCCACCTGGTGTCGGGGCGGACCGTCTATTGGCTCCACGTGACCAACGGTGCCGGTGGACAGAGTGTTCCCCTGGTCGTGGATCTCGTGCCCGAGGAGCCGGCCCCGCTGCCCCCGGTCCCATCCATCCTTTCGCCCCTGATGCCGCCGGAGCGGCCCCGCATGGCGGCCCTGCCCGACGTGCCCGCCCCCGCCCCGGGGGTGGCGCTGCCCCCGCCGGACCGCGCGGCGCACCCCCAGGGGGCGCGCACTGTCTGGATCCAGTTCGCCGCCACGGTAAGCAGCCGGGGGGCCTCCCGGCTCCAGCGGACCCTCCTGCGCACCGCCGCCACCGAATCCACCCTGCAGGTGCGCCATCGGCGTTCCGGACGCCCCTTCCAGCTGGTGCGCAGCGGGCCCTTCCCCTCCGTGCAGGCCGCGCGCCAGCACCTCCTGGGGCTTTCCCGCGCCATGAAGGCCCTGGGGATCCGGCCGATGGTGATCCTCGGCCCCGCCCAGCCCCTTTCGCCGGTCCCCATCTACGTCGCCGATTCGCACCAGCCCTGACCGTCAGCGGGCCCCCAGCACCCGTCCGGCCACCGCGTCCAGGTACCCCAGCACCTCCGGGTCCCGGTGGGCGGGGGCGGTGATGAGGGCGTGCTCCAGGGCCCTGCGGCAGGAGCAGGCCGGCGCCTGGGCGTCGGCCCGGAGCTGCGGAACCACGTGCCCGGCCAGGCCGCGGGCCCGGTCCGCATTGGCCACCAGCACCTTGACGATGGCGTCCACCGTGACGTGGTCGTGGTCCGGATGCCAGCAGTCGTAGTCCGTCACCATGGCCACCGTGGCGTAGCAGATCTCCGCCTCCCGGGCCAGTTTGGCCTCCGGCATGTTGGTCATCCCGATCACGTCGCAGCCCCAGGAACGGTAGAGCCGGGATTCGGCCAGGGTGGAGAACTGGGGGCCTTCCATCACCAGGTAGGTGCCGCCCCGCACGGCCTCGATGCCCGCCTCCGCGGCGGCGGCCTGCAGATGGTCGCCCAGGCGTCCGCACACCGGGTGGGCCATGGAGATGTGGGCCACCAGCCCCTGGCCGAAGAAGCTCTTCTGCCGGGCGAAGGTCCGATCGATGAACTGGTCGGCGATGACGAAGGTGCCCGGCCTGAGGTCCTCCCGCAGGGACCCCACGGCGCTCATGGAAACCAGATCCGTGACGCCGGCCCGCTTCAGGGCATCGATATTGGCCCGGTAGTTGATTTCCGAGGGCGAGATGCGGTGCCCCCGGCCGTGGCGCGGGAGGAAGACCAGGGGCTGGCCGTCCAGTTCCCCGAAGAGCAGCTCGTCCGATGGCTCGCCGAAGGGGGAGGCCACCTTCTCCCAGCGCTGGTGGGACAGCCCGTCCAGGTCGTAGATCCCGCTGCCTCCGATGAACCCGATGACGGTCCCTTTTTCGCTCATGGTGCGCTCCCCGGGGGATTATCGCAGATCCGGCCGGCGCCCCGGGTCACTGGCCCGCCGGGGGTTCCCAGAGCTCCACCTTGTTGCCTTCGGGGTCCAGGACCCAGCCGAAGGTGCCGTATTCCGACGCCTCCACCTTCTCCAGGACCTCGCAGCCCTCCGCCCTCAGGGCCGCGAGGAGCCCCTGGAGACCCTCCACCCGGTAATTGATCATGAACGGCGCCCGGCTCGGGGCGAAGGCGTCCGACCCCTCGCCGGAGATGCTCCAGGCCGTCGTCCCCCCCGTGGGCTTCCCCTCGGCGTCCGCCCACCGGAAGGCCGCCCCGCCCCAGGCCTGGACATCGATTCCCAGGTGCTTCCGGTACCAGGCGCAAAGGGCCGCCGGGTCCTTGGCCTTGAAGAAGATGCCGCCTATTCCTGTGACTCGGCCCATGGTGAGACTCCTGGAAGCGGGAGGGGGGGATCCCTGGGGAAGGAAGATACCACCGGTTGGAGGGCCGGGTTGCACCGGTCTCGCGCCGACTTTGACCTGACGTTCTTTATCCTGCCTTTTCCCCTGGATCCTATTCATCCCCGTTAGAACGCCGCTGGGAGTTGTCGCCACCTTTGGGTCAAGGACGTCATGCAACATGCGCTCCGACCCACCTCTGCGTCAGCCCTGCGGAAACCGGGATGAACGCCGATTGATGGGATGAACCGGGATCCGCTCAACCTGGAACAACCCCTTCATCACGGTTTCAAGGCGCCTTGGGTTCGCCGACCCCCCCCTAGAAAAGGCTCGTCCCGTCCATTTCCGCGGGCTGCTCCATGCCCAGGAGCTTGAGCAGGGTGGGCGCCACGTCGCACAGGGCGCCGCCGGCGCGGAGCTGGCGCGCCTCGAAGCCCCTGGCCACCAGGACGGCGGGGACGGGGTTGGTGGTGTGGGCGGTGTGGGGGTTGCCCTTCTCGTCGCGCATGCACTCGCAGTTGCCGTGGTCGGCGGTGATGAGGAGGGCGCCGTCCCGGGCGAGGGTGGCGTCGGCGATCTGGCGGATGGCGTCGTCCACCACGGCGCAGGCGGCGCTGGTGGCGTTCAGGTCGCCGGTGTGGCCCACCATGTCGGGGTTGGCCAGGTTGCACACCAGGAGGCGGTGGCGCCCGGCCTCGATGGCCTTCACGAGGCCGCGCACCACCTCGTGGGCGCTCATCTCGGGCTGGAGCTCGTAGGTGGCCACCTTCGGGGAGGGGACCAGGATCCGCTCCTCGCCGGGGAAGGGCTCCTCGCGGCCCCCGTTGAAAAAGTAGGTCACGTGGGCGTACTTCTCGGTCTCGGCGGTGCGCAGCTGCTCCCAGCCGCGCTCGGCGACCAGCTCCCCCAGGATGCGGGTGAGGTTCTGGGGGGGGTAGGCCACGGCGACGTGGGGCTCCAGGTCGGTCTCGTAGGCGGTGAAGGTCACGAGGCTGATCCGGGGCCAGACGGGGCGGGGGAAGCCGTCGAAGGCGGGATCCACCAGGGCGTGGCTCAGCTCCCGGGCGCGGTCGGCGCGGAAGTTGAAGAAGATGGCGCCGTCCCCGTCCTGGAGGGGCTGGAAGCCCTCGAGGCGGGTGGGGCTCACGAATTCGTCCGTCTCGCCCCGGCCGTAGGCGGCCTGGATGGCCTCCTGGGCATCCCCGGCCTGGAATTCGCCGGTGCCTTCGGCCAGGAGCTTCCAGGCGCGGGCGACGCGCTCCCAGCGCTTGTCCCGGTCCATGACGACGTAGCGGCCCATGATGGAGCCGATGGCCACCAGGGGGCAGTTGCGCAGCTGGAAGGCCAGCCACTGGAGGTAGCCGTCGGCGCTCTTCTGCTCCGTGTCGCGCCCGTCCAGGAACGCGTGGATGACGGTGGGGACGCCCTCGGCCTGGGCCCACTGGGCCAGGGCCACCAGGTGGTTCTGGTGGCTGTGCACGCCGCCGTCGGACACCAGGCCCAGGAGGTGGAGGCGCTTGCCGGAGGCCTTGAGGTCCTTCAGGAGGCCGCCCATGGCGGGGTTCTCCCGGAAGGTGCCCTTGCGGATGGCGGCGTCGATGCGGGTGAGCTCCTGCCACACCACGCGGCCGGCGCCCAGGTTCATGTGCCCCACTTCGGAGTTCCCGAACTGGCCCTCGGGAAGGCCCACCGCCTCGCCTCCGGCGTTGAGCTGGGTGGCCGCGAAGCGCCGGCGCAGACCGGACATGTGGGCCATGCCGGCGACGAAGGTGGCGTCGAAGGCGTTGCGGGGACCATCCCCGAACCCGTCGAGGATGAGGAGCGTGACCGGACCTTGGATCATTCGTATGCCTTGCTAGGGAACTTGTTCCCCATGGGGGTTGCAGAGGAGGAACAGGACCGCCATGCGCACGGGGACGCCGTTGGTGACCTGGTCCAGGATGAGGTTGTTGGGGCCGTCGGCCACCTCGGAGGTGATCTCCACCCCGCGGTTGATGGGGCCGGGGTGGAGCACGGCCACGTCGGGCCGGCAGAGCCGGAGGCGCTGCGCGTTGAGCTGGTAGAAGCGCACGTACTCGCCCTGGCCGGGGATGAAGGCGCCGGTGCCCCGTTCGAACTGGCAGCGCAGCATCATGACGGCGTCCTGGTGGGGCAGCACGGGCTCCAGCTCGTGGGCGATCTCGATGCCGGGCCAGGTCTCCTTGAGCTCCGCGGGCACGAGGGTGGGGGGGCCCACCAGGGTGACGTGGGCGCCCATCTTGGTGAGGAGCCAGAGATTGGAGCGGACCACGCGGCTGTTGCGGATATCGCCGACGATGGCCACCCGCAGGCCCTCGAGGCGGCTGAAGCGCTTGCGCAGGGTGTAGGCGTCCAGGAGGGCCTGGGTGGGGTGCTCGTGGGCGCCGTCCCCGGCGTTCACGATGCTGGCCTTCATGTGCCGCGCCAGCAGGGCGTGGGCCCCGGGGGCGGAGTGGCGCATGACGATGAGGTCGGGGTGCATGGCCTGGAGGTTGAGCGCGGTGTCCACCAGGGTCTCGCCCTTGCTGAGGGAGCTGGTGTCGGCGTCGAAGTTGATGATCTCGGCCGAAAGGCGCTTCTCGGCGATCTCGAAGCTGTTGCGGGTGCGGGTGGAGTTCTCGAAGAAGAGGTTGACGATCAGGCGCTTGCGCAGGGCCGGGACGATCTTGATCTCGGGGCGCTCGCAGACCTCCTCGAAGGCCCGGGCCTGGTCGAGGATGGCCAGGATGTCCTGGGGGGTCAGGGGCTCGATGCCCAGCAGGTGGCGGTGGGGGAAGCGGTAGGTCTGGGGCATGGTCAGCTCCGGCTTTCCAGGAGGACGGCGTCCTCGCCGTCCACGTCCTTCATGTGGACCGAAACCCGGCTGTCCATGGCCACGTCCATCTTGATGCCCACGAATTCCGCCTGGATGGGCAGCTCGCGGCCGCCGCGGTCCACCAGCACCGCCAGCCACACCCGCTTGGGCCTTCCGTGGTCCAGCAGGGCGTCCAGGGCGGCCCGGATGGTGCGCCCGGTGAAGAGCACGTCGTCCACCAGGATCACGGAGCGGTCCTTGAGGCTGAAGGGGATCTCCGTGGGGCGGACGATGGGGCTCCCCGCCAGTTCCGAGAGGTCGTCCCGGTACAGGGTGATGTCCAGGATGCCCAGGGGGATCTCCTTCTGGAGGTTGGATTCCAGCATGGCCTTGAGCCGTTCGGCCAGGTACAGGCCCCGGGTGCGGATGCCCAGGAGCGCGATGGAGGCGTCGCTTCCGAACACCGCGGAGATCTCGCGGCACAGGCGCTGAAGGTGGACCTCCATCTGCTTGGCGTCCAGCAGGCATGGGGCGTTCGCTTGGGGCATCGGAGGCTCCTGGGTGGCACGGCGGTTTCCAGTGTATCGGAACTGTGGAGGCCCTCCGGACCGCCGGAGGCGAAAAGCCGACGAAATGAGCTTGGTCACGGGTTTTGTTTGCTACCCTTTGGGGGAAATCGAAACATCGGAGGCAAGTCATGGAAAATGTCATGGAATCCAAGGTCCAGACGGATCTTGGCACCCTCGAACCCGCCGGTCTCTGGAAGTACTTCCTGGCCCTCTCGAAGATCCCCCGCGGCTCCAAGAACGAAGCCGCCGCCGCCCAGTGGGTGGCCGACCAGGCCAAGGCCCTGGGCTGCACCGTCACCCGGGACGCCGTGGGCAACGTGATCATCAGCAAGAAGGCCGCCCCCGGCCGCGAGGGCGCCCCCATGACGGCCCTCCAGGCCCACGTGGACATGGTCTGCGAGAAGAACGAAGCCACGCGCCACGACTTCCTCACGGATCCCATCGCCCTGCGCCGGGACGGCGACCGCCTCCTGGCCACGGGCACGACCCTGGGCGCGGACAACGGCATCGGCGTCGCCGCGGCCCTGGCCGTCCTGGAATCCACCACCATCAAGCACGGTCCCCTGGAAGTGCTGGTGACCATCGACGAGGAGACCGGCCTCACCGGCGCCGGCGGCCTCGCGGAAGGGGTCCTCAAGTCCAAGTACCTGCTGAACCTCGACAGCGAGGAGGAGGGGGACCTCACCATCGGCTGCGCCGGCGGCGTGGACACCATGGCCAACCGCAAGGTGGCGCTGCGCCCGGCCACGGCCGGCAAGAGCCCCTTCCGCCTGAAGGTGCTGGGCCTCAAGGGCGGCCACTCCGGCGTGGAGATCCACCAGGGCCGCGGCAACGCGCTGCGCATCCTGGCCGGCGTCCTGTGGAGCCTGGCGCCCCGCTTCGGCCTGGAGCTGGTGTCCCTGGCCGGCGGCAACAAGCGCAACGCCATCCCCCGCGAGGCCTCCGCCGTGTTCTTCATGGACGGGGCGCGGCTGGCCGAATTCCAGGCGGCGGTCCAGGGCATGGCCCAGGACTACCGTTCCTCCCTGGGCGCCTTCGATCCCGGCCTCGCCATGGAGGTGGGGCCCAAGGCCGACGCCCCCGCCCAGGTCATGGAGGACCGCGACGCCCGCGCCGTGGTGAACTTCCTCTACACCGTCGCCCACGGCGTCGAGACCAACAGCCCCGACATCGAGGGCCTGGTGCAGACCTCCACGAACCTGGCGATCATCTCCACCACGGGCGACACCATCGAGGTCTCCACCAGCCAGCGCAGCTCCATCGCCAGCGCCAAGATGGACATGGCCTACCGCGTCGCCGCCTCCTGCGAGCTGGCCGGCTTCAGCGTCAAGCGCGGCGACGGCTACCCCGGATGGAAGCCCGACCCCAAGGCCTCCCTGGTGAAGGTCGTCAACGCCGTCCACGAGCGCACCTTCGGCAAGCCCATGGCCATCAAGGCCATCCACGCCGGCCTGGAATGCGGCCTCATCGGCGAGAAGTACCCCGGCATGCAGATGGTCTCCTTCGGCCCCAGCATGTGGGACGTGCACACCCCCGACGAAAACGTCAGCATCTCCTCCGTGGGGAATTTCTGGAAGCTCCTCGTGGCCGTCCTGGAAACCGTCTAGGAGGGTCCGGGTTCCGGACGAGCGCGCCGTTTCGTCATCGCCGGCCGAGCCGGCGATGACGGAGGGGTGTGCCCGGGACGGGGGGGCTGGGCTGCGCACACGTGCTTCGATGAGCGGGTGGGAGCGCGGAGCAGGCGGGCTCTCCGGGGCGGCCCTGGCGAGTGACGCGGCGCTCAAGGGTTGATGGGATCGCTTCGCGTGCGTCCGCACGGCGCCGCCGGGCGCCGACGCTGATTGCCCACTGGCCCCCACCACACGGCGCCCCAGTCCCGACTTCACCTGCAGTCAATGGATCACGGCAAGCGCCAGCAGCAGCTCGCTGCTGCGCAAGCGCTACCGATGGGTCGGCGCAGCCTGTCGGGACCCCGGTGGGTCGCGGCCTCCTGCCGGAACCCGGCGGAAAACCCCACAGCCCCCGGCAGGGCAGGCCCGGCGGGACCGAAACGTCCCAACAGCCCAGCTCGCCCACCCGAAGCGGGCCCCCCTCTACGCCGTGATCAGGGCGCGGATTTCGTCGTTGCCGAATTCGGAGGCGCAGGCGATGAGGAGGGCGCAGTGGCCGGGCTGGCTGGGGGGGAGTTCCACCTTGGTGGTGAACTGGCCCTCGGCGTCGGTCCGGCCGGTGGTGAGGGTGGTGGCCTTCTTGAGGCTGGAGATGAGGCGGATGGTGACGTCGGCGCCGGGGACGGGGTTCTGGCTCACGCAGAGGCGGGCCCGGATGCGCACCTGGAACAGCTCCCCGAACTTCGGGAGCATGGGCTCGTCCAGGACCATCTCCAGGGTGTCGGTGTCGCCCTCCTGCTGGAGGTACTCCAGGATGGCCTGGTCCAGGGGCTTGTCGTTGAAGACGCTGCGCTCGGCCAGGAGCGGGTCGTTGGGGGTGGTGTCGTACTTGCCGTTCTTGATGTCCCGGATCACGGACTTGTGCTGGTCGTCCATGCGGGCCTGGATGACGCCCTCCTGGAGGGGGAACTCCGCCAGCAGGTCCTCGTAGGTGCCCCGGTAGCTGTCCAGGATCTCGCCGCCCACGTAGATGAGGGTCTCGATCTTGGGGTTGGCGACGCCCTTGTCCTCGGTCTGCACGTGGAAGATGCGGTTGCCGTGGCGGACGTCGGTGTTGTAGCCCGTGATCATCGATTCAGCTCCGGTGGAGCCGGTCGGCCATCTCGGGCATCACTTCCCAGGCGATCTCCCGGAGGGTCTCTTCGCCCAGCCTGGCCACGACGGCCTTGGCGAGGCGGTCCATGAGGACCGGGTCCCCCAGGAGGGCCGCCAGGGGGTCGGCGCCCTCCACCGGGGCCGGGGCGGCCACCGCGCCGGCGACCGGAAGGGGGGCGGCTTCCAGCTCGGGCACGTGGATGGGCTCGGACACCAGCAGCGCGGCGGGTTCGGGTTCCCGCACGAAGACCGGTTCGGGAAGGGGCTCGATCTCCTCCGGCACCACTTCGGACAGGACGGCGGGCGTGGGCTGCGACGGGTCCGGGAGGCTGAGGGTCGTGGACCAGGGGGCCGCGGCGCCCTCGCCCTCCGCGGAGGGCGGCGCGCCGTCCAGGGAGGACAGGTCCTCCAGGTCGGGGATATCGCCGATGTCGTCCAGGAGATCGGCTTCGGGGACCACGGCGAGGCCCACGGGGGTGCTGGTCTCCGGGATCTCCGGAAGGAAGGGGGGGGTGGGCGCGGGGCCCGGATCCTGTTCCAGGAAGCTGTCGGGATCGAAGTCGCTGTGGTCCTCCATGGCCGCGGCGGCCATGGCGTGGATGGCGGTGGTGGGCTCCTCGTCCCGGGCCGGCTCGCGGGTGAGCTCCAGGAGGGTCTCGCTTTCGTCGGACCAGTCCACGGGCAGGACCGGGGTGGGCGCCATGTGGTGGTCCGGCAGGGGGGAGGGCTCGTCGATCTCCTGGGAGGGGCCCAGGTCGGGCAGCTCATCCGTGACGACGCCCAGTTCCAGGGTCTCGCCGGGGTGGGCGTCCTCCGGGGCGAGTTCGGGCAGGGCGGCGGCGTCCACGGCGGCGGGCTCCACGGGGGCCGGGGGCGCCCCGAGGCCCTTGAGGCTCTCCAGGTCCAGCTCCTCCAGCTCCAGGGATTCCAGGGTCTCCAGGGGCGCGTCGGGGAGGGGCGCCTCCTCCTCCACGAAGAGATCCGAGGGCTCCAGGAGGAGAAGGTCCGCGTCGGGCAGGGGGTGGTCGGAGAGCTTGAGGTAGGGCAGGGTCTCGAAATTCCCGGTGACGGCTCCCGGGGCCGGTTCGGGGGCGGGGGGCTCCACGGGGGTGACCAGGAGGGTCCGCACCCGGTCGGCCAGGTCGCGCAGTTCCACGGGCTTCTTCAGGAAGCCCTGGATGGGGGCCTTCTCCACGGTGCCGGGGTCCACCACGTCCAGGACGCCGGCCATCATGGCGATGGGCATGCGGGCGGTGGCCGCGTCCCGGCGCAGGCGGTCCAGGAGCTCCCAGCCGTCCATGCCCTGCATGGTGGTGTCCAGGAGCGCCACGTCGAAGGGGCCGGCGGTGGACACCAGGTCCAGGGCCTCGGCGCCGGAGGAGGCGCAGACCAGCTCGATGTCCGTGGCGGTCAAGAGCGTTTCGACGATCTGGTGGATTCGCTGGTTGTCGTCCACGAGGAGAAGACGGGGCATAGGGAACCTCGGGATGCCGGATTGCGGGGAAGTGGCTGCGCTAACACTAACAGAGACCACGCTACATGGTATCTAACGTTTCAATGCTGTCTTCACGGACTTCAGTCTCAGTGTGGGTTGCAGCCGCACGAGGAGGGCCCGTTCGCCCACCCACACCCAGGCGGATTCGGTGGCCTCCCGCAGGGCGATCTCGGGGCCGTCGGGGATCCAGCCCTTCACGGAGGCCCGCAGGCCCCGGGCCGTCCTCCATTCGGGCCGGAAGGCGCGCAGGAGGGCCTGCCGCTGCCGCTCCGGGGGCAGGTCGGCGGTGCCCTTCCCCCAGCGCTGGTCCCAGGCGGTGGCCGCCAGGTCCTCCCGCCACCAGGCCCAGGCGGGGTCATAGGCGGGCCAGGGCTCGGCCCCGGCGGGCACGTCGGTCCACTCCGCCCGGTCGGGCCGGGAGGTCTTCCGCACGGCGGGCTCGCCCTTGCGCCCGGGCACGTCCAGGGCCATGCGCAGGGGGGGCTGGGCCTGGAGCTGGCCGGGGCCCGTGGCCTCCCGGCGCCAGGTGCCGTCCTCCAGGGTCCAGAGGGTCCATTGGCCGCCCCCGCCGACCCAGAGCCGGTCCCGGGCCGGGAACCAGAGGCGGGCGCCGGGCTGCCAGGGGGTGAGGAGCCGGGCTCCGGGCAGGTCCTGCCCGTCGTCCCAGAGCTGCTCCTGGCGGGTGGGCCAGCCCCGGGGGGGCGGGGGCAGGGCCTTTTCGTCCCAGGCGGCCAGGGTGCTCGCGGGACGCTCGGCCTCCGCCGGCAGGGTGGCCAGAAGGAGGGCGGCCTCCGGCTGGGGGGCGCGCAGGCCCAGGAGCACGGCGCGGCCGTCCCAGCTGAACCGGCTCCAGGGCCCGCTTTCCGTGGCCCAGAGCACGCGGCCTTCGGGGATCTCCATCAGCCGGGTCTCGAAGCGGTCCTGGCCGAGGGTGAGGGTCACCAGGAGCCGGTTCCCCTTGGCGGGATCCAGGCGCGCGCTGGCGATGGGGGCGTCGAACCGGTAGTGGCGCCATTCCAGGCCGCGCCAGAGGGTGACTTCGCTGTGGCCGCCGGGGCCGTTGAGGGCCAGGCCCTGGTCGGCCAGGTAGGCCGAGGCGGGCTCCCAGGGGGTGCCGAAGCCGCCGCCATAGGGCCAGGGCTGTTCCTGGTCCGGATCCTGGGCCCCCTGGAAGCGGGGGGTCCAGCCGTCCTGGAGGCGGCATTCGGCCAGGGTCTCGAAGGTGTCCAGGGTCTGCTCCACGGCTCCGGTGGCCACCACGGCGCCGCCCTCCCGCGTGGAACGCGGAGCCTGCACCACAGCCAACAGCATGAGCATCGCGGCGATGAACATGCTGGCGAAAAGGTACCGTTTCGGGATCACTGCTGGCTCGAACCTCCTTGCACATGATGCAATCATTCGAGGACGTCCCGCCATGAAACATGCCCACCCCATGGAAATCGAGATGAAGTTCCGGATCCCCGCCCTCGCGCCGGCGCGCCTCCGGCTGGAGGCCTGCGGGTTCCTCCTGGCGAGCGCCCAGGGCCCGGAGCTGAGCGTCCTCTGGGACCGGGACGGGGAGCTCCGCGCCCAGGGCGGCGCGCTGCGCCTGCGCCGCTACGGCGGCACGGCCACCCTCACCTGGAAGGGGGCGCGGGTGCCGGACCCGCTCCTGAAGATCCGCCCCGAAGTGGAGACCACGGTGGGCGACCCCGCGGCCCTGGAGGGGATCCTCGGGCAGATGGGTTTCGGCCCGGTCTTCGAGATGCGCAAGAGCCGCTCCGTGTGGAACCGCGGGGCCCTGGTGGCGTGCCTGGACGAGGCCCCCTTCGGGTGCTACCTCGAACTGGAGGGGAGCCCCGGGGCGATCCGCGAAGCCATGGGCCAGCTCGGCCTGGAGGAGGCCCAGGTGGAGCCCCGCAGCTACGTCACGCTGTTCCGGGAGCTGGGATGAGGGCCGCCGCCGCGGTCCTCCTGGCGGCCCTGGCGGCCTGTTCCCGCGAAGGGCCCGAGGCGCGGATCCGCAGGGCCTTCGAGGGCGCCCGCGGGGCCGTGGAGGCCGGGGACGCCGCGGCGGCGTCATTGGTGCTCTCGCCGAAGTTCGCGGGCCCCGAGGGCATGGACCGGGCCGGGGCGAGGTTCTTCCTGGGCGGCGTGCTGGCCCGGGAAAAGGTGGGGGTGACCGTCCTATCCCAGCGGATCGAGGTGGACGGCCCCCGGGCCCTGCAGACCCTGGAGGTGGTCCTCACGGGCCGGACCGGGGGCGAGCTGGTGCCCGGGGACCGCGCCCGGAAGCGCCTCCTCCTGCGGTGGGAGCTCCGGGACGGGGCCTGGCTGATCCGCGAGGCGCAGATGGACTACTGAGCCTGCCTGCGCCTCAGGAGGCGCGGGGTGATCCGCTCCTGCTCCAGGGCCTTTCGCAGGCGGGGGTACTTCAGGGCCATGGGCCAGAGGGGGTGCCCCGTCTCCCGGGCGCCTCGGATGGCCAGGGAGCAGCCCCGGTAGTCGCCCGCGTCGTAGAGCGCGGCGATGCGCAGGGCGATGGCGCGCTCGTTGGTGGGATCCTCCTTGACCGCATTTTCCAGGAAGGCCAGGGCGCCCTTGGGGTCGGTGTCCAGGGCCCGGGCGGCCTGGTCGAGGGTGGCGTAGGCGCCGGCCCTGGCCGGGGCGGCGGGTTCGGGCGCGGCCTTGGGTTCGGCCTTGACGGCCTGGGGCGCGGGGGTGGGCCGGGAGGGCTCGGCCTTGGCGGGTTCGGGGGCGGGGGGTTCGGGCTTGGGGGCCTCCACCGGCGGGGCCGGGGCCACGACCGGCTGCGCCGCGGGCTGGACCGCCACGGGCGGGGCCGGGACGGGGCGGTGCCGGCGGTGGCGGATCCAGAGCCAGCCCGCCCCCGCGGTGAGGACCGCCATGACCGCGGCGACGGCGAGGTAGATCCAGGCGTGGGAAGGAGCCCCTTCCGCGCGGGGCGCGGGTTTCCGGCCCCGCTGGGGCAGGTCCAGGAGCCGGTCGCTCCGGGTGGCGCCCTTGTCGGAGGCGGGGTCCCACCAGGGGTCCCGGGCCGCGCGCAGGGCCTCCGCCAGGGCCTCGGCGCTGGGGTACCGCGCGGCGGGGTCCTTGGCCAGGGCCCGGGCCACCACGCCCTGGATGGCGGGGCTGATGCCGGTGAGCTGGTCCGGGTCCAGGGGGGCGGGCTCCTCGTTGACGATGCGGTGGAGCACCGTGGCCGTGGACTCGCCGCCGAAGGGGGGGAAGCCCGCCAGGGTCTCGTACAGGATCACCCCCACCGCGAACAGGTCGGCCCGGGCGTCGGGTTTGCCGGACTGGATGTACTCGGGGGCCATGTAGCCGAAGGTGCCCAGGAGGGCCCCGGTGGCGGTGAGGTCGCTCCCGGCCAGGCGCGCGATGCCGAAGTCCAGGACCTTGGCCGCGAGGCGTCCGGAGACGCGGGTGATGCGGATGTTGGTGGGCTTGATATCCCGGTGGAGGACGCCCCGCTGGTGGGCGAAGCCCAGGCCGTCGCACACCTGGGCCAGGAGCTCGAGCATCTCCCGGTGCGACAGTTCCCGGGAGGCCAGGAGCCTGCCCAGGTCGTCGCCGGGCACGTACTCCATGACCATGAAGAGCGTGCCGTCCTCCTCGCCGAACTCATGGATGGTGACGAGGTTGGGGTGGTTGAGGCGGCCCGCGGCCTGGGCCTCCCGGAAGAAGCGGTCCTTGGCGTCGGGGGAGGTGAGGGCGGCGCGGATGGTCTTGATGGCCACTTCCCGCCCCAGCAGGGTGTCCCGGGCCAGGAAGACCTCGCCCATGGCCCCTTCGCCCAGGCGCTCAACGATCTCGAACTTGCCGATCCTGCGGGGGGTGCTCGTCATGGGGCGTCCTCACGGTTCCATAGTGCCATGGGCCAGGAGCCAGGCCTCGTCCCGCACGGGGATGCCCAGGGCCTGGGCCTTGGCGAGCTTGGATCCGGCCTTCTCGCCGGCGACCAGGAGGGTGGTCTTCGGGGAGACGGCGCCGGTGACCTTGGCCCCCAGGCGCTTGAGGAGGGCCTCGGCCTCCTCCCGGCCCAGGGTGGGGAGGGTGCCCGTGACCACCGCCACCTCCCCGGCCAGGGGCAGGCCCGCGGTGTCCCGGGGCGCGCTGGGCGCGGGGGCGACGCCCAGGGCCTCCAACTGCGCGGGCAGGGCGGGGTGCAGGGCCGCGAAGGCCTTGAGGCCCGCGGCGACCTTGGGGCCCACCTCCTCCACGGCCAGGAGGCGCTGCTCCTCGGCGTCCCACAGGTCCTTCAGGGTGGGGAAGGCCTCCGCCAGGAGTTCGGCGGTGCGGGCCCCCACCATGGGGATGCCCAGGGCGTGGATCCACCGGGACAGGGGCTTGCGGCGGGCCGCGTCCAGGCCCTCCAGGACGTTGCGGGCGCTCTTCTCCCCCATGCGCTCCAGGCCGGCCAGGTAGGCCAGGCCCTGCTTGGGGTCCTCCAGGAGGCTGAACACGTCCCAGGGCTGGGCGAAGCGCGGCGCCACCTGTTCCACCAGGGCGTCGCCCAGGCCTTCGATGTCCAGGGCCACGCGGCTGCCCAGGTGCTGGAGCCGGGCGGTGATCTTGGCGGGGCACTCGGGGTTCTGGCAGCGCCAGGCCACCTCCTCGTCGGAGTCCTTGCCCACGGCGCCGCCGCACACGGGGCAGGACGACGGCACCTGGGGCTCCGGGGCGCCTTCCGGCATGGATTCGGGCACCACGGCCACCACCTTGGGGATGACCTCGCCGCCCTTCTCCACGAAGACCTTGCAGCCCACCCGAACCCCCAGGCGCGCCAACTCGTCGGCGTTGTGCAGGGTGGCCCGGCGCACCGTGGACCCCGCCACCTCCACCGCCTCCAGTTCGGCCACGGGCGTGAGCTTGCCGGCGCGGCTCACCTGCCAGGTGATGCCCAGGAGCGTCGTGGTGGCCTGGAGCCCCGGGTACTTGAACGCGATGGCCCACCGGGGGACCCGGTCCGTGGAGCCCAGGCGCTCCTGGAGCGCGAGGTCGTCCACCTTGAGCACCACCCCGTCCGTGTCGAAGGGCAGGAGCAGCCGCGGCCCGGCCTGGTCCCGGATGAACCCGGCCATGTCCGCGAAGGGGCCCTCGGCGTGGGCCGGCATGCGGTTGAAGCCCCAGGCGGCGAGCTGGTCCATGCCCTCGCTGTGGCGGGCCGCGCCCGGGAGCTGCCAGGGCAGGAAGGAGAGGCGGCGTTCGGCGGTGATGCGGCTGTCGAGCTGCTTCATGGTGCCGGCGGCCGCGTTGCGGGGATTGGCGAAGCGCGCCTCGCCCCGGGCGTCCCGCTCCCGGTTCAGCTCCTCCCACCGGCGCCGGGAGAGGAAGACCTCACCCCGCACCTCCAGGGCCTCCGGGGCCTCCGCCGGCAGGGTGAGGGGGATGTCGGCGATGGTGCGGGCGTTCTCCGTGACGTCCTCCCCCTCCTCGCCGTTGCCCCGGGTCACGGCCCGCACCAGGCTCCGCCCCTCGTAGAGGAGCGAAAGGGAGAGCCCGTCCACCTTCAGTTCGGCGGAGTAGAGCGGCTCCATGCCCCCGAGGCCCTTGAGCACCCGGGCCTCCCATTCCCGCAGGTCCTCCTCGGAATAGGTGTTGTCGAGGCTGAGCATGGGGGTGCGGTGCCGGGCCTTGGCGAAGGACTCCAGGGGCGCGGCGCCCACGCGCTGGGTGGGGCTGTTGGGGTCGGCGAGGAGGGGGAAGGCCGCCTCCAGGTCCCGCAGCTCCCTTTCCAGGGCGTCGTACTCCGCGTCGGAAAGGATGGGCTGGTCCAGGACGAAATACCGGCGGCGGTGCTCCAGCACCTGGGCTGCCAGTTCCTGCATTCGGGTGCGGGGATCGGTGCTCATGGAAGGATACTACTTGATCTGCGCCCGGTGCCGCACCGCCATCACCACCCCCAGCCCCAGGAAGTAGCTGAGCGTGCTGCTCCCGCCGGCGCTGAAGAAGGGCAGCACGATGCCCTTGTTGGGCAGCACCCCGATGACCATGCCCACGTTGACGAGCAGGTGCAGGGCGATGATGCCCGCGGCCCCCACGCAGAAGTAGGTCTCCGAGGCGCTCTTGGCGGCCACGGCCGTGTCCAGGATCCGCGTGAGCACCAGCCCGAAGAGGCCCAGGGCCAGCAGGACGCCCAGGAACCCGCGCTCCTCGGCCCACACCGAGAAGACGAAGTCCGTGGTCTTCACGGGCAGGAAATTGAGCTGGGTCTGGCTGCCGGAGGTGAAGCCCTGGCCGGTGAGGCCGCCGGCGCCGATGGCGATGCGGCTCTGGTTGATCTGGTAGCCCTTGCCCTTGAGGTCGGCCCCGGGGTCCAGGAAGGTGAGGATGCGCTGCTTCTGGTACGGCTTGAGGGCCTTCTGCCAGCCCACCACGCCGCCCAGGGTCATCAGCACGAGGGTCAGGGCCACCCATTTGGCCCGCAGGCCCTTCAGGATGGGGATCAGCACCAGGATGGGCAGGAAGCTCACCGCCATGCCCAGGTCGGGCTGCTTGAGCACCAGGAGCATGGGGAAGAACACCAGGGCGGAGACGCCGGCCAGGTCCCGGGCCGTGAGGTCCTGGGGCTGGCGCGTGCCCAGGCGGTGCGCCACGAACAGCAGGGTCAGCCACTTCATGAGCTCGCTGGGCTGGAAGGTGAGGCCGGCCAGCACGATCCAGCGCTGCGAGCCCCCGATCTTGCGCCCCGCAACCAGCACCAGGGCCAGGAACAGGATGCCCACGACGTAGAGGGGGAACCCGCTGCGGAGGATGCGCTTGGGATTGAGGCTCGCCAGGAAGGCCATGACGGCGAAGCCCATGAGGTTCCACACGGTCTGCTTGGCCCACAGGGTGGACTGGACCGTGCCCCGGCCCGCGGAATAGACCGTCAGGGTGCCCATGATCACCAGGAGGACCATGGGCCACAGCAGGGCCGTGTCCAGGGCGCGCAGGCGCTCCCTCATGGCTCCTCCCCGCCTTCCTGGGGCTGGGGCGGGGCGAACTCGTCGGGGAGCTTGGCCGAGGGCGGCGGCAGGGGCTTCTTGAGGCGGTCGATGAACCAGTACTGGACGAGCTTCTTGGCCACGGGGGCCGCGCTGGAGGCGCCGAAGCCGGCGTTCTCGGCCACCACCACGAAGGCGATCTGGGGGTTCTCCCGGGGGGCGTACCCCGCGAAGAGGGCGTTGTCCTTGTACTTCTTCGCGAGCTTGGCGTAGTGGCTCTTGTCCACGAAGGTGGTGACCTGGCTGGTGCCGGTCTTGCCCACCATCGTCACCCCCGGCACGGCGGAGGCCGCGGCGGTGCCCGAGCGCACCACTTCGTAGAGGCCCTCCTCAAGCACCGCCTGGATCTTCGGGTCCAGGCCGGTGTCCTTGGGCGGGGGCGGCTGGAAGGCCTCCATGGTCCGGCTGCCCTCGGGGAGGATGCCGTAGAGCAGGTGGGGCGTGAGGAGCTTGCCCTTGGTGGCCAGCATGGCGTAGAAGCGCGCCAGGCTGATGGGGGTGAGGCTGTTGGCGCCCTGGCCGATGGCCACGCTGACGGTCTCCCCGGGCCACCACTTCTCCTTCTTCACCCGCTTCTTCCATTCCCGGCTGGGCACCCGCGACACGGCCTCGTGGGGCAGGTCCACGCCGGTGGGCACGGTGAGCCCGTACTTGGCGGCGGTGGCGTAGATGTCGTCGATGTCCAGGCGCATGCCCAGCTCGTAGAAGTAGATGTCGCAGCTCCGGGCGATGGCCTGGACGAGGTTCACGGACCCGTGGGTGGCGTCGCAGCGGAAATCGCGGTTGTAGAAGACCTTGTGGCCTCCGCAATGGAAGACGGTCTCGGGGGTGATGATGCCCTTCTCCAGCGCGCACAGCGCCACCAGGAGCTTGAAGGTGGAGCCGGGGGCGTAGCGGCCCTGGGTGACCCGGTCCAGCATGGGGCGCTCGGGGTTGTTCCAGTACTTGTCCACCTGCTCCTGGGTGAGGCGGTTCAGGAAGATGTTGGGGTCGTACGAGGGGCTGGAGTACATGGCCAGGATGCCGCCGTCCCGCAGGTCCAGCACCACGCCCGCGCCGTTCTCCCCCCCCAGGGCGTCCTTCAGGGTCTGCTGGAGGCCCGCGTCCAGGGTGAGGTAGACGCTGCGCCCGGGCTTGGCCTCGTTCAGGCCGAACACCGCCACTTCCCGGCCCAGGTAGTCCACCAGGATCCGGCGCTGGCCGTCCACGCCCCGCAGGCGGTCGTTGCGGGACGCCTCGAAGCCGGTGCGGCCGATGATCTCGCCCAGCTGGTAGCGGTCGGGGTTCTTCTCCAGCTCGGCGGGGGTCACCTCACCCACGTAGCCCAGGGCGTGGCCGGCCAGGTCCTGGCCCAGGTACACCCGCCGGGGGGCCACTTCGATGCTGAGGAAGGGGAACCGCGCGCGCAGCACCTCGGCCCGGGCGAGGGCCGAATCGTCCAGGTTGTCCATGAGGGTGAGCATGCGGCTGCCCGCGGCCTGGCGAATGGCCTGGATGCGGCGCCGCAGCTGGTCGGGCTCCAGCTGGAGGCTCAGGGCCAGGGCATCGATCTGCGCGGGGTCCGAAGGCAGGTCCTCGTTCTGGATCACCAGGTGCAGGGCCCGGCGGTTGTCCACGATCTTGTTGCCGTTGCGGTCGAAGATGATGCCCCGGGGGGCCGGGGTGGCGCGGGTCTTGACGGCCTGGGAGAAGGCCAGGTGCTGCATCTCGCTCCGCAGGCCCAGCTGCACCCAGCCGTAGGCCAGCACCAGGCCCAGGATCATGCACAGGCTCACGGTGCGCATGACGGCGATGCGGCGGTGGATGAGGCTTCGGTTCAGGATCTCCACCGGCTACCTCCGATGGATGGGGGGGTGGAGCCGCAGGGCCAGGGTCGCCCACAGGGGGATGGCCGCCAGGGTCCAGACCCACCCGTAGCCCCAGGCGTGGGGACCCGCCGCGAAGCGCACCAGAAGGTTGGCCAGGAACCAGTGGAAGGCGGCCAGGGCCGCGCACCGGCCCCAGAAGGGGTTGCGGGAGTGGGGCGGCCACTGGATGGCCAGCCAGTAGGCCAGGAGGCACACCAGCATGTTGGCCAGGGGGGTGCCGCCCAGGTGCGGGTAGACCCGCATCGTGCCTTCCAGGACCCATCCGCCGGCCAGGGCCCAGCCCAGGCCCTGGAGGGGGGTGGAGAAGCCGGGCGCCAAGCCCAGGACGAGGAACACGTGGAAGATGGCCTGGATGCCCGGCCAGGGCGCCGTGAAGTGGATGCCGGCCAGGGCCGCCAGGGCGATGGCATGGCGGCGCAGCATGGGGGCGGTCTGGCCGGTCATGGGGCGACCTTGGGCTTCCGGCCGGGCTTGGCGGCCTGGGGCGGGGGCGCGGGCGGCTGCAGCTCCAGTTGCGGGCGGGGGGGCAGGATCAGCACCAGCGACACCCGGTCCAGGGGGGCGGCAAGGCCCACTTCCACCTGGAGTTCCGTCTCCCGGGGGCGCACGGAGGTGACGTAGCCCACCAGGAGGCCCCGGGGGAAATTGCGGTCAAGACCCGACGTGTACACGGGCTCACCCACCTGGACGACCTCCTGGCTCCCAATGTAGCGCAGGGCGGCCTTGCCCGGTCCCAGGCCCTGCAGCACGCCTGTTGCCCGGCTGCGGGCCAGCATGACCCCCGTGGAGGCGTTGTAGGCGTCCAGGGGCAGGAGGCTGGCCTGGGTGGCACCCACGTCCCAGATGCGGCCCACCACCCCGTCCGGGCAGATGACGCCCTGGTCGGGCTGGAGCCCCCCGTCCCGGCCCTGGTCCAGGATCATGCCGCCGAAGGGCGCGCGGCGGACATTGGATACGATGCGGGCGGAACTGAAGGTCAGGGGCAGGAGCTTCTTCAGGCCCAGCAGGCGGGTGGCCTCCTCCGCCTCGGCCAGGCGCGGCGCGGCGGCGTCCCGGGCGGCCTGGAAGGCGGCCACCTGGGCCCGCAGGCGCTCCACCTCCGCCACCGCCTCCCGGTAGGTGGACACCTTCTGGCGGCGGTTGTCCCGCCAGATTTCCACCCGGGCGGACACGGCCCGGGAAGGGGCGGACAGCATGTCCAGCAGGTGGCGCCAGCGGTTGGAGGTGCCCCGGCCCAGGAGGATCCAAAGGAAGTGCCCCAGCAGGAGCACCAGGATGGCCCAGCGCCTGCGTCCGGTCGGGTTCCAGCCCCAGGCTCTGCGGCGCATGGACTAGTCCAGGATCTGGATGCGCCTCAGGAAGGGGATGTCCTCCAGGAGCATGGCGGTGCCGCGCACCACGGCGGTCTCGGGGTTCTCGGCGCGGTAGCAGGGGAGGTGGGTCTCCTTGCTGAGGCGCACGTCCAGGCCCTGGATCTTGGAACCGCCCCCGGTGAGGCAGATGCCCCGGTCGATGAGGTCCGCGGCCAGCTGGGGCGGGGTCTCGTTCAGGGCCTTGCGCACCAGGTCGATGATGGCGCTGATGGGTTCGGCCAGGGCCTCCCGGATCTCGGTGTCGTTGAGGGTGAGCGTCTTGGGCAGCCCCTCGAACTGGTCCCGGCCGGAAATGCTCATGGTGCGGGTCTTGTCGGAAGTGTAGGCGGAGCCCAGGCTCCACTTCACCTCCTCGGCGGCGGCCTCGGAGATGAGGACGTTGTACTTCTCCCGGATGTATTTGATGATGGCTTCATCCATCTCGTCGCCGGCGACCAGGATGGAATCGGAGAAGACCTTGCCGTTGTAGGAGATGACCGCCACGTCCGTGGTGCCGCCGCCGATATCGACGATCATGCAGCCCCGCTTCTCGTTGATGGCGAGTCCGGCCCCGATGGCGGCCACCATGGTCTGGTCCACCAGGAAGACCTCGCCGGCCTTGGCGTCGTAGCACACCTGCTTCACGGCCCTGCGGGCCACCTGGTGGGCCCGGGGGGGGACGCTCACCACGATGCGGGTGCGGGCGATGCCCCGGTTGGGCCGGGCCTTCTTGATGAAGGCCGCCAGCATCTTCTCCGCGGCGTCCACCTCGTAGATCATCCCGTCCTTCATGGGCCGGATGGTCTGCACGCCCTGGGGGGTGCGGCCCAGGAGCTGCTTGGCCTCGTCCCCCACGGCCTCCACCTCGTGGGTCTGGGTGTTGAGGGCGACAATGGACGGTTCGTAAACGACGATACGGCCGGCCTGGCGGGTGTACACCAGCACCGAGGCGGTGCCCAGGTCGATGGCGAGGTCCGACGTGAACAGATTGGACCAGAATTGGCTCGAGAAGGGGGTAGGCACTGATCACTCCAACGGAATTTACTAGATTGCCATGATTTTCAGCCTTCCGCCGCCCCCAATAGCTCCCGGACCAGAAGATCGGGGTCCAGGCGCTGGGCCAGCTCCCGGTGGTAGCCCCGGACCCATCGCTTCCCGTCCACAAGGATGAAGGGGATGGCCCGCTTCCCGGTCTCCCGCTCCAGGCGCTCCGCGGCGCCGGGCACCGCCTCGATGTCCACGGAGGCGTGGGGCACCCCCGCCTCCCCCAGCCAGCGCTCCAGGCGCCGGCAGTCCGGGCACCAGGAGGCGGTATAAACCTCGAGATTCAAATCCTTAAGCAATTCCTGGGGCGACATGGCGCTTCCTCGCTAGGCAGGGTATGCCTTCGATGTCATTCTGGAACTGAAATGTTTAGGAGAAAAGCATGGATATGCGCTTCGCGCGGATGATGGGGATGTGCGGGCTGGTGGTCGTGGCCCTGGGTTGTTCCAAGGTGTCCAAGGATACCTCCAAGGTCCTGGCCAACATTGACGGAGAAAAGATCACCGAGAAGGGCTTCGGCGAATCCGTGCGCACCCTGGTCGGCGACGAGGCCAAGGCCGTGGAGATCCTCACCAGCCCCGCCATGAAGGAGCAGCGGAACCGCCTCCTGGCCGAATTCGTGGACCAGAAGGTCATGACCAAGTACGGCGACAAGCAGGGCCTGGACAAGGATCCCAAGGCCAGGCTCCTGGTGGAGGCCGCCAAGTCCAACGCCTACGGACAGATCCTCATGGAGAAGGCCATCTCCAAGATCGAGCCCACCGAGGCCCAGCTCAAGGCCTTCTACGACAAGGTGGCCGCCAGCGCCAAGGCCGCCGGCCAGGACCAGGGCTTCCCCACCTACGAGCAGGCCAAGCCCCAGCTGCCCAGCGCCTGGAAGCGGGAGCAGCTGAAGGACGCCAGCCAGAACCTCATGAAGGACGCCAAGGCCCAGGTCAAGTCCACCATCGACCCCGCGTGGCGCGCGGCGGACGGACAGCAGTAACCGGACTCACCGGACCGGCGCTCCGACCCACTCCATGCCGGGAAGCCGGAAGTCCGATTCAGGCTCTTATCCCCTTCATCCCCTTGAT
Source organism: Mesoterricola silvestris (assembly GCF_030295405.1). Classification (GTDB taxonomy): domain Bacteria; phylum Acidobacteriota; class Holophagae; order Holophagales; family Holophagaceae; genus Mesoterricola; species Mesoterricola silvestris. Next base: position 4,283,473 of record NZ_AP027080.1, on the reverse strand, counting down.
CCGATCCATCCCCGTTCCCGCAGGGCCGAGGCAGGGATGGGTCGGAGCATGCCGAACAACCACGCGCCGCCCCACCCCGGCTCTGGCCCTGCGGGAACGGGGATGGATCGGATGAAGGGGATGAAGGGGATGACCGGTCCGCGGCGCTGATCCTACTTCCAGTGCTGCCCGATGAAGGCTTCCACCTCCGGAAGGCCGCCCTGGAGGACCAGGTAGCCGTTGTGGGGCTCCCGGGGGGTGATCTCGTGGTTCACGGGGGCCAGGAGCATGCGGCGGATCTCGGCGGGGTCGTCGGTCTGGCCCAGCACCCAGGCCAGCTTCATGTAGGCGGTCTCGGGGAGCATGTTGTCCATGGGGATGATGCCCAGGTTCAGGAGGTCGCGGCCGGTGTCGTACACGTACATCTGGGCGTAGCCCCAGATGGTCTGGACCGTCATGACGACGGTCATGCCCTTCTCGATGGCGCGCTTCACGGCGGGGTAGAGGGGCTTGTTGATGTGGCCCAGGCCCGTGCCGGCGATGACCATGCCCCGGTAGCCCATGCTGGACAGGCCGTCGATGATGTCGGGGTTGAAGTTGGGGTAGTAGTACTGGATGGTGACCTTTTCCTCGAAGGACGGGTTGATGATGGGGACCCGGGTCTTGTCGCGCTTGAGGAAGTCGTCGGTGAGGTACTTGAAGTACTGCCCGTTCTCGCCCCGGTCCCGGGACACCGTGGCCAGGGGGGTGGCGCCGATGGTGCGGAAGGTGCTCCGGTAGCTGGAGTGCATCTTGCGGCAGCGGGTGCCCCGGTGGAGCAGGTCGTAGTTGTCGGAGGTGGGCCCGAACATGCAGAGCATCACTTCGGCGATGTCGCACTCGGCCGCGGTGCGCACGGCGTTCATGAGGTTGAGGGCGGCGTCGGAGGAGGGCCGGTCGGAACTGCGCTGGCTCCCCACCAGGACGATGGGCACGGGGGAGTTCTGGACCATGAAGCTGAGGATGGCGCCCGTGTGGCTCATGGTGTCGGTGCCGTGGCCGATGACGATGCCGTCGACGCCGCGCTTGATCTCCTCGCCGATGGCCTTGGCCAGGGCGATGTACTGCTCGGGGCCCATGTTCTCGCTGAAGACCCCGAAGAGCTTCTTGGTGTCCATGTTGGCGATGTCGGCAAGCTCGGGCACGGCCCCGTACAGCTCGCCCGGGGTGAAGGCCGGGATCACGGCGCCGGTGCGGTAGTCCAGGCGCGAGGCGATGGTGCCGCCGGTGCCCAGGAGGGTGACGTTCTTCTTGCGGGAATCCACCGGGAAGGCCTTCTCGGGGATGCGGTACACGGCCTTCTTGTAGCCCAGCTCCCGGGCCGAGGCGATGCGGTTCGCCACCACGCCCACGTTGTAGCCGTTGACCAGCTTGATGACGATGTGGAGATCGTCGAAGGTCTCGCTGCGGGGCAGGATCACGCCCTTGAACACGGAGCCCCGGTCGTTGACCACTTCCACTTCGCTCCACACGCCGATGCCGTACCTCTCGAGGGCGGCGCGGGCGGGCCCGCGGTAGCCCTGGTATCGGTCGTCCCGTTCCGGTTCGCTCATCGCGCGGCCTCCTGGGTGAGTCGGTTCCTCAGGTAGTCGGCCACGTCCCGGGCCGGGGCCTTGCCGAGCAGGTCCTTCATGGCGCGCCCGGCCAGGAAGCGCAGGCGCTTGCCGTCGGAATCGCCCAGGTCGATGCGGTAGTCCTCCATGGAAAGGCCCGCAAGCTGCCGGGACCAGGCCTCCCGGGGCTGGAGCCCGAAGCCCAGGGCGGACATGGCCGCCACCGCGTCGCTGCCGGGATGGGTGGCCATGTGGGTGGCCAGGGCCGGGATGGCCTCCCGGGAGATCTGCCCCCCGGTGAGGAGGTCGAAGATCTGCACCCATTCGGAGGCCCCCAGGCGTTCCATGGGGATGCCGCGGCGCTGGAGCGCCTTGGCGCGCTGGCCGATCTCCACGGCGGCCACGAGGCCGTCGACGCCGGTGTGCTGCACCACCGCGTCCACGATGGCCACGCCCCCCCGGCGGATGAGGAATTCCGTGGTTTCCGCGGGCACGCGCCAGGCGCCGAACTGGTGGAAGCGCTCCCAGGGGGTGGGCTTCATGCGGGCGCGGGCCGCCTCAACCCGCTCGGGGGTGATGCGGGTGGGGGGCGAGTCCGTGTCGGGGTACATGCGGTCCGGTCCGGGGAGGATCCGCTCGAAGGTCGTGAAGCCGCCCACCATGGCCTGGCGGGTCTCCTGGGGCACGCCCTTGAGGGCGTCCACGAAGCGCAGGCGGATCTCCTCGGCCGCGGTGCGGCAGTCGGCCTCGGGGCCGAAGACGATGAAGTAGTCGTCGTTCTCCCCCAGGCGCAGCTTGCGCCGCACCCGGTCCAGGACCCGGTGGCGGGCGGGGAATTCGGGCATGTGCAGGCCGCTGAGCACGATGGGCGCCTCGTCCAGGCACGCGATGACCCGGATGCGCCCGCTCAGCTCGTCCAGGAACGTGGTGTCGGGCTGGGTGGGGAACTGGGCCAGGCCCAGGCCGCCCTCGAGCTTGACGGCGAAGATGCGGCCCCCGCCCCGCAGGGCGCGCTGCATGAAGCCCAGGTCCACCCCCTGGAAGATCTCCGAGACGTCCACGGCGGAGGTGCGGATATCGGCGGGTTCGCGCATGCCGCGGCGGTGAAGCTCCTCCCGGAAGCGCAGGAGGTTCACCTGGCGCACCCCCTCGTTGTGCACGAGCTTGACGGCGTAGCCCGCCTTGGGCACGCCCTTGATCTCCACCCGGCTGCCGCCGGCGACGCTCACGTTCACGTCCTGCCGGCTCGCGCCCAGTCCCGTGCGCACCCGGCCCGTGCTGCGCGCCACCAGCCCGCAGAGGGTGATGGCGTCGCGCACCTCCTCGGGGGTGCGCAGATCGGGGCCCGTGACGGTCTCGGTGAGGGGCATGCCCAGGCGGTCCGTGCGCCACACGATGCGGTGGCCCTTGTCGCTCACCTCGCGGCAGGAGTCCTCCTCGATGGACAGGTGCGTCACGGAGAGCCTGCGGCCCTTGAAGGGGAGCCCGCCGTTCATGCCCACGATGGCCGTGCGCTGGAACCCCGTGGGGATGGAGCCGTCCAGGTACTGCTTCCGGGCGATGTGCACCTCGTCGATGATATCCATGCCCATGGCCAGGCAAAGCTCGATGGCCACGTCGATGGCCTCCTGGTTCACCAGGAAGGGCGGCGTATCGTCCATTTCGTACGTGCACACGTTGAGGTGGTTCAGGAGGTAGATGATCTCCTTGCGGGTCTTGAACTCCATGAGGGCGGTGCCGTCGTACTCGCCCAGTTCGCTGAGGGTCGGGCGCATGTGCCGCAGCACCTCGCCGTCGTGGGTGTGGGTGTAGAGGCCGGCCGGGCAGCGGCAGAACAGCTTGTGGGCCGTCAGGAGCTGCTGGTGCACCTCCAGGCCCGAGATCAATCCCGCCGATTGATAGTCCAGCTTCTCGATCATTCCACACCTATGGGGCTAAGGACTTCTTGAGGGATGGTCCCGCTTGGGCGAGCGCCCCGTCAAGGCTGGGACCGCGGTGAGGGCGGGATTGATGATCCCGGTCACATCCCCATGAATGCGCAGTCCATCTAACTCCCATGCCCTTAACCCCCTAACGCCCAACGATGACAAAACCGCTCATATCCCTGGTTCCAGGCCAAGAAGGCGAGGAGCCCGCCTGCAGGTTGGACATTCCGGCCCGCTCCAGCCCCCCCTGCCGGGGGCTCCAGGTTCATTGCGCCTGGTTCCCACAGGGGTGCACGACCCAACCCGGTTCCACCGCCCGGCGCCGACCCACCGGGAGCGCTTCCGCAGCAGCAAGCTGCTGCTCGCGCTTGCCGTGATCCATGGACGAAGGGTGAAGGCACAGTTGGGAAACCAGCGTCGGCGCCCACCTGTGCCGTGCAGCCACACGCGAAGCGAAACCTTCGACCCATGATTGCCACTCCACTCGCCAGGGCCCTCCCGGGGAGCCCTCCCGTTCCGACCTCTCACCCCCCCAACGAAGCCAATAGGCGCAGCACAGCCCCCCCGTCCCCTCCGCTCCCCCCGTCATCGCCGGCTTGGCCGGCGATGACGAACCAGGGCGAACGTCCGGGACCCGTACGTTCCCGCATCCAAGCCGTCCCCGCAGAACCGGGGGTTAGTCGACGGTTATGGACTTCGAAACGTTCTTTGGGCTATCGGGATGGACGCCGTGGTCCACCACCTTGAGTCCATCCAGGTACTCCATCTTCAGCACCGACATGCGGAAGGCCAGGCGCTGAAGCATGATCGAGGCGGCGAACACGAAGAGGTTGCCGTCGGAGGAGGGGGGGACCTCCAGGTACTTGGACCAGTAGCGGTCCTGCCCGGAGGGCCTGCCCGCCACGGCCATGGCCAGTTCGGCGTTGCGCTCGGCGATGAGCAGGATATCGGCGCCCCGGATCTTGTGGGTGTGGATCTGGCTGATGGTGATGCGCACATCCCGCTCGTCCGAAGGGCACACGAACAGCAGGGGGTAGTTGGAGAAGTGGGCCTCCACCAGTTCGGGCCAGGTGCGCAGGGCCTCCATGCCGCCGGCGAAGGGCCGTCCGTCCCGCTTGGCCTCGTAGCCCTCCAGGAGCCCGGCCAGGTCGCCGATGGAGAAGAGCGTGTTCTTCCCCAGGATGGTGTTGGGGCCGTGCTTGAATTCGGCGGCGTCGTAGCCCTCGGCGTGGTTGAGGACCACCTCGCGGATCTTCAGGGCGCCCTCCCGGGCCAGGCCGATGAGGCCGGTGCCCAGGATGTGCAGGGAGGGCTCCAGGTGGAGGCGCAGGGCGGCCTCCTCCACGTCGGGGCCGCAGGTCTCCAGGGTGCGGGTGACCAGGTCGGCCGCGTCCCGCAGCTTGGCGGCGATCTTGCGCTCGGTGAGGGAGAAGGAGGCGGCGATGACGTAGAGGACGGCGATCTGGTTGAGGAAGCTCTTGGTGGCGGCCACGGCGATCTCGGGACCGCAGAGGATGGGCAGGTAGAACTCCACCAGTTCCTGGGGGATCCGGCTGTTCTCGTTGTTCACCAGGGCGATGCGGCGCAGGGAGGGGATGCGGGCCTGCACGTCCTGGAAGATGTCCACCAGGTCCTTGGTCTCCCCGGACTGGGTGATGCCGATGAGCAGGTCCCCGGGGGCCAGGGTGTTCAGGTACATGGACCGGAACGTGCCGGGGTTCACGGGGAACACCCCGATGCCGGAGAGGTTGTTGAAGAAGTAGGCCGCCACCAGGGAGGCGTGGTGGGAGGTGCCCGAGGCCACCAGGAAGACCCGGCCGGTGGCGGTGCGGATGGCGTGCACCAGGTCCTGCAGGTGGCGGGTCACCCGGCGCTGCTTCTTCCACACGGTCAGGTGATCGTAGAGGGCCACGTCGTCGCCCGCGCCGGGTTCCAGGCGCAGCAGGTCCGCCATCAGGGCGCGCTCGTCGGAGACCGGGCCCGCCGGGCCCAGGGCGGCGCGGTGGGGCCGCACCCAGGCGGAAAGCTCCAGGTGCAGAGGATCGGCGCGCAGGCCCCGGAAGGCGTCCCGCAGGCCGGATTCGTCCACGGCCTCGTGCAGGGCGGCGACCTTGGCCAGCAGGGCCTTGCACAGGTCCAGGCGCTCCTCGAAGGCGTGGAAGAGGCCTTCGGTGGCGGGGTCCGTGAAGTAGTACCGGAGGATCCCCTCCAGGTTCTCCGGGGAGGAGGCGATCTCCTGGTCCATGAAGTGGCGGAAGGGGGCCCTCAGGCCGGTGTCGCGCACGTTGAGCTTGGACCGCTTGGGCCGGGGCGTGGAGAAGGCCAGGGGCCCCGCGAGCGGGAAGACCGCATACGCCCGCTCCGTGAACCAGAGGCCCTCCCCTTCGGCGAGGGGGATGAGCATCCGCGTCTTGCTGAGCACCGAGGTGAGGTCGCTGGAGACCACCACGAACTCCCCGAAGGCGTCCGTGCCCAGGCCCGCGTACAGGGAGGATCCGGACTTCACCGCCACCACCCCGGGGACCCGGGGGTCGCAGAAGGCGGCGGCGTACGAGCCCTCGCCCTTGGCGTCGGCCTTGCGCGCCGCGTCGATGAGGAGCACCGCGGCTTCCGGGACGTCGCCGCGGCGAACCCCCTCAAGCACGGGGCCGGGGGCCTCCAGGTTGGCCGCGTAGAACTCCTCCGCGACGTGGGTGATCATCTCGCCGTCGTTGTCGGAGACGACCCGGTGGCCCCGCTCCCCCAGCCAGGTCTTGAGGGCGTCGGTGTTGGAGATGTTGCCGTTGTGGGCGCCCACCATTTCCACCTTGCAGCGCACGTGGTGGGGCTGGCTGTTCACGTCGGTGACGGCGCCGTAGGTGGCCCAGCGCACCTGGCCGATGAAGCGCTGCCCCGCCTCCCGGTCCATGCCCAGGTCCACGACGACGCGGCTGGGCGCGCCCACCTTCTTGAGGAGGCGGATGGCGCCGCCGGCGCCCACGAAGGCCCCGCCCGTGGAGTCGTACCCGCGGTACTCCAGGCGCTTGAGGAGCTCGCCCCCCTCGGAGCCGAGGCAGGGGTTCTCCGCCCCGTAGCAGATGGAAACGATTCCACACATGGCGGATCTCCTAGCTGTGATGGGCCTGGAATTCGGCGTAGGTGCCCTGGAAGTCCTCGATGCCGTCGTCGGTGATGTTCCAGATGCGGGTGGCCACCTCGTCGATGAGGTCCTCGTCGTGCGTGACCAGGATGACGGTGCCCTCGTAGCGCTGCAGGGCGGTGTTGAGGGCGATGACGGCCTCCAGGTCCAGGTGGTTCGTGGGCTCGTCCAGCACCAGGAAGTTGGGCTTCTGGAGCATGAGCTTGCAGAACATGAGGCGGCAGCCTTCGCCTCCGGAGAGGACCTCGGTGCGCTTCATGCCCTCCTCGCCCCGGAAGAGCATCTGCCCCAGGACGCCGCGGATCTGCTCCACCAGGGCGTCGGGGTCGAACTGCCGGAGCCAGTCCACCAGGGCGTAGCCCCCGGGGATGGATTCCCGGAAGTCCTGGGCGAAGTACCCCACGTTCACCTCGTGGCCCCATTTCACCGTGCCCGAGTCGATGGCGCGGTCGGCCTCGGTCACCTGGGGCGCGTTGGCCAGCAGGGCCTTGAGCAGGGTGGACTTGCCGGCGCCGTTCCGGCCCACCAGGGCGATCTTCTCGCCCCGGCCGACGTTGGCGGTGAAGTTGCGGATCACCTCCTGGCGGCCATCCTCCTGGTCGTACCCCTTGCACACGTCCTCGAACTCCAGGGCGTGGCGGCCCCCGGGCTTGTTCTGGCCGAACATGATGTAGGGGCGCTGGATGTTGCTGCGGGCCAGGTCGTTGGGGGTGAGGCGCTCCACCTCCTTGCGGCGGGAGTTCACCTGGCTGCTGCGGGTGCCCGCGGCGAAGCGCTGGATGAAGTCGTTGAGCTGGGCGATCTTCTTCTCGCGCTGGGTGTTCTCGGACTCCAGGCGGGACCGGATCTGCATCTTCTGCAGGACCATGTCGTCGTAGCCGCCGGTGTACTGGATGATGGTCTGGTAGTCGATGTCGGCGATATGGGTGCAGATGGCGTTGAGGAAGTGCCGGTCGTGGGAGATGACCACCAGCGAACCCTTGTACCGGGACAGGAAGTTCTCCAGCCAGTGGATGGAGTCCAGGTCCAGGTGGTTGGTGGGCTCGTCCAGGAGCAGGGCCTCCGGGTTCCCGAAGAGGGACTGGGCCAGGAGCACCCGCACCTTCTGGCCGCCCTGGATCTCGCCCATGGTGCGCTCGTGGAAGGCCTCGGGGACGCCCAGGCCGTCCAGGAGGATGGCCGCGTCGGCCTCGGCGGTGTAGCCGTCCTCGTCGGCCACGATGCCTTCGAGCTCGCCCAGGCGCATGCCGTCGGCGTCGGTCATGTCGGTCTTCTCGTAGATGCGGTCCCGCTCCTGCAGGGCCTCCCACAGGGGCTTGTTGCCCATGATGACGGTGTCGATGACCCGGAAGGCGTCGAAGGCGAACTGGTCCTGGGCCAGCACGCCCATCTTCTTCGGGCGCTGGATCAGGCCGGTGGTGGGCTCCATCTCCCCGGTGAACAGCTTGATGAAGGTGGACTTGCCGCTGCCGTTCGGGCCCGTGAGGCCGTAGCGGCGCCCGGGCTGGAACGCGGTGGTCACGTCCTCGAAGAGGATCCTCGCGCCGAAGCGCATGGTCACGTTTTGGGCACCGAGCATGTTTCCCCCAGAACCCTATATTTTACCAGGGATTCAACGATTCCGCGAGCCCTGGTACCGCCGGGCCCCCGCCGCCAGCACCTGCGCGGCCAGGAGCAGGAGGCCGGCGTCCCGGAGGATCGCCCAGCGCATGTCGGCCACCCGCTCCTCCACGGAGCGGGCCGCGGCCTGGGTGGAAAAGCACCCGCAGTCCACGGGGTGGTGCCGGGCGAGGTTGATGGACAGGGCCGCGAGGAAGGCCAGGAGCAGGACCCCGAGCCAGGCCGCGGCGGCCCGGGTCCAGAGGCCCAGGCACAGGGCCACCCCGCACAGGAGCTCCAGCCAGGGCAGCACCAGGGCCGAGGGGTTCACGGCCCAGGCCGGGAAGAGCTGGTAGTTCCAGATGGCCTTGGCGAAGCCCGGGGGGTCGGCGATCTTGGGCAGGGCCGCCACGACGAACACCGCCCCCAGGGCGATCTGGGCCCGCACGGTGATCCAGGGATGGACGAGGCGCCGCATCATGGCCGGGGCCCCCGGGCCACGGGGCGGCCCTTGGCGGTCCAGTCCGGGAAGCCGTCGGTGTACACCAGCAGGTTCCGGTAGCCCAGGGCCTGGAGCTTGGCGGCCAGCAGCCTGGAATCCTCGCATCCGCTGGAGCAGTAGACCACGATGGGGTCCTTCATGCCGGGGTTGGCCCGGGCCTCGAATTCCGTGATGCGCCGGTCGCAGTCGACTTCCCACACGGGGGCGCTCCAGGCGCCCTGCACATGCCCGTCCTCGAATTCCGCCGATCGCCGGGCGTCCAGGAAGAGGACGTGTTTCGCGAAGGCCAGGGAGGCCTCCTGGGAGGTGATCTGCCTCACCGCCTGGGTCGCGGAGGGCAGGAGGGGATCGGCGGCCCGGGGCGCGGGCCCAGCCGCCCGGGCGGCCTCGGGCCTGACCGCCCGGGCGGTTTCGGGCCTAGCCGCCCGGGCGGTTTCGGGCCTGGCCGCACGGTCGTCCGTAAGTCTGGCCGACGGGGTGGCCTCGAGCTCCGCCGCCGGAGCGGCCCCGGGTGGGTCCACGGGAGGGAGGGGCTCCACGGGGGCCTGGCCCAGCCAGTCCAGTTTCCGCCGGGGGGGGGCGAATCGGTTGGCCGCGGTGCCCAGGAGGCCCGCCGCGGCCACGAAGGCCAGGGCGCGGAGGGAGAATTGGGCGTAGCGGTTCATGGGCACCGTCAATTCTTGACGGGCGGGTCCCCCGGATCAAGGCCTTCTTTTTCCAAGGGAATCCCCTTCAGGCAAGGGGAACCTTCCGGCGGGCCCCCGCCGGCGGGCGTTCCAGGGCCCGCAACTGCTGCCTCCAGGAAGCGTGGTCCAGGTCCAGGCCGATGACGACGGCGGCCAGGGGGGCCGGGGCGCCGCTGGCCGGGGCGGGAAGGGGGCTGATCTCCAGGCGGCCATCGGCCAGTTGGAAGGCCCACCGGTCGCTGCCGTCGTTCCGGGCCGGCCAGCCCTGGAAGGCGCAGACGCCCTTGGCGCGCAGCACCTCCCCCCGTTCCGGGGGGCGCAGGAAGAGGGCTTCCAGGGCATCGGGGTCCACCGGATGGTCCCAGCGCAGGGTCAGGGCCCGGGCCTGGGCGAAGCTGGGGCCTCCGGCGGGGGCGGGGGCTTCGGGGAGGATGCCCGACCAGGGGTCGGGGCCGCCTTCCGGGGCCACGCCCATGCGGGTGCGCAGGATGGCGTGGCCGGGGAAGGCGCTGCGCAGCTGGCTCTCCCAGGCCAGTGCCATGCTGGGGTCCAGGTCGGCCTTGCTCACGTAGCAGAGGCTGGCCAGCCCGGCCTGGCGGCGCAGGAGGACCTTCTGCTCCAGGTGCCCCAGGGGGGCCAGGGCGGAGATGACCGTGAGGCAGCCCGCGAGGCGGATGCCGGCCAGGGCGGGGTCCTCCTCCAGGTCCACCAGGTCCGTGGGGTCCGCCAGGCCCGTGGTTTCCAGCACCACCCGGTCCGGGCGCCGGTCCCCGGGCAGGGAGGCCCAGTCCGCGAGCACCTTGACCACGTCGGCCTTCAGGCTGCAGCAGGCGCATCCGTTCACCAGGTTGGCGATGTCGGCCAGTTCGGGGCGCTCGGCGTCCACCAGGACGCCGTCGACGCTCACGGATCCGAATTCGTTGATGAGCACGGCGACCTTGCCCCCGCGCTGGAGCTCGGCCTTGAGGAGGCGGTTCACCACCGTCGTCTTGCCGGAACCGAGGGGACCTGTGACCAGGAGGACTTCGAGCATCGGGGACCTTTTCGTTGCCAGGCTCAATCATGGCAGACTGGGACCATGGACCTGGTGGACAGCAGCTATCTGGGGGCCGTCGCCCTCGCGGGCGCCGTGGCCCGGGCCCTGGCGCGGGGCCTGCCCCCGGACTGGCGCCTTCGCCTGGAGGCCGCGGCCCCGGAGGACCTGCCCGAAGGCTGGCTCTGGCTCCACGCCGTGAGCGTGGGGGAGCTCCTGCTGGCCGAGGGGATCCTGGCGGTGCTGCGGGACCGGGGCCACCACGTGCATGTGACCACCGGCACCGCCAACGGCCTGGCCCTCCTGGAGCGGCGCCTGGCGGGGTGGGACGGGGGCACGGGCCGGGTCACCGGCGGCGCCTTCCCCCTGGACGATCCCCGGGGCCTGGCCTCCTTCCTGAAGGTGCCCCCCGGGGCCTTCGTGTGCCTGGAAACGGAGATCTGGCCCAATCTCCTGCGGGAACTGGAGGCCCTGGGGGTGCCCAGGTGCGTGGTGAACGGCCGCCTCACCCGGCGCAGCCTCCAACGGGGCGGAGCCTGGATGGCCCGGGCCGCCTCGCGTCTCACGGTGGTCGCCGCCCGGGACGAGGCCTCGGCCGCCCTCTTCCGGGAACTGGGGGCCCCCCGGGTGGAGCTGGGCGGCAACCTCAAGGCCGATCTGCCCCCGCCCCGGCCCCTGCACGGGGGCTGGGCCCACCTGCGCCGGGGCTGGGCGGCCTCCGCGATCCTGGTGGCCGGCAACACGGTGGAGGGCGAGGAGACGCTTGTGCTGGAGGCCTGGGACGCCGCCCGGAAGCGGCACCCGCACCTGCGCCTGATCCTGGCCCCGCGCCAGCCCCGGCGCTTCCAGGAGGCCGCCGGCCTGTTGGCGGGCCGGGCCTTCCGCCGGGCCTCGGAGGTCTGGCCCCAGACCCCCGGCGCCTGGGAGGCCTGCGACATCCTCCTGCTGGATACCCTGGGGGACCTGGCTTCGGCCTACCGGGAAGGCACCCTGGCCCTGGTGGCCGGGGGCTGGACCTGGCACGGCGGCCACAATCCCCTGGAACCGGTGCGCTGGGGCCTGCCGACCCTGGTGGGACCCGGTTTCACCAATTTCGAGGACCTGGTGGGCCCCCTGCGGGACGCGGGGCTGGTGGAGGTCGTCCCGGCGGAGCGCCTGGGGCCAAGGATCTGTGATCTGTTGGATTCGCTTCCCTTGCGCCCAGCGGAGGGCGGCAATCCGGTCCCCTACCCGGAGGGGCTCGCGGGTTCTTTAGAAAAAACCGTAGCCATTCTTAAGAATTGCCTACCCCCTCTCCGATAAGGTATCGTCGGCCATCCCGGAGTCCCGCCATGTCCACGCTTCCCCCCAATGTGCTCCTGATCGACGACGACGTGGCCGTTCTGGGAATGGTGGGCGACGCCCTCACGCACTTCGGCATGAAGGTGCACGCCTTTTCGGAGGGGGACCGCGCCCTGCACCTCCTGGAGGACCCCGCCTCGCCCCTGTTCGACCTGGTGATCTCGGACATCAACATGGAGGGCATGGACGGCTTCGACGTGATCAACCGCGTGAAGGCCACCCGTCCCAGCCTGCCGGTGGTGCTCATGACGGGCCAGGCCAGCCTGGACTACGCCATCCGGGCCATGCGCATGGGCGCCTCCAACCTGTTCCAGAAGCCCCTGACCATCCGGGAACTGGTCAACAGCGTCTTCCACCTGGTGGACCTGCACCGGGAGATCCGCCTGGCCGAAACGGGCCTCCGGGGCATGACCGAGGAGCGCCGATGCTTCCGGATCCATGCCGGGGAACTGGACATCCCCAGCCTCGTCGCCCATCTCACGGACCGCCTCGTGCCCATGGACTTCGCCACGGCCTCCAACGTGGACGTCATCGGGATGGCGTTCCACGAGGCGCTGGTCAACGCCCTGGAGCACGGGTGCCTGGAACTGGACTCCGGCACCAAGGGCGATATCTTCGCGGAGACCGACGCCTACGCCACCCAGTTCCAGAAGCGCCTCGCCGACCCCCACTACGCCGGCCGCCTCATCGAGGTGGAGAGCGTCCTCACCGCCGAAAGCTTCACGGTGACCATCCAGGACGGGGGCCCGGGCTTCGACACCTCCACGGTGTCCACCCTCTCCGACATGGATCTGAACAAGCAGTGCGGCCGCGGCCTCCCGCTGATCCTCCTGGTCATGGACAAGGTGGTCCACAACGAAAAAGGCAACGCCATCACGCTCGTCCTCAACAAGAAGGACGCGGCCTCGTAATCGCACGTGTCCCGGACGTTCGACCCGGGTCGTTGCCGCGGGCAAGCCCGCGGCAACGGAAGGCTCGCGTCCCATTCATGGGGCTGTGTTGTCACCCATTGGCCCCGACCCACCTGGGGGGACCGCTTCGCGTGGTTGGGCGGGTGGGGTGAGTCGCGCCTAGGCTGAATAGGTGATGGGGCCACCGCTCAGTGTCGGCGCCCGGCGGCACCGGGAGGGAATACGCGAAACACAGGCCCAAGGTTCCTCCCGCCATCTCCGTCATCGCCGGCTTGTGCGGCGAGGACGGAACGGGGCGGAGGTTTGGGACAGGCTCCTAGAGCGCCTGCTGGATGAAGGCCTTGAGCTGGGGCTTGGCCTGGCCGCCGACCTTCTGGTCGACCTTCTTGCCGTCCTTGAAGAGAAGGAGGGTGGGGATGGACATGACGCCGAACTGGCCGGCGACGACGGGGTTCTCGTCCACGTTGATCTTGACGATCCGGGCCTGGGACTGGAGTTCGCCGGCGAGCTCGTCCAGGATGGGGGCGATCATGCGGCAGGGGCCGCACCAGGGGGCCCAGAAGTCCACGAGCGTGACGCCCGTGGCGACGGTCTGCTGGAAGTCGGCGTCGGTGATGTGCTTGACTAGGTCTGACATGGATCTCCTCGTGGGTCGTAGAGCGGCCGGATGCGGCCGGCTCAGGGAATGGGGAACAGGTTGTCCTGGGTCATGCCTCCCCCCCATTGGGCAAGCGTGAACACGGTCATGTACCGCTCGTTGGTTTCGCGCAGGCGCTGGGTCAGCACCTCGCAGAGGGCGTAGAGGACCTTCAGGGCGATGCCGTGGTTGGCCTCGATGAGGGTCCGCAGTTCCCGGAGCGGTATGAAGAAGGCCTCGCTGGGGACGTTGGCCACGGCGTCGGCGGCGCGGGTGGAGAAGTCCACCAGGGCCATCTCGCCGAAGAAGGCGTTGGGTTCGAGGATGGCCAGGGCCTCCTCGCCGGTGGCGGTGTGCTTGGAGATGCGCACGGTGCCGTCGATCACGATGTACAGCCCATCCCCCGCGTCCCCTTCCCGGAAGATGACCTCCTCCGGGCGGTAGCTGCGCACCTGGCCGATGGTGAGCACCTGGGCACGCTCCGTCTCGTCCAGATCCCTGAACAGCGGAGAGTCTCGGAGGAATTGTGTACTAATCAATGGGCGTCCAGGTGAACGTGACCGACGATGTCGAGGCCGAAGCCACGGAGACCAATATACTTCTTTTCCGCCCTGCTCAGGAGCCGCATTTCTTTAACTCCAAGGGACACAAGAATATGAGCCCCTACTCCCACATCCCGATCGCTGAGGGGGGCCTGGGGCGGGATTTCCGGGTCGGTGCCGGGGCGGCGGAGGTAGACCAGGACGCCCCGGCCCTCGGTGCGGATGGCGTCCATGGCTTCGTGGAAGGGGGTGGGGGCCAGCTTGCCGAAGCCGTCCAGGTCGTCCGGCAGGGTCTCCTGGTGCACCCGCACAAGGGGAGCCGGGCCCCCCTCCACCTCGCCCAGCACGTAGGCGAAGTGCTGGCTGCCATCCAGGAGGCTCTCGAACCGGTGAACCTTCAGGGTGCCCCAGGCCGTCTCCCGCACCGTGGTGCCCACGCGCCGGATGATGGGATCCACCCGGAGGCGGTGGGCCACCAGGGCGGCCACGGTCACCAGGGGCAGGTCGAACTTCTGGCAGAACGGCACCAGATCGGGGACCCGGGCCATGGTGCCGTCGTCCTTCATGATTTCGCAGATGACGCCCGAGGGGTGCAGGCCCGCCAGGCGCGCCAGGTCCACGGAGGCCTCCGTCTGGCCGGTGCGGGCCAGGACGCCGCCGGGCTTGGCCCGCAGGGGGAACACGTGGCCGGGTTTCACGAAATCCGTGGCCTTGGCCCCGGGGGCCACCAGGGCCTGGATGGTGCGGGAGCGGTCGTGGGCGGAGATGCCCGTGGAGGTGCCCTCCCGGGCCTCGACGCTCACGCAGAAGGCGGTCTCGAAGGGGCTGGTGTTGTCCTGGACCATCTGGGGGATGTGGAGGTGGTCCAGGAGCGGGCCCTCCAGGGCGGTGCAGATGAGCCCCCGGCCGTGGGTCGCCATGAAGGCGATGGCCTCCGGGGTGACGTGTTCGGCGGCCAGGGTCAGGTCGCCCTCGTTCTCCCGGTCCTCGTCATCCACCACCACGACCATCCTTCCCTGGCGGATGGCCTCGATGGCCGATTCGATGGAGGAGAAAGGTGTGCTCACGGCAGATCCCAAAACGTCATTGTATTTCAGAACGGTGCCCCGCCCCCGGGGAACCTGGGGGGGCCTCGGGGCATCCAACCATCAGGCGCACCTGGAAGGGGGATCATGCTAGGATTTTGTCCAAGCATACATTTATGAGAGAGGGGATCTCCATGTCCCAGGGTCTTATCCAAGGTTCGATGCGCGAGGCGCCCCTGCCGGATATCATCCAGCTGGTGAGCCAGGGCGGAAAGACCGGCTGTTTCCATGTGTCCGAGGAGCTGCACAAGGCGCGGATCTACCTGAAGGACGGCCGCATCGTGCATGCGGTATCCAACGACTGCGAGGGCCTGGACGCCATCTACGAGGTGGCGCTGTGGCTGGACGGCCACTACCACTTCGAGGAGAACGACCCCGGCGTCGAGGTGACCATCACCAAGCCGAACCCGTCCATCCTCATGGAAATGCACCGCCGCATGGACGAGTGGCGGGTCATCAGCCAGAAGATCCCGTCCCTGGACCTGCACCCCCACACCACCCTCCTTCCCGGCGAGACGCCCTCGGGCGTGAACCCGCGGGAGGCCCGGCTCCTGACCCTGGCCACGGGGTACTACACCGTCGCCGAACTGGCCGAGGTGCTGGAGAAGCCCGTGCTGAACATCGCCAAGGACCTCTACGGCCTCGTCATGGGCGGCCACGTGGTGCTCAAGGGCGTGCGCAGCGGCAAGCGTCCCGAGGTGCCCGGGAAACCCGCCCCCGCGGCGGAGAAGCCCCAGCCGGCCCCTCCACCGCCCCCGGCGGAGCCCGAGCCCGCCCCGGTGGTCACCGAGCCCGTGGGCCTCGCCCCGGATCCGCCGTCCCTGCCCGCGGAGCCCGAGATGCCCGTGCGGGTGGAGCTGCGGCCCGCCCACGCCGCGCCCCGGCCCCTGGCCCCGGCCCAGGATCCGGTGCGCCTGGCCAAGCTCACCAACTTCACCCAGCGCATCGTCCAGACAGCCAAGGGGGCCCTGCCGCCGGAGCACCACGAGATGGTGAACCGCCTGCAGGCCAAGGCGAACCAGCAGCTCGTCGCCGGCGAAGGCCCCGAGGCGGTCAAGAACCTGGCCCTCGCCGTTTCCCGGGGGGCGGTGGACGCCGGGTGCGACGGTGATACCGTCAAGAACCTCAACGCCCACCTGAAGGCCCTCTTCGCCAAGTAGCACCCCGGAAAGCCCGCATGACTCGATCCCGCCTGTTCCCCGCCCTCACCGCCCTTTTCGCGCTCCTGGGCACCCTGGCCTGCGTGGATCCCAAGCCGGGCGACACCAGCACCACGCCCCTCTACGTCTACGACAACGCCAGCCATCAGGTGCTGGCGTGGGACGACATCAACACCATCGCGGACCTGGCCGCGGACAGTTCCGCGCCGGCCGCGGCCCGGACCATCAAGGGCGACGCCATCACGAACCTGGGCACCCTGGCCTGGGGGGGGATGGTGCTGAACACCAACAGCAACAACCTGTACCTGATCAGCGAGACCGGCGGCGTGGTGCGCGTCAACAACGCCAGCAACCAGAACGGCACCCTCAGCTCCACCACGGACATCGCCACGTTCACCCTGGGCAACACCAGCTCCGATCGCCTGGCGTCGTCCGTGTTCTCCCAGGCGGCCCTGGACACGTCCTCGGGCACCCTCTACGTGCTGGAGACGGGTTCCAGCAACGCCTGGCGCATCTGGGTCGTGAGCAACCCGGATTCCATCCTCTCGGGCACCGTGGCCCCGGCGGGCACGTACCTGGACAGCACCATCACCCAGGACACCGGGGGCGCCGCCATCGCCGCCACGGGCTCCGGCAACCTCATCGGGTTCTTCCGCAGCGGGTCCACCGTTCCCGACACCCTGGGCGTGCTCAACGGGGGACCGCGCCTGCGCCTCTCGTCGGGCACCGCGTTCCAGTACAACACCCAGGTGCTCGTGGGCGACGGCACGAAGCTGTGGGACGGGTCCAACACCCCCGCCAACGCCTCCCTGGCCTACGACACCACCTTCAAC
The DNA here is from genome assembly GCF_030295405.1 of Mesoterricola silvestris. Lineage (GTDB taxonomy): Bacteria > Acidobacteriota > Holophagae > Holophagales > Holophagaceae > Mesoterricola > Mesoterricola silvestris. Next base: position 4,266,509 of record NZ_AP027080.1, on the reverse strand, counting down.
CGCCTCTACGTGGCCCGGCCCATCGCCTCCGGCAACGCGGTGCTGGCCTTCAACCAGGGGCAGTTCACCCTCGGGAACATGAACCAGGCCCCCTACGGGGCCCTGCCCGACACCGCCACGGCCCTGGCCGGCCTGCGCTTCCTCGCCCACGCCCAGGTGAAGGACTGGATGGCGGGGGCCGACTTCACCGCCTCCACCACCGGCTCGGGCACGGGCGCCAACATCCTGCGGATCTGGAAGAGCCCCTCCTCCGCGGCCGCCTCCGTGCGGTACTACCTGGGCACCGGGGTGGAGATCCGCGGCCTGGCCCTGGACGGGAGCAAGTAGGATGGTCTTCTACCGGCTCCTGGGCCTGCTGATCCGCGACGTGGTGAACGATCTGTTCCGGCACCGGGGCCAGCATTTCCTGGCCGTGCTCACCCTGGCCTCGGGCCTGCTCCTGGCCGGCGGAGGCCTGCTGGTGGTGCAGGGGCTGGACCGGTGGGTCTCGCGCATGGAGGGCCTGGCCCGCATCACCATCTTCGCCAACGAGGGCGGCGGCCTGGACCAGGCCGAAGGCCAGCTCCGCCGGGACCCGCGCTTCGCGAGCGTCAAGCGCATCTCCTCCCAGGAGACCACCCGCAGGTTCCTGGAGACCACCCGGGACGCGGGCCTCATGCTCAAGAGCCTGGGCGAGCCCATCCCCGAGACCCTGGAACTGAGCCTGCGCCCGGACCTTCTGGCGGCGCGCAAGGCCATCGACGTGGGGGAGAGCCTGCGCTCCCTGCCCGGGGTGGGTGACGTGGTGGTGGATCAGGAGCGCCTGGAGGGGCTCCAGAAGACGGCCCGCCTCATGCGGTCGGCGCTCAGTTCCTTCGGCGTCCTGCTCCTGGTGGCCGCCGGCTTCGCCACCGGCAACGTCATCCGCATGTGCATCATGACCCGCGAGGAGGAGATCACCATCATGCGCCTGGTGGGAGCCACCGAGGGCTTCATCCGCACCCCCCTCCTGGTGGAAGGCGGCGTGCTGGGCCTCCTGGCATCCATGGTGGCGGTGCTGGGCCTCCTGGGCCTATGGTGGCCCGTGGCCCACGGCATGGGCCGCCTGTCGCCCCTCCTGGTGGAACTGGCGAGGCTGGGCTTCTTCTCGCCGGGCAACCTGGCCCTGATCGGCCTCATCGGCACCGCCACCGGCGCCCTGGGCGCCCTCTGGGGCTTCTGGACCACCCAGCGGGCCATGCGCAAGTCCGAGGCCCTCATGGAGCAGCGGGGCGCCTAGGGAGTGTTCGGCAATTTATAGACTCAACGGAAGGCCCATCGAAACGATTAAACGCTGAGGCGCTGGGGACTCGCTGGGGCGCTGGGAAAAGAAGGAAAAGCGGGTGGATGCCCACTTCGCCCAGATCAATACGCGGTTGCGTTTCTCCGGTCTGGGGGTTGGCCTGTTTCTGAACGTCCGCGCCTGGCCCCTCATGGATGGCGGGATCCGCCGGGGCGTTCACACCCGGGCTTGACCCCCAGCGCCCCAGCGAGATCCCTGCGCCCCAGCGTTTCATCTTTTCGCCTGGATTCTCCGGCGCAACAGGTTCGTGCGTTGCCAGGACACTCACCTTCCAGGCACCATGCCCCGAAGGGGATCGGGTATAAGCCATCCTTGTCCACAGATTCCGACCAAGACCCTAGCCTTTCAGTAGGCCTTCCGCCCTTCCCAGGGCCCCATGGGTGGCGCCCAGGGCGATGCGGTCCCCCGCCTGGAGCCGGAAACCCGCCTGGGCGGGGAACCATTGGCCGCCCCGCTGGACGGCCAGAATCCCCGTGTTTTCCGCGTCCTCCAGGGCCAATTGCAGATCGGCCAGGGGACGGCCGACGAAGGGGGATCCCACGGCCAGGGGAAGGGTCGCCAGGGACGCCTCGGTTTCGGCCGGGCCCTGGCGCCAGGGCTGCCGGACGCCATCCAGGAGCCATTGGATGCCGAAGCGGGGCGCGGGGCGCGCCGGAATCCGGCCCAGGATGCCCACGCACACCAGGATGCCCACCGCCAGGGCCAGGGCGGGGCCCCGGGGCAGCAGGGGCTGCACCACGGCGAAGCTGGGGGCGGCCAAGGCCAGGAGCAGGGCCGTGCGCAGCCCGGCGGTGGCGGCGAGCTGGGCGGTGCGGCGGTGCAAGGCCCAGCCCAGGAAGGCCAGGCCCAGCATAAGCAACCCTCCGGCGGCGAGGGGCTGGGCGCGCACCAGGGGGTGGTGCCGCACCTGGCTGGCGCCGATGGCGAGGAGATTGAAGAGAACCGCGTCCAGGAGGAGGTAGCCCACGGGGAGGCCCCTGGGACCGCGGGGGGCGCGCCGGCGCAGGCCCGTGGTCCATCCCTGGATCCGGGCGAGGGCGCGGTGCGCCGGGGCGGGAAGAGCCCGGTCGAAGCCGCGGGCGATGGCCTCCCCCCGGCGGAAGAAGAAGGGGCCCGCCACGGCGGTCACGAAGGCCACGCCCACCACCACGGGCAGGGCCTGGGGAAAGCGCAGGCCCGCCGCGGCGCCCACCCCCACCAGGACGAAGGAAAGCTCGCCGGGCTGGGCCAGGGTGAGGCCCACCCGCAGGCCGGTGGGCGCCGGGATGCCCGCCGCCGCGGCCCCCAGGGCGCCTCCGGCCGCACTGCCCAGGAGCACCACGGCGGAAAGGAGGAGGATCGGGCCCGCCTGCCCCGCCAGGACCCGCGGATCCATGAGCATGCCCACCGCCACGAAGAAGATGGCGCCGAAGAGATCCCGCACGGGGATCACCAGGCGCTCGATGGGGCGCACCCGCCGGCTGCCGGCCGCGAGCATCCCCGCCGCGAAAGCGCCCAGTGCCGGTGAACATCCGGATTTCGACGCCAGCACGGCGCAGGTGAAGCAGGCCCCCACGGCGGCCACCAGCAGGGTCTCGTCCCGGCCGTGGTCCGCGGCCCAGCGCAGCAGGGGCGGCAGGAGGAGGCCCCCCAGCCCCAGGAGGCCCGCCAGGAAGAGGCCCACCCGCGCCAGGGCCCAGCCGATGCCCCCGGACGCGGCCGACGAGGTGTCCATGCCCGCCAGGAGCAGGATGGCGAAGAGGTCCTGGACCACCAGGACCGAGAAGACCAGGTCCCGGAAGGGGCCCTTGCCGCCGTGCTCCTCGAAGAGCTTGGCGATGATCATGGTGCTGGACACCGCCAGGGCCGCGGCCATGAGCGCGCTTTCCCGCGGGCCCCAGCCCAGGCCGCGCCCCGCCAGGTACCCCAGCCAGGTGGTGAGGCCCACCTGCGCGACTCCCAGGAGGACGGCGGGGACCCCCTCCCGGGCCAGCTTGCGGAAATCGAATTCCAGGCCCACCGAGAACATCAGAAGGATGACCCCCAGTTCCGCCAGGGTCTGGACGTTCTGGAGGTGGGCCGCGAGGGGCACCGGCACGTGGGGCCCCACGATGAGGCCCGCGAGGAGGTAGCCCAGCACCGCCGGCTGGCGCAGCCTCCGGAAGAGCAGGGTGGTGAGGGCCGCCACGCCCAGGACGGTGGCAAGATCAACGATAAGCAGGTGGGAACTGGAATCCATGCCCTTGGAGTGCCCCGAGGGCGGGGTTCGTTTCAGACCCCGCGGGAAACCTTCACCAGGGCGTCCAGGGCCTCATGGTCCCCCATGGCCAGCAGCACGTCCCCGGCCTCGAAAACCTCGGAGCCGGTGGGGTTGAAGCGGAGGCCCTCCATGGGCCGGTTGATGCCCACGATGAGCGCGCCGGTGCGGTCCCTCAGGCGCACCTCGCGCATGGTCTTGCCCACCAGGTAGGATTCGGGGCGCACGAGGATGTGCTCGATGGCCATCTCCATCTGCTTCTTGTCCAGGATGACGTCCACGTAGTTGAGGAGGTCCGGGGTCAGCAGGAGCGAGGCCATGCGGCGCCCGCCGATCTCGTAGGGGCTGACGATGTGGTCGGCCCCGGCGGCCTTGAGCTTGTTCTCGGTTCCCAGCTTGGTGGAGCGGGCCACGATGGAGAGGTTCGGGTTCATCTGGCGGGCCGTGAGGGTCACCAGCACGTTGTCCGCGTCGGTCTGGAGGGTGGTGATGAGGCCCCGGGCGCGGGTGATGCCGGCCCGCTCCAGGAGGACTTCGTCCATGGCGTTTCCCACCAGGAAGAGCTCGCCCTCGAACCGGGCGTTGTGGCTCTTGCTCTCGTCCTTCTCGATGAGGACGAAGGGCACCCCCACCTGCTTGAGCTCCCAGGCGGCCTGGAAGCCCGTCTTGCCGAACCCGCACACGATGATGTGGTCCTTGAGGGCGTTGAGGCGTTTCTGCATGCGTCGCTCCAGGAAGTAGCCCTTGAGGTCCCCCTCCAGCAGGAGGGCCAGGAGATTGGAAAAGGCCATGCCCACCACCACGATGCCGGTGATGATGTAGGCCATGGTGAAGACCTTGAGGGCGGGACTGGCGGGGTGGGAATCCCGGAAGCCCACCAGGGTGGTCACGGCGTAGTAGAACCCGTCCAGCCATCGCGCGTTGTCCAGGACCCGGAATCCCACCGCCCCGGCCACGGCCACGACGGTGAGCAGCCACAGGGACTGCGCCAGGCGCCGGATGGGAGGGAGCTCCTTCATGGACCCTACCCCCACCCGCCCTGGGCGAAGCGCTGGAGCTTGCCGTCGGTCTCCCGCGTGGCCAGGGCCCGCGCCACGAAGCGGCCCACGGGGTCGGCCTCGAGGTTGACCTCGGCCCCCGCTGCCATCTTCTCCAGGCGGGTGCGCCGCACCGTCTCCGGGATCAGGGCCACCGTGAACCAGTCCGTGCCGCAGTCCACCACCGTGAGGGAAAGGCCGTCCACCGCGATGGAACCCTTGGGGGCGGTCATGGGGGCCAGGGCGGGGGGCATGGAGAAGCGCCACAGGCCCTCCCCGCCGGTGCGTTCCAGGAGCCGGCCCACGCCGTCCACGTGGCCCGAGACCAGGTGCCCGTCCAGGGGGTCCCCCACGCGCAGGCTGGGCTCCAGGTGCAGGCTTTCGCCGGGGGCCAGGCGCCCCAGGGTGGTCTTCAGGAGGGTCTCCTCGGAGAGATCCGCCTGCCAGGTGCGCGGGTCCCGGCCCACCGCCGTGAGGCAGGCGCCGTTGGTGCAGATGCTGGCGCCCTCCTCGGCCCTTTCCAGGAGTTCGGGGGGGGCGGCGATGACGAGGCGGGCCCCCCCGGCGCGGGGCTGGCGGGCTTCCAGGGTTCCAAGGTGGCGTACGAGACCGGTGAACATGACTAGGGTTCCTCGGTTCCAGTTTGCAGCACGCTGTTGCGCTGGCCATAGGCAAAATAGATCACCAGGCCGATGGCGAGCCACACCACGAACCGGATCCAGGTGACCGCGGGCAGGCCCCGGGCGATCCAGATGCAGGCCAGGATCCCGGCCGGGGCCAGCACGAAGATCCAGGGCATCCGGAAGCGCCTGGGGGCCTCGGGCCGGCGCAGGCGCAGGATCATGACGGCCCCGCACACCACGGAGAAGGCGAAGAGGGTGCCGATGTTGGTGAGCTCCACGACCTCGTCGATGTTGAGCAGGGCCGCGGGCACCGCCACCAGGAGCCCGGTGAGGAAGGTGGCGTTGGCCGGCGTGCGGTGGCTGGCGCTGACCTTCCCGAACCAGGGCCCCAGGAGCCCGTCCCGGCTCATGGCCATGAAGATGCGGGGCTGGCCCACCTGGTACACCAGGAGCGCCGCCGTGGTGGCGATGACCGCCCCGAAGGAGATGACCCCGGCGACGGCGTTCATGTTGTTATGGGTGAAGATGTAGGCCAGGGGGTCGGCCTTGCCGGCCAGCTGGGTGTACTTCAGCATCCCCGTGACCACCAGGGCCACCAGGGCGTAGATGGCGGTGCAGATGCCCAGGGAGAACAGGATGCCCCGGGGCAGGCTGCGGCCCGGGTCCCGGCATTCCTCGGCCGTGGTGCTCACCGCGTCGAAGCCGATGAAGGCGAAGAAGATGATGGCCGCCCCGGCCTGGATGCCCTTGAACCCGTGGGGGGCGAAGGGGTGCCAGTTCCCCGGGTTCACGAAGCGGAAGCCGATGGCCACCACCGCCAGGAGGATGGCCACCTTGACCACCACCATGACCGCGTTGGCGCGGGCGCTCTCCTTGATTCCAAGGTAGACCAGGTAGGTGATGACCACCGTGATGACCACCGCCAGGAGGTTCATGGTGAAGGGGAAGCCGTGGACCAGGGGCGCGTCGCGGAGCACGTCCCAGTTGGCGAAGAAGGAGGCCCCGTCCAGGTGCCCCGCCCGGGCCTGGGCCAGCACCTCGAGCTTGCGGGCCACCGTGGCCGGGGGCGTCCCGGGCACCAGGGCCAGGGCGCTCCGGGGATCCATGGCGAGCCAGCCCGGGATGCGGATGTGCATGACGTTGGCCAGGAAGCTGCGGGCGTAGTCCCCCCAGGAGATGGCCACGGCCACGTTGCTGACGGCGTACTCCAGCAGGAGGTCCCAGCCGATGATCCAGGCCATGAGCTCGCCCATGGTGGCGAAGGCGTACGTGTAGGCCGAACCCGAGACCGGGATCATGGACGCCAGTTCCGCGTAGGCCAGGGCCGTGAACCCGCAGCCCACGGCCACCAGGAGGATGCTGATCACCAGGGCGGGGCCCGCGGGCCAGCGCCCATCGGCCAGGTTCCCCGCGGCGGCGGTGCCGATGCTGGAGAAGATGCCCGCGCCGATGATGGCGCCGATGCCGAACATGGTCAGGTCGAAGGTGCTGAGGTTCTTCTTGAGCTGGTGCTTGGGTTCGTCGGCCTGGGCCTGGAGGGATTCCAGGGACTTCGAGCGGAAAAGTTTTTTCAGCATGGGATGAGGTCCTGGCGTCATTCTTGGATTGTGAGGGCTGAGTTCATGGTAATGGCAAAGCGCGGCACGCGGGGAAAGACCTGAATGGACCTGTGGCGGGACAAGCGGCTGCGGCTGTCGGTGACCCGGCTGGGGGTACAGTACCTTCTCGCCATGCTCGCCATGGGCGCCGCCGCCGTGAACACGGGCAACAACCTTTTGTACCTGGTCTTCTCGCTCATGCTGGGGCTGTTCCTGGCCTCGGGCTGGGTGAGCCGGCGGGCGATCCAGGGGCTCCACCTGCGGGGGGTGGAGGAGGGCAACATCTTCGCCCGGGTGCGGGGGGGAATCCGGGTGCGGTTCCGCGACGACGCCCCCGCCCGCATGCGGGGGGTGGAGATCCACCTGGAGATGGAGGACGCCCAGGTGGAACCGGGGTTCCTGGCGGGGGGGGAAGGGCGGGGGGAGGGCGTGGCGACCCTCCACGTGAAGCCCGGGCGCCGGGGCTGGGCGGGGCTTCGCTCCGTGGAGTTCCGCACGGCCTTTCCCTTCGGGTTCCTGGAGAAGGCCTGGCGTTTCCCCCTGGAGCAGCGGGTGCTGGTCCTTCCCCACCCCCGCTCCCTCCCCCCGCGCCAGGACGCGGAAGGGGACCGGAGCCGGCCCCGGACCCGGCCGGGCTCCGCCAGCCCCGACGGGGCCAGGCCCTTCCGGGACTGGGACCCCCTGAGCCGCGTGCACTGGAAGCGCACCGCCCAGCGCGGGACCCCCTGGGTGCGCACCTTCGAGGACGAGGAATCCGCCGGGGTGCGGCTCCGGCTGGATTTGGGGGCCTGGGAGGCCGGCGGCCCCTTCGAACGGGAGCTGGAGGTGCTCTCCGGCAGCATCCTCCAGGCCCGGCTGCAGAGGCGCCAGGTCTTCCTGGACCTGCTGGGCCGGGACGGCCGGGTGGAGCTGGAGGGCTACACCCGCTGCTGGCGGGCCCTGGCCCGGGCCCGGGCCGGAGGCCTGTGCAGGGGGCCGGAAATTGACTAGGATGAATTGAATATCCGTATCGAGGTGGACATGTACTTCAACGATCCCCAGTCCCACGCGTGGGACGCCCTTGTGGAAGCGGCATGGCAGGGCTGGGAACACGCCCATGCCCCCTATTCGAAGTTCCACGTGGGCGCCGCGCTCCTGCGGGCCGGGGGCGGGATCGTGGCCGGGTGCAACGTGGAGAACGCGGCCTACCCCTCCTCCCTGTGCGCGGAGCGCACCGCCATCTGCGCCGCGGTGGCCCAGGGCATGAAGCCCGGGGAACTGTCGGCCCTGGTGGTGGTCACCGAGGCCCCCACCCTCACGCCGCCCTGCGGGGCCTGCCGGCAGGTGCTGGCGGAATTCGCGGACGACCTCCCCATCCTGCTGGTGAACCGCCACCACCGCACCCTCCACAGCCTCGCCGATCTCCTTCCCCACGCTTTCACGGTGCGGAACCTCAACGGTTGATCCATCCTTGAGCCACCCGGGGCCCCGCCCCGGTTCGAACCCCCGAGGCGCTCCATGGCCATAGACCGAGCCAAGATCCAGAAGCAGGCCGAGACCTTCATGGGCCAGGGCCGGCTCGATCGCGCCATCGACGAGTTCCTGAAGCTCATCGACGACAAGCCCGACGACTTCAACCTCCTGAACCGGGTCGGGGACGCCTACCTCCAGGCCGGCAAGGTCTCCGAGGCCATCGAGATGTTCAAGCGGGCCGGCATGGGGTTCGAGCGGGGGGGCTTCAACGCCAAGGCCAGCGCCGTCTTCAAGAAGGCCCATCGGACCCAGCCCGAGGACCTGGACATCTGCGAGCGCCTGGCCGAGCTCTACCGCCAGACCAACATGATCAAGGACGCCATCCAGATCCACATCGAGGTGGCCGAATCCTTCACCAAGAAGGGCCTGCTCAAGCGCGCCCTGGAGGAATTCGCCAAGGTCGTGGACCTGGATCCCAAGAACCTGAAGAACAAGGTGAAGCTGGCCGACCTCTACAACAAGGAGGGCATGCGGGAGAAGGCCGCCGCCATCTACCTGGAGGTGGCCGAGGCCCTGGCCCTGGAGCAGATGCACGTGGAGGCCGGGCAGATCCTGGAGCGGGCCAAGACCATGGTGTCCACGCCCCAGGTGTTCCTCACCCAGTCCCGGCTTTCGGTCATCCAGAAGGACCTCCCCGGCGCCGCGGCCCACCTGCGGGAAGGCCTCGCGGCCAATCCCCGGTCCGCGGAGCTCCTGGACGCCCTGGCGGAGGTGGAGCTGCAGTCCAAGGCCCCGGACCGGGCCCTGGAGGCCCTTTGCGAGGTGCCCCAGCTCCCGGAGAAGTCCCTGGTCCTGGCCGAGCGCGCCCTGCGGGAAATGGTGCGCAACGGCAACGTCGCCGAGGCCCTGAAGCTCTTCAAGCCCATCGGTCGCGAATTCGGCCGGCGCGGCCTGGGCGAGGCCGCCGCCAAGGCGCTGCGGGGGGGCCTCCACGGCGCCCTCAACGCAGAGGCCTGGATCCAGCTCGCCGACATCGCCCACCAGTCCGGGAACCGCGTCGAGCAGGTGGAGCACCTGCGCCGGGCCCACGCCTTCGCCCTGTCCAAGGACGACCAGGAGGTGGCGGGCCAGCTCCGTGAGCAGCTGGCCGGCATGGGCATCAAGGACCTGGACGAGGCGCCCGCGGTCATGGCCTCCCCCGCCGCGCCCACCGCGACCTTCGGCCCCGGCGCCGAGATCCCCGTGGAGCATTCGGACATCGACGTGGCCCGGCGCATGCAGATCCAGCAGCTGGAGCGGGACGCCGAGCATGCCCTCAAGAACCGGTTCATGGACCGGGCCCAGGAGACCTACAACCGGATCCTCGACCTGGACCCGGCCAACTACAACGCCATCGTGCGCATCGCCGAGATCCACCGGGGCACGGGCGTCCTGAGCAAGGTCCAGATGCACTACGTCAAGCACGCGGAAAAGCTCGCGGAACTGGGCCACAAGCCCCTCGCCACCGAGCTTCTGGACCTGGCCGAGGCCATCTTTCCCGGATCCACGCGCCTCTACCGGCGCAACCTGGGGCTCCTGGAAGCCCAGCCCCGGCCCGCCGCACCGCCCACGCCCATCGCCCTGCCGGCCCCGGTGGAGGAACTGCCGGTGCTGCCGCTGGAGCTGGAGCCCATCCAGGAGCTCCCCGCCATCGCCCTGGACCTGGACCGCTCCGGGGTGCCCACGGTCCCCGAACCCGTCCAGCCCATGGAGGCCCTGGAGCTGCCGGTTCCCCCCGAGCCGTTCATGGAGGGCTTCGACATCCCCGCCTGGGAGGTGCTGGAAGCGCCGCCCCAGCCCGTGGCCGCCACCACCGGAGCCTACCCCAGCCAGCCCGAGTACGAGTGGTCCGAGATCACCGCCGCCGGCGCCGAGGAGCTCCCCCCCCTGGAGCTGGAACCCCTGCCGTTCCCCACGGACCAGCCCGCCGAGGCCTCCGCGGAAGTGGGCCCCGAACTGGCATCGGCCCTCGCCGACATCGACTTCCAGCTGGACTACGGCAGCCCCGAGGAGGCCAAGCTCGAGATCGAGAGCGCCCTGGAGGCCAACCCCAGGCATCCCGAGCTCCTCCGGCGCCTGGACCAGGCCGAGACCGCCCTGCAGCGCCTGGGCAAGAAGGCCAGCCCCCAGGTGCTTTCCGAGGCCGATTTCGAGCACTCCTTCTTCGACCTTTCCGACGTGCTCGGCGACGCCCTGCTGGAGACCGGCGAAGGCGAGGAGATGCACGACGCCACCAACGTGGTGGAGAAGATCCAGAGCGTGGACGAGCTCTTCAACGCCTTCCGGGAGGGCGTGGAGCAGCAGGTCAAGGGCGACGACTACGACACCCACTACAACCTGGGCATCGCATACAAGGAGATGCTCCTCCTGGACCCCGCCATCGAGGAGTTCAAGAAGGCCATGCGCGACCCCGAGCGCACCCTGGAATGCTGCTCCATGCTCGCCATCTGCGAACAGGCCCAGAACAACCCCGACGCCGCCATGACCTGGCTGCGCCAGGGCATCGAGGCCCCGGGCTTCCCGCCCGAGGACGCCGTGGGCCTGCACTACGACCTGGGCGTGCTGCTGCTCGAGCAGGGCCGCCGGGACGAGGCGCTGGAGGAATTCCGCGCCGTGTCCGCGCAGGATCCCGACTACCGGGACGTGGCCCGGATGATGCACTGAAAAAAACCGGCACGGTTTCGATCCTGAGACTCTATCTTGGGAGGGTCCCGAGGCCGCGATGCCCGCTCCCGAAACCATCCTGCCCCCCCACCTGGCCCGCTACGCCGTGTCCCAGGACTACGGCGGCTACACCCCCCGGGACCAGGCCGTGTGGCGGCACATCCTCCGGCGGCTCACGGCCCACCTGAAGGACCGCGCCCACCCCAGCTACCTGGAGGGCCTCGCCGCCGCGGGCATCGGCGTGGAGCGGATCCCCAGCCTGGAGGAGATGGACGCGCGCCTCGCGCGGATCGGGTGGCGGGCCGTGGCGGTGCGGGGCTTCATCCCGCCGGCGGTGTTCACGGAGATGCAGTCCCTGGGGGTGCTGGCCATCGCCGCGGACATCCGCTCCGCGGATCACATCGACTACACCCCCGCCCCCGACATCGTCCACGAAAGCGCGGGCCACGCCCCCATCCTCGCGGACCCGCGCTATGCGGAGTACGTGAAGCGCTGCGGAGTGGCCGGCTTCAAGGCCATCGCCAGCCGGGAGGACCAGGCGGTGTACGAGGCCGTGCGCCACCTGAGCGTCGTGAAGGAGGACCCCGCCAGCACCCCGGAGGACGAAAGGCTGGCCCAGGCCCGCCTCGCCGCGGCCCAGGCCAGCCGGACCTACCCCAGCGAAAGCGTCCGGGCCAGCCGCCTCTACTGGTGGACGGCGGAGTACGGCCTCGTGGGGAGCCTGGACGACCCGCGCATCTACGGGGCCGGTCTCCTCAGCTCCCTGGGGGAGGCGTCCCACTGCCTCACCCCCGCCGTGGGGAAGCTCCCCCTTTCCCTGGACTGCGTGGACCGGGACTTCGACATCACCTCCATGCAGCCCCAGCTCTACGTCGCCCGGGACTTCGACCACCTCTTCGAGGTGCTGGACGCCTTCGAGGCCACCCTCAGCTGGAAGCGGGGCGGCCTCCACGGGCTGCGGGAGGCCCTGCGCGCGGGCACCGTCAATCACCTGGTCCTGGACACGGGGCTGGAGATCACGGGGCGGGTGGCGCGCCGGGTGGCGGGGATCGTGGGGCTGGACGGACCGGTGCTGGTGTCCCGGGCCGGGAAGGCCCAGGGGGAGCCCTGGATGGGGCAGGCCCTGGTGGCCTTCGGCGCCGGCGGGCTGCCGGAGCGGGGGCCCTTCACCCTGGAGCTGCCCGGGGGGGTGGGCCTGTCCGGGTTCCGCACCGGGAACTTTGAAACCATCGACCTCAAGGGCCACTCCCCGGGGGGGGCCCTGGACCTGCCCTCCCGGGCCCTCCTCTTCCTGGCCGGAAAGCTGCCCAGCGTGGCCGGCGGTCCGGCCGATCCCGAAACCTGGGACCGGCACTTCGGCGTCGGTCCGCCGGGGGAGGCCGAGCAACTGGCCCGGCAGCGAAAGGCCGCCTCCCTGCCGCCGGACCTGGCCGCCCTGTACGCCGAGGTGCGGGCCCTGCGCGACCGCGGGGAGGCCCCCCCCGGGCGCCTCCGGGAGATCCGCGCCGCCCTGGCCGCCTTCCCCGGGGACTGGCTCCTGGCCCAGGAGGTCGAGGAACTTCTCACCCCCGCCGCCTCACCTGGATTCCAACCGGAGGACCCATGACCTGGACCGAGAAGGACAACACCCTCGTGCGGGAGATCCGCACCCCCGATTTCATGACCTCGTTCAACATCGTGAGCCGCCTGGTGGCCCCGGCCGAGGCCCTGAACCACCATCCGGACATCGCCTTCGGGTGGGGCTACGTGCGCATCGTCCTCACCACCCACGACGCCGGGCACGTCACCGAGAAGGACCACACGCTGGCCGCTCGTTTCGACGAGGCCATCAAGCCCTTCGGCGTGTAGGTTCCGACCCCGCGGCGCCCCAGGGCTGCAGGGCCTGGGCCGCGGGCTGCACGGGCTTGCCCGGGCGCTGCAGGAGGGTCAGTTCCAGGGCGCGGCCGTCCCCGGCCGTGAGCCAGGCGCCCTCCCGGCCCCAGGCCAGGGTGCCCGGGGGGGCCCCGTCGGGCCGCAGGCCGCCCACGGCGCACACCTTGAGGGTGGTGTCCCGGAAGGGCAGCTCGGCCCCGGGCCAGGGGTGGAGCCCCCGCACCTGGCGGTGCAGGTCCAGGGCGGGCCGCGCCGGATCCAGCGGGGCCATGCCCTTGTGCAGCTTGGAGGCCACGGTGGCGCCGGCGCCGTCCTGGGGCCGGGGCTCGGCCCTGCCCGCCTCCAGGGCGGGCAGGTGTTCCAGGAGCAGGGCCGCGGCGTCCTGGGCCAGGGCCTCCAGGAGGGAATCCGCGGTGTCCGTCAGGGTGATGGGTCGGCGGGTCTGGGCCAGCACGGGGCCCTCATCCAGGCCCGGGGAGATGCGCATGAGCCCCACGCCGGTCTCCGCATCGCCGGCCAGGAGGGCGTGGTTCACGGGCGCCGCGCCCCGCCACCGGGGGAGGAGGGAGAAATGGAGGTTCCAGGCCCCCAGCCGGCAGCCGTCCAGCATCCACCGCGGCAGGATGTGCCCGTAGGCCACCACCACCGCCAGGTCGATGCCCAGGGCCTCCCAGGCCTCCCGGGTGGCGGGGTCCTTCCAGGAGAGGGGCTGGTGGACCGCCAGTCCCAGGTCCAGGGCGGCGTGCTTGACGGGGGGGGCCTCCAGGTGGCGTCCCCGGCCCTGGGGCCGGTCGGGATTGCAGAAAACCGCCGCCACCTCCCGGCTGCCCGCCAGGGCCCGGAGCACGGGCACCGCCGCCGAGGGGGTTCCCAGGAAGGCCACGCGCATGGTTCAGGCCCTCGACTTGTTGAATTTCCGCTGGAGGATCTGGCGCTTGACGGGGCCGAAGTACTCCACGAAGAGCCTTCCCCGCAGGTGGTCGATCTCGTGGCAGAAGGCCCGGGCCAGGAGCTCCTCGCCCTCCAGTTCCACCCACTCGCCCTGGGGGGTGCGGTTCCTCACCCAGACCTTCATGGGGCGTTCGAGCACTTCGTGGATGCCGGGGATGGAGAGGCAGCCCTCGGGCCCCACCTGGGACCCCTCCTCCTTCACCACTTCCGGATTGACCAGCACGATGCGGGCGGAGGGATCCGCCCCGCAGGAGGTGTCGATGACGGCAAGATTGAGATTCACGCCCACCTGGGGCGCGGCGAGCCCCACGCCCTCCTCGGCGTAGGTGGTGTCGAAGAGATCGGCCACCAGCTGGTCCAGCTCGGGGGTCCATTCCCCGATATCGCTTGAATTTATCTTCAGCCTGGGATCTCCCCAGGTGAGCACTGGTCGCACGGCCATGACACCCTCGGTCAATCAGTTTAGGACAAACAGCATTCCTTTGATAACCTAGAAGATCCTGGCCAATGGCCTGCCCGTGGAGAACCCATGCTTCGCAACTTCCGCCAAGTGTTCAAAGGCAACCAGACGCCCATGGCCGTGGTCATGATGGTGGTGCTGCTAGGCCTGGTGGCCTACCTCGCCCCGAGCGGGGCCAGCTCGGCCGCTCCGGACAACGTGCTGGCGCGGGTCTACGGGCGGGATGTCCTGAAGCGGGACGTGGATTCCATGATCGCCCAGTACGTGAAGCGCATGGGCAAGCAGGCCAATATCGAATCCCTCATGCCCATGCTGCAGCAGCAGGCCCTGGACGGCCTCATCAGCAACCAGCTCCGGCTGGAATTGGCGGAGCGCCACGATATCGTCGTCACGGACGCCGAGGTGCGCGCGGCCCTGGAGGCCCGCCTGCGCAGCATCCCCCTCTTCCTGGATGAAAAGGGCCAGCTCCGGGAATCCGGCGAAATCAACTCCGTCCTCCGGGAGAACGGCACCTCCCTCAAGCAGTGGGAGACCGAACTCGCCAGCGAACTGAGCCTGCGCAAGCTGGTGGGCCAGGCCGCGTCCCGGGTGCCCGTGGACCAGGCCTGGGTGGAGCTGGAGAACCGGGTGCGCAACGAGAAGATCAGCTTCGAGGCCGTCACCGCCTCCCCGGATCCCTCGGGGATCCCGGATCCCGGCGACGCCAAGCTGCAGGCCTTCCTCAAGGATTCCGGCGCCCGCTTCCAGGAGGGCCCCCGCCGCGTCATCTCCTACGTGTCCGTGGACGAGGCCTCCCTGGGCCTGGCCCCCGTGGACGACGCCAAGGTCAAGGCCCTGTACGAGGCCCGCAAGGCCCAGTACACCGAGCTCAAGGCCAGCCACATCCTCTTCAAGGCCGAGAGCGAGGCCCAGTTGGGCGAGGCCTTCAAGAAGGCCGGCGAACTGCGGGCCAAGCTCGTGGCCGGCCAGGACTTCGCCAAGGCCGCCGAGGCCTTCAGCGAGGATCCCAGCGCCAAGGGCAAGGGCGGGGACCTGGGGTGGTTCGCCCCCGGCCAGATGGTCAAGCCCTTCACCGACGCCGCCGCGGCCCTGAAGATCGGCGATATCAGCCAGCCCGTGAAGACCCAGTTCGGCGTGCACCTCATCCGCCTGGAAGGTCGCCGGGAGAAGCCCTTCGAGGCCGTCAAGGAGGAGCTGCGCGCCCAGATCGCCCGGGACACCTTCGCCGCCAAGGCCAAGGACAAGCTGGAGCAGCTGCGTAAGCGCGCCGGGGAGCGCGGCGACCTGGCCGCCCCGGCCCGGAACCTGGGCCTCAAGGTGGCCACCAGCAAGCCCTTCACCGCCGGTGACGCCGCCGGCCTGGAAGGTCTGCCCGGCAGCCAGGGCCTCACCGGCGAGGCCTTCCGCCTGGAGGTGGGCCAGGTGTCCAAGGTGCGCATGGCCGGCGCCTCCTACGCGGTCTTCCGCGTGCAGGAGGAACTGCCCGTGGCCGTGCCCCCCCTCGCCGATATCAAGGCCAAGGTGCTGACCGCCTGGAAGCTGGAGGAGGCCCGCACCGCCCTCCGGGCCAAGGCCGACCAGGCCGCCGGGGACCTCAAGGCCCTGGGAACCCCGGAAACCAAGGACGGCGTCACCATCCAGAGCCTGGCCGAACTGGGCCAGCACCCCGCCATCCGCAAGGCCCTCCTGGAGACCCCCGCCGGCAAGGCCACGCCCCCCTGCTGGACCCCCGACGGCAAGATCTGGGTGGCCCGCATCAAGGAGCGCACCCCCGCGGCCCCCCTCACCTTCGAGACCCGCCGCACCCTGGTGGAGGCCCTGCAGACCGGCGTGGCCGAGAAGCTCCTCACCGCTGAACTCATGACCCTGGCCGAGGAGGGCCGCAAGCGCCCGGGCTTCAGCTCCCTGTACGGCCGCTTCGGCGGCATCTGGAGGAACGAGGAAGCCCTGAAGCGCATGGGCAGCGACGTTCCGGACGCCCCCGACTTCGAATAGAAATTCCCGTCCGCGCGGGGCATACTCGGGGGTCCAGCCTCCGGAGCCCCCCATGACCCTCAGCGGGAAGACCCTCTTCATCACCGGCGCCACCCGGGGCATCGGCCTCGCCATCGCCCTGCGCGCCGCCCGGGACGGGGCGCGGGTGGCGGTTTTCGGCAAGACCGCCGAGGCCCATCCCAGGCTTCCGGGCACCGTGTTCTCCGCCGCCGAGGCCGTGGAGGCCGCCGGGGGCCGGGCCCTGCCCATCGTGGGCGACGTGCGCAGCGAGGAGCAGGTGCTGGCCGCCGTGGCCCACACCGTGGAGGCCTTCGGGGGCCTGGATATCCTGGTGAACAACGCCAGCGCCATCTCCCTCACCGGCACCCTGGCCACGGACCTGAAGCGCTGGGACCTCATGCACCAGGTGAACGCCCGGGGCACCTTCCTGTGCTCCAAGGCCTGCCTGCCGCACCTCCTGAAGGCCGACAATCCCCACATCCTGACCCTCTCCCCGCCCCTGGACCTGCGCCCCAAGTGGTTCGCCCCGCACGTGGCCTACACCACCGCCAAGTACGGCATGAGCCTGTGCACCCTGGGCATGGCCCAGGAGCTGGCCCCGGACGGGGTCGCCGTGAATTCCCTGTGGCCCCTCACCACCATCGACACCGCGGCGGTGCGGAACCTCCTGGGCGGGGAGCAGCTGGCCAACGCCAGCCGCAGGCCCGAGATCATGGCCGACGCCGCCGCCGCGATCCTCCAGCGCCCCTCCCGCACCTGCACGGGCAACTTCTTCATCGACGAGGAGGTCCTGCGGGCCGAGGGGGTGACGGATTTCTCCGGCTACGCCGTGGTGCCCGGAGCGCCTCTGGTGGCGGACTTCTTCCTTCCCGACGCGGTGCGGGAGGCCTCGGACACCGCCCTGGTGGTCCTGGGTTGAGCGAGGAGCCTGTCCAAGTAATATTCGGCCCCGCGATGGTGGCACCGGCCATGGCAAGACAAGGCCCGCGAGGAGGGCGATTAGGTTAATCGTTCGACGAGCGGAACGCGGGATTGCCGTGGCCGCTGCCACCACCGAAGGCGGCGTCTGGAGGCCCGCCTGTCGTGCGCAAGTCCCTTGAAAATATGACCTATATTTCCTGCGGGCCTTGCGCTCGATAATCGGGCCTCCAGACGCCGTCGCGGGGCCGAATATTACTTGGACAGGCTCCTACCGGATCACGTCGCAGCCCATGTAGGCCTGCAGCGCCTTGGGGATCCTCACGCTCCCGTCGGGCTGCTGGTAGTTCTCCAGGATGGCCACCCAGGTGCGGCCCACGGCCAGGCCGCTGCCGTTGAGGGTGTGCAGGGGCTGCGGCTTGCCGCCCGCGGCGCGGAAGCGGATATTGGCGCGCCGGGCCTGGAAGTCCCCGAACCAGCTGCAGGAGCTGATTTCCCGGTAGGTGTTCTGGCTGGGCAGCCACACCTCGAGGTCGAAGGTCTTGCGGCTGGAGAAGCCCATGTCGCCGCTGCACAGCAGCACCCGCCGGTAGGGCAGCTCCAGGGCCTCCAGGATGCGCTCGGCCTCGCGGGTGAGGTTCTCCAGTTCCTCCAGGGCCTGCTCGGGGGTGGCGAAGGCCACCAGCTCCACCTTGTGGAACTGGTGCTGGCGGATGATGCCCTTGGTGTCCTTGCCGTAGCTGCCGGCCTCGCTGCGAAAGCAGGGGGTGAAGGCGAAGTGGCGCAGGGGGAGTTCCTCCCCGGGCAGGATCTCCTCGCGGTACATGTTCGTCACGGGCACTTCCGCCGTGGGGATCAGGTAGAGCGGATCCTCGCCCCGGTAGGTCTTGAAGAGGTCCTGCTCGAACTTGGGCAGCTGGCCGGTGCCGTACATGCACTCCGGAAGCACCAGGTACGGCGGGAGCACTTCGGTCCAGCCGGCCTGGGCGTGCAGGTCCGCCATGAACGAGACCAGGCTTCGCTCCAGCTTGGCGCCCAGGCCCTTGAGGATGGAGAACCGCGCCCCGCTGAGCTTGGCGGCGCGGTCCAGGTCCAGGATGCCCAGCCTCGTGCCCAGGTCCACGTGGTCCAGGGGCTTCTCCATGGCCGCGGGGGTGCCCCAGCGCTTGATCTCCACGTTGGCGTGCTCATCCCTGCCCACCGGCACGGTCTCGTGGGGCAGGTTGGGCAGCGTGGCCATGAAGGCCTTGAAGGCGGCCTCGGCCTCCTTTTCGGCGGTCTCCAGGGCCTTGAGCCTTTCCCCCACCTCGCGCTGGGCGGCGATGAGGTGGCTGGCGTCCTCCTTGGCGCGCTTGAGGCGGGCCACTTCGTCCGACACCCGGTTGCGCTCGCCCTTGAGGGCCTCGGCCTCCTGGATGACGCGCCGGCGCGCCGCGTCCAGCTCCTGGTAGGCCTCCTGGTCGAAGGTCACGCCCCGCCTGGCCAGGCCCTGCACCACGGTTTCCAGGTCGTTGCGGAGAAGGGCGGCGTCGAGCATGGCGGATCCTCAAGGGTGGAGGACCAGTGTATCAGACGGGCTCTCCGGCCCAGGAGACCTGGAAGGCGCGCCGGATCTCGTCCGTGGTGAAACCCGCGCCCAGCGCCAGGGAGAGCTTGGCCAGGGCCGCCCAGGGCGTGTGCCGGCCCCCGGAGATGGCGCCCATGGCCTGGGCCCGG
Organism: Mesoterricola silvestris; assembly: GCF_030295405.1. Classification (GTDB taxonomy): domain Bacteria; phylum Acidobacteriota; class Holophagae; order Holophagales; family Holophagaceae; genus Mesoterricola; species Mesoterricola silvestris. Next base: position 4,247,627 of record NZ_AP027080.1, on the reverse strand, counting down.
CGGCCCAGGTCGTAGGTGGCGAGGTCCACGCCGCCCGATGCGCATTGGCTGATGATGACCACCGGCAGGTCCAGGGCTTCGCAGTGCCGGAAGAGATCCCGCAGATCGGGGCGGTCCATGGGGAGGTTGCCGGCCCCGAAGGCCCGGATGAGCACACCGCGGCAGGACCGGTCCGGCAGGCGCCAGGGCATGCCGGGGAAGGGGGCGTAGATCTCGATGGCCGATTCCAGCGCCGGTCCGATGCCCGGCGGCACCTGGCGCGGGAACGCCCCCGCGTGGGGGTGGACCTGCACGTGGAGGCCCAGTTCCGCCAGGGGCGGCAGGTTGGGGGATTCGAAGGCCTCGTACCGGTGCACGCTCACCTTGTCCGCGGCCACGCCGCGAAGCCAGTGGTCCCCGAAGCAGATGCCCACCTCGTCGACCCCCCGGGCCGCGAGGGTCACCGCGTCCACCAGGTTGCCCCGGGCGTCGCTGCGCACGTAGGCCAGGGGCCGCTGGCTGCCCGTGAGCACCACCGGCCGGCCCAGGTCCGCCAGGAGGAAACCCAGCACGGAGGCCGTGTAGGCCATGGTGTCGGTGCCGTGGATGAGCACGATGCCGTCGCAGGAGGCGGCCTCGTGCCGGATGAGCCGGGCCAGGAGGAGGATGTCCTCCGGTTCCGTGGTGGCCGAATCCTGGTTGAAGGCCACCGCCATGCGCAGATCGGCCAGCTCCCGCAGCTCGGGCACCTGATCGAGGATGCGGTCCAGGGAAGGTCCCGGCGCGAGGCTGTCATCCTCCCCGGGCCCCATGCCCAGGGTGCCGCCCGTGTGGATGAGGGATACGGTGCGCGTGGTCATTCCCCCAGTCTAATGGAAAAGGGCGCCCGGTTTCCCGGGCGCCCTTCAGGTACTACGCGGTTCCGTCTGAACTAGAAGCGGAAGCCGGTGGAGACGGCGATGGTGCGGCCCGTGCCGTAGTCGGCGGACTGGCGGGGCTTGCCGAAGGTCGTGGGATTGGCCTTGACCCAGGGGGCATCCAGGGAGGAGGCCGCGGTGTAGTTGGTGTCCCAGGCGATGATCTGCTGGTGGTTCAGGATGTTGCCGATGTTCGCCTTGAAGAAGCCCGTGACGGCCTTGGAGGCCACCTTGAAGATGGTGAATTCGTGGGTCAGGGCAAGATCGAGGTAGACGGCGGTGGGGAACACGCCTTCCATGCGGCGGCCACCCTCATACTGGGTGAAGCTGCTGCCGAACTGATCGCTGAGGGCGGGGTTCAGGGCGGCGATGTTGTCGATGGAGCGGCTCTTGCTGTAGTGCAGGCCCGTATCCTGGCGGTAGACAAGGCCGAGGGTGGTCTTGCCGTACTGGTTGGTCATGGCACGGGAGGCGGTGGCGCGGATGCGGAGGGGCACATGGCCCTGGAGGTAGCCGTAGGGCGTGGTGATGGAGGGATCATACATCTGCACGCCGTCCTGCACCGTGAAGTTCTTCAGGCCAGCGCCGGCGGCGGGGCTGTTGGTGGCCTCACCCTCGTAGTTGCCCTTCAGGCTGCTCCAGGTGGCGGTGCCGATGAACTGCCATTCGTCCCGCTGCAGGGTGGTTTCCAGTTCCATCCCCTTGTACTCGCGCTTGGCGACATCGCTGTTTTCCCAGACGCGCATGTAAAGATCGCTTCCGTCGGGGGCGGTCACATGGCCGGAGTCGCCGGTCTTGTAGTCGAAGAGGTTCTTCCACTTCTTGTTGACGAAGGTGACCTTGATGGAACCGGCGCCAATGGCGGGGGTGTTGTAGAAGTACTGGCCGGCGACCTGCGTCTCATCCACGGTGGGGTTCTTCAGGTTCGAGGAGAGGGAGACGTTCAGGGTGGGGTCGTTGTAGTAGGCGAACTTCGTGAAGTCGTAGTTGGTGCGGACCGTCGCGAGGTTGGTGATGTAGGCGAAGGTCTGGTAGGTGGTGAGGCCGCCGGGGCCAATGTAGGGGTGATCGATCTCGGTGGGGTTGCCCTGCTTGGTCACCGAGTTGGTGATGCCCTCGAGCACCTTGGAGTTGTAGCGGGCCCAGGCGGCGCTGAAGAGCCAGTTGCCATCGCCGAGGAGATCGTACTTCATGCCGAGGCGAGGGGACAGGCCGCTGGCGGAGGCCGTGGACTTGCCGGACTCGTTTTCCGCCTTGAACTTGTCGAAGCGCAGGCCCACGTTGAAGCTCAGGTGCTTGTCGACGGTCCACTTGTCGTTGATGTAGACGGCCTGGGAGAAGTTGTGGGCTTCGCCGTCACCGCTGATCCATTCCCAGACGTCGCGGGGGCGGGCTTCCCAGATGCCAGCGACCTGGCCGTTGAGGGAGGGCCGGGTGACGCCGAAGGTGAAGCCGGTGGCGGACTGTTCGTTGCGGGCCTTGGAGATGCCCTTGTAGTAGTCGACGCCCATGTCGGTGGTGTGGCTGCCGGCGCCGTCCCAGAACATGCTGACCTTGGCGTTGAAGGTCTGGTTGTTGCGGTTGTCGCCGCCGTCGTTCGAGTTGAAGATACCGTTGTTGAGGTAGCCACCCACGCCGGAGCTGTAGTTGTAGATCGGGCTGCCGTTGGCCGCGTCGGCGCCAGCGGAGTACTTCTGCTTCTTGCGGCCGATCTTCATTTCGGACGTGATGGTGTTGGACCAGATGGCGCGCCACTGCAGGTTCAGGAACTCGCTGGTGCTGACCTGGGGCACGAGGGCGGTGGTCATGGCCGCGCTGTAGTTGCGGTTGACGTCATCGGTGCGGGAGTTGTTGAAGGACGAAACCAGGGTGTGGTTCTGGTTGAGGGCCCAGGTCAACTTGATCTGGCGGCGGATTTCCTTCGACCGCGTGACATAGGGGGCGTTGAAGCCCACGAGGCCGGTCTGATCGTTGTTGGAGATGACGGGGTTGGAACCCACCCGGTTGCCCAGGTCAAAGGTGATGGTGCTGGCGCCGGTCTGATCGGTGGAGAAGAAGCTGCCGGAGAACCACAGCTTGTCCTTGATGATGAAGCCGGAGAGGGAGATCGTCTTCTCTTCGTTCATCGTGTTTGGGAAGGAGCCACGGGGGTCCTTCGGATTGTAGGCATTCCAGGCGGAGTCCTTCAGTTCCCAGCGGAGCTGGCCAGCGAATTCGTTGCCGCCGGAACGGGTGATGGCGTTCAGAACGCCGCCGTCCACATCGCCGTACTCGGCGGAGATGGCACCGGTGATGACCTGGATCTCCTCGATGGAGTCGTCGATGAGGCGGACGCCGCGGTTGTTGTAGGCGTTGTCGGAAATGTTCTGGCCGTCCAGCAGGTAGAGGTTGCCGGAAGTCATGGCGCCGCGGATCTGGACGCGGTTGCCGACGCCGGTGGTGACGCCGGGGGTCAGGAGGGCGACGCCTTCCATCGTGCGGGCGTTGGGCAGGGCGTCGACGGCGTCCAGGGAGTAGTTGGAAGCGGTCTTGACGTCGGTGCGGTCAACGGCGGCGGCGGTGGCGACCACTTCCACGACCGCAGCGGCGGTCTTGGCCATGGTGAACCGGGGCTGGTAGGTCTGGTCGATGCCGATCTTCTCGGACGTCTTGATGGTCTGGAAGCCGGCCTTGGTGATGGTGATGGTGTACTGGCCGGGAGGCAGCAGCCGGGTGATGAACCGGCCCTTTTCGTCGGTCTGCAGGACGCGGGGGCCCTGGAGGCTGCTGGAGACGAGGTTGACCGTGGCGCCCACAACCGCGGCCCCGTTCTGGTCGACGAGGCTCCCGGTGATGCTGGACGTCTGCGTGCCCTGGGCGGCGAGGGTCACGGAACCCACGACGATCAGCGCGGCGATACGGCCGAAGTTTTCGATTCTACGATGCATGAGCATCCTCCTGTTTGGGGTTAGCGTTAGCGATAAGTGGATATATCACTTCGCTTAGGGGTTAATTCCGGGGGATCAAAGACGTCAAGGCCTTTCCCCGGCCCATTATTGGAAAATATCAGGTGACCTAAGTAGGGTGACCCATGCTAGCACGGGTCCGAAAGTTCCCCAATCTTGTTTTCTTTTTTTGGGGGATGTTAATTTTTGTTAAGGATTGGAAATAGGGAAAATATCAAATTCTGTCAAGCCCCCGAGTGAGCTGGATCACAGACCGCCCGGGGCCCCTTCAGGGCCGGGGAGTGGCGTTGAGCAGGGCCTTGATGACGTCGTCTGTGGTCACCCCGTCGGCCTCGCTCTCGTAGGTGAGGAGGAGCCGGTGCCGGAGCACGTCCGGCGCCAGGGCCGCCACGTCCTCCGGGAGCACGTGGTCCCGGCCGGAAAGGTGGGCCAGGGCCTTGGCGGAGGCCTGGAGGGCCAGGGAGGCCCGGGGGGAGGCGCCGCAGCGGAGCAGTTCCCGGCCCTTCCAGGCCTTGCCGTGGCCGGGGCGGGTGGCCTGGACCATGCGGACGATGTAGTTTCGGATGGCCTCGTCCAGCCGGACCTTGCGGGCCTGGACCCCCGCTTCCAGGATGCCCTCGCCGGTCATGAGGGGCAGGACGGGCTCCTCGTGGCCGTCTGCCCGGCGCAGCACCTCCCCCTCGTCCTGGAGGCTGGGGTAGTCGATGCGGAGCTTGAAGAGGAAGCGGTCCATCTGGGCTTCGGGCAGGGGGAAGGTGCCCTCCTGCTCCAGGGGGTTCTGGGTGGCCAGCACCAGGAAGGGGTCCGGCAGGGGGAAGCTCTCCTCGCCCAGGGTCACCTGGCGCTCCTCCATGGCCTCCAGGAGGGCCGACTGCACCTTGCTGGGGGCCCGGTTGATCTCGTCGGCCAGGAGCAGGTTGGCGAAGATGGGGCCCTTCTTGGGGGTGAAGGTGAGGTTCCGGGGGTCGAAGACCAGGGTGCCCACGACGTCCGAGGGCAGCAGGTCCGGGGTGAACTGGATGCGCCGGAAGTGCATGCGGCTCGCCGCCGCAAGGGTCTTGACGGTGCGGGTCTTGGCCAGGCCCGGCAGGCCCTCCAGGAGCACGTGCCCGGGCACCAGCAGGGCCACCAGAAGCCGGTTCAGGAGCTGCGGCTGGCCGACGATGACCTTCCGGCACTCGTGCAGAAGGGTATCGAGGGGTCGGTGGGCGGGAGCGGGGGCCATGGGATCGTCCGGGGTTCCAGCTATCGTGGAGCTTGCCGGGGAAAACTGCAATATGGGGATCGGTACCTTTATATATAGATGCGGATCCCCTCAGGCCTCCAGTTGCTGGAGCCTTTCGGCCTCGTGGGCGGCCCGCAGGGGCTCCAGGATGGGCTCGATCATGCCCTGCATGAAGGAATCCAGCTGGTGGATGGTGACGTTGACCCGGTGGTCCGTGACCCGGCCCTGGGGGAAGTTGTAGGTGCGGATCTTCTCCGAGCGGTCCCCGGAGCCCACCTGGGTCTTGCGCAGGCTGGCCTCGGCCTGGTCCACCTCGGCCTGGGCCTTCTCCAGGAGGCGCGAGCGGAGCACGGTCATGGCCTTGGCCATGTTCTTGAGCTGGCTGCGCTCGTCCTGGCACTGCACCACGGTGTTGGTGGGCAGGTGGGTGAGGCGCACGGCGGAGTAGGTGGTGTTCACGCTCTGGCCGCCCTTGCCGCCGGAGCAGAAGGTGTCGATGCGCAGGTCCTCCTTCTTCACCTCGATGTCCACCTCGTCGGCCTCGGGCATGACGGCCACGGTGCAGGCCGAGGTGTGGATGCGGCCCTGGGTCTCGGTCTTGGGCACCCGCTGCACCCGGTGGACGCCGCTTTCGAACCGGAAGAGGGAGTAGGCCCCGGCCCCCTCCACCTCGGCCACCACTTCCCGCAGGCCGCCCTGGTCCGCCTCGCTCTCGCTGAGCACCGACACCCGGTAGCCCCGGCGCTCCGCGAAGCGCACGTACATCCGGAAGATCTCCGCCGCGAAGAGGGCGGCCTCCTCCCCCCCGGTACCGGCCCGCACCTCCAGGATGACGTTGCGCTCGTCCTTGGGGTCCTTGGGCACCAGCAGCTGGCGCAGGGCGGCCTCCCCGGCCAGGATGGCCTCCTTGAGCTCGGGGATCTCCAGGCCGGCCATCTCGCGCAGCTCGGCGTCCTGGGTCTTGTCGGCCAGGATCTGCTCGGCCTCCTCCAGCTGGCGCAGCCGGGTGCGCTGGAGGTGCCAGGCCTCCACCACGGGCTCCAGCTCGGAGCGCAGCTTGGTGAGCTCCCGCAGCCGCTTCATGTCGCTGACGACGGCGGGGTCCTGGAGCTGGGCTTCGATCTCCTGGTACTTGGCATCGAGGGATTCAAGCTGGTCGAGCATGGGTCACCCACACATACAAAAAAAGAACGGGCCGAGGATCGGCCCGTTCCTGGGAACGCTGTCGCTACTGGTTGGCTTCGGCCGGCGCTTCCGCCTCGGGAGCGGCCTCGGCCACGGGGGCCGCCACTTCCTTCTTGGCGTACTTGCGGTTGAACTTCTCCACCCGGCCGGCGGTGTCCATGAGCTTCTGCTTGCCGGTGAAGAAGGGGTGGCAGGCCGCGCACACTTCCACGCGGAGCTCCTTCTTGGTGGAGCGGGTCATGAACTCATTGCCGCACGCGCAATGGACGTTCACGTCGAAGAGCTGGGGATGGATCTTGTCCTTCATCGAGGCCTCCTGGAACCGACCGGATGCCATGACGGCACGCGGCTTGTTCACGCACAAGGAAGAAAGTGTAGCCCGTATGCCCTTGGAACTCAAGCCGAAATCACTGGGGAGCCAGCAGCCAGCGCCCCGAAAGGAGCCGCTTGAGCTGGAGGGCGAGCAGCACCGCCAGGGCCAGGGTGAAATTGAAGCTCAGTTCCAGCAGCCAGCTGTACGGGTGCCGGTGGGTGAAGACGAAGGTGTAGGCCAGGTAGTCCAGGACGGTGAAACCCAGGGTTTCCAGGATCGCCTGCCAGGCCGGCCGGGGTTCCGAGTGGCGCTCCAGCATGTAGCCCGTGAAGGCCCCGTACAGCAAGCGGCTGGAATTGAAGCCCCGCAGGCTGGTGAAGCCCATGGGAATGGCCATGAGGGTGCCGAAGAGGAGGGAGGTGAGGATCCGGGTCTGGGTGCCCAGGCGCTGCCAGCGCCGGCGCACCAGCAGGATGCCCGCGCCCACCGCCAGGCCGTGGGCCATGCAGAAGGCCAGGCTCAGGTGCCAGGGCCACCCGCCCTGGAGGTAGAGGTAGCCGCCCGTGGCCAGGCCCAGGAGGCCCCCGGCCAGCAGGGAGGTTTCGCTGCGGTGGGTGGCGTCCGTGCCCTCGCCGTTGCTCAGCTCGGAGGCCAGCTCCCGGGGCGGTTCCTTCTCGGCCAGGAGTTCGGCCATCTGGGATTCCGTCCGGATCCCCCGGGCTTCGGCCTCGTCCTGGAGATGCGCTTCCAGTTCGCGGATGATCAGGCGCCGCCTTCCGGAGGTGAGCCCCCCCAGTCCCCTCTCCACTTCGGAGAGGTAGGCGCCCAGCGCCAGGTTCACGGCCGGGGCCCCACGAAGCCGTCCACCATGGCCACGAACTGCCCCCACTCCTGCTTCTTGGCGGCCAGGAAGGAGGCGCCGGCGGGCTGGATGGCGTAGTAGCGGCGGTCCCGGCCGTTGGGCTGGGTCTGCCAGTACGAGGTGATGAACTCCGCCGCCTCCAGCTTGTGGAGGGCCGGGTAGAGCGCACCCTCCTTGAGGGTGTAGCTGCCATCGGTCCGTTGCTTGACCGTCTCGATGATCTGGTAGCCGTACATCGGGCCGTCCGTGAGAAGAGACAGCAGAAGGAGCGGCGTGCTCCCCTTTAGCAGTTCACGGTCCATAGCGCCTCCCGTTTAGTGATCAGTTTACCTCGCAAGCTGATGTCGTCAACGCGCGGCCGAAATTAGTTTAATAAAAATTTATAAATCGTTCAAGCTCTCATAGCCTCCGTTACGGGAATGCGGCTGGCGCGCCAGGCGGGGAGGAACCCCCCCGCCACGCCCATGAGGACGCTGAAGCCCACCCCCTGGGCCATGAGGTCCGGGGTCACGGCGAAGGCGTAGCTCACGTCGGACCAGGTGTTCATGTTCACCGTGCCGGTGCGGATGCCGTTGAAGAGCAGGGACAGGAAGGCCCCCGCCAGGCCCCCCAGGGCCGTGAGGAGGATGGCCTCCCACTGGAAGCTGGCCAGGATCTCCCGGCGCCGGAAGCCCAGGGCCCGCAGGGTGCCGATCTCGGGGGTGCGGCCGGCTACGGTGGCGTACATCGTGTTCATGGCCGCGAAGACCGCGCCCACCGTGAGGATCAGGGTGATGATCTGGCCCAGCACCTGCATGGGCCGGCCCGCGTCGCCCAGGTCGGCGAAGTAGGCGGGTTCGGGCTTGGCCTCCAGCTTGAGGCGCACGTCCTTCTCCATGTCCTGGATGAAGGCGGGCACGTCGGCGGCGCTGCGCAGGCGCACCGCCATGGAGGAATCGTTGCCGTACCGCTTGAAGGCCTGGCGCAGGTCGCCCACGTCGGTCCAGATCTCCGAATCGAAGACGCTGCCGTCCCCGTCGAAGACCCCCACCACCTTCCAGGCGCGCCCGGCCATGTCGAAGGTGCGGCCCAGCTCCACGCCGGTGTAGCGGTTGAGCATCTTCTGGGGGACGACGGCCTCGGAAAGCCCGGTGTTGAACCAGCGTCCCCGGAGCATCCGCACCTGGCTGCGCATGCGGATCCCCGCGGGGGTGGTGCCCCGCACCGTCACGGACATGGCGCCGGACCCGTCGGCCAGGGCGACCTGCTTGCTGACGATGATGTCCTCGGTGGCCAGGGGCCCCACCTCGTCCCGGGCGATGAGGGGGTGGGTGAGGATGAGCCGGGCCTGGGCCAGGCTCACGGAGCTCATCATCTCCACCCGCGCGTTCTGGCGCATGATGACCACCTGGTCCTCGCGGCCGCTGCGCACGTAGGCCCGGGAGACCCCCTGGGCCATGGACAGGACCACCACGAAGACCATCACGACGATGGCGATGGCCCCCACCGTGGAGAGGGTGCCCGCCCAGCGCTGCCAGATGGAGCGCCAGTTGTAGGTCAGGGGCAGGGGATGGAAGGCCGCGGCCCACACCAGCCACAGCAGGTACGGGGCGAGGGGGACGAAGAACCACCAGATCACAGGGCCCTCAAGCCTTCGGTGATGGGCCTGCGGCTGGCGCGGTAGGCCGGGATGAACGTGGAGAGCAGCCCCAGGGCCAGGGTGATCAGGACGCAGAGCAGCAGGGTCTCGGGGGTGATGATGAAGTCGGCCATCCAGGGCAGTATCTGGCCGGCCACCTTCGCCGCGGCCGAGGCCGCGGCCATGGCCATGCCGATGCCCAGCCCGCTGCCCAGGAGCGAGAGCAGGAGGCCCTCGGCCATGAGCAGGGAGAGGATCTGCCCCGAGCGGAAGCCCAGGGCCCGCATGGTCGATATCTGGGTGGTGCGCTCCCGGATGGCCATGGCCATGGTGTTGGCCGTGACGATGAGGATGGCCACCAGCACGGCGGCGGAAATGGTGTGCACCATGGTGGAGTAGTCCCCCAGCATCTTGATCATGTTCAGGTTGAACGCGTTCTCGGTGATGGAGAGCGTCTCCTGGGCGCTGTTGGCGAAGTGGTGGTCGATGCGCTCGCAGAGCTTGGGGATGTCGGCGGGGTTCCGGGCGCGCACGGTGAAGGCGCCCACGCGGCCCTTCATCCAGGGCACGGCCTCCTGCAGCTGCTTGATGTTGAAGGCCAGGAACATCTCGTCGGACTTGCGCAGGCCCGTGAAGATGATGCGGATGTTGAGGCGCAGGGTGAGGTTGAAGATGGGGCTCTTCAGGGGCACCACGTCGCCCACCTTCCAGCCATACTTGTCGGCCAGGGTCCGGCCCACGATGCACCCGTTGCCGTCCCGAAGGAAGTCCCGCACCTGGTCCCGGGGGATGGCGGGGAGGTTGGCCTCCTCCCGGTACACCTCGAGGTAGGATTCCGGGTCCACTGCGAAATTGGCGAAGAAGTTCCGGGGGTCCTTGTACTCGCCCCCGAACCACTGGAAGGCGGTGAAGCGCTCGATCTCCGGCTGCTGGCGCAGGAAATTGGCGTAGGCCTGGGGGATCACGTTGGTGAAGGAGGCCTTGTCCTGCACCACCAGCCGCGTGCCGCTGCCGGTGGAGGTGGTGAGGGAATCCATGGTGCCCAGGAGGCTCTGGAGGATCGCGATGAGGAAGACCGAGACCGACAGGCTCAGCACCGTGAGGAAGGTCCTCCGCTTGGAGCGGAACAGGGAGCGCAGGACCAGGGTGAGGAACTTCAAGGCAGGAGGCGGGGCAGGGTGGGCCGGTCATGCACTTCCACGGTGCGGTCCAGCACGCCCTTCTCCAGGTGGATCTGGAAGCGCGCGTGGCTGGCGGCCTTGGGGTCGTGGGTGACCAGCACGATGGTTTTGCCCAGTTCCTGGTTCAGGTGCTCCAGGAGGATGAGGGCCTCCTCGGCGTTCTTCGCGTCCAGGGCCCCGGTGGGCTCGTCGGCCACGATGAGCTCGGGGTCGTGGACGATGGCCCGGGCGATGGCCACGCGCTGCTCCTGGCCCCCGGAGAGCTGGCGGGGGTAGTTGTGCATGCGGTCCGAGAGGTTGACCAGGGACAGGGCGCGCAGCACCCGTTCGCGGCGCTCCGCCCGCCCCAGGTCCTGGAGGAGCAGGGGCAGCTCCACGTTCTCGTAGGCGTTGAGCACCGGCACCAGGTTGTAGTTCTGGAAGATGAAGCCCACGTTCCGGCTGCGCCACCCGGCCAGGTCGTCGTCGTTCAGCCCGTTGAGGGCGTGGCCGCACACCTCCAGCTCCCCGCCCGAAGGCCGGTCGATGCCGGCGATGAGGTTGAGGAGCGTGGTCTTGCCCGAGCCGCTGGGCCCCATGAGGGCGTAGTAGCCCCCCCGGGGGATCTCCAGGTCGATGCCCGTGAGGACGGGGATCTCGAGGGGCCCCCGCCAGTAGCTCTTGGCCAGGCCCCGGAGCCTGACGGTCACGTCGTCCATTTCAGCGCTCCCGGGGAATCACGCGCTTGCCCTCCTCCAGCTTGATTTCCTGGGGCACCACCAGGAGCTGGAGATCGGCGGGGATGCCCTTGGCCATGAAGCCCACGGGGTTCTCCTCCCCCAGTTCCACGGGGCGCAGCGCGGCGCGGCCGGCTTGCAGGGTCCACACGAAGGGCTTGCCCTGCCGGCGCACGATCTGCTCCCTGCCCAGGAAGATCGTCTGGGCCGCGAAGGGCTCGCCCATGAAGGTGATCTTGGCGCCCATGTCGGGCACGAGGATGGGGTGCTTGTCCACCAGGGCGACCCGCACCAGGACGGTGGCCTTCTGGCGGTTGGAGGAGGGGTAGATCTCCCGGAGGGTGCCCCGCAGGGGCTTGGCCCCGGGCTCGGCGTCCAGGGCGTCCACGCGGATCTCCGCGGGCATGCCCTTGCGCAGGCGGGGCAGGCCGGTCTCGTTCACTTCCACCTCCAGCTCCAGGCTGTCGAAGTCCGCCAGCACGGCCACGGCGTTGATGGCGTTGGCGCCGCCGGCGCTGCCCGGGCTCACGGTCTCGCCCACCTCCGACAGCTTCTGGGTGACGGTGCCCGTGAAGGGCGCGCGCAGCACCATGTTCTCCAGCAGCGCGTCCTGGTAGGCCAGCTGGGCCTTGAGGGTGAGGCAGGCGGTGCGAAGCTTGTCCAGGGAGGCCCGGTCCAGCACCCCGTCCTTGGCCAGGGCCTCGCCCCGGTCCCGGTCCAGGATGGCCTGGCCCAGCTGGGCCTCCACCTGGTCGCGGGTGGCCTGCAGATCCGGCGCCTCCAGGCGGGCGATCACCTGCCCCTTGGTGACGCGGCTCCCCTCCTCCACGCCCAGCCACTGGATCCGCCCGGGCACCTTGGCCGAAAGGGTGGCCCGGTGCCGGGCCACCAGGTAGCCGCTGGCCGTGAGCACCGGATTCCGCTCACCCGCCGCATACACCGTGGGCACGGTCACCGCCAGCTTCAGCGGCGCGTTGCGGGCCGCGGCGATGCCGAAGACCACCGCCACCGCCAGGCAGCCCAGGAGCAGCCAGCCCCAGGGGAAGCGTTTCTTGAACACCGGCCTCGTCATGGAAACTCCAACATGGCAAGAGTCCAGGAAACACCGAAAGCATTAGTAATTCAAGGGGCTGGTGGGAATTTAACGCAGGTTTCTGGGCCGGCTCACCCAGGGGGTGCCCGCCTCCGCGAAGCGCCAGGGCCGGTCCCGGTCCGCGGGCGACGCGAAATCCACGCCCACCCGGGGGCCGGCGAGGATGGCGGCGGCCGGGGATCCCGCCCGCAACTCCAGGCCGCCGGGTTCGTGGAAGCGCGTGCCGGTGAAGGCCAGATCCACCCCAAGCGCCTGGGCCACCTTGCCGGGTCCCGTGAGGAGGGCGGGGCCCTGCACGTGGCGCCGGCGCTCCAGGACCAGGTCCAGGCCCGTCACGGGTTCGCAGCTGCGGATGAGCACGGCTTCGGCCCGGTCCGGGGGGCCGGTGACGACATTGAGCATGTGGTGCATGCCGTAGCAGAAGTAGACGTAGGCGCAGCCCCCGGCCTCCCACATGGGGGCGTTGCGGGGGGTGCGCCCGGAGCGGGCGTGGCTGGCGGAGTCCTGGGGGCCGCCGTAGGCCTCCACCTCCGTGATGCGCAGCGTCACCGGCCCCAGGCACAGGTGCCTGCCGAGCAGGTCCCGGGCCACCACGTCCACCGGGCGCAGGTAGAAGGCGGCGGGGATCAGGCTCCCAGGGCGTGGCATCGGCGGCCCCGCACGTAGGTGGCGCGGATCATGGCGGGGTCGGACCGGTACAGGAGCCGGGAGAGCATCTCCTCCGCGGGTTCCACGGCGCGGGAGGCGGCGGGGTCCACGCGCCGGGGGTCCACGACGATGAAGTCCGCGTCCTTGCCGGGGTCCAGGCTGCCGGTTTCGGCCTCCAGGCCCAGGGCGCGGGCGCCGTGGAGGGTGGCCAGGTGGAAGGCCTCCACGGGCGTGACGGGATCGTCCTGGTCCAGGTCCAGGGCCAAAGCGATGCGGGTGCGCAGTTCGCCGTCCAGCCCCTCGACGCCGTCCAGGCGAAGCCCCTGGAGGCGCTGCAGGGCCCAGCGGGTCTTGGAGGCATTGCAGGCCGCGGCCATCTCGCCCCACATGTCCAGCTTCGGCCCGCCCCCCACGTCCGTGGCCAGGCCCACCGAGAGCCCCTCGGAAAGCCAGCGGCGCAGGGGCATGATGCCGCTCTTGATGAATTCGTTGGAGCGGGGGCAGTGGACGATGGTGGCGCCGGATTCCCGGATGACCTCCCGCTCGGAGCGGGAGAGGTGGATGCCGTGGCCCAGGAGGGTCCGGGGCCCCAGCATGCCCGCGGCGGCGTAGACGGCGGTGTAGTCCGCGGCCTCCGGGAACAGCTCCCGCACCCGCTCGATCTCGCCCACGCTCTCGCTGATGTGGGTCTGGATGTAGGCGCCGTGGCGCTGGGCGGCCCGGGCCAGCCCCGCCATGAGCTCCCCGGAGCACACCGGCGCGAAGCGGGGCGTGAAGGCGTAGCGCAGGCGCCCGCCGTCGCGCCCGTGCCAGGTTTCGCACAGCTCCTCGCTCTGGCGCAGGGAAGCCCCGGTGTCCTCCAGGAGCGCTTCGGGGGCATGCATGTCCATCATCACCTTGCCCAGCACCGCCCGGATCCCGCAGCGTTCGGCCTCCCGGAAGGCGCGGTCCGCGGCCTCCGGGTGCACCGTGAGGTAGGCCACCGACGTGGTGGTGCCCAGGGCCAGCTGGCTGCGGAAATAATCCCGGGCCGCCCGGGCCGCCACTTCGGAATCCCGGAACCGGGCCTCCGCGGGGAAGATGTGGGTCTCCAGCCAGGGCATCAGCTCCAGCCCGTCCAGGGCCACGCACTCGAACTGGGGAAGGTGGGAATGCAGGTCGATGAGCCCGGGCAGGATCCAGTGGGGACGCAGGTCCATCACCTCGGCGCCCGGGTGGGCCGCCTCCAGGGCCTCGAAGGCCCCCGCATCGACGATCCGCCCGGCCTCGTCCACGAGGAGGCCCCCGTCTGCGAATTCCTTCAGGCGCGCAGAGCCATCTGGGCTCAAGAGGTGAGCGCGGTAGAGCACGTGGGTATCTCCGGAAGAATGGTCGACGGTCGAGTCGACGCAAAACATCGGGACGATATCACGGATCGGCCGGAATGGCCAGCCCGTCAGTGTTCGTGGGCCCCCCGGATGTAGCCCAGGGCCCGGTCCGTGTTGCCGTCCATCACCACCTCCAGGTGGCAGCCCGGGAAGACCTGCTCCACGTCGATCACCCGCACCGCCTTCTCCAGGCGCGTGTGCTCGGGCAGGAGCTGGGTGAGGACGCTGGGGCTGTTGGTGAGGAACTCCTCGTTGAAGAGGTTGCCCTCGTCGTCGGGGTAGAGGGCGAGGTAGTGGATCTTGGCCTCCACCAGGTCCTGGAAGAAATGGGTGCCGAAGGAGAGGTCGGGGACGTAGTTGCCCTTCTTGCGGGCGATCTCCACCAGCAGGGAGGTGTTGTTGATGCCCGAATAGGTGATGCCCACCCCCAGGGTCACGTCGCCGCGGCTGCCCCAGCGCCCGGGGCCCATGAGGATGAACTTCCGGCGGGGCAGGATGCCGTTGAGGCGGTTGACGGCGTCCGCGATGGAAACCAGGTCCGCCAGGTCGGGGATCTTGCGGTACTCCTCGGGGTCCACGTAGACGATGTACCGGATGCCGGGGACGTATCCGTTGGTGATGAACTTGGAGGCGGAGAAGATCTTGTGGTCGAAGGCCACCTTGGTGGGCATCTGCATGAGGCCCTCCTCCTCCATGCGGCTCTGGGGGCGGCACTGCAGGAGGTAGAGGTTGTCGCCGTCGTGGGCGAACTCCATGTCCACGGCGGTGCCCAGGGCCTCCTGGAGGATGGCCAGGATGGCGCGGATCTGGGGCACGAAGTCCGTGCGCTCCACCAGGCCCGAGAAGGTCACCACCAGGTCGTCCTTGTCGGCGCTGACCATGCCCTTCATGGGCTTCTTCAGGAAGCCGTCCTCCAGCACCGACACGATCTGCTCCAGGAGCGGGTAGTCGTCGCCGGCCTCCTTCAGGATGTCCTCCACGGCCAGCGTCTCGAAGCGGCCCGTCTCCAGGTTGATGACGTCCATGTGGCTCTGGGCGTAGTGGGTCACCTGCTCGGGGGTGACGTTCACGCGGATCTTGGGCTGGCCGGGGCTCAGCATGAAGGGGAAGTCGCTGCCCAGGCGGTCCACGGCCCGGGTGCCCAGCCCCGCCACCATGCGCACGATGCCGTCCTCGCGCCGGAGGCGCGGGCTCCAGCGGTACTCGTTGTGGCTGAAGGCCACCCCCGCGAAGGCCGGGAAGAAGTACTTGCCCACGCGGCGCCCCACCACCTTCTGGATGATGATGCCCATCTCCTCCACGAAATCCAGGAGGCCGCGCTCGGCCCGGTACTGGATGGGGTCGGGCCCGAAGACCGAGGCGTACACCTCGCACACCGCGTCCATGAGGGCCTCCAGCCGGTCCTCGCGGCTGCCGACGTTGGCCAGGAAGAGGCTGCGGTACTTCCCGGAGAAGGCCATGCCCTCGCTGTCCTCCAGCAGGCTGGAGGAGCGCACGATGAGCGGCCCCTCCCCCAGGTCGTCCATGGCGAACTGGATCTGCTGGTACATTTCGGGCGAGAAGAAGGAGTTCTTGAAGGCCTGCTCCAGGTAGGGGAAGGTCTGGCGCACCTCCTCCACCGGGCTGAACTTGAGGCTCCACAGGTCCTCGAGGCTGTTGTGGCGCAGGAAGTTGTAGATGCCGTCCGAGGTGATGTACCAGGTCTTGGGCGTCTTCACGGAATCCACCAGGGCGTTGCCCCCGGCCTTGCGCTTGAGGATGCGCGCCCCCAGGATGAGGCCCGCGGCCTTGCCGCCCAGCTTGCCGTTGCCCTGGGCGGGGCCCACCACGTGGTTGAGGATCTTGCCGAAGTCGTAGACGGTGAGGTGGCGCTTGGCGATGCCGATGAACTTGAGGTTCTCCGTGAGGAAGCGCCGGATGAGGGCCACCCGCACGTTCTGGTCGTCCTGGCTGGCCAGGGCGGGGATCTCCTCGTTGGTCTCGCGGCAGAAGCGGTCCACGATCTCGGTGATCTCCACCAGGGGGATGTCCCGCTTCTCCGTGGCGATGGCCAGGAAGCCCAGCTTGTCCTGGCGCATCCACTGCTTGAGGAGGGCCGTGAGGTCCTCGTCCTCGAACACGATGGATGCGATGTCCTCGATCTCCTGGAAGGTCTTGACCATGGTGGCCATGTCCCGCTTGGGCAGCGGGGCGTTGGAGCCGTGGGAGGAAGCCTCCCCCGTGGCGTAGATGGCCGGGTCGAACACCGCGATGAGCTTCTGCACGCCGGGCACGCCCACCTTGGTGGCATGGTTCATGAGCCGCCGGATCAGCCGGTGATGCAGGGCCGGATCGATCTCCTTGAGCAGGTCCAGGATGTAGCGCCACTCCGGCTTCTGCGCGGGGGCCGGGGGCGCCGGGGCCGGCACCAGCTCGCCGCTGTGCTGGGCGATTCGCACCTCCGCCAGCTGCCCCAGCTTCTGGGCCGTGAGGTCCACGAGCTTCTTCTGGTCCAGGTGGAAGGGGTTGCCCGGCGCCCGGGAGGAGCGGTTCTCCAGGTAGACCACCTCCACCTCGCCCAGGGTCTCCCCCCGCACCACGATGGGCGCCCGGAGCGTCCAGGGACTGGGCGTGAAGCCCTTGGTCTCGAAGCACTCCCCCCAGAAGTGGATGCGCGCCTGGCACACCTCCTCGTACTTGAACCCCTTGGGCAGGGCCTCCGCCACCACCTGGAGGATCTGGGTGAGGGAGAGGTCCTCCCGGGCCAGGAGCGCCGCGATGGCGAAGATCGCCTGGAGTTCCCTGGACTGGCCGAAGTTCTTGTCGCTCATATGGTTTGAATTCCCTGGAAGTTCGTGGCAGTCCGGGCCCCGCGCGCGGCTTTGCCCCCATGTTAGCGGCCCGCGGGACGAACCGTGATTGGAATAACGGAAAATTCATAGTTGCATTAAGCAGGGATGCGGGTTTACTGTTCTTCCTCCATCCGCCATTCGGGAAAGCCCGGCCCTTCCGCCGGTGCCTGCGGACAACCTCCAGGAGCCTTCATGCCCCTTCGTACCGGTATGCCCCATACCCTTCCCCTTCGCCTGGGAGGCCTCGCCGCACAGGTCGGCCTTCCTCTCCTCCTGGCCTGCGCGGGCCACCTCGACAATGAACTCTTAAAAAAGGACCGGCCCTCGCGGGCCGGTCCCTTTTTTACTGTTCTACGTTATCGGACTACACCCAGCCGCGCAGGTGGGAGGCTTCGGCCACGCGCTTGATGCTGATCATGTAGGCGGCGTCGCGCATGTAGACCTTCTTCTCGCGGGCCAGGGCGGAGACGGCCTTGAAGCCGTTGGTCATCTTCTGGTCGAGCTTGGTGAGGACTTCTTCCTTCTCCCAGAAGTAGTTCATGTTGCACTGCACCTGCTCGAAGTAGGAGCAGGTCACGCCGCCGGCGTTGCAGAGGAAGTCGGGGATCATGAAGATGCCCTTCTGCTGGATGACGGCGTCGGCTTCGGGGGTGGTGGGGCCGTTGGCGCCCTCGGCGATGAGCTTGACGGAGGGGCGGATCTTGGAGACGTTCTCGCCGTTGATCATGTTCTCCTGGGCCGCGGGGATCAGGACGGTGACGTCCTGCTCGATCCAGGCGCCGCCATCCAGCTGCTCCCAGCCGTAGGCCTTGGCCTTGGCGGGGTCGATGGTGCCGAACTTGTCGATGGAGGCCATGAGCTTGTCGAAGGCGATGCCGTCCTTGCAGCGGTAGGTGTAGGGCACCTTGTCGGTGTTGTCCCAGCAGGAGATGGCGATGACCTTGCCGCCGTACTTGGTGAAGAGGTCGAGGGAGTACTGGGCCACGTTGCCGGCGCCCTGGATGGCGGCGGTGGCGCCCTTGATGTCCAGGCCCAGCTCCTTCATGGCTTCGCGCACGGTGTAGATCACGCCGTAGCCGGTGGCTTCGGTGCGGCCCAGGGAGCCGCCCATGCCCACGGGCTTGCCGGTGATCATGCCGGGGAACCGGCCGCCGTTCAGGATTTCGTACTCGTCCATCATCCACAGCATGTGCTGGCCGTGGGTCATGACGTCAGGGGCGGGGACGTCCTGCAGGGGGCCGACGTTGCGGGAGACCTGGCGGACCCAGCCGCGGCAGATCTGTTCCTGCTCGCGGTCGGACAGCTCGCGGGGATCGCAGATCACGCCGCCCTTGCCGCCGCCCAGGGGGATGTCCACCACGGCGGTCTTCCAGGTCATCCAGGTGGCCAGGGCGCGCACGGTGTCGATGGTCTCGTGGGGGTGGAAGCGGATGCCGCCCTTCGCGGGGCCGCGGGCGTCGCTGTGCTGCACGCGGAAGCCCTTGAAGACCTTGACGCGGCCGTCATCCATGCGGACGGGGATGTTGAAGTGGAACTCGCGGGCGGGGGTGCGCAGGAAGTCGCGGGTTCCCTGGTCCAGGCCCAGCTTCTCGGCCACGGCATCGAACTGCTTCTGGGCCATTTCGAACGGGTTGAAGGCTTTCTCAGCCATAAGACGACTCCTTAGGAGAGTGTGTTGGTTTCCGTGCCTGCCCCGCAGGCCCATGGTTCCTAGGCGTGACAGCCTAACGCAGTGACTATAGCTCCCTTGTCAGGGGTTGATAGGGGGTGGGGGGAAGTTCGTGACTTTAGGCACTGGAGGCCCGTACACACTGAGGGCCCGCTGCCCGGGACCGTCATGGTCCTGTGACAAACGGGCCCCCGGGAAGGACCTACTTGGCGGGCGGGACGGCCTTGGCCAGGGCCTTGGGCTGCACGAGGTAGTGGATGTAGATGATGCCGTAGGTCTTGTCGGCCTTCTGACGGGCGGTGAGCTCGATGATGGGCTTGCCCTGGAAGCCGAGGACCATGGCGGTCTCGAGGCTGTTCTTGGGGTTGGGCGTGGCCTTCATGAGCGCCACTTCGCTCCAGAGCTCGGCGGGCACGCCCTTGAGGAGGCGGTAGATGCCGGCGTTGTACATGGGGCGGAGCAGGGGCCCGTTCATGGTGGCGAAGGCCTTGGGGTTCTCCTTCTCGCCGGGGAGCTTGTCCACCTTGAGGAGGTCGACGCCCTGCATGGCGTCGGGGAGGCTGGGGATCTGCTTGGCGGAGAGCTTGTCCATGGCGGCCTGCATCCCGGCCATGCTGACGCCGGGGGCGAGGTAGCCCAGGGTCACGGCTTCATCGGCGCCCAGGGCCTTGATCTCCTCGGCGGTGAGGGTCAGGTCCATCTGGCCCGCGTGGTTGTGGAACCACCAGGCGTTGCCGTAGAGGCCGGCGAGGTCCTGGGGCGCGATCACCGGGATATCCGCGAAGTCCTTGCGCACGGCGATGTACTTCAGGTGGGCCAGCAGCTCATGGGGTTCCTTCGCCGCCATGGGGGCGGTCTTGGGAATGGTGTCGGCGGGCTTGGAATCACATCCCACGATGAGCGCCATGCCTGCGATTGCGGGGATCCAGACGTTTTTCAGAAACATGAAACCTCCAAATGGAACTGGTAGATTATGGGAGGTATCGATCCTCTTTTCCAGCGGGATTCCTTTGTATCCGATCCGACTCATAGCCATTGGAAAACCGAAGGGCGGGCCCCTGCGGGAACTGGAGCAGCACTACCGGACCCTGCTGAAGGCCTACGCCCGCCTGGATGTGGAGGAATTGGCGGAGGGGCGCGGCGACCCCGCCCGCCAGCTCAAGGACGAGGCGGAGCGCCTCCGCGCCCAGCTCCTGACGGCCCGGTGCCCGGTGCTCCTGAGCGCGGAGGGCCCCCCGCGCACTTCGGAGGGCTTCGCCCGGTGGCTGGGCACCCGCATGGACCGGGGGGAGAGCCTGGCCTTCGCCATCGGCTCCAGCCACGGCTTCGACCCCGCCCTCAAGGGCGAGATCAAGGAGCACCTGAGCCTGGGCCCCATGACCTTCCCCCACGACCTGAGCCGGGTGCTGTTCCTGGAGCAGCTCTACCGGGCCTTCTCCATTCTCAAGGGCACCCCCTATCACAAATAAGCGGGCCCCGGACCGTATGCCTGTTGATTCATGCAGTATTCATGAGAATAAAGATTCTGAATGCCTAATATAAATTGAAGGGTTCAACGGTGCGGAATGGCTCCGCCACTGCATTCAAGGGCGATTTCAAAAAGCAAGCCAAACCATCGGAAAAAAAAATTATTGTGAGCAAGGGAACTTTTCAGGAATTAGGTTTACGTTGAGACACGGTCCGGCGCATGCCGCTTTTTTACCATTAAGGACCATAAAATCTGTTTTCAAATGACCGAGGCCGGGAATGGAACCCCAATAATATCGGGCCGAAATCGCCCCGATCCTCAATGACATAGCAAATCTGTCGGGTTTTTCTTTCCTTGCGGGCCCCTGGGGGACTCCGTAGCATTTCTCAAAACAGATCTTCGGACCCAGCCATCTGGTTTTCCGATACCCAATTTGCTGCTTTCGAAACACGTCGTTCCATCTTCAGTGGAGGAGGTCCTCAATGCGCACGCGATCCCTGGTCAAAGCGACCGCATCGTTGCGGCGAATTGCGGGTGGAGGTCATTCATGAGACAGCACACCCCCGTGGCCCTGCTCGCCGCCCTGGTTTCCGCCACGGCCTTCGCCCAGGACATCAACGTCTACAGCACCACCCTGGCCCAGAGCTGGAAGCAGGACACCCCCAACTTCGACAAGGCGACCCTCCTGCCGGTCACCGAGTTCCTGGGTATCGACGCCACCAAGCTGGGCACGGACGCCCTGTCCCTGCACCTCTACGGCTGGGGCCGCACCGACCTGAAGGATCAGTCCTCCATCGGCGGCAAGAACTCCGGCGACCTCACCTACGGCTACCTGCAGTACAGCTTCGACCGCGCCAACGCCGAGATCAAGGCGGGCCGGATCGTGGTGAACCAGGGCATCGGCAACGAGATGGTGGACGGCGTATCCATGCGCACGGATCTCCGGGGCGGATTCACGATTTCCGCATTCGGCGGCCAGCCCGTCATCTTCAAGAACCTCAGCAGCCTGCCCCAGTTGCAGCCCGCCTACCAGCGGGACTTCATCGTGGGCACCCGCCTGGGCTGGCGCATGGCCAAGCTGGGCGAGATCGGCGTCTCCTACCTGCAGGACGGCACCACCGCCGCCAAGGACCTGCCCATCCCCGAGCCCGTGGACTACACCCGCCGCCAGGTGGGCGCCGACATCACCCTGGCGCCCGCGGCCTTCCTGGATTTCAGCGGCCGCACGGTGTTCGATGTGGCCAAGCACCCCGACGCGCTGCCCGGCCAGGACCGTTCCAATATCGCCGAGCACGACTACAAGGCCACCGGGAAGATCCTGGACAACCTGTCCGTCACGGGCACCTACCTCCAGCGCAACTTCTACGCCTACTACGCCGGCACGACCCTGCCCAGCCTCTTCAACCAGAACGAGAAGGGCAAGTTCAGCTCCAACGGGCTCTCCGTTTCCTGGAGCCCCCTTTCGATCCTGAACCTGGTGGCCGATGTGCGCACCACCAAGCGCGAAACCTACGGCAACACCACCCGGGCCGGCCTGGACGGGCGCCTCACCTTCGCGGCCCAGCACCTGGTGCTGGGGGGCGGCTACCACAAGGTCAACGCCTTCAAGGTCCAGCTCGTGGATTCCCTGACGCCCGCCTACAGCGTCTCCCACAGCGAGATCCGCGGGTGGGCGATGTACGAGAAGGGCAACTTCTCCGCCAGCCTCGACGCCATCCGCCTCCACTACGGCGGCGCCTACGGCGACCCCAACCTCAACCACAAGGCCATCGAATCCGAGATCGTGGGCTCCGCCGGCTACCAGATCGCCAAGAACTTCAAGCTCTCCGGCGACCTGAGCTTCGCGGACACCCCCCTCTACAAGAAGCAGGTGATGGGGCTCCTCCGGGCCGATTTCCGCTTCGGCTTCGCGGGTAAAGGAGGCAAGTGATGTTCAAGAAATTCGCCCTCATCGCGGCGGGCCTGGGCCTCGGGCTCCTCACCGCCTGCGCCCTGGTCTCGCCCGAAGCCAGCTTCGCGCGCACCCACCCCCAGGAGCTGAGCACCGGGCGCCCCACCTGCTCCGAGTGCCACGGCACCGAGCGGGTGAAGAGCACCCAGAAGACCTTCGCCTCCCTGGACCACACCACCACCTTCGTGAAGGACCACAAGGTCCAGGCCACCCAGGACGGCGCCACCTGCGCCTCCTGCCACGCCCAGTCCTTCTGCTCCGACTGCCACGGTGGCAAGACCGCCATGCTGCCCTCCGCCAAGCTGGGCAACCGGCCCGACCGCATCTCGCCGCACCGCACGGGCTACCTGACCCTGCACCGCATCGACGGGAAGGTGGATCCCACGGGCTGCTTCAAGTGCCATGGCCGCGCCAACAACGAAAAGTGCACCGCTTGCCACAAGTAGGGGTCTGATCATGAACAAACGATTGATTGCAGGGACCTTCTTCGCGGCACTGGCGGCACTGGCCATCGTGGGCTGCTCCAGCACGGCCGCGGACAAGGCGGCGACGCTGAACCCCACCACCGGCGCCCATCCCGCCAACTGGCAGACCACCCACTGGGCCGAGTACCTCAAGAACCCCGACGGCTGCAAGCCCTGCCACGGCTCCACCACCGACACGGCGGCGGCCGGCGGCACCTCCGGCGTCAGCTGCTTCGGATGCCACCACCCCAACGGTCCCCACCACCCCGCCGGCTGGGCGGATCCCGCGCAGCACGGACGCCTGGGCGCCCAGGGCGCCCCCAACGGCGCCACCTACTTCCAGGGCAAGGGCTTCGCCTCCTGCACCCCCTGCCACGGGTCGGACTACACCAGCCCCGTGGGCATCACCCCCTCCTGCACCTCCTGCCACACCAAGGCTCCGCATCCCTCCAAGCCCTGGCAGAGCGGGCTCTCCCCCCTCAACCCCAACCATGACAAGACCGATTACGCCAATGCCTCCGAATGCGTGAAGTGCCATGCCCTCGGCGCGAATTCGGACATCACCCCCCAGCCCCCCGCCCCCGCGGGGACGACACCCGGCTGCTTCAACGGAACGCTCTGCCACACCACGAAGTTCTAACTTCCAGACGGACACCGCGCCGTTTTGAACCAACCGATCTGTCAGACCACCACGGGAGGTGCACGACTTGAAAATCCTTGAAGGACAACCCCATCCGTACCCAATGCAGGTCCTTTCACTCAACGCCAATGCTAATAAAAGGAGGAAGTAGCATGGAAATGAAACCTCTCAAGAGGTTGGGCACCCTGGTCGCCACCGCGGCCATCGCCCTCGCCCTCATCGGCTGTCGCGGCGCGACGGGAGCCGCCGGCGCCAATGGCACCAACGGCACCAACGGCACCAACGGCACCAACGGGACCAACGGCACCAATGGCACCAACGGCACCAACGGCCTCGGCCCCCAGGTGAACGCGGCCAACCTGACCCCCACCGAATGGAGTGATCTGACCCTCCAGGGCAGCATCACCGGCGCCGCCGTCACCAACGGCAAGCCCGTCATCAACTTCAAGGTGACCGACCAGAACGGCACGCCGGTGGTGGGCCTCGGCTTCACCTCCAAGTCGTCCACGGCCCTGGCCGCCAGCTACCCCAACTTCGGCTTCACCATCGCCAAGCTGGTGCCCGGCACCGCCGGTTCCCCCAGCTACTGGGTGAACTACGTGGTCACCACGATGCCCACCACCACCACGGCCGCCGTGCCCGGCAAGCCCAGCACGGACAACACCGGCACCCTCGTGGACAACGGCGACGGCAGCTACGTCTACACCTTCTACCGGGACATCACCCAGGTTCAGGCTTTCCTGGATGGCTACACCTACACCGGCAACAACAAGCGCGCGGACCTGGGCGACGTGACCTTCGACGGCACCCTCACCCACCGCGTCGCCATCCAGATCGGCGGCAACGCCCGCGGCACCAGCACCAACACCGCCACCGGCGCCGACAGCGGCGTCCCCGCCGCGCCCATCCAGGTGGCCGCGAACCTGGTGTACGATTTCGTTCCCTCCACCGGCAAGGCCGTGGCGGCCACCGACCAGCAGCGCGTGGTGACCTCCCTGGGCGCCTGCAACGCCTGCCACACGCGCCTCACGGTGCACGGCGGCAACCGCTTCGACCCCAACTACTGCGTGATCTGCCACACCGATCAGCGCAAGTACACCTACGCGGAGGCCTCCTCCACGGTCGTCCCCGCCACCGCCACCACGCCCCAGCACCTCAAGTTCTCGGGCAGCACCATGAAGGTCCGTGGCCTGAGCATCGCCAACTTCCCCGCGTTCATCCACGCCCTCCACATGGGCGAAGGGCTGACCAACGAGAACTACAACTACGCCAACGTCATGTTCAACGAAGTCGCCTACCCCATGGACCAGCGGAACTGCGTGCAGTGCCACAGCGCCTCCACCGGCGCGGCCCAGGGCGACAACTGGAACACCGTGCCCAGCCGTCTGGCCTGCGGCGCCTGCCATGACCAGATCGACTTCGCCAACGGCATCAACCACGCCGCCCTGGCTGACGATTCCCAGTGCACCCAGTGCCACACCCCCGGCGGCATCAAGATCAACCACACCCCCGTCGTGGCCCCCAACCCCAACAACGGCTTCCTGCCCGCGCCTCCTGCCGGTCAGCCCGCCCGCAACAACAACACCAACGCCTCGTACGTCGCCGGCTACACCAACAACCTGCCCGCCGGCGCCTACATCCCCACCTGGGACCTGAAGACGGTCACCCTGAACGCCTCCATGCAGCCCCAGTTCGTCTTCCGCTTCATGCTGGACATGCGTGACGGCAACGGTCCCAAGCCCCAGGTCTTCCAGACCTACGCCGCCGGCACCGTCACCGAGATGCTCCCCAACTTCGTGGGCGGCCCCAGCATCTACATGGCCTTCGCCATCCCCCAGGACGGCATCAGCACCCCCGCGGACTACAACGCCACGGTCAACACCTACCTGAAGAACGTCTGGAACGGCACCGCCACCGGCACCGGCGCGGGCACCCTCACGGGCCCCGACGGCAGCGGCTACTACACCCTGACCATGACGGGCGTCAAGATCCCCGCCTCCGCCACCATGATCACCGGCGGCATCGGCTACACCTACGGTGTGCCCAACACCCAGCCCCTGACCCAGACCAACGTCACCGGCTACGCCTACAACACCGACGGCAACCGCCAGGGCGGCCTCTCCGTTCCCGCCCCCAACGCCTGGAAGATGGCCGTGAACACGGTCACCCCCACCGCGAACATCACCTCCGACATGGTCAAGCCCCGCCGCGCGATCGTCACGAACGCCAAGTGCAACGCCTGCCATGCCGCCCTCGGCATCTTCACCGAGAAGGTCTACCACGCCGGTCAGCGCAACGACGCCCCCACCTGCACCTTCTGCCACAACCCCAACAAGACCAATACCAACGGTTGGGCTGTGAACATCAAGGACGCCGTCCACGCCATCCACGCCGCCGACAAGCGCACCAACAAGTTCAGCTGGGAAGTGGGTGCCGGCGACTACTACTGGAACGTGACCTACCCCGCGATCCTGAACAACTGCGAAGCCTGCCACGTGCCCGGCTCCTATGACTTCGGTGGCACGAACAACGCCGCCGCCATCCCCAACCTGCTCTACTCCACCGCCGCCGTGGGCACCATGCCCGCCAGCACCCCCGCCATCCTCGTCGGCGACGGTGTTGCCGAGACCCTGCCCGGCAGCTACTACTCCCCCTTCGTGGCCCCCAACGCCGTCTACGGCTCCGGGTTCTCCACGAGCTTCACCGCGGCCAAGGTCGACGCCGGCACCTTCTCCACCGCCGCCGCCGGCACCACCCTCGTGACCTCCCCCGTGACGGCCGCCTGCTGGTCCTGCCACGACAGCAACACCGCCACGGCCCACATGATCGCCAATGGTGGTTCGGTCTACGAGCCCCGCAGCACCGCGCTGGCCAAGTTCGAACAGTGCACGCTCTGCCACGCCGCCGGCAAGACCGCCGACGTCCGGGTCGTCCACATGAACTTCAAGTAGCGTCCAAGCCGGGGCAGGGCCCGCCCTGCCCCGGTGCTTCGTCCTGAATGCTAAGATGGCCCGGGCGCCCCAAGGCTCCCGGGCCATTTCGCTATCCCGGAGGTTCCGAATGATTCGCAGCACCCTGAAGACCGCCCTCGCGGCCCTGCTCATCCTGGGGGCCGGTTCGCTCCTGCGGGCCCAGGAGGACGAGATTCCGCCCCCGGCCAAGCCCCGGGCGGCCCGGCCCCACCCCAAGAAGAAACTCGCCAAGCCCGTGGGCAAGCAGGTGGACATCAACGCCGCCAGCGCCAAGGAACTCCAGACCCTGCCGGGCATCACCCCCGAGCTGGCCGCCAAGATCATCGCCGGCCGGCCCTACGTCACCAAGTCGCACCTGGTGGAGAAGAACGCCATCTCCATGGGCCTCTACCAGTCCATCCGGCGCCAGGTGTTCGTCAAGCAGCAGATGAAGAACGCCCCCAAGGGCAAGTGAACAGCCCAAGGCCCCGCGCGGATTCCGCGCGGGGCCTTGGAATGGATTCCCGCCTACTTCTTCCCGGCGGCCAGTTCCCGGTGCTGCTGCATGTCCAGGATCTGCAGGTCCCGGATGGTCACGTGGGTCATGGAGGCGTCCATGTGGGCCTTGACCTCGTTCCAGGCCTTGTGGAGGGGGCAGGGGTTGTCCTCGTTGTCGCAGTGGGCGAAGCCCATGACGCAGCCGCTCATGGTCTCGATGCCTTCCAGGGCCTCCACCACTTCGCCCACGGTGACGTGGTGGGCGGGGCGCGCCAGCCGGAAGCCCCCGCGGGGGCCCCGCACGGAGTGCAGGATGCCCTCCTGGGCCAGGGACTGGAGGATCTTGGCCAGGTAGGGGCCGGGGAGATCCAGGAGCGTGGCCAGATCCTTGGCCAGACTGTAGGTGCCATCCTCCGGCATCGCTGCCAGAGCTCTGAGTGCGTAGCCGGTTGCCGTCGAGAAGAGCATCGCGTATCCCTGTTTAATAAAGGATAGGCTTGTCTTCTTAAAAAACAAATGGATTAATGGGCGTTAGGCGGTGGGTTTCCGGCTGAGGGTGGTGCCCCTCACCTGTAAAATACCCTCGTCCTGCAACGTTCTCAGGCTCCGGGAGAGGGTTTCCGGGGTCATGCCCAATTGAGCCGCCAGGGTCTTTTTTGTGACGGGCAGCACGAAGGACCCGCCGGCGGGAACATGTTCCCGGATCCAGGTACGCAGGCGGTCCGAACTGTCGGAACCGGTGAGCTGCTCCACCTTGCGGGTGAGCTTGCGGAGCCACACGGACTGGGCGTGGATGATGGCCAGGGCCAGGTCCGGATCCTCCCGCATGGCGGCCAGGAACGGGGCCTTGGGGAAGTGGAAGACCCGGGACGGCTTCACGGCCGTGGCGGTGGCGGGGAAGGCTTCGCCCCCGAACATGGCGGCCTCGGCGAAGCTGTTGACCGGGGTGATGACGGCCAGGGTGGGGTGGGCGCCGGGGGTGTCCCCGCTGCGGGTGAGCTGGATGGCGCCCTCCACCAGGACGTAGAACCCCGTGCAGGGCTCGTTCTCCAGGAAGAGCATGCCTTCGGGGTCCAGGATCCGCGAGGTGGCCAGGCGACCTACCCGTTCGCGCTGGGCGGGTTGCAGGGTTCGGAAGAGGGGGGCGGCGGACCAGGGCGGGATCATGGAACCAGGATAATCCGGGGGGTCAATTCAGTCTTGGATCTCTTTTATTCCAGGCGGCCAGCACGAAGGCGAGGGTCAGCAGGGCCAGGATTCCCGGGGCCAGCCAGGGGTGCCGGGCGGGGGTGGCGATGGGCCGCCACACCAGGTGGAGGCTCCGGGAGGCCTCGGTCATGGGCTGCCCCCACAGCTCCCAGGACCCGTCGGCCCGGAAGAGGCCGGACTTG
Organism: Mesoterricola silvestris; assembly: GCF_030295405.1. Classification (GTDB taxonomy): domain Bacteria; phylum Acidobacteriota; class Holophagae; order Holophagales; family Holophagaceae; genus Mesoterricola; species Mesoterricola silvestris. The sequence continues at coordinate 4,219,715 of NZ_AP027080.1, read as the reverse complement.
CCCGTGAGGGTGGCCCGCAGCAGGGGCAGGCCCGCCTCCACGGCCCGCAGGCGGATCTGCACGGCGTGGAGGTCGGTGGCGACGCTGCGGTCGAACCATCCGTCGTTGGTGAGGTTGGCCAGCAGGTCGCCCCCGGCCAGGGCGAGGCCGTCGGCCACGCGCTGCTCGAGGAGGGCCTCGCTGCAGATGAGGGGGTGCACGGTGAGGGGGCCCTGGGGGGTGGGGAAGCGGAAGCTGGAACCGGGGCCCAGGACGCCCGCCTCGGCGGAATAGAAGTCCAGGTGGCGGTCCAGGAAATCCCGCACCGGGGGCGGGCCGGGCATGCGCTCCCCGAAGGGCATGGGCACGACCTTGGCCTGGATGAAGCTGGGCTGGCCCGCGGCCTCGCCCCGGACCAGGTTGAAGCGCCCGCCCTCGGTGCCGTAGAGCCAGGCCACGCCCCGGTCCTGGGCCTCCCGGGAGAGGCGCCCGCCCGGGGCGCGGTCGTCCCGGCCCAGCACGGAGCTTTCGGGCCAGAGCACCAGGGTGGCGAAGCCCGGGCGGGGCAGGCCGGCCCGGCGCAGCTCGGCGTCGGTGCGCCTCCACATGTCCGCTTCCATGCCGGGCATGCGCTCGCCGGGCGGGTAATTGGGCTGGATCATCACCACGTCCAGGGCCCGCTGGGGGCCCCGGGGCAGGTAGTGCCAGGCGGCGTCCAGGGAACCCAGGAGAAGGAGGAGGAGGGCGGGGCCGGCGAGGATCCGGCGGGGGCCGGCGCCCCGGGCCGCCTGGAACCCCGTCCAGGCCCCCAGGCCCCACAGGAGGGCCACCAGCCCCTGGGCCCCCAGGAAGGCGGCGCTGCGGGCCATCCAGGGCACGGCGCCCAGGGGGGAGGCGTAGCTCAGGTCGTAGATGTGGAAGGCCCAGGTCTGCCACAGGGCCATGCCCAGGCCCGCGGCCAGGGCCCCGGCCAGGGGGCGGCGCCCCCAGGCCCAGCGGGCCAGGGCGGCCACCGCCAGGATGCCCAGGGCTTCGTACGCGAAAAAGAGCAGGCCCACCCCCAGGGCCGCGGCCATGGGCATGGGGGCCTTGGAGTGCATGACCTCGGGCACCCAGTGGAAGCCCCCGGCGGTGCCCGCCAGGAGGCCCAGGTACGCCCAGCCCAGGCGCCGGCCCCGGGCCAGGGCGGCGAAGAGGAGCGCCGGCAGGAGGAAGGCGGCGCAGGCTTCAAGGTAACCCCGGCCCGAGGCCATGGGGAAGCGGTTGGCGGCCAGGTAGGCCAGGGCGATGAGGAGGGCGTCCTTCATCGGCCCAGGCCCGCCCGGCGGGCGGTCTCGAAGCAGGCGATGCCCGCGGCCACCGCCGCGTTGAGGCTCTCCACGCCGCGGATGGGGATGGCCACCCGGGTGATGCCCTCGGGGAGTTCCGCGCCGTCGAACCCGTGGCCTTCGTTGCCCACCAGGATGCGCACCCGGCCCGCCAGGGGGGCCCGCTCCAGGGGCAGGGCGCCGGGGGCGCCGTCCAGGGCGATCCAGGCCCCTTCGTCCAGGTCCAGGATCTCCCGCCGGCGCATGGGCAGGAGGAAGGCGGCGCCCATGCCGCCCCGCAGGGCCCGGGGGGCGAAGGGGTCGGCGCAGCCCGGACCCAGGATGGCCTCCTGGAAGCCGAAGGCGGCGGCGCTGCGGAGGATGGCCCCCAGGTTGCCGGGGTCCTGGATGCCCCAGGGGACGATGACCCGGGAGGGCAGGGGGCCCTCGGGGGCGGGTTCCAGGGCGGCCAGGAGGGCGTGGTCCGGGGGGCTGCCGGCCTCGGCCAGGTCCCGCATGAGGGTCTCGCCCAGCACGAAGGTCTCCACCTTCAGGGAAGGCTCCAGGGGATGGGGCCGGGCCCCCTCCAGGCGCAGCCAGGTGACGGGGCGGAGCCGGGCGGATTCGGGGCCCTGGGCCCAGGCTTCGATGAGCTTGGCGCCCAGCAGAAGGGTGTGGGTGCGGCGGGCCCCTCCGGCCGAAGGGAGGCTCCGGAGGGCCTTGAACCTGGGATTGGCCCGGCTTGTGATCAGGTTCTCTTTTTCCATGCCTTAAAGCCTAGCCGGAAGGAATCCATAGGACACTTCAAAGGAACAAGGCAGAATCATACCCATCGTCCCATTTTCGTGCCGGGCACTTACGGCCAATCGAACGTCTTAATGGAGGGGAACTGATGCAACCCTATGTCTCATCCGAGCAGAACTTGAGGGAATTCTCCCTCCGGGCCGTGCTCATCGGCCTGGTCCTGGCCGTGGTCCTGGGGGCGGCCAACGCCTACCTGGGCCTGAAAGCGGGCATGACCATCGCGGCCACCTATCCGGCGGCGGTCATCTCCATGGCCCTGATCAAGCTCATGAAGGGCACCATCCTCGAAGAGAACATGGGCCGCACCGTGGGCAGCATCGGCGAATCCGTGGCCGCGGGCGCCATCTTCACCATCCCGGCCTTCGTGATCGCGGGCATCTGGCCGAAGTTCTTCTCCCTGACCAACTACTTCACCTCCACGGCCATCATGTTCGTGGGCGGCACCCTGGGCATCATGTTCGTGGCCCTCCTCCGCCGCGTCATGGTGGAGGACGCCGAGCTGCCCTACCCCGAGAGCGTGGCCGCCGCCGAGATCCACAAGGCCGGCGCCACCGGCGGGGGCGGCACGAAGATCCTGTTCACGGCCATGGGCGTGGGCGCGGTCATCCAGGCCCTGGTGCAGGTGCAGCTCTTCGCCAGCACCTGGCAGCACTTCGTCTACTTCAAGGAGAACGCCTTCGCCCTCATCGGCAAGGGCAAGGCGGCCCTGGCCAAGGGCGGCCTGTACCTCACCGCCCCCGGCATCAGCCCCGCCTACATGGGCGTGGGCTACATCATCGGGCCCAAGCTCGGCGCCCTGAACTTCGCGGGCGGCGTCCTGGCCTGGGGCCTCATGGTGCCCCTGGTGATCTACTTCATCTCCCCCTACGCCATGCCCGCCGACGCCACCACCGCGGACTGGTTCGCCCTGTCGGCGGCTGTGTGGAAGTTCATCGTGCGCCCCATCGCCATCGGCGGCATGCTCATGGGCGCCAGCTTCACCCTCTTCAAGATGCGCAAGAGCCTCACCACCGGCCTGGCCCGGTCCGTGTCCGACGTGAAGAAGGCCGCCGCGGGCGGACATGCCATTGACCGCGTCAACCAGGACCTGCCCTTCACGTGGGTCATGGGGGGCATCCTCTTCGCGGCCGTGGCCACCTTCCTCATCACCTGGCAGATCTTCAAGGTCGGGTTCATGGTCTCCATCGTCGCCGCCCTGGTGATGATCATCGTGGGCTTCTTCTTCTCGGCCATCAGCGGCTACCTGGTGGGCATCATGGGCTCGTCCAACAACCCCATCTCCGGCCTGACCCTGTCGGCGCTGGTGGTGACGGCCATCGTCATGGTGGCCCTGGGCGTCAAGGGCAACGCCGGCGTCGCCGCGGTGCTGGGCGTGGCCGCCATCGCCTGCGTGGCCACGGCCGTGGCCGGCGAGATGCTGCAGGACCTCAAGGTGGGCTACATCCTGGGCGGGACCCCCTGGCGCATGCAGGTGGGCGACCTCCTGGGCGTGGGCCTCGCCGCCGCCGTCCTCTTCCTCCCCCTGATGATCCTCCACGAGGGCGACATCAAGAAGGCCGCCGAGACCCAGATCGTCCAGCTGGAATCCCAGCACATCTCTTCCGTGACGTATGGGGACAAGGCCTACTCCATCGCCGAGCTCCGCCAGCTCCCCGCCGACCAGAAGAAGGTCGTCATGCAGCTGGACGCCGGCTTCGGCAGCCCCAACATCCCCGCGCCCCAGGCCGGCCTCATGGCCATGCTCAGCAAGGGCATCGTGGAGGGCAAGATGGCCTGGCCGCTCATCATCGTGGGCATGCTCATGGGCTTCGCCTTCATCCTCATGCAGGTGCGCAGCCCGATGCTCGTGAGCGTGGGCATGTATCTGCCCCTGGGCACCACCTTCGCCATCTTCCTGGGCGGGTGCGTGAAGGGCATCGTCGAGATGGTGGCCGAGAAGCGCGGCCTCAACGCGGCCCAGAAGGTGCGGGTGGAGAACTCCGGCGTGCTGGTGGCCGCGGGCCTCATCGCGGGCGAGGCCCTGGTGGGCCTGCTCTTCGCGGGCCTGACGTTCTTCGAGGTGAAGTACACGATCTTCGCCAATCCCCCGGCCGTCACCTTCCTGGTGAGCCTGGCCATCCTGGCCGGCATCGCCTACTACCTGGTGAAGCTGCCCATGGCCAACGCCGGCGCCGCCGACGAGCCCGCGCCCCCCAGCGCGAACTTCTAGCCGTCCATTCCTTCCCCGCGGGTCCCGGTTTCCGGGACCCGCGGCCGTTCAGGAGGTCCCCATGGGGGGCATCACCACCACGGAAATGATGGCCAAGGTCCCCCAGCGGGCCGTGGCCTTCGAGACCGACGCGGAGGGCCGCGTGGTCCTCCTCCGCCCCAAGTTCCTCAGCCCGCGCCTCGGCTGGCTCCAGAAGCTCCTGCCCCGGCCGGAGTTCCGGGTGAAGCTGGACGCCACGGGGTCCTTCATCTGGGAAAGCCTGGACGGCGTCCGCACGGTGGGCGAGGTCTGCCAGGCCGTGCGGGAGCGCTTCGGGGCCGAAGCGGAACCGGTGGAGGAACGCGCCGTGGCCCTGGTCTTCCAGATGGCCTCGGGAGGCTTCATTCGGTTGCTATAGTGTTCTCATGAAATTCGGAAGCCTCAAGGTCCGCTCCATCCTGACGATCCTCGCCATCTACGGGGCGGTGGGGATCGTCTCCATCCTGGTTTTCCTCTGGGTCGCCCAGGGCATGTCCGCCACCTTCGGCCAGCGTTTCGCGGAAAAGAACGCGCAGCTGGAAAAGGAGCGTCTCATGGGGCCCGTGCGCCGGGAGGTGGCCCTGGCCCGCAAGCTGGCGGATTCGGCCGCCCTGCGCGCCTTCTGCCGGGCCGAGGCGGAGCCCGGGGCCCGGGCCGCGGGCCTTCGGGAACTGGAGAGCTTCCGCCGGGATTTCGCGGACAAGAGCTGCTTTTTCGTGGTGGCCCCGAGCCGGCACTACTACTTCGGCGACGCCTCGGCCCCGGCCCGGGTCCCCCGGTACACGCTCGAGCCGGGGGCCGTGAACGACCGGTGGTTCTTCGAGACCCTGGACAAGGTGGACGATTTCGCCCTGCACGTGGATTCCAGCGTGCCCCTGGGCCTGCTGAAGGTGTGGGTGAACGTGGTGGTGAAGGACGGCGGCCGCAAGGTGGGCCTAGCCGGGACGGGGGTGGACCTTTCGGCCTTCCTCCGGGAGCTGGTCTCGGGCACGGACCGCAGCGCCATGACCATCATGGTCGACCCCAAGGGCGTGCTCCAGGCCCATCCCAGCGCCCGCTACATGGACTTCAACGCCCGCATGAAGGACGAGGCGCGGCGCATGACCCTCTTCCAGCTCGTGGACGGCGAGGCAGGCAGGGCCCTGCTCCGCGCGCGCATGGACCGCCTGGTGAAGGGGGAATCGCCGCTGGAGTCCTTCCGCATCAGCGTCGAGGGCCGGCGCTACCTGGCCGCGGCCCTCTACATCAAGGAGATCGACTGGGTGACCATCACCCTCGTGGATCCCTCCCAGGTCATGGGCCTGCGCAGCTTCCTGCCGATCCTGGCGCTCCTGGCCGTGAGCCTCCTGGTGACCATCGCCCTGGTGTCCTGGCTTCTGAACCGCATGGTGCTCGAACCCCTGGCCCGGCTCTCGGGATCCAGCCGGGAAATCGCCGCGGGCAACTACGGCATCACCCTCCCCGTGGAGCGGGACGACGAGATCGGCCAGCTCACCCGGAACTTCAATCACATGGCCGCCACCATCCAGGACCACACCTCCAACCTGGAGGGCCTCGTGGAGGAGCGCACGCTGGCCCTCACCCAGTCCAACCGCAAGATCCTGGACAGCCTGGCCTACGCCCACCTGATCCAGGAGAGCATCCTGCCCAAGGCCGCGGACCTCTCCCTCCACGTCCCGGACCACTTCGTGCTCTTCCAGCCCCGGGACATCGTGGGCGGGGACTTCTACGCGTGCCTCCCCCTGGAGGACGGGTGCCTCCTGGCCGTGGGGGACTGCACCGGCCACGGGGTGCCCGGGGCGTTCATGAGCATGAGCGCCGGGGCCATCCTCAACCAGGCGGTGGCCCGGCTCGGGGCCCAGGATCCCGCCCTCCTGCTGGGGGAGATGAACACGGCCCTGAAGCGCCTCCTGCACCAGCAGGGCAGCGGGCCCGGCCCCCGGGGCGGGGCCATGGACAATGGCCTGGAACTGGCGCTGCTGCGGCTCCGGCCGGGGCGGGCGGTGTTCGCGGGGGCCCACCTTCCCCTGTGGATCCTGGAGCCCGGCGGGGACGAGATCACGGTGCTGGCGGGGGATTCCCAGAGCCTGGGGTACCGCCGCTCCCGGGAGGACTTCCCCTTCCGGAACCAGGAGCTGGCCCTGGCGCCGGGCACGGTGATCTACCTGTTCACCGACGGCCTTCTGGACCAGCACGGGGGGCGCTTCAACTTCGGCTTCGGCCGGCGCCGCCTGGCGAGGCTCCTCCTGGACCTCCGCGGGCTGCCCATGGCCGCCCAGGGCGAGGCGCTGGGCGAGGCCCTGGCCGACTACCGCGGGGCCAATCCCCAGCGGGACGACATCACCATCCTGGGCCTGCGAACCGGCCCAGCCGAGGAGTAGCGCATGGCCGACCTGGACCAGATCCGGCAATTCCTGGCTGCCGAAGGCATCCTGATGTCCTTCAACGGGCCCTTCCGGCACAGCATCATCGAGGAGCTGGGCAAGGCGGTGCGCCGGCACCTGGAGGCCGAGGCCGTGCACAAGTCCGCCATGGCCGATGTCTTCACCGTCTTCATCGAGGCCGCCCAGAACGTCGCCAACTACACCGCCCAGGGCCACGGGGCCGCCCCCGGGGGATCCCAGGCCGACAACGGGGTCCTGGTGATCGGCCGCCGCGGCGACCACTACCTGGTGCGGTGCGGGAACTTCATCCGGCGCGAGGACGCCTCCCCCCTGCTGGCGAAGCTGGACGCCCTGGGGGGCCTGGGCCCGGCGGAGCTCAAGGCCCTCTTCAAGGAGCGCATGCGCGCCGAGGTGCCCGCGGGGGCCACCGGCGCGGGCCTGGGCCTCATCCGCATGGCCCGCACCGCCTCGGCCCCCCTGTCCTATTCCGTGGTGACGGTGGAGCCGGGCCTGGATTTCTTCTCCCTGACGGTGACCCTATGACCCTCGAGAACCTGTCCGTGGACGCCACCGTCTCCAGCCCCCGGGTCCGGAGCGACGCCGAGGGCGGGCTCCTGGAGCTCGCCGGGGAGTCCTATCCCGAGAACTCCTTCGAGTTCTTCCAGCCGATCCTCACCTGGGTGGCGGACTTCCTGGCCCAAGACGAGCGGCCCCTGCGCGTGGAGCTCCGCCTGACCTACCTCAACACCAGCAGCATCAAGTGCATGATGGACCTGCTGGACGCCCTGGAGGAGGCCCACCTTTCCGGCCGGGCCGTCTCCCTCACCTGGTACTACGATCCCGAAAACGACCGGGCCCTGGACCTCGCGGAGGAATTCCGGGAGGACCTGGGGCTGCCCTTCGAGATCGTCCCCCTGCCGATGGAAGGATGAGCGCCATGGCCACCACGGAAGGGAACCCCCGGTTCCGCGCCACCCGCGCCGGGGACGCCCCGGCGAAAGCCGCCGTCCACCGGGACCCCGCCTCGGCGGAGCTCCGCAGCCGCCTGGAGGCCCTGGGGGAGGACCCCGCGTACCGGGGCCATCCCCTCATGGCCGAACTGGAAAGGCTGGCCGAGGCCCATCTTCGCCTGTTGCGGCGCCTGGGGAAGATCACCCGCATCTCCGACGGGTTCCAGGGCCAGCTCAAGGCCCTGAACGAGGTGCTCCAGCTGGCCTCCCGCACCGATTCCCTCACGGGCATTCCCAACCGCCGGGCCATGATGGAGGACCTCCACGCCGAACTGCTGCGCACCCAGCGGGACGGTGGTTCCATGGCCGTGATCATGGCCGACGTGGACCGCTTCAAGGCCGTGAACGACACCTACGGCCACGAGGCCGGGGACCAGGTGCTGGTGGCTCTGGCCCAGGCCCTGCGCGGCGCGCTGCGGGCCTACGACGTCTGCGCCCGGTGGGGCGGGGAGGAGTTCCTGGTGCTCCTCCCCGCCACCGCTCGCCAAGGCGCCCTGGAGGTGGGCGAGAAGCTGCGCAAGGCCGCCGCCGCGCTTTCGGTCCCCGCCGCGGAAACCCGCGTCACCGTGGGCCTGAGCGTAGGGCTGGCCGTGCTGGAGCGGGGGGAGTCCATGGACGCCCTCATCCGCAGGGCCGACGCGGCCATGTACCTGGCCAAGCGCCAGGGCGGGAACCGGGTGGAAGGCTAGAAACGGTACGTGAGCCCGGCGGAGACGGTGCCGAAGGTGTGCCCCTCCACCGACAGGGAATGGTACCGCGCCAGCAGCCCCCAGTTCTCGTCGATGTCCACGCCGAAGCCGGCGTTCCAGGCCAGCTTCACGCCGGTCTCGCGGAGCCCGTCGTCCACGCGCCTCTGGGCGTTCATGCCTCCGGCGCCCAGCACGATGTAGAAGCCCTGGAATTCCGCCCGGGGCTTGAAAACGTAGTTGAGGGTCAGGGCCTGGCTCTGGGCCCGGCCCGCGGGGCCGCCGCCGGTGGACCTGGGGTGGAAGTTCCCGTCCAGGGCCAGGCGGAGGGCGTGGCCGGGCCGCTGTTCCCAGTCGGCGAAGGCCCCCACGGCGTAGCCCGCCCGGTCCGTGAGCTGGTCGCGGGTGGTCCCGGTGGGCCAGGCGGCGCCGGCGGTGAGGCCCAGGCGGGGCGCCTCGGCGCAAAGAACGGTGGCGGCCGCGCACAGCAGGCCCAGGCGCGCGAGTCGGGGTATCGATGGGTTCATGGTCTCTCCGGAAGGTGGGTGGGGATGGGAATGAACGATTCCTTCATCCCGGGACCCCGTGGGATCCTTCCGCTCATGTGACGCCAACCCCGGCTTGGTTCCGGGCAGCGCACGGCCCCCGGGCCGCAAGGGCGCGCCGCGGGGGCCGATGAAAAGATTATTCGATGGGCAAGCGCCCCTGGGTCATGCGGATGATGGCCGGCACGTGCAGGTCCTCGGTGAGGTTGGCCATTTCGCCGCTGGGGGTGGGCGCCTGGGGCAGGAGCCGGGTGGGGGTCAGCACCGGCGGATCCAGGGGGTTCTGGGGCACCTCGCCGTAGATGCGTCCGCTGTCGCCGTTGGCGGTGCGCGGCACGTCGGAGAAGGAGGCCAGCTCCTGGGGCGCGGCCTCCGCGTCCAGGTCCTGGCTCGTCTCCACGAAGCCCGAGGCCAGCACGGTGACCAGGGCGCGGTCCTCCAGTTCGGGGGCCTCCACCTGGCAGAGCTTGATGTCGGCCAGGCCGTGGTAGTGCCGGCTCAGGAAGCCCATGGCCGTCTCCACCGCGGAGAGCTCCACGCGGTCCCAGTCGGCCATGACCGAGACGATGACCTGGGAGGCGGATCCCCGGGTGTCCCGCTCCAGCAGGGGGCAGTCCAGGGCGCGCTGCAGGGCGTCCAGCAGGGCCTCCTCGCCGCGGCCGATGCCGGTGCCGATGAGGGCCTCGCGGCCGTTGCGCAGCACGGCCTCCACGTCGGCGAAGTCGCCGTTGAGGGTGCCGGGGCGCAGGATGAGGTCGGTGATGCCGCGCACGCCCTGGATGAGCACGCCGTCGGCGACCCGGTAGGCCTCCTTGATCTTCACGCCCTTCTCGCAGAGGGTGAGGAGCTTCTCGTTGGAGACGACGATGACGGTGTCGGCGGTGTTGCGCAGGTTCTCGAGACCCTGGCTGGCCTTGTCGGACTTGTTCACGCCCTCCCAACGGAAGGGGGTGAGCACCACGGCCACGGTGAGCGCGCCGAATTCCCGGGCGCAGCTGGCCACGATGGGCGCCGCGCCGGTGCCCGTGCCGCCGCCCATGCCGCCCGTGATGAAGACCATGTCGGCGCCCTGGAGCTGGGCGAGGATCTCCTCGCGGCTCTCCTCGGCGGCCACGGCGCCGCGCTCGGCGTTGCCTCCGGCGCCCAGGCCGCGCATGCTCTGGGGGCCCAGGGGGATCTTCACGTGGGCCTTGCTCTGGGCGAGGCTCTGCTGGTCCGTGTTCATGGCGATGAACTGCACGCCGCCCACGCCGCTCTGGATCATGCGGTCGATGGCGTTGCACCCCGCGCCGCCCACGCCCACCACCTTGATGTTGGCGCCGGGAAGATGGATGGGGTTGGGGAGGAATGGGATAGCGCTCATGGCGTCGCCGGTCAAATCCATCGCTTGATCCTCTCGATTAAACCACTGCCCCCGCGGGGACGGCCGGTGGACTCGTTCATGCTCCGGTGCAGGGCCTTCACGGCGCCCAGGGCGTTGGTGTAGAGCGGGTTGGCGATGGCGTGGGAGAGCCCCTGCACGCCGATCACGCGGCCCAGGACGACCCGCGGCCGGCCCAGGATGTTCTGCGCGAGGATGGGCATGCCGGGCAGGAGCGAACCGCCGCCCACCAGGTGCACGCCGCCGTGGATCTCGTGGATGAGCCCCGAGCGCCCGATCTCCGCCAGCACCATGTTCAGGAGCTCGATGGCCCGGGCGTGGAGCACGTCGGCCAGCTCCCGGCGCGACACCTGCCGACCCTCCTCCTCCAGCTCGATGTGCTCCTCGGCGGGGACGGTGCTGGGCAGGGCGGTGCCGTAGATGCGCTTGATGCGCTCGGCCATGCCGATGCCGCCCAGGTGCTTGGTGATCTCCAGGTCCTTGGTGAAGTGCATGCCCCCGATGGGGATCACCGCCGAATGGAAGAGGGTTCCGCGCAGGAAGACGCCCATGTGCGTGAGCTGCTCGCCGATGTCCACGATGACCGCGCCGTTCTCGGCGTCCTCGCGGCTCAGCACCGCCTCGGCCGAGGCCAGGGGCGAGTACATCAGCGCGGCGTCCTGGAGCCCCGAGAGGTGCAGGGCGCGGTTGATGTTCTCCAGCACGGAGCCCGGGGCGACGATGATGCGCACCTCGGCTTCCAGGGTGTCGCCGATCATGTTCACGGGGTTCTTGATGTCGCGCTGGCCCTTGATGTGGAACATCTGGGGGATGCGGTGCAGGACCGTCTCCTCCTTGGCGAGCTTGCAGCCGTTGGTGGCCTGCTCCATGACGCGGTCCCGGTCGCCGGGAGTGATGACCCGGTCCGAGGAGGCGATGGTGATGGAGTCCCGCAGGTTCTCGCCCTTGAACTGGATGCCGTCCACGGTGACGCGGATGCCGTCGAGCCGCGTCTGGCCCGAGGTGCGCATGGCCTCCTCCACGGCGCGCGTGATGGCCGTGACCGTGAGGTTGATGTCGGTGATCTCGCCCTGGCGGATGCCCCCCTCGGGGTTCGCCTGACTCGCGCCGGTGACGTTCAGGAGCCCGTTCTCCTCCTGAACTGCAACAACTGCGACAACTTTGCTGGCTCCGAGATCCAGTCCTAGCAGAACGGCAGGTTGCACCATGAGTATTCCTGTTTCCTTGACCCCAAGCATAACCGCGCGGGAACTGGATTTACAGGGTTGAAAATTCAGCGGGGCTGGGCCACCGCCTTGGGCGGCGCGGAATCGGCGGGTTCGCCCACCGCGATCTCGTCGTCCCACCTCAGGTCGATGTACCGCAGGGCGGCCGCGTCCGGCCTCTTGGAAAGCTCATTCAGGAAGAGCATCTGGAAATTGGGTATGTTTTTCGTGGGTTCCACCCGGGACAGGTAGATGGGCGCGTCCAGCCCCTCCAGGAAGGCCACCGGGCCCCGGTCGCTCCACCGCAGCTCCGTGAGCCGGTCGTAAAACTCCTTCTGTTTGTTGCGCAGGCTCGTGGCGGCGCGGATCAGCTGCACCATGGGCCCGTCCTGCTGGCTTTTGGGATCCGCGACCACCGGAATGGGCGATAAATCCACTTGATTGAGCCGATCAAGAACAATCCCGTCGTCGGACACCAGGAAGACCCCGTCCGGGCGGACGAGCCAGAGCAGGGGCTTGCGCTCCTCCAGGACCAGGCTGAGCCGGTCCGGGGGGTCCCGGCGGATGAGGAGGCCCTTCACCCAGCGCTTGGATTCCAGGGATTCCCGGAGCCTTTCCGCGTCGAACCAGAACAGGGGCTTGCCCAGGCAAACCTGGTCCGCGATGGCCTGGGCCTGGGCCAGGCGCTCCCCCCGGCATCCGGAAATGGCCACCTGCTCGATGGTGAGCTTCTGGAGGCCCAGGTAGCGGTGGCCCAGCTCCAGGGCCGCGTAGCCCGCCCCGGTCACCAGCAGGGCCACCAGGGCCACCCGGACCCAGGGCATCCAGGGTCGCTTCGGGCGGGTGCGGGGAAGCATGGGCATGGCAGTCAGGTTTACCAGATTTCCACTTCAGGTTCGAGTTCAATGCCGAAGCCGTCCAGCACTTTCTCGCGGACCCGGGCCATGAGCTCCCGGAAATCCGAGGCGCTGGCCCCCCCCAGGTTCACCAGGAAGTTGCCGTGCTCCGGGCTCACCTCGGCGTCGCCCACCCGGAAGCCCTTGAGCCCGGCCTGGTCGATGAGGCGCCCCGCGCTCTGGCCCGGGGGGTTCTTGAACACGCACCCGGCGTTGCGCTTGTGCAGGGGCTGGCTGGTGCCGCGCTTTTGCCGGTACTCCTCCACCCGCGCGCGGATGGCGACGGGATCCCCCTCGGCCAGGCGCACCACCAGGCCCAGGGCGATGCGGCCCTCCCCCAGGAAGCTCCACCGGTAGCGGAACTCCCCCGGCTCCGGGGCCTTCTCCACCAGGTCCCCCTCGGGGGTGAGGAACCGGAACCGGGCCAGGACGTCCACCGTCTCCCGGCCGTAGGCCCCGGCGTTCATGTGCAGGGCGCCCCCCACGGAGCCGGGGATGCCCGAGGCGTACTCCATGCCCGAAAGGCCCATGGCCGCCGTGTCGCCGCTGAGGCGGATGTGGCCGTACGAGGCCGGCGCGTGCACCTCCAGGCCTTCCCGGCGCACCTCCGGAGGGAATTTCAGGCGCACCACGGGGGTCTCCACATCCCCCAGGACCACCAGGTTGCTGCCGCCGCCCAGCACGCGCCGGGGGAGGCCCTCACGGGCGCAGGCCCTGACGAAGGCCTGGGCCTGGGCCTCGTCCACGGGCTCGAAGAGCCACCGGCAGATCCCCCCCACCCCCAGGGTCGTGAGCTTCGCGAAGGGCACGTCCCGCCGGTGGGGGATCGCCAGGAGATCGTCGGGCCAGGGCTTCATGGCCTCAATTATGCCGGAGCCGCACGCCTTCGAGCGCCAGAAGGCGCGCCTTGGCCTCGAGGCTCCCGAACAGGGAGAACCCGCCCGGGCCGTCCGAGGCCAGGACCCGGTGGCAGGGCACCAGGATGGGCAGGGGGTTCCGGGCCACGGCCTGGCCCACGGCCCGGGCCGCCCCCGGCGATCCCGCCAGCAGGGCCACGGCCCCGTAGGTGAGGGTCTGCCCGGGGCGGGTGGACCGGAGGACGTCCATCACCCTTCGCCGGAAGGGGGGCAGCCCCTCCAGGTCCAGGGGGATCCCGTCCAGGGAGGCCTCCGCCCCCGCCAGATGGGCCGAGAGGGCCTGGACCGCCTCCGCCACCCAGGGGGGAGGCGGATCCCCCGGCTCGTGCTCCACGCCGAAGGTCAGGGAGCGCACCCCCCGCTCCGTCCACCGCAGCCGGCAGACCCCCAGGGCCGTGGGAAAGTCCAGGAACCGTTCCATGGATGTAGGATGGCACATATGCGCTGGATGGGCCTGGACCACGGAACCAAGAACATCGGGATCGCCTTCACGGACGATCTGGAGATCCTCGCCTCCCCCTTCGAGGTGTGGCCCAACCAGGGCGAGGCCTCCCTGGCGCGCCTGGCCCGGCTCGCGAAGGAGGAGGGCGCCCAGGCCCTCCTGGTGGGCCTGCCCCTGCACAAGGACGGCGCCGAAAGCGCCACGGCCCCCCTGGCCCGGAAATTCGGGGAGGCCCTGCGGGACCGCACCGGGCTCCCCCTGGTGTTCTGGGACGAGCGGCTCACCAGCGTCGAGGCCGAGCGGCTCCTGGCGGCCCGGGGCGTGAAGGCCAAGGACCGCAAGGCCAGGCTGGACGCCGCGGCCGCGGCGGTGATGCTCGCCGATCTCATCGAGACGCGCAGGGCGAAGGGCAGGGCGGTGGGGAGCGCCGAGGTCTGACCCGGCGGCCCTCAGGCCTTGCCCAGGCGCCGCGTCAGGTCGGCGATGAGGAGGTCCTTCTCCTCGATGATCTGGTCCTTCTCCCCGATGATCTGGTCCTTCTCCAGGAGCGCCTGCCGGAAGTCCGAGGCCTCCCGGGCATGGTCCTGGAAGGCGGCCAGGACGTCGTCCTCCACGTCCATCTTCCCCCGGAGCTCCTCCTCGGCCCCGGCCCGCATGAGCCGGCGCAGGACCTCCCGGTGGCGCTCCGGGAAGTTCTCCTCGAGGATGTCCAGGAGGTGGGGATCCGAACGGGAGGCGAGGCCCTGGTCGAACACCTCCAGCAGCCGCTCCAGTTCGGTGCGCCGGTGGTTCTTGAGGCGGTTGATCTGGACCACGATGGCGTCGTGGGTGAGGGCCTCCACGAAGGGATCGGTGACCCGCACCTCGTCGCCGGTGGCCACGTCCAGGTAGTGGCGGTTGATCCTGAGCACCGGCACGTCGACGCGCTCCAGCCCTTCGCCCAGGAAGTAGATGGTGACGATGGGCAGGGACTGGGGCCTGCCCTCCGGGTCCAGGTAGGTGTTCTCCGGGCTGGCGTAGTTCGTCCCGAGGTAGCGCCTGAACCGCTGCACGTCCCGGGCGGTGCGGGCCTTCTGGATCTCGATGAGGACCAGCTTGCTGCCGCCGTCCTCCAGCTGCACCGTGGCCGCGAAATCCATGCGCAGGACCAGGAGCTGGGACCCGTCGGGCCGGGGCGCCTCGTGCTGGACCTCCGTGGGCCGGAACTGCAGCGCCAGCACTTCCTTGCCCAGCAGGGCGGAAAGCAGCAGCCGCGCCACCTTCTCGTCATCGAGCAGGTATTTGAATACGACGTCGTAGATGGGATTCGCGATTCGCATGGCGCCGTAGTGTAGTCAGGCCCGGAGGGGATTGGCCACAGAATGGTTCATCCCTGCCGAGGCTCCTCCGGGCCCAGGCGCAGGGTCCGGCCACACCGCTCGGCCAGCGCCATGTTGTGGGTCACCAGCAGCGTGGTGGGCCTCAGATCCTGGTGCAGCCGCAGGAGGAATTCGAAGACTTCCAGGGCGGTGGCGGGGTCCAGGTTCCCCGTGGGCTCGTCCAGGAGCCAGAGGCCCGGCTTGCGGGCCAGGGCCCGGGCCAGTCCCACCCGGGCGGCCTGGCCACCGGAGAGGGTGCCAGGCAGGCGCCCGCCCAGGCCAGCCAGCCCTACGGTGTCCAGGAGCTCCGCCACCCACGCGTGGTGGGCGGGGGTGACCTCCCCGGCGATGCGGATGGGCATGAGGAGGTTCTCCTCCACCGTGAATTCGGGCAGCAGGTGGGGCTGCTGGAAGGCCAGGCCCACGTGCTCGCGCCGGAAGAGGGCGGAGGCCTCGGGCCGGCCCATGGGGACCGGGTCACCGCCCACCTCGATGGTGCCGCCCTCCCAGCGGTCCAGTCCGGCCACGCAATTGAGCAGGGTGGTCTTGCCCACCCCCGACACGCCCACGATGGCGCACAGTTCGCCGGGCTCCACCGCCATGGAGAACCCGTCGAACACCGGGTGTTCGGCGCCGGTGTAGGTCTTGTGGAGATCCTTGATGGAAAGGGCCAGCCCCGTCATCGCATGAGCCCCACGAGCTTCCAGTACAGTTCGAAGGTCGCCAGGGCGTCGCCCAGGGCCGTGTGGCGCTTGTCCTCGGGCACCTCGATGCCGAAGTGGTCGAAGAGGGCGGAGGAGCCCAGGTTCTCCAGGGGCAGCTTGCCGGCGTCCCGCAGGGCCGCGGCCAGGCTGTGGGTGTCCACCACCCGGTGGCTGAAGCGGGGTTCGAGCTTGTGCCCCAGGCCTTCCACGAAGGCGCCCAGGAAGGCCTGGTCGAAGCCGACGTTGTGCCCGGCCAGGGTGATGGGCTTGCACAGGTGGGGGAAGTGCTGGTCCAGGAAGACATTCATCACGCCCAGGGCCATGTCCGGCTCCAGGGCGGCGGCGGTGTGCTTCACCAGGTCGATGCGGTTGACCTTCATGCCCCCGGCCGAAACCACGTAGGGCTCGTGGCGGATGAGGATCTCCAGGCTGTTGGCGACCCCGCCGGCGTCGCCCACCACCAGGGCCACGCTCAGGAGGCTGTGCTTCCGGGGATCCAGCCCGCCGGTCTCGGTGTCGATGAAGAGCAGGGATTGGCTCATGGTTCCTCACTCGGCCCGCAGGGCGTCCACGGGATCCACCCTCGAGGCCCGGCGCGCCGGGTACCGGGAGGCGGCCCAGGCCACCAGCAGCGGGAAGACCGCCACCGCGAGGATGTCGAAAAGGCTCAGGCGCAGGGGCACGTAGGTGATGAAGTCGTACACCGCCGACGGCAGCTTGATGAGCTTGTATTTGTCGGCCACCAGGCACAGCGGCACGGACACCGCCAGGCCCCAAAGGGTGCCCACGGCGCCGATGCGCAGCCCCTGCAGCTCGAAGAGCCGCTGGACCTGGCCCGGGGTGGCGCCCAGGGCCAGCAGGACGCCCAGGTCCCGGCGCTTCTCCGTCACCAGGAGCACCAGGCTGGCCACGATATTGAAGACGGCGATGAGCACGATGAGCGAGAAGATGGCCGCCATCATCCACTTCTCCACCCGCAGCGCCGCGAAGAGGGCCCGGTTGGTGTCGCGCAGGTCCTGGGCGAGCCAGGGCCCCTTGGCGCCGTGGTTGAGGGCCTCCAGCACCGCGGGCTTGGTGCGCTCGATGGCGTCGATGCTGGCGGCGCGCACCTCGATGAACTCGGCCTGGTCGCTGGTGGCCAGGCGCATGGAATCGTTGATGTGGATGAAGCCCCAGGCCTTGTCGTACTCGCCGATGTGGCTCGTGAAGATCCCCGCGACCTTGTAGGCGGCCATCTTGGGCTGGAGGCCGGAGAGGCCCAGGTCCAGCCGCATGAAGACCACCGCCACCGGGTCGCCGATGCGCAGGCCCAGGTCCTTGGCCAGCGTGGCGCCCAGGAGGATCTCCCCCTCCTTGAGGCTCTCCACCGGCCCGGGCTCCAGGGAATCGAAGATGCGCGAGGTGCCGTGGGCCGAGGCCGGGTCCACGCCCTTGAGCAGCAGCGGGGAAGGGGGGGCGTCGGAATTCGTGGGCCGAACCAGGCCGTGGTCCATGCGCATGGGGCTCGCCGCCACCACCCCGGGGGTGCTGCGGATGCGGGCCAGGGCGGCCTGGGTGTCGGGGATCTCCCCCTCCAGGTGCGCCACCGTGAAGTGCCCCGTGGCGGAGAAGAGATTGGCCTGGATCTCCTCCATGAGCCCATTGGCGATGGCCAGGGCCACCACCATGGCGAAGACCCCCAGGGCGATGCCCCAGCGCGCGAAGCGCACCATGACGCGCACGAAGGCGCCCTTCTTGCGGGTGTGGAGGTACCGGTTGGCGACGAAGGCCTCGAAGGAGGTCACGGGCGCTCCCGCTCATGGTCGTGGAGGAAGCGCACCAGGATCCGGTCCACCAGCTCCCACACCTCGATGAGGGCGGCGATGGACATGGCCAGGCCGATGCCCAGCATCAGCCCGCGCCCCAGGGGCGCGTACCAGAACCGGGCGAATTTCGGCCAGGTCCAGGCGAAGGCCGGCAGGCGCACCCGGTTGTAGGCCGCCAGGGTCGCCAGCAGCATCCCCCCCCAGAGCAGGAAGAAGAAGCGGAGGCTCCGCCCGAGGGTGTCCAGGAGGGGGGAGTAGGCCTTGGGTTTCGCCATCAGTTCCGCGCGACCAGCGGGGAATCCTTGGCGCCCTTCATGGAGAGGACCTTCTTCTTGAGCATGGCCGCGGCCTCGGGCATGACCTCCAGGGCCTTTTTCACCTGGGGGTCGCGGGTGCAGATGTACTTGAACCCGGCTTCCATGCCGTAGGCGACGTTCTGCATCTCCATGGCCAGCTGGTCGCGCATCTCGGCCTGGTTCGCGGGGTCGTTCCACTCCGCGTCGGTGCATTCGATCTTCTGGTCCTTCATCCAGGCGCGGAAGGACTTCATGAGCTCGTCGTCGGGGGCCTGCTGGGGCTTGATGCCGTGCTTCTCCTTCTGGATCACGGCGTATTTGAAGAAGGCGCTGGTGCGGAACCGGAGGTTGCCCACGAAGGTGGTGAGCTTGGCGTTCTCCACCGTGTAGTCGGGGGTGATGCCGCCGCCGCCGTAGACGGTGCGGCCCAGGTCGGTCTTGTACACGGGCCCCTTGTCGCCCAGGGGCTCCTTGGGGTCCTCGGGCAGCAGGTAGTCGTCGATGCCGTGCTGGTAGTCGCGCTGGATGCACCGGCCCGAGGGGGTGTAGTAGCGGGCGGTGGTCAGGGCCAGGCCCCGGGTGCGGTTGATGGGCATGACGGCCTGCACGAGGCCCTTGCCCCAGCTGGTCTGGCCCACCACCACGCCGCGGTCGTGGTCCTGCACGGCGCCGGTGACGATCTCCGAGGCCGAGGCGGTGCTGCGGTTGATGAGGATGACGATGGGGAAGTTGTCCAGCACGGAGCCCTTGGGGGTGCGGGTCTCCTGCACGTCCTGGCCGTCGCGGCCCTTCTGGGTGACGATGAGCTCGCCCGAGCCCAGGAGCTGCCGGCAGATGCCCGTGGCCGCGTCCAGCATGCCGCCGCCGTTGTTGCGCAGGTCCAGGAGGAGATCGGTCATGCCCTGGGCCTTGAGGTTGCGCACGGCCTTCTCGAACTCCTCCGAGGTGGTCTCCCCGAAGTCCTTGATGGCGATGAGCCCCGTGGTGGGCGTGAGCATGAAGGCGTACTGGACGCTGTTGGAGGGGATCTCGCTGCGGGTGATGGGGAAGCGGATGAGGCCGGGGAAGCCCGCCCTCTGCACGGCCACCTCCACCACGGTGCCCTTGTCGCCCCGGAGCTTCTGCACCACGGCGGAACTGGTGAGGCCTTCGGTGCTCTTGCCGTCCACTTCGCGGATGAAGTCCCCGGCGCGGATGCCCACCTTTTCCGAGGGCCCGCCGCGCACCGTGCTCACCACCACCACCCCGTCGGGCTGCTGCTGGATGATGGAGCCGATGCCGAAGAAGGAGCCCCGCTGGTCCTCGCGCATGGTGCGGAACTCGGATTCGTCCATGTAGTAGGAGTGGGGATCCAGGGTGTGGAGCATGCCGGAGATGGAGGCGTGGGAGACCTGCTTGGGCGCCGGGGGGTCCACCGCCTGCTTCTGCACCAGGCCCATGATCTCCGTGAGGGTGTCGAGGGACCGCTGGCGGGCCTTCTCGTCCCCGGTGCGTCCCGCCAGGGGGGCGTAGACCGCCACCGTGACCCCGATGACCATCCAGATCCAGCTGCTCTTGAACCAACGCGCCATGTTCGCGCCCCTTCAGAATCCTTCAAGTATCCGTTGCGCCGTATCGCCCATCCGCTCCCGCCGGAGGCGGGTGGCGAGCACGATGGATTCCAGATCCCGGTAGGCCCGGTCCAGCGTGTCGTTCACTACAAGATAGTCATATGCCGGGTACTCGCACAGTTCATGCTTTGCATAATCCAGCCTCACCTGGATCTCCGCTTCGGGATCCCGCCCGCGGCTCCTCAGCCGGTTGGACAGTTCCTCCGCCGAGGGGGGGATGAGGAAGATCATCACCGCGTCCGGAAGGGTCCCGTGGACGTTCCGGGCCCCCTGGGTCTCGATGTCCAGGAGGATGTCCTTGCCGGCCGCCAGGTGGGCGGAAACCCATTCCTTGCCAGTGCCATACTTATGCCCGTACACCTCCACCCACTCCACCAGGCCGCCGGTGCGGATCATGCGGTCGAAGGTGGCGTCGTCCACGAAGAAATAGTCCTTGCCGTCCGTTTCCCCGGCCCGCGGGGCCCGGGTGGTGAAGGATATGGAAAAATCAAGATCAGGGACGTCCTTTACCAGCCGCTTGGCCAAGGTGGATTTCCCGGTTCCCGAGGGTGCGGAGAGGACGAATACGTTCCCGGAATGTCCGTTCAAGGGTTGGCTCCAAAGAACCATGTTAGCCGCTTGTGGTCCCCCGGCGGAGGTCTCATACTCAGGACCCCGGCTGCCGGACCTCGAGGGGCGAGGCGACGGGGACGCACCACCCGGGGGTGACTGGTTTCGACAGGTTGCCGCAGAGGTGAGAGGCGCAGGCGGGGGTTTATCGGTTGGCCCCCTCATCAAGCCGATAAAAAACAAAAACGCCAACGACAACTTTGAATTGGCCCTCGCCGCCTAACCGGCGGACGAGCGAGTCCCCGTCATCTCCTGGTAGCGGGCTCGTTAAACTGCCCAACGGGTGACTTCGGTCTGCCGAACGGCGGGACAGGATAGGCTGCCGCGACGCCCCCTGACGGCAGCCGAGATAAGGAGGCAGGTCCTCGATCGGGGTCGTCCGGTTCCCCGCAGAGGTCACGCGATCCGGACCAAGCCTGTAACGACCCTCCATGTCTCGCTTCTTGGACGCGGGTTCAATTCCCGCCACCTCCACCAATTCGATTTTTAGGCGTTCAGGCCCCTCGGTCGCGCCGCCGGTTCGTTGGATTGGAGAAGCGGCTCCGGACCGACGGATGCTCTTGTCGTTGGGGCCCGGAGCCGCTTCTCCAATCCAACGATGTTGCGGGTCCCCGCCCAGGGGGATGTTTCTTATGCGACGGTGGTAACGGCGAAGGTCCAGGCAAATTCATCAGAAATGATGACTTCGCTGGTGGATGAAAGGCTGGAAACGAACCCCAGGAGAGCACGACCTAGCCACCATACCGGTGGACTGATCGTGCTCCTTAGGAATGTTCTGAATACAATGCCCGAACGGAGACCATTGCACCATGAGGCCGTAAACCAGCGTTCCCAGGGCGATGCTGACCAGGCTGTTCCGGAACCTGGAGTGAACCGCCAGCACCACGGCCGAGGCCGTGAGGTCAGGAAAGCCGTAGGGGTAATGCCGGTAGCCCACGGCACTCAGGCACTGGATGCAAAGCAGGAGCATGACGGATGCTGGTAGCTATTCGCATCAGCAAAGCGGCCCAGCCTGCCAGCAACAGGGTGGAAAGGGGCACCTTCCGTTCCCCATGATGGCATGGTCATTTTGAGGTCCCCCCCACCCAGCAAAACCACCCCCTGGGTCCCCTTCCGTGATCATGGAGGGACCGCAACGGGGCCGGTTTCGTGGCTTCTCAGATGGATGGAGAATCCAGGAAAAAGGTTTCACACCCGAGCCGAGTTGGCCAGAGGTCAGTGCTGAGGTACTTCAATCCGGAATCATTGAGCAACACGACAAGGGTGGCGCCCGGGTGGGTTGTCGCCAGCATTTCCTTGGCTGCCGCGAGGTTGGCCCCCGAAGAATAGCCGGCGAAGAGCCCTTCGAGCCGCGCCAGGTCTTGCGCGGCTCGGGCAGCTTCCTGGCCACTGACTTGGAGGTAGGCGTCCGGAGGGTGGGCCTGGAGGGCGGCCAGACGGGCCATGCTGTAGCCGCCACCCTGGATGGGGTGTTGGGGTCGGGTCACCGGCTGGCCGGCCAGGATGGCGGCTCGCTCTGGTTCCACGAGGCAACAGAAGGTGGCCGGGTTGCGCTCCTTGAAGGCGGCAGAGCATCCCGCAAAGCTCCCACCCGAGCCCACGAAATCACAGAACCCATCGATGACACACCCGGCCTGGGCGAGGATCTCCGGCCCGGTGTGGAGGTAGTGGGCCCGGAAATTTCCTTCAAGAAGGAATTGGTCCGCCCGGAAGGCTCCACGCTCCAGGGTGATCCGGTGCGCCTCCTGCTCCACCAGGCGCAGATCGGCCCCGGAGACCTCCCCCGCCCGGGCGGGTTTCGCCTGGTCCACCAGGATGACTTCGGCTCCCAGGGCTGCCATCATCCGAACCCGCTCCACGGAGTTGCCAGCCGACATGACCGCCACGAAGTGGTAGCCTTTGACCGCGCAAAGAATGGCGAGGCCCGTTCCGGTGTTGCCGCTGGTCAGCTCCACCACGGTCTGCCTGGGCCTGAGGAGTCCCTGTCCTTCCGCATCTTCGATCATCTGCCGGGCGACCCGGTCCTTTTTCGATAACCCGGGATTCAAATATTCCACCTTGGCCAGAATCCGGCCCGACAGTCCCGCATGGGCCACCAGGCGCGAGAGTTCAACCAGCGGGGTCTGCCCGATGGCCTCCACGGCCGAGGGGCAGAGTCCGTTATTCCATTGAAAGGCCACGCACCAGCTCCCGATCACCGCGAACAGGCCCAGGTCGCGGTTCAGCCTGATAGCGGGTAATCGGAATTGTACGGGGAAGCAGGCCCAGGTAAATGGGGAATGCGAATTCTTCCCAACTTCATGGAGCACCCAGGCATCGTCCGGAGACAAGCCATGGTAGAACCATACCGACCGTGAATCCCCTACAGGCTTTGGACCGGATATGGGCCGAGGTCCAGAGGGGAATTGCCCTGGAGAGGGGTGAGCTTGCAGTCCCCAGGTCCAGCATTGAGTACCACCAGATGCCAGTAGTCCCTATCATCGGCAGCGGAATGGCTGAGTGTCGGAATCATGGATTCAATAGCAGCCTGAGGCACGAGCAGGAATTCCGTGGGGGTGCCACAAGCGAGGGCAATGGCGTTTTCGGAGTGGGCGGCAAGGTATTCCCGTTGATGGGCATGGAGGGCGAACCAGAACCTATGCCCGTACGGCCCCTCGTGGATGCCATTGCCAGGGCGTCAGGGCCCACTGGGCCATCGAGAACCGGCTGCATTGGGTCCTCGACGTCACGTTCAAAGAGGACACCAATCGCACCCGCAAAGGTCATGGCCCGGAATGCAGCGCCATCCTGCGTCATACTCGTACTCAACCTGCTGCGCCAGGACCCCATCCCCTTCGTACGCAAGCCTGATGTAATTTCAACCTACACAGCACGCCCTGTTTGGCATTTACAAGAAACCCGCAAACCAAGGAGCAACCCCATGAACCTTGCTTGTAAACTTGCACTTTGCTCTTGTGCTGCTGCACTTATTTCATGTCAACCTGTTCACGTTAAAACCGTGACGAAAACCGGTATCAACCCGGACGCCCGTACCTTCATTGTCGGAGACGATACGTGGGTGGAGATTAAAATCAACTCGTCTGGCGAACAATCCGTAGTTTCTTTTGAAAATGGAACACCGGATTCACTCATCCATTCCGTTGAGGATCCATTCGATATTCTGAAATGGAGGATCAAATCCGGGAAGGATGGGAAGCTCCTGACCAATAAATATGTTGTGACCTTAGCCTACAAGCAATCTTCAAAGAAAATTGAAGTTCAACTCCAGTCTCAACTGGCAAACACCCTTTCTGAAACCATGAGGGTCATTGTTCATCTCGTCCCCCTGTAATTATGGTTCCTTCAGGGCCTCCGCCTGGCCAGATTTCCCCCTCGATTGAGCCAAATTCCGGCCTCGGACGGACAAATGATGGTCCCTGTCCCGGCCATCTTTTCCTTCATGGCACACTGGGCCATTCGGTCTAGACGATCCGCAGGGTGCCCGCCATGCCTTCACTGGCTTTCTTCGTCCTCTGTCCCCTGGTGGCCCTGGGGCTCATGGCAGCACCACCTGCCAAGGGGCGCCAAGGCTTTCCCGACGGCACGCTGGAGGCCGTCTACGAAAATCCGGACCCCCTGACTTGGTTTCCCATGGACCTGGGAATGGCGCCGAACTCCGACAGGCTCAACGTGACCTTGCGGCATAAGGGCATCCAGGACGCCCGGGGAGTCAACGTCCAGCCGGTAATGGCCATCACGGCCTGGAGGCTTCCAGCGCCTGACGGCATGAGCCTGGACGACTTCTCGGCCTACCTGCTGCGCCAAATGCCCATGAAGGACCCCAGGAGGGAGACCCGGGACGGGAGGCTCTTCGTCACGGGCACCGCGGACTATGGGGGCTATACCCACATCCTCCGGCGTGCTTTCGTGGTCCGGGGCCGGATCGGTCTGGACCTGCTTTGTGATTCCACCGATACCGTCTTCGAAAAGGTGCGGGAGGACTTCGAGAAATGGGTGGCCACCGTGGCCCTGGAGCCCAGGATCGTTCCCGTCCCCGTCCAGCTGCCTGAACCGCCAAAGGGGAAGGAGAACGGCGTCGTTACGGTCTATACGCACCTCTTGGAGAAACAGAAACCGGGGGGAAAACTCGAGGGCGATGTGGCGGCCATGTACGTGAACGGCGGCATGGCGATCTATTGGAACCGATCCAAGCCCTATTTCAAGATCCTGGTCGAGGGAAGGACCTTCGAAGGGTTCACCGGCTCCTCCCATTTGGCCTTCAAGGCCGACGGTGCGTTCCTTCAACTTGTGTGCGCGGATGCGGACGAGTTCTGCCCTGATCATGCATCGCAGAGCCCGGAACGTGTTCTCCTGGCCCATCGGGACTGGGAATTCCGGTATTTGGAGGAAACCACCGGTGTCCCTTGCCAGCTGCGGTCCTGGGCCGGGACGTTGGCGGATGGGACGCCGATCCTGTATTGGGACCTCACCCCGGAGAAGACTCCCACCAGGGGCCTGCCTCGCCATGTCTTCTGCACCCGGTACAAGGATGGCGTCGTCATGGGCCTCAATTCAGTCGAAGGAAGCGAAACCTCACTGGCGCGCGCAATGGATCTCGTCTACTCCGCCACGGCCACGATCCGGTTTTCCGACCTTGCCTATGACCTTGCGAAGCTCCAGGAACAGGAACGGAACTAAGCCGGTGTTCCTTTGTCCCGCAAAGGCCCTGAAAGTTCCCGGGGGAGGATGCAGGCCTCCATCGGGCTCAAGTCCGCAGGCTGCATCCTCGCCGTCTGTGACGGTCAAGGAACGGAAATGGCTCCTAGTTCGCGTTTAATCCCTGAACCCGAAGCGGCCCGCCGTCGCTTCGACTAGCCATGTTTGGTCGCCCGTATGAAGATAGGGGCGCGCCACCCCTCGGGAGCTTCCATGAGCCGGTTCCTCGCCCTCCTCCTCGTCCCGGTCCTGGCTGGCTCCCTCGCCGGAGCGCCTCCGCCCCCCTCCGAGTGCGTCCAGTGCCATGACCAGGTGAGTCTTGAGACGTTCCGCACCAAGAGCCATGGCGGGCTGGTGTGCACCGACTGCCATACGGCCGTGAAGGCGATCCCCCACGGGGAACACCTTCCCCCCGTCTCCTGCGCGCGATGCCACAAGCACGAGGACATGGAATTCCGCATGAGCGTGCACGGGTCGGCCAAGGCCAAGGGGGTGGAGCATGCCCCCGGTTGCACCACCTGCCACGGCAAGGCCCACGATATCGTGGACCGCGGCAACTCCGCTTCCCGCGTGGCCCGGAAGAACATGGCCGCCTCCTGCGGCGCCTGCCATGACCGGGCCTTCCTGGACAAGCTGCACACCCGCATCGGGCGCCGGAAATCCCTTATGGACCTGACCAAGGAGGACCTCCGCTGAGGTGTGTCGGGCAAGGGGTCCCCGTGACCGGGGTTGCCGGAATACATGGGTTCATGACCATTTGCCACCTACCTTGGAGGCATGTTCATCCCCTTCATCCCTTGCATCCGATTCATCCCTGTTCCCGCAGGGCCGGAGCTGGGATGGGTCGGCGCATGCTGACCCACTGCGCGCCGCCCCATCTCAACGCTGGCCCTGCGGGAACAGGGATGAAATCAGATGAACAGGATGAAGGGGATCAGCCTTCGAACACAGGCCGTTCCAGGCTGAAAGGCCAGACCCTAGTCTTCATGGGATGACTATCTGATGGCAGAGGACCGCAGCACCAGCAAGGTCAGTTCCTGCGGCACCAGG
This sequence comes from Mesoterricola silvestris, assembly GCF_030295405.1. GTDB lineage: Bacteria > Acidobacteriota > Holophagae > Holophagales > Holophagaceae > Mesoterricola > Mesoterricola silvestris. The sequence goes on along the minus strand of NZ_AP027080.1, from coordinate 4,193,805 downwards.
AAGCGGTTGGGCGGACCCCATACGCCCGTTCCCACGCTGGTGTAGACCCACATGCCGCCCTCCCTGGAAAGCCCCTTGCCGTGCCGGTACAGGGATGGAACCAGGAGGCTCCAAGGGAAGTACTGCCCGCCGTGGGTGTGCCCCGAGAGCTGCAGGCGCACGCCGGCGGCCGCCGCGGCACGGGTGCCGGTGGGCGGATGGAAGAGCAGGATGGGCACCGCCTCCGCCGGGATGCCGGCCAGGGCCTGGGCCAAGTCCGGCCCCTTCCCGGTTTGGGCGGCGGTGGGATCGGGCATGCCGGCCACGGCGAGCCGGGCGCCGTCATGCTCCAGCACCGCGTGGCCGTTGTCCAGGATCCGCCAGCCCATGCCCCGGATCACCTGCAGCCAGCGCCCGAGCCCGGAATAGTACTCATGGTTGCCGGTGACGAAGGCGGCGCCGTGGCGCGCGCGGATGGCTCCCAGGCGTTCCGCCTTGGGCCGCACCCCATCCGCCTCGGCGTCCACCAGGTCCCCGGTGACCGCCAGGAGGTCGGGCCGGAGCGCGTTGGCGGCCTTCACCAGGTGGTCCACCTGGTACCAGGGCGTCGTGGGACTGAGGTGCAGGTCCGAGATCTGGACGATGCGGAAGCCGTCCAGGGCCGCCGGCAGGTCCGGGATGGGGATCTCCACCGTGCGGGTGCGCACGGGGCGCAGGGCCGTGGCCAGGCCCAGCAGGGATGTGGCCAGGGCGGCCGCCACGGCCACGCCCAGGGCCCAGGGGCCCACGTGCCTTCCCGTGGCCAGGCGCACCAGGGCCTGGACCAGGTCCGCCGCCGCAAGGTACACCAGGAACGTGGAGACCAGGCCGAAACAGGCGTGGCTCAGCCAGAGCAGGGCGCCCAGGCGATGGCCCAGGATCGGGACCCGCTGCAGGAGCGTTATCACCACCATGCCCGCCAGCAGGGACGCGACGGTGAGGCGCACGGCGGCCGCATGGGCCGCCAGGGCCGGCCACAGGGCCATGGAACGTTCCGACAGATAGGTTCCGGCGCAGCCCAGCACCAGGAGCAGCACCGAGAGGAAGATCACGAATTGTTTGAGCATTTCAATTCCAGGGTGAAGGTTTGGGAACGGATTCAGCCGAGGGCGGGCTGCGCGTGCAGTCCGTACCACGCCTGGGTGAAGGGCCTGCGCAAGGGGCCGGTTTCCGGCCGCAGGCGGGGCGCGATGAGCCGGGCGGCCTGGTTCGGAAGGCAGTCCCGGTGGCGCAGGTAGCAGACCTGCTCAATGGGCTCGGCGCCGAGGGTGCTCTTGATCTCGCTGGCGGTGCGGCCGTAGTGGAGCTCCCGGCAGCCCCGGGCGATGGCGAGGTCCAGGTAGTCGCAGAGCAGGCGCGGGTAGATGGACAGCTCCTGGTTCAGGGCGTAGTCCAGGCCCACGAGGTGGGCTTCCAGGACGCCCTCCCACACGAAGCCCGTGAGGAAGCCCACCAGCGCGTCCTCCTGGAAGTAGCCGCGGAGGATGAATTCCGGCCCCAGGGTCCGGCGCAGGTTCAGGAAGGTGGCGAAGGTGGGCCGGCCGAGGCGGTTCTCGGCCCGCCGGTGCACCGCGTCGAACAGCTCCATCCAGCGGTCCTGGAAGCGGAGAAGGTCCTCGGGGCCGAGATCCCGCGCCCGCAGGGCCTGGGACTTGGCATAGGCGCGCCGGGCCTTCACCCGGTACTTCGAGGCCAGGCAACCCAGGTAGGCCTCGAAGCTATCCCAGGACGGATCCAGGCGCAGCGCCATGGCGGGCTCCGGTCGCAGCCCGGCGAAGGCGTGCCGGTCCAGGCTCTCGCCATAGGGATGGGACGCCGCGTCCAGGTCCTTGATGAGGACGCCGTCGATGGCCCCGGTTCCTTCGAGCTCGCGCCGCGCCACGTCCAGCGCCGCCAGGAGGGCCTCCACGGCCCGGCGGGGTTCGATGGCCGGGTCGAAGTGGAAGCCGTGTTCGCCGGCCGCCATGGGGTTGCCGCAGACGAGCACCTGGAAGTCCAGGGGCCGCGCCGCAAGGCGAAGGTTGCGGGCCAGGAAGGACAGCACGGGGCCCCCCTGGAACCGCTCCCCCAGCGGCCTCCCCTGGAAGCGGGTCCGCTGGAAGCAGGCCACCCCCACCAGGCGTCCGCCCTCATGGAAGGTGGCGTAGCGCATGGCCTCCCCCGGCGGCAACCCGCCCTCCACGGCCCGGAGATAGGGGCGCTGGAGGAAGGGGCTCGCCGACGCCACCAGGGCGTCCCAGGCGGATCCCGCGGGGGCGTCCATGCTGTCCAGGACGCGGAACGCGAGGGGGGACCCGCCATGGCGACCCAGGTGGAACAGGCATGCCTTTGGAGCGTTCGGGGGAGGTGCGGGGTCGGCCATGGTCAAGGTTCCTTCTTCGGGAAATCCGGAATGAGTGGGTGTCTAGTCAGTCATGAATTACGCGAAAAAAAATCAGGCGAGCATCCGCCAGAAGGCCTCGAAGGCCGCCCTGCCGTGCGCGTCGGCACCGTCCGGGTCCTGGATCGCGAAGTCGAGGGTGGCGTCCGCCAGCGCGTTCATAAGGGATAGGACGAAGGCCAGGGGGACCTCGCGCATGGGACCGGCCGCGCGGATCCCCTCCAGCAGGTCCAGCACGTTGGCGAAGGACGCCGCGATGATCTGGCGGCTGGCGGGCGTGATGGCGTCCGACACGCAGAGGTGCGCGAGCGCCCGGCGCTTCTCGGGGCAGGCTTTCGCCCACGCCAGCCAGCGGGTCCACAGGTGCAGCACCTGGGTCCGGGGCTCGCTGCCGGAGGGAAGATCCGCCATCGCCATGGAAGCCATTTCGACCTTGAGGTCCAGGTAGAGCTGGTCGAGCAGTGCGTGCTTCGTCTCGAAATAGGTGAACAGGGACCCGTTGGAGATCCCCGCCGCCTTGGCGATGGCGGCCGTCGGCGCCCCCAGCCCCTGGGCGGCGATGACCCGGGTGGCCGCCGCCAGGATGGCGCTGCGCTTGTCCTCGCTTTTCGGTCTGGCCATGGCCCTCACACGTTCCTGGGGAACACGTTATAGCTGATTGGCTAGTCAGTCAACCCGGATCGTTGGGTTGCCATGGGTCTCAAGGGTCGTCCCCCAAATCGGGTACTCGCCGAAATGTTGGGATCGCTTCATGTGCGGACCCAAGGGGTGGAGTCCGGAAGGGGAGCCTGTCGCCAAATACCTTCGGCCTCCCCTGATCCAACCCCCCGATCCCGGTGTATTCCTCCCTGAAGGCTCAGCGGGAGGCGGGATGACCACGGGAATGGATCGAATGGATTTCATCAAACTGCTCGGGTTCGGAGGCCTCGCCTTTGCCTCGGGCATCAAGGGGTTTGCGGGCGGGGCCTCGGCCTCCGCCGCCGGAGGCAGGGGGAGCGACTACGCCTTCGTCCAGCTTTCGGACACGCACTGGGGGTTCAGCGGGCCCAAGGTCAACCCCGACGCGGCGGGCACCCTGGAAAAGGCGGTGGACGCGGTGAACGCCCTGGCCAGGCAGCCTGATTTCGTGATCTTCACCGGGGATCTCACCCACACCACGGACGATCCCAAGGAACGCAGGGGCCGCATGGCCCGGTTCAAGGAGATCGTCTCGAAGCTCAGGGCGCGGGAGGTGCGCTTCATCCCCGGGGAGCACGACGCGTCCCTGGACAGGGGCGAGGCCTACCGGGAGTTCTTCGGCGAGCCCACCTACGCCTTCGACCACAAAGGCATCCACTTCATCGCCCTGGACAACGTCTCCGAGCCCGGCGGCGTCCTGGGACCCGCCCAGCTGGATTGGCTGGCGAAGGACCTGGAAGGGCAGGGGAAGGAGACGCCCATCGTGGTCTTCGCCCACCGGCCCCTCTTCAATCTGTACGAGGACTGGGATTGGACCACCGCCGATGGGGAGAAGGCCATCGGGCTCCTGGCCACCCATCCCCACGTGACGGTCTTCTACGGGCACATTCACCAGGAGAACCACCACATGACCGGGGCCATCGCGCACCACGCCGCCAAGTCGCTCATCTTCCCCCTGCCGGCCCCGGGGTCGGTGCCCAAACGCGCGCCCCTCCCCTGGAATCCCGACCTGCCCTACCAGGGACTCGGCCTGCGGGAGGTGGACCTGCGCTCCCGGAAGGCCGGGCCCTTCACGGCCGCCGACGTGCAGGAACGCATCCAGGAAATCCCCGTTCCCCACCCTTGATGATCGGAGTCCGGACCATGCCCAAGGCTTCCCCCGAACCGGCTTCCCCCGGCCGGCGCTCCTTCTGCATCCTCGCCTGCGCCGCCGTGGCGCTGGCGCCCCTTTCCCTGGGGGCCGAGGCCCCCGCCCCCCAGGATCCCAGGCGGGTAACGCCGGAAACCCGCGCCAGCCTCGGGAAGGGCGGGATCAAGGATTTCCGCAAGCAGGGCGGGTTCTACCTCATCGCCGATGGGGGCGGCATCTACGCGGTCTCCTCCATCTGCACCCACAACGGCTGCAGCGTCCTGCTGGAGGAGGGCCGGAGCTTCGGCTGCCCCTGCCACGACAGCGAGTACGATCTCCAGGGGAACGTCCTCCAGGGCCCGGCCCGATTGCCCCTTAAGCATTTCCACGTGTCCGAACAAGGCCCCGGGGGCCCCCTCGTCGTGGACCTCGGCAGGGTGGTGGATCCCCATGTGCGTTTCTAGCTTTCCGCTCCTCCTCGGCAAGGCCCATCCGGCCCTGGTCCACGCGCCCATCGGCGCCGTGCTGTTCCTCCCGGTGCTTCTTGCGCGGGCCCTGCGGGCGGGGCCGGATCGGGAGGGGTGGTTGCGCGCGGCTCGTTTTCTCGCCACGCTGGGGCTTCTGGGGGGCCTCGGAGCGATCATGAGCGGTTTCCTCTTTGCGCGGCATTTGGGAGGCCTCCGGCCGGGGGAATGGCTGGCCCGACCCCTGCGTCCCGGACCTTCCTTCAAGGCGCTGCTGCGGAGCCACCAGCTACTGGCCCTCGCGGGCCTTCCGGTGGGCGCGGGATGCGCCCTGGCCCTCCAGGGGGCCCGGGGGAAGGTTCTGGGCGCCGCCCTGGGGCTGTCCCTTCTGTGGCTGGGGCTCTGGGGGGCCGCGGGCCATTGGGGGGGGCGCATGGTCTTCCCGGATCCCCCCGCGGACGGGGCCCCGTCATGATCCCCGCCGGAGGCGGGGACCGCTGGGAGGCGATGACCGACGAACAGGTCATGGCCGACGTGGCTTCCGGTGACCAGGAAGCCCTCCAGGCCTTGCACCGGCGCCTGGCTCCCCTGGTCTTCCACATCGCCTGCCGGAGCCTCGACGCCGCCGCCGCCGAGGAAATCACCCAGGATGTTTTCCTGCGTGTCTGGCAAAAGGCCGCCACCTTCGATCCGGACCGGGGCACCTTCCGGTCCTGGATCCTTCAGATCGCCCACCGCCGGGTGATCAACGAACTGCGGGAGCGGGGAAGGCGCCCTTCCATCGACGCGAATTCCGAAGCCTCCCTGGTGGACGCCTCCGCCCAGGATTCCGGCCCTGAAGAGCAGGTCTGGGCCCAGTACCAGAAATCGGTCATTCGCAGGGCCCTGGCCGCCCTTCCCCCCGAACAGGGCCGTGCGCTGCGCCTGGCCTACTTCCAGGACCTCACCCACGAAGAAATCGCGGCCTTCCTCGACGTGCCTCTGGGCACCGCCAAGGGGCGCATCCGGCTGGCCCTGGAAAAACTGAACGCCCCCCTCGCGGCGCTGGTGGCGCTCCTGGTGGCGGGGGTCGGCCTTGGCGCCTATGCGTGGCACCGCCGCCAGTCCAGCCTGGCCCTGGACGAGCGCGCCCTCGCCATGCTCACCAGCAGCCACATGGAAGCCCTGCGCCTGGAACCCCTGGCCTTCCAGGGCGAGATCGAGCAAGGATCCCACGCCACCTACCGCGCTGAGCGGGGGGGCGCCCTCATCGTCTTCACGCTTTCGAACCTGCCCAGGCCATCCGACGGCGAAACCTACCGTCTCTGGCGCCTCAGCGCCGGCGCCTGGAAGGCCCTGGGGGATCTCCGACCCGGCCCCACGGGCCATGGACGCCTGCTCATCGAAGCCCCCGAGGCCGTGTGGCCCGAGGCCCTGGTGCTGACCCGCGAACGCCGGGGTTCGATCGGGGCCGTCCCGGCGGGGGAAAGGGTGCTGGCGTGGAGGGCGGGAACGGACCGGCCGTAACTGGGCCATGGCCCTTTCCGGGAAAGCGTCGAAGGTCTGGGGGTGAGGCGATTCCGGAAAAGAAATGGCTCAAAAAAATCCATAAGAATAATAATCCAGTGAGCCAATTCGAGCCCAGAATGGCCCGACTTCTCCTGGGATGCTGAACGTTTAGCCGTCCGGGCAAGCGAGAGCGGCTTCGTATCGGGTGGACCTGGAGGCATTCCTGCCGCAAAGAGGATTAGCTCCTGGCGCGTGGGGGGGCCTTGCCCGCCGGGAGGCTACCCGGGTCCTGCCGCCGCGTGACCGGCGAAGGCATCCTTCAGGCACGAGGTGATCTGGTTCAGGGCTGCCCAGGCGGGGGTGATCCGTTTGGGGAAAACGACGAAATCGTGGAGCATCCCGGGAAAGCATCTGAAGGTCACCGGGACGCCCGCGGCCTCCAGGCGTTGGGCGTAGGCACGGCCCTGGTCGGCAAGCACATCGAATTCGGCCGTCAGGACCAGGGCGGGTGGCAGGTTCTCAAAGGTTCCGGCAAGCAGCGGGGATGCCAGGGGATCCCCCGCCTGCGCCGGGTCGGTCAGATAGTGATGCCGGTACCATTCGATCCCCTTCGTGGACAGCCAAAGGCCTTCGCCAAAATGGCGGAAGGATTCCGTCGCCTCGCTGCCCGGGGACAAATCAACCCACGGGCAGATGAGGACTTGATGGAGGATCCCAGGGCCGCCGTCTTCCCGTGCGCGCATCGAGACGACCGCGGCCAGATTGGCTCCCGCACTGTCCCCCGCGACGGCCAAGCGCGAAGCATCCCCGCCAAAGGTGACGGCATGGGAAGCAACCCATCGCGTCGCCGCCCAGGCATCCTCCACGGCGGCCGGAAACGGGGATTCCGGGGCCAGGCGATAGTCGACGGCCACGACGATGCACCGGGCCCCTTCCGCAAGGAGGGTGCAAAAGGAGTCGAATTCATCCAGATTGCCAGCGACGAACCCGCCGCCGTGGAAGAAGACCAGAACGGGTTTCAGCCCGGCTCCATGCGGGGTGTAGATGCGGATGGGGACGGCTCCCGCGGTCGTCTTGCGGATGGCGATCTCCTCGCGAGGTGGTTCGAGCCACTCCGGAGGCAGGAACCCCCTTCGCGCCTCGGAAGGGCTCATCGCGTGCACCGGAAGCCCGCCCCCCTGGGCGATCTGGGCAAGGAGCGCCTCACATTCCGGATGCAGGCGACCGGACTTATAGGTTGGGTAGAAATCAACCGTCATGGGAAACCTCTGCTTCATTCTCCTCGAGGTGGATCTGGATCAGGTGAGCTCGTACCTGGTACTTCGCCCACCGGCCTCCTCCTTGCGAAGCACCCCTCTCGCCACCAGGTCGCTGATGTCCCTCAGGGCCGTGTCCTGGGAGCACCTGGCGATGGAGGCCCACTTGCGGGTGGTCAGATGGCCTTCGAAGCCGTCCAGCAGCTTGTTGAGCATTTTGGACTGCCGGTCGTTCAGGGGAAGGGAGGCCCAGCGCCGCCAGAAACGCCCCCGGGCCAGGATGGCGTCCAGGTTGGCGTGGGCTTGGGTCGCGGCCCGCAGGAGGGCCTCCAGGAACCATGCGAGCCAGGCCGTCACATCCAGGGACCCCCGCTGGGTCTGTTCGAGGATGGCGTAATAGGACCTTCGTTCCCGGTGGATCTGCGCCGAAAGGCTGTAGAAGCGCTGCGGGCACCCGTCCGCCCTCGCCAGGAGCAGGTCGCCGATGGCGCGGGCGATCCGGCCATTGCCGTCCTCGAAGGGGTGCAAGGTCACGAACCAGAGGTGGCCAAGCCCTGCTCGAACCAGGGAGGGTTCAAGGGGCGGGCTGTTGACCCAGTGGAGGAATCGCGTCATTTCCGCTTCCAGCCGCGCCGCGGGGGGGGCCTCGAAATGGATGCGTTCCCGGCCCAGGAGGCCGGATACGACCTGCATGGGGCCTTTGGCGTCATCGCGCCAGGCGCCCGCCCGGAGCCTGGAAAGGCCAGAGTACCCGGTGGGGAACAGGGCGGAATGCCAGCCCCATAATCGCTCCGGGGTGAGGGGGGCCTGGCTGTTGGACCCTGCGTCAAGCACCATCTCCACGACGCCTTCGGCAAATCGATCCACCGGTGCGAGCGCGCCGATGTCAAGACCCAGGCGGCGGGCGATGGAGGAACGGACCGAATGGGCATCCAGGATCTCTCCCTCGATTTCGCTGGTCTTCAGGACATCCTCGGAAAGGGAGGCGAGGCTGGCCCGGTCCCGGTCCCCCGATCCCGATTCCGCCAGGCGCCCCATGAGAATCCCCTGGGCCCGGCTGGCCTTGGCCAGGGGTTCCGCCAGGGCCGCCAGGTCGTAGCGCCAGTGCGGCCAATCGCCGGATTGCCAGATGAAGGAAGAATCACCGCCGTTCATGCGGAGATTGTAGGTTCCAATCGCCGCATCGGCAAGGTAATCGCCGCAGTATTTGCGGCAATTGGCCAGGCGCCGCGGGATCCATGGGTTGCACCGGCTGGGGGACAAACTATTCTAGTAATAAATATTTCAATCGGGGGATGACCATGGTTGCCGGGACTCGGAACAGCGGGCCAAAGGGAGTGCTAGGGTCTGGGCGGGATCGGGCCGGTGGCTGGCTGGGCCGGCCTTCCCTCTGGGTTCTGCTGGTGGCCCTGTTCTGCCTGGCGCTCAGCTCGGCATGTTCGTCCGGATCCAATCCACCGGTGCCCACCATCAGCAGCCTCGCCGCCGCCAGGTCCCTGGTCACGGCCGGCACGGCCACCACCCTCACGGCGGTCTTCAGCGACGGCGAAGGCAGCGTGGACCACGGCGTGGGCGCGGTCCGCAGCGGCGTGGCGGTCTCCACCGGGAACCTGGCCGAGGACACCACCTTCACCCTCACGGTCAGCGGTCCCGGGGGCACCCGGACCCGGCAGATCCAGGTGAAGACCGTGGCCGCCCCGGTCATCACCAGCTTCACGGCCGCCAAGGGCATCCTCACGGAGGGCGCCAGCGCCACCCTGACGGGGGTCTTCACCGGGGGCGCCGGCACCGTCAGCGCCGGCCTGGGCAGCGTCGCCACCGGCGTTCCCGTCACCACCGCGCCCCTGGCCGGGACCGCCACCTTCACCCTCACCGTCACCAACGAGGTGGGGGACAGCGCCACCGCCCAGACCACGGTGACCGTCGTGGCCGCTCCGGTCATCACCGGCTTCTCGGCCCTCAAGACCCTCCTCACCGCGGGCGGCGCCACGACGCTGACGGGCTCCTACACGGGAGGCACGGGCCTGGTGAGCGAAGGCCTCGGCGGGCTCGCCAGCGGCGGCGCCGTGGCCACGGGGCCCCTGGCCGGAACGACCACCTTCCGGCTCACGGTCACCAACGCGGCGGGGGACAGCGTCTCGGCCGCGACGACGGTGACCGTCGTGGCGGCGCCCGCCATCGCGGCCTTCACCAGCTCGATGCCCAGGGTGGGCCTCGGCCAGAGCGCGATGCTGACCGCCGTCTTCACCGGCGGGGAGGGCGTCCTCGATCACGGTCTGGGACCGGTGCTCAGCGGGGTGGACGTCCCCAGCGGGCCCCTGGCCGCCACGTCCCTGTTCACCTTGACCGTGACCAATGCGGCCGGGGACGCGGTTTCGGCGAAGGTCGCCATCCAGTCCCTGAACCGGCTGGCCACCGGCGAACACCACGCCGCCGTGGTGAAATCCGATGGAACGGTCTGGACGTGGGGCCGGAACGACCAGGGTCAGCTCGGGGACGGCACCGCCCTCAACCACGAGCTTCCCGCGATGGTGCCCGGGCTCTCCGGCGTCGCCGGGATCGCCGCGGGGGCCCGGCACCTCCTGGCGCTGAAGGCCGACGGCACGGTCTGGGCCTGGGGGGTGGACTACCTGGGATCGGCCAGCTTCGATACCCATGCCGCCCCGTTCCAGGTGCCCGGCCTCACCGGCGTGGTGGATGTGGCCGGGGGCGGGGATTTCAGCCTGGCCCTGCGATCCGACGGCACCGTCTGGTCCTGGGGGGCGAACTTCTACGGCGAGGTGGGGAGCGGCGCCCAGGCCCCCCAGCTCGCCCCGGTGCAGGTGCCGGGGCTCTCGGGCGTGGTCGCCGTTTCTGCGGGCAGCTACCACGGCCTCGCCCTGAAGGCCGACGGCACCGTCTGGGCCTGGGGCTCCAATGTCTACGGCGAACTGGGGGACGGCACCTCCACCTCCCGCAGCGCCCCGGCCCAGGTGCCGGGCCTGGGCGGCGTGGTGGCGGTGGCGGGCATCGACCCCTTCGGGAGCATGGCCCTGAAGTCCGATGGCACGGTCTGGGTCTGGGGCTACGGGATCTCGGGCAAGTTCGGGGATGGCGGGGCCTTTGCCGGAACGGTCCCCGCGCCCTTCGCCGGCCTCCAGGGGGTCACCTCCCTGGCCGGGGGGTTCGGCCACACGGTGTTCGCCAAGGGGGACGGCAGCGTCTGGGTCGCGGGCGATAATTCCCAGAGCCAGTGCGCGGTGCAGGCGGGGCAGGGAAGCGTCATCCCCCTGAGCGCCATGGCGGGCCTCCCCGCGTGCGTGGCCGTGGCCGCGGGCCACAGGCACAGCCTGGCCCTGGGCCAGGACGGAACCCTGTGGGCCTGGGGCGACAACGAGGCCGGGCTGCTGGGGGACGGGGTTCCCGTGGCCCGCATGACGGCCGCGCCCAGTGCCTTCGGACCCTGGGCCCTCATCCAGGGGGCCGGGAAGAAGACCCTGGCCCTGCGCGCGGACGGCTCGGCCTGGGGCTGGGGCTGGAACCTGGGCGCGGAATTGGGGGACGGCACCAGCCTGGACCGCTCCCAGCCGGTGCGGGTCCAGAGCCCGCTCAAGGTGACGGCGGTTTCCGGACGCACGAAGGGAACCCTGATCCTCCGGGAGGACGGCAGCGTATGGAGGCTGGGCTTCAATCCCGATCCCGGCCACCAGGTGACGGCCATGGACACGCTGGCGGGCAGCGTGGGCATCGCCGCCGGGGACCATCACTACCTCGCCCTGAAGGCCGACGGCACCGTCTGGGCCTGGGGAACGAGCTACTACGGCGAACTGGGCGACGGCGCCAACACTGCCCGCGAGGTGCCGGTGCAGGTCAGCGGCCTCACCGGGATCACCCAGGTGGCCGCGGCGGGGGACGCCAGCTACGCCCTGAAATCGGACGGGACCGCGTGGACCTGGGGCCGCTCCTACTTCTTCGACGGCACCCCGGAGCATCTCACCCCCGTGCCGGTGGCCGGGCTTTCCCAGGTGGTCGCCCTGGCCCCGGGCGACGGCAACTGCCTGGCCCTCAAGGCCGACGGCAGCCTGTGGGCCTGGGGCAGCAACTGGAACGGGGAACTGGGGGATGGCACGACCCACTGGCAGTACCCGCCCGTCCAGGTGCCGGGGCTGGGCCCCGTGCGGGCCATCGCCTCCGGGGACGCCCACAGCCTGGCCCTGGGAACCGACGGCACCGTCTGGGCCTGGGGCCGCAACGCCGAAGGCCAGCTGGGGGACGGCACCGTGACCCCGCGCAGGTCCCCGGGGCAGGTCCAGGGACTGGCGGGGATCACGGCCATCAGCGCCGGCGCCCACCATTCCCTGGCCCTCACCCCGACCCAAGCCTTCGCCTGGGGGCTGGACGATTTCAGCCAGCTCGGCCTGAACCGCGTCGGCGAATCGGGCCTGCCTCTGCAGATCCCCTCCTTCCGGCTCTGGTAGCCGGGGGGAGGGGTTCCCCTACTTCTTCAGGATCCGCACGGGGCCGAACTGTTCCAGTTCGGCCTTCACCTTGGCCTCGTCCCCCACCACCACGATGGTCTGGTCCTTGGCGGCGAAGTAGGTGCGGCCGATGCGCCGCACGTCGCCTGCGGTCACGGCGTTCACCTTGGGGATGAATTCGGCGAGGGCCATGGGGGTCAGGCCGTTGACCCAATAGCCGGCGAGGGTTCCCGTGAGGGCCGCCAGCATCTGGTTCTGGAAGAGGTACG